>JBGSVZ010000100.1:0-52680 GCA_041752695.1 Terrimicrobiaceae bacterium
GCCGCCGAGGCCAATCAAAACCTGGCTCAGGCCGCGCAAAATGCCGCCCAAAGAAACGCCGAGGGGGCCCAGGCGCAAACCGAAGCCGCCGCCCAAGCCATCGCTGAAGCTCAGGCCGGTCTCGCGGAGGCCATGGCGCAAACCCCGGGAATGAACCAGATGGCCATGGCAGCCGGCACGCAGGTTTCGGAGAATGCCGAGGGCCAGGGAAAAAATCCCCAGTCGAAGGCCAATGGTAATGGTGGCCCGTCCGGGGACAATCTTGTCGGAGCGGGAGACAAGGGCGAGCCTGTAGCCGTGGTGGAGGGCCTCACCCCGCAAGACCGCAGCGCCGTGGCCCAGTTGCAAAACGAAAAACCGCCGCGTGAATTCGTTCCCGAGGTGCAGCAGTATTATAAAAACATCGCGGACGGAGTAGGACGGCAATGAAGGCGATTCTACGCGTCCTGTTTTTGGCCCTGTTGGTTCTGCGCGTTGATGCTGCCGACGACGAAACCCAGTTCGGTTCCTCCAAACGCACTGCGGGTGCGCTCATCGGCATCCTTTACGATTTTAAGCAGGACCAGAAGCGCCAGAAGCTGCCGATGGACCGGGACTTCTTCGAGCGTAGCGTCGCGCAGTTTGTCGAGAGCGGCTACGACGAAGGTCTCATCAACAAATACTACCGTGTCCCCCGTGCGCTCTACACCACGCAGCTGCAAATCCCCACGATCGATGCCGACGCTGCCCCCAAGGCCTTCGGCGTGGAAAAAACGGTCGAACCGCAGAAATGGATGGTCCACTACAAAGGCCAGATCGCCGCACCCGAAGACGGCACGTATCGATTTCTTGGCAACTCCGACGATTTTGTCATTGTTGCGATCAACGGAAAAACCTCCCTCGTCGCTGAAATGCCTGGCACGCCAATGGGCGTAAAGTGGTTTGCCAAGGAAGCCGCCCCGCGTGACTTTCAGGCTGCCGGCGACTGGATCGAATTCCGCGCCGGAGAACCGGTTGATATCGACATCCTCACCGGAGAATCCCCCGGCGGACAATACCGCTGCATGCTCTCCATCCAAAAGAAAGGCGGACAGCCGGTGCCGTTCCAGTTGTCCGTCAGCAAAGAAACCCCGGCCGGCGCGCGGCCTTGGCGGGGGATCCCGTAGTCCACAAGTTGGTAGGGATGCATGGCTCATCTGTGCGTCGACGGACGTCTGGGCCAGTTGCTCCTGTTTCGCAGTCCCCTTCGGACTGCCTGCGGCAGGCTATCTCGCCGGGCTCGATTGTCCCTACCAGCCTCTCAATTCAACTCCACCGCGCCCGACGGGATGCCCTCCAGACTGAGGGCGCCGGTGAAGGAGGGTTCCGCCGCCACGCGCGCGAGGGGAATGCCGTGACGGCGGGTCTCGGCGCGCCAGAGGTCGAAGTGGTTGCGGTACGTTTCCGTGTAAAACCGCAGGTCTTCGTTATGGAAACGCAGGTCGCGTTTTCTGCCTCCCTCGCAGTCAAGAAGTTCGGTGTTGCCCAGCCAGTCGGGCTGAGTTTCTGCGTGGCAGTGGGGAGCGAGAATGATGGCCCGGCCGCGACCGGAGAGGAGCGGCGGGACGAGGGTTTCCGGCGGGCCCGGAAAAAGGAGGTCGCTGATGAGGACGCGCAGCGAGGCGGCGCGCCAGGGGATGCGGTGGAGTTCGGGCGGGTCGGCAGAGGCCGACTCCGCGAGATCGTTCCATCCCCCCATTGGTTCGTGAAGCTTTACTGTCGGCCCATGAACGGAAAACAGCCGCACGGCGGCCCCGGACCGCAGGGCGCTCTCCAGGCAGAACCAGGCGAGTTCGAGCGATCTGCGGGCCTTGTGCTCGTCGAAAAACATGGAGGCCGAGGCATCAAGGACGATGTCCGCGATGGGGCGCACCTCCTCGCGGTAAAGTTTCATCGTGTAGTGCCCGCTGCGCGCGTAGGCCTGCCAATCGATGTGGCGGGGGTCGTCGCCCGGCACATAAGGTCGGTGGTCCTGAAAATCAATCGAGCTGCCTGCGCCGGAGCCGGAAACATTTCCGGTCGTGCGGCGCAGGCCAAGCTTGAGCGGGAGCGACAGACGCTCCGAAGCCGCGCGCATGAGCGCGCGGATGTCAGACGGTTGGTGCTGGATGTTCGATTTTTTCAAATCTTAAATCCCACAACCAACCTCTTACATTCCTAGAGGGTCTTGCAGAACTCTTCGATCCGATCGAGGCCGGTCTTGATCACGTCGAGGCTGGTGGCGTAGCTGAGGCGGACGGTGCGGTCGTCGCCGAAGGCGATGCCAGGCACCACGGCCACGTTGGCCTTGCTGAGCAGACGGTCGGCGAAGTTTTGGGACTTGAGGCCGAGGCTGCTAATATTGATCAAAACGTAAAACGCACCGAGCGGGGTGACGGCGCTAAGGCCGCTAATGCTGTTGACGCGTTCGCACATGTATTGGCGGCGAATGTCAAATTCCTCGCGCATGTCCGCCACGCACTGCTGGTCGCCTTTGAGGGCGGCGAGGGCGCCTTTTTGCGCAAACGAACAGGGGTTCGACGTGCTGTGGCTCTGCATGGAATTGATCGCGCGGGCAATGGGCTCGGGCGCGCCGAGGTAACCCATGCGCCAACCGGTCATGGCGTAGGCTTTCGAGAAACCATTCACCGTGATGGTGAGGTCGTAGGCTTCAGGGGTGAGGGAGGCGATGCTGACGTGCTCGGCTCCGTCGTAGGTGAGTTTCTCGTAGATTTCGTCGGAGAGGATGTAGATGTCCTCTTCAGCGGCGATTTCAGAAATGGCGCGGAGTTCCTCGCGGGTGTACACGGAACCGGTCGGGTTGCCGGGCGAGTTGAGGATGATCATCTTCGTGCGCGGGGTCATCGCGTTTTCAAAGTCCTCCGCGGTGATTTTCCAGGCGTTTTCCTCGCTGGTCTGGACAAAGACGGGCTCCGCACCCGCGAGGCGAACCATTTCCGGGTAGCTCAGCCAGTAAGGGGCGGGGATGATGACTTCGTCGCCGGGATCGCAGACGGCCGAGATGGCATTGTAGCAGGACTGCTTTGCGCCGTTGCTGACGATGATCTGGCTGGGTTTGTATTCCAGATTGTTGTCGGCCTTGAATTTATCGGAGATCGCCTGGCGAAGTTCGGGCATGCCGGAACTCGGGGTGTATTTGGTGAAACCGTTTTGCAGCGCTTCAATGGCCGCGGCCTTGATGTGCTCGGGAGTGTCCATATCGGGCTCACCGGCTCCAAAGCCGCACACGTCAACGCCTTCGGCCTTGAGGGCTTTGGCCTTGCTGTCGATGGCGAGAGTCAGGGACGGGGTGAGTTCTTGGACGCGATTGGCGAGTTGCATGGTGTCTTACGAGAGGTGGGAGTTGAGGAGTTGTTTGAGAGTGTTTTCCGTTACGCGGATAATGTCCATCTCGCGCTTCGCATTTTCGGGCGAGTCGGAGGCATGGGCGGCGTTGATCATCATGGACTGACCAAATTCGCGGCGGATGGTGCCGGAAGGAGCCTTGGAAGGATCGGTGGGTCCCAGGATGGTGCGGATCTTCTGCACGGCATCCACGCCCTGGTAGACAATGGCCACACATTTTTCCGAACCGGGTTCGTCGCGCTGATCCTGCGGGCTTTGCGAGGGGCGGGTGCCGCACATGAACTGGACGATGTTTTCCCAGTGGTTGCGGCCGGCGATGGGTCCCATGAGGGCTCCAAGCTGCTTTTCGGCCTCCGCGGAGAGTGGCACCCCGAATTCTTCTTCGACCGCCATCCGGGCGCGTTTGCCGCTGGGTTCGCAGAGTTTGTCCATCAGGACGTCCAGCACAGGCCCGTAAAAGGCCTCTGCCTGCGCCACGCTCATGTGATGGACCTTCAGGCCGATGATAAACAGGCCGGACCGGGAAAACAGATCGATCACGCCGCCGGGTCGAGCGTTGGGGAAACGGAAGTTGTCCGGTTTGATCAGGACGAGCGTCTTCTCGACGTTCTCACCGGCCGGGAGGGCGATCACGTCATCGAGGATGCCACCGTCGGAGTCGGAATATTTCGCCCAGATGGCGAGATGCTGGCGGGCAGTGGCCACGTCGGGCGGCGTGAGGACCGCCGGTTCAAAGTAGGTGACCACGCCGTCCTCGACAAGATAGTCGCCATAGGTGTCGCGAATGGTTTCGCCACTGGTGCGCTCGTGGACGATGTGGCCGACCACAGTGCGGGTTTTCAGCACGGCGTTCTCACCTTTGAGGACCAGCAACAAAACGCGTTGCTTCTGACCGTCGGGGCCGGGGGAAAGCTTTTTCAGGATATATTCGCGGATCAGCTCCTGGGTGCGGCGGTGACGTTCGTCGGTTTCCGTGACGGTGGCCGCCGCGAATTCCGCGACAAGTTCTTCGCCGGGAGCGAACATCCGCCCTGCCACCAGCTCAAGGCCGGAACGGGAGAGCAGGCGCGAAACGATCCCCCCGGTCCGCGATTTGCGGATCGAATATGGAGTGATCAGGACGTAGGACAGCTCTTCGGGCATGAATTTTTCCGCCCGGACGGGGCGTTTTGACCGGTCAAGAGCGGGTCGGAAAACCTACTGGGGCACGGGAGAAGGCGTCAACTCCGAAAGCGGAGGAAATTTCGGGGGAGCGGATCTCTTGTCTCCGCTCACCAGACGGGAAGGAAAAATCAGATCATTTTTCCCGGCGGCTTCGTCTCTCTCTTGAAGCTTAATCTTATCCCCACCCATGAAATCGCTACGCGTCATTTTTCCTCTCCTCGCATTTGTCCTGACGTCAGTCCCAGGCTTCGGCCAGAAATCTCCTGCGGGCCTGACCAGCCGCCTGGAGATTCCTGCGGCAGAATTCACGACCGGCGGTCCGGCGGTGGAGCCCGCCCGCTCATTTCCCGCCACCTTCGAGTTGTCGAACCAGAGTTCTGCGCCCGTGAAAGTGGAGTTGACCGACACCGCCAAGATCGCCTTTCGGTTGTTGAACAGCAATGGCGATGTCCTTTGGACTTCCGAGGAAGTGCTCATGGAAGAAAGAGGATCGAGCGGGACGCTGGGTGTGGGCCAATCCTGGAAACGTACGATCCAGATCCCGCTTTTCCTTGAGGACAGTCAACTTGAGATCGGGCGTTATTCTGTCGAGGCCTTTGTCCCCGGTGCGCCGGAATACACCAGCGTGTCGTCGTTTCAAATGAGCTACGACGTGGTGGTGACGGCCAGTTCCCTGCCGCCCGTGCTTTCGTCGCGGAAATGGGGGGTGTCGAATACCCTCACGGTTGCGGACTCGCGGGTCATCGTGGGGCTGCGCCGCGGAGACAATGTCCGGCTCTCCGGCGTCGTGAGCGCCACGTTTTCCCTGGCCAACCAGACGTCGGGGAACATGGCTTTTTCCTTCCCGGATTCGGGTTCGAGCCAGCGCAAGATCGGATTCTCCCTGCTCGATGATGAAGGGAACGTAATCTGGAAATCGGACACGGGCCTGATCAGTCTCCCGGTGCTGGTGGATTCGACTCTGCTGGCTGGCAAAACCTGGAGCCGCACGATCGACATTCCGCTCCATACGGATGGTTCGGCATTGCCGGAAGGATATTACACGATCGTCGGCCAGGTGGACGGCAGCCCGGCCTATCGCTCGGCCACCACGATCCGGGTGGTTAATCGCGCGCGGTAGAAATCCTGGGATTTCAGGGCTTTCTGCGGAACTGGCAGATCCCGGCGCACCATTTGCCGCGGGGGATGACACGGGGTTTGGTGAATCCGGCTTTTTCCAACGTGGCCGAAACTTCTGGGGCCTGTTTTTTCAAGACGCCGGAAAAAATAAACCACCCGCCTGCTTTGGTGGCCTTGGCGATGCGTGGTGTGGCCGAGATAAGCACCTCGCTGAAAAGATTGGCCAGCACGACGTCGAATGGCTTTCCGGGTTTCCACTCCAGAACGTCGCCCGCAGTTACGGCGATTTTCCGGGTGCGATTTTTGCGGGCGTTTTGTTTGGCAATGCGGACGGCGGCAGGGTCGTAGTCGATCGCCTCCACGTCGCTCGCGCCAAAAACTTCGGCGGCAATGGCGAGAATTCCGCTGCCCGTGCCCAGATCGAGCGCGCGATAGCCCGCGGGGAGGTCCGGAGCGAGATCGGCGAGGAGCCTCAGGCAGGTCGCGGTGGTGGCGTGTTCTCCCGTGCCGAAAGCCATCCCGGCGGGGACAAGGATGCCGGGCGGATTTTTTCCTCCGTCCCGCCAGGCCAGCCAGGTGGGTTCGTCCGAATAGACCTTCAGCTTGCCCCGGATGGCCAGCGGTCCGCGCGGCCGATCGGGATCGCCGGTCCAGATGTGGGCTGCGATCTTGGTCGCGCGGCCGCCGAACCGTTTCACCAGCTGTTTGGCCGTTTTTTCCTCGCAATACGCTTCAATCTTCAAGGCGCGGGAGTCCGGCCAGGTGATGAACGCGAGTTGGTCCGGGCTCAGAAAACGCAGGCGTTCCACCCAGGCGTCCTCCCATTTGACGGAACTGAGGCGGGTCCAGCGATGGAGATTTTTGATCACCGGGAGACCATGACAGAGCGCGGCGAAGAGGAAATTCCGAAATGCAGGCGGTGCCCGAAGAACCGACCAGGCCCTGCGGAAAATGAGGGAGGGCCGGCCGGAAGTCCGCCGCCGATTCGAATCACTCTGTCATGACGACCAACAGCGAGAGCCTGAACTTCGGCCAATTCCGCGTACTGCTGCGGGACGACGGTTCGCCCTGGATCCTGGGCCGCGGGGCCATGGGAGTGACCTACCTGGCGATCAATACCTCGCTCGACTGTCAGGTTGCCCTGAAGGTTATCGATTCGAGTCGGATGGTTTCTGAAGAAGACGAAAAGCGTTTCACGCGGGAAGCGAGGACCATGGCTGCGCTCCGCCACAAGAACATTGCGACGGTCTTTCATCTGGGGAAGGAAGACGGCCAGTTTTTCTATGCGATGGAAATCATCGACGGCGAAAATTTGCAGGAATTTGTCAGCCGCTCTGGCCCGATGCCAGTTGACGCGGCACTGCGGGTGACGCTGCAGATCAGTCAGGCTCTGATCGCGGCTGACCGGCAGCACATGGTGCATCGCGATGTGAAGCCCGCCAATATTATGATCGTTCCGGACGCGGACGAAGATGCCTGGCCGTTTGTGAAGCTCATCGATTTTGGCGTGGTCCGCCCGGTTTCCGCCCCGGAAGGCGCCTCGTATGCGACGATGCCTGGCTTCGTGGGAACGGCCCAGTTCGCCAGCCCGGAGCAAATTCAGGAGCACGCGGTCGATGCCAGGGCGGACATCTATTCGCTGGGATGCACCCTGTGGTATCTGCTTGTGGGTTCGCCTCCTTTTGAGGGGTCGCTGGCCCATGTTTTCCACCAACATTTGAACGTTGAACCTCGCTGGTTTGAACTCGACCACTACCCCAAAGCTGTCGTCGAGCTTCTCGGTGGGATGCTGGAAAAACACCCTCAACGACGATTGGGTCCCCTCGAAGTTAAACGGGAGGTGGCGCTCCTTCTGACCGACGTCACCCTGCAGGCCCCTCCGGGTGCCGCCCTTGATCGGGCGGGGCTTTCTCCGCGTTGGCGCACAGCGGTTCTGGCGCGTTCGCGTTTGCTCATGATCCTGGCCTGCACGTTCGTCCTTTTTTTCATGGTCTTGCGGGCTGCCTGGCAGGAGACTCCCCGTTCGGAGCGTCACTTGAAGCAATCGCCGATGGCAAAAGCGCCCACGGTCTGGGAAATCAAAGATCCTGCAGAAGCGGTGCCGTCACCCGGGTGGACGTATCTTGCGGCGGGTTATCCGGCGTCGAATTATCTGGGTTCTTCGCGCCGGATTTCGTTGGCCAGAACGGCCGTCCCGAGGCTCCTGCCCCCAGGCGACACCCTGGGGTGGTCCACCGTCGATCGGGCGGCAATCCGCGGGGAAATCCCGACGTTTGTGATGGGAAACCCCTTCGACGCCCCGATTTTTCTCAGCGAAGTTTCCGTGTTTGGAGGCGATCTGGAGGTGACGCTTGAAAGTGCGTCCGTCCGCGAATCGGTGGCGGAGCAAAAAACTCCCGCGCGATCAAAGGGAAGGGCCGAGGAATCCAGTCCCCGCCAGGAAATTGACCGCGCCCGCCGGAACATTGAGCGAACCTTGCGGAAGCTCTTTTGAGGCGTTGACAAACTCCTGGTCGCCGCATCCCCCGTCTTGATCCGAAAGCGCGCTTGCGCGAGAGTGCGCGCCTGTGAAACGCGCCCAATTGATCATCGCCTCCAGCGAGGCCTCCGCAGACCTCTTGTACGTCACGAAATTCCGGGCGCCGGATGACTTCGTTTTTCTGGACGCGAAAGGCAGGAAGGCGCTGCTGCTGAGCGACCTGGAGGTGGACCGCGGACGCCGCGAGGCGCAGGTGGATGAGGTGGTGGCCTATTCCGAACTGGAGAAGAAAATCCAGGGCGGGAGAAAACGCAAACCCGCCTTCGCGAAAGTCGTCGCGGCGTTTTTGAAGAAGCGAGGGGCCAGAAGTGTGGTGGTGCCGGCGAATTTTCCACTCGGCTACGCCCGTCAGCTTAAGAAAGAAGATATCAAAGTCCGCCCTGTCGAGGGGGCGTTTTTTCCGGAGCGCCAGATCAAAACCCCGCCGGAGGTTGAAGCAATCGAAGCCGCCCTGCGCGTCACCGAGGCTGGCATGGCCCGGGGAATCGAAGTCCTCAAGGCGTCGGCGATTCGCAAGGATGGCAAGCTCGGCTGGAATAAACGCGTGCTCACCGCGGAAATCCTCCGCCAGGAAATTGAGGTCGCCATCGTCCGGGCGGGTGGCGAAGCCCGGGGCGACTGTATTGTGGCCTGCGGCGACCAGGCGTGCGATCCCCACGAACGGGGAAGCGGCCCGCTGGTGGCTCATCAATTGATCATCCTCGACATTTTCCCGCGCGATGCCCGGAGCGGATATTTCGGCGATATGACCCGCACCGTCGTTCGTGGAACGGCCAGCGAGGCGCAGCGCAACCTTTGGGAAACCTGCCTCGAAGGTCAGCACCGCGCGCTGGAGGCCATGAAACCCGAGGCTCCGGGGCTGGCCATCCATGAAGGGATCAAACGGTTTTTTGCCGAAAGCGGCTACCCCACCGAAATCAGGGAGGGACGCTGGCAGGGATTTTTTCACGGCACCGGACATGGACTCGGTTTGGAAATTCACGAGACGCCACGGTTTTCCGCGACGAAATTCCAGCCCGGCCAGGTGATCACCGTCGAGCCTGGTATCTACATCCCCGGCCTTGGCGGCGTGCGCCATGAGGACGTGGCACTGGTGACGGCGGATGGGAACCGCCTGCTGAGCAATTTTCCCAAACCCCTGGAGATCTAGACACGAATTTTCAAGATTGGACGGAGCGAGAAAAATTCCTTCCTTCCAAATTCGTGTCTCAATTTTTTGAACGTCGGTTTCGTTTGCTTGTCGGAAACTCTGAACTAAATTCACGAGATTATGATGCTTTGGATTTTACTAATTGGTGTGCCGATTCTGCTGGGTCTGTGGGCTCAGATGCGGGTGAAAAGCGCCTTTGGGCACTGGAAGCAGGTCGCCGCGTCCTCGGGCGTAACGGGCGCGCAGGCGGCGCGTGAGATCCTTTCCGCCGCGAACATCCGCGACGTGGAAGTGGTCGAAATCAACGACATGCTCGGGGATCATTACGATCCCAGCAACAAGCGGCTTTGTCTTTCGACGGACGTCTATCGCACGCCCTCCGTCGCCGCTTTGGGCATTGCCGCTCATGAGTGTGGCCACGCCATTCAGCACCAGAAAGCTTATGCCCCTTTGCAGTGGCGCATGGCGGTGGTTCCGTTGACGATGTTTGTTTCGCAGATTCTGCCCTTTGTCATTCTGGCCGGTATCTTCATCCCCATGTTGGGTATGAAGGCCATCATGATCGCGGCGGTCTGTTACACGGTCCTCGCCATCTTCCAGTTGATCACTCTCCCGGTGGAGTTTGACGCCTCGCGGCGCGCGAAGGTCATTCTTCAACAGATGGGAATGATTCGTGCCGGCGAAGAGGCCACTGGGGTGAACAAGGTGCTGGATGCAGCGGCTCTCACCTATGTTGCTGCCTTTGTGGCAACCTTGAGCACCTTGCTTTACTACGTGCTTATCCTTACCGGAAACCGTGGCGAAGAGCGCTGAGCGCTCCCGGCCCGTCGCCCTCACTGTCGCCGGTTCCGACAATAGTGCCGGAGCCGGCATCCAGGCCGATCTGAAAACATTTTCCCGGCTGGGGTGTTATGGCCTCACCGCCGTAACCTGTGTGGTGGCGGAAGTTCCCGGTCAGGTTGCCGCCATCCAGCCCGTCAAAGCCGGGATCGTTGCCCGCCAGGTGGCGCTTTGTTTCGAGGCGTTTCCCGTGGCCGCGGTCAAGACCGGGATGCTGTATTCCACCGCCATCATCGAGGCGGTGGCCGGGGAATTGGCCCGGAAAAAAGTCCCCTTGGTGGTGGATCCGGTCATGGTGGCGAGCAGCGGGGATCCGCTCCTGAAAAAATTCGCGGTGACGGCCTATCGGCAGCTCCTTTTTCCGCGGGCGACCCTGGTGACCCCCAATCTGGACGAGCTGAAAATTCTGGCCGAGCGCGAGGTGGGGTCTCTCTCCGAAATGAAAGACGCCGGCCGTTTTCTGGTGGACCGCTACGGCTGCGCGTTTCTCCTCAAAGGCGGTCATCTTCGCGGCAAAACGGCGGTGGATTTCCTAGCCACACCGGAAGGATTCGAGGAATTTGCCGCGCCTTTCATTCGGGGCGTGGAGACCCACGGCACGGGGTGTACCTATGCGGCGGCCGTCACCGCGGGGCTGGCGTCCGGAATGTCCCTGTCGGATGCAGTGGCCGCGGCGAAGGCCTATATTACCAGGGCGATCGGCGGTTCACTGCGTTGGGGCCGCACCTGCGCCCTGGACCACTTGGCTTGAATGCGGCTACTCCAAGGTCGCCAGCCGGGCCTGCAATTGGGCGATCTTGGCGCGCCGGGCGCGGTTTTCCTGCGACTGAGCGTGGGAGCCTTTCGTGACGTCACCCGAGGTTTTGGCAAAATTTTCAATGGACCGCTGAAACGCGTCCTCCTCGTCGGCGATCTGACGTTTGAGCGAGGTGATGAGAGATTTGTTGTTGGTGGCGGCTGCCTTGACCGGGGCAGCGGGCTCCTTCGCCAAGGGCGGAGCGGGAGCCATCACGATGTATCCGAAGCCTCCCAGGGCAATCAGGGCAATAATGAACAAGGCGCGCATTTCCGGGGAATAGCGCGAAGGCGCAAAAAAATCAATCCCGCCATTTGGCGTGTTTACACCAATGGGGCAATGGCCGCCAGAGCCTTGCTGTAGAGGGGGTGTTTTCCGCCGCGACTCAACTCCATGAGCAGGATATCGATCAGTTTGGAGCGGCCGGCGGAGACCAACATCGGCGCCTCCCCGACGTCATCGCCGCAGACTTTGGCATGGTAGTAGGCCGAACCCGTCTCGCGCGTGATCTCAAAAGACGCCTTCCCACACGAAAAAGCGCAGCGATTGACTGCCTCGCCCCCCGTCTCCAGGATTTCAAAATCAATCGTGGTGCCTTCGCCCGAAACGAACGATTCCTTCCCAAGGAGAGACTGGTGCTTCCACCCAAGCTGCGCCGCCAGCCAGCCAAGGAGGAGCAGGCCGGTGAGACGGTTGGAGGTCGAGATGGAAACTTGGCGGATATCCTTAATGTGTGCCAGCACGCAGGAATGATCAAAAAGCTGCGCCAGCGCAAACCGCGTGCCCAGCAAACGCGTCCAGTTCAGGTCGCAGAGGATCGTGCGCGTTTCCGTGAATGTGCCAATCTCGCGCACGATGGCGAACTGCTCGACGGGCTTCTTCCAGTCCGCACTGTCGTAAATCAGACGGTCCACCCGGCTCCAGAGTTTTTCGTTCAGAGGCTTACGGAATTCTCCCTGACGCCAGAAATACAGCGGCAGGTCGGAGTCGAGGTGGGAAAAAACAATGCTCGGCATCGCGGCGACCATCTCGCCGTCGAGTTGAAAGGTGATTTGCTCCGAGCAGATCTGGCGTTCGCCCTTGCCCGCCAGGTGGCAATGCGCGCTGATCCAGGCGCTGGCTTTGGATTCGGATGCGTCGGGGTTGGCAAAAATCAGGATGGCGCGGCAGGCGTGTTCGTCCGCAATGCCGGAGATCATCGTCGTGTTGGCCTCCACCGAGCCGATGTCTTCGGTGAAGATGGCGAGATTAATCAGGGAGGCGCGCGTCTTGGTGTCGCCACTTTCTTCCCAAAGTTTCCCCAGTTCCTTGTCGATGCGGCCGATTTCCACCGGCAGGCCGGCTTCGATGGTCATAACCGCCTCCACTTCGCACCGTGGCGCTTCAGGAGATCGTCCGCCTCCGTCGGTCCCCAGGTGCCGGCCGAATAAATCGCCAGATCGTCGCCACTTTTTTCCCACTCAGCGCGAATCGCATCGACAAATTTCCAGGCCTCCTCGACTTCGTCCCGGCGGGCAAAAAGGGTCGCATCGCCACTCATGGCATCAAGCAGCAGACGTTCATAGGCTTCCGGCGTGGCCTTGCCGAAGCTGGTGCCGTAATGGAAATCCATTTTCACTGGCTCAATCCGCAGACTGGACCCGGGCATCTTCGCGCTCATGCGGAGGGAGATGCCCTCATCCGGCTGGATGCGAATGACCAGCACGTTGTCCTCGATCGTGTCGTCGCTGGCATTAAAAAGTACGGCGGGAGCGCCCTTAAAATGCAGGGCAATCTCTGTCCCGCCCTTTGGCAGCCGCTTGCCCACCCGGACGAAAAATGGCACCCCGGCCCAACGCCAGTTGTCGACGTTGATTTGCAGCGCGACGTAGGTTTCCGTTTCCGACTCGGGATTCACGTTCTGTTCGTCGCGGTAGGCCGCCACGCGTTTGCCATTGATCGTCCCGGCACCGTATTGGGCACGCACGACATTCTGCTGAACGTCATCGCCCTTGAGAGGACGCAGGGATTTCAGCACCTTGACCTTTTCATCGCGGATGGCGTCGGCATCGAGGCCGGCGGGCGGTTCCATGGCGGTGAGGCAGAGGAGTTGAAGCAAGTGGTTCTGCACCATGTCCCGGAGAGCCCCGGATTTGTCGTAATATCCCGCACGGCCTTCCACCCCGAGCGGTTCGCTGGCGGTGATCTGCACGTGGTGAATATATCGGGCGTTCCACAGCTGTTCAAAAATCGCGTTTGCAAAACGCAGCACCATGATGTTCTGCGCGGTCTCTTTGCCGAGGTAATGGTCAATGCGGTAGGTGTCCTTTTCGGAAAAGGCTTCCATCACCATCTTGTTCAAAACCTGCGCGCTCGGCAGGTCGGTGCCGAAAGGTTTTTCCACGATTACCCGGACCCAGCTCCCCTCTTTCGCCGTGTTAAGGCCGCTCTTGCGCAGGTTTTCCAGGATGACGGGAAACTGGTCCGGCCCGGCGGAGAGATAAAAGAGCCGGTTGCCTCGCGTGCCACGCTGGGCATCGAGCTCGTCGAGCCGCTTGGAAAGGGCTTCGTAACCCTCCAGGTTGTCAAACTCACTGCGATGGTAAAAAATCGACGCTGCAAAACTTTTCCAGAGTTCGTCGTTGATCTTCTGGCGCGAAAACTTGCGGGCGGCTTCTTCGATTTCCTGGCGGAAAATCTCGTCGGTTTTGTCGCGACGCGCGAACCCAATCACACTCACCGCGGGCGGCAGGGCTCCGTCGGCCGCGAGATTATAAATGGCGGGCAGAAGCTTGCGATGCGTGAGATCCCCGGTGGCACCGAAAATCACCACGGCGCAGGGTTCGGGCATCGCGCGACTGGTTAGTCCCTCGCGGAGCGGATTTACATCTTTGCTGTCAGGCATTGCGTTCTGATAACCCTTCTCTGGATGGGTGACAACGGAGAAGGCGGAATGCGTTATGAAAAACTTTCCCAGCTTGCGCAGGTGGAGGTGGAGGAAACTCTTGCTGCCCTTCCCCGGGAAATCCGCCAAAGAATGGACGCGGTCCCGGTCTTTTTCGAACCCCGCCCCGACGCGGACGATCTCGCTTATGGGGTCGAGCCGGACACGCTCGGGTATTTCGATGAGGGATCACCCGAGGCCCCCACCCCCCGCATCCGGCTCTGGCTGGAAAACATTTGGGACTATGCGGAAGAGGATGAGGAGATTTTCCAGGAGGAAGTCCATACCACCCTCCTTCACGAAATCGGACATCTCCTGGGCTGGGGCGAAGAGGAGATCGAGGACCGCGGACTGGGATGAACGGAAGACACTCTATCTTTCCCAGAATACCGGAGTAGTTTCCCGCCATGGCTCTCCTTCTTGTCGCGAGTTTTAGCAAACCCGAGGAAGCGCACCTGCTCCGTCTGCGATTGGAAGCGGGCGGCGTCCCTGCTCACGTCCAGGACGAAAATGCCGCGCATCAAGGCTGGTTACTCCCGAACACCGTCGGCGTCCGCCTGATGATCGAAGAAGAAGACGCCGATCGCGCCCGGGAGATTCTGGCCGAACCACCCGGGGCGCCGGTGAATGAAGAGCGTCCCGCCTGCCCCGATTGCCTTTCCCTCCACACCGTCCCGGCGGAAACGCCGCACCGCTTCGCTTTTCTCACCGTCGCGGCGGCGGCGCTCCCGATCTTCCGTGAAAAATACCGCTGGAAATGCGTGGACTGCGGGCGGAGTTGGGACGAAAGGTCCCCGGGTTAAGGCAGCGATTGGGGCGGCCGATGGGTTTATCCGCATAAGGATGCAATTATTTTAAACTTCTTTTCGTCCCTCCGTGCCCTCCCTGCAAAAGGGGAAGAATTTGGAACAGCAGGTCAAACTTAAGCGATCGGTTGCATAAGGTTCGTGAGCGTTTCTTATGAAGTCTGCCGAGTTAATTATGCGTCCGGTTGCGCAAAAGAATCTGGGTCCCGCAGAGAGTCGCGGCACGGCGCGGCGTTCGAAAAGGTAGGGTATCACCCCATTGTCGCTTTGTTCTTAGGAAGGCCATGCTTGGCACCTATGAAAAAAACTTTTCTTACGATATTGGCTTTTGCCTTTCTCTTAGGGATCCCGACGGCCCGGGCTTCAATCCTACTTTCGGCAGAGGACTTTGCGCTTCTGGGCGGTACCGCAATTACAAGCACGGGAGCGGTGGGCACGGTGATTTCCAACGGTAATGTGGGATTGTCCCCCGGAGCCACGACCGGCATCACCGGATTTCCCCCTGCAGTTATTGCAAATGGGACCATTATCGCCACCGGCCCTGTCACCGGTCAGGCGCGGGCCGATCTGATCATGGTGCAAACGGCACTGGCCCTTATGCCGGTGACGACAATTCTTAGTAATCAGGATTTGGGAGGCATGACCCTGACGTCGGGGGTGTATAAATTCGACGCGGCAGCGACGTTGAGCGGAGCGTTGTTTCTGGATGGTGAAGGTAATGACAACGCGTATTGGGTCTTTCAGATCGGCGACACCCTCATCACGTCTTTGAATTCCACGGTCACGATGATTAATCCCGGACCGGCCGGCGGAAGTGACTATGGAGTCTTTTGGAATGTTGGGACGTCCGTCACCATTGGGGAGGGTAATACGATTTTGGGGAATTATCTCGCCGGTGTTAGCATTACTATGGGTGCAAACGCCGACGGCAGCGGACGGGCACTGGCGCTTGCGGGGATCACTCTCGACCAGAACGAAATTGATGCCTATGGCGGACCCCAGGGCAGTGACTGGACGGGCGGCTTGATGTATGACCAATTGGGAAATATTGTTCCGATTCCGGAACCATCGGCGGTCCTCCTTTCAAGTTTCGCTCTCTTCGGATTTTTGTGCACGCGCCGGGCCCGCTCAACTCGGTAAGATCCCGTGAAGACACTCCCTCATTTCCACCATAAAGGCGTGAAATCGGTTCTTCTCGGGATCGCCATGGCTGCGGTCTGTCTCCAGGGTTCCTTTGCCATCATCGCCATCCCGAGAGATTATCCGCTGGAAACAACAGGCGACGGACCGATGTCGGATCGGGACCGGCTTTCCCAACTGGTTTCCCTCTATCGCAACGATGTCGTCTTGCTTGCAAATCCCGAGGAATCGTACGTTCGTGAAATTCGCGAAATGGATGGCACGTCACCAATTCGGGAAAAGCTAAAAGCCCTGGCCACTGGGGGAGGGGCGGGATTGTCTGCCGATTCGATTGCTGCCTCCACGGCCGCAATGGTGCGTCAGGATCCTACGAATACGGCTGTGATCATGGCCTCGGCCATGGACCTGCTCGAAGAGATGCCGGGCAAAGCGTCTGTCGAGGATCGGTATCTGGTGGGCAGAGCGGCTATTGGCGGTCTTCCCCACGACTTTCGCCAACGCACCGAACTCACGGCCTTCATCATCGGCATTGCCGCTCGGGACTTGAAAATGGCGGCGATTACGGACCTTGTTCGTCGTCTGCGGGAATACGCCATTGGGGATATCCCCGCGGGGGAGAGGGATTTCAAAGATACCGTGGCCGGAGGTGTTCCTTCGAGCAGGGATTCCGCCTACTCTCTGGCCTTGGATCAAGCGCTCGTTGAAGCGGGAATCCTAAGCCCCTATGCGGCCAGTCCCGAGTTTCTGGTCCTCGCCAATAATTTCGCATCGGAGCAGCTTGCCGAGACGTTCTTTTCGGGCGACCAGGGTACAATCAATCAGGGAGGCGTGATGTCCGGAGGTTCCGCCGGGGGGGCCAGTGGGTCCGGGTCCGGTGGCCAGATCACACCACCTCCGCCTCCTGCTTCCTGAAGAAAATCGTCGGTGAGAAATATCAGGGAAGCGCCTTTGACGGAACATTGCCGGAGACTGAGCCTCCTTGCTTCTGCCAATAAGGCCCGCTACTCTGGCCCGAGATGGAGGCGACCTTGTGAGAATTATCAAAAGGCAGGGAGCTTCCTGGAAGAATTGTCCGACTAAGGCAAATCTTGAGGGAGGAGTAGCACAAAATCTGCCGTACATGAGTGAGCGGGGAGTGGTGCTGAAGCGGGAATTGAGGAAGGCGGTGGCCGGCCAAAAAGCTGCGGAGGATTGCCTCCGAACCAGCCAGGGAATCCATCACGATCTGCTCCGGAAATCCCTGGCGATGCAGGCGGAAGTGCGCCGGATGGCCAGACGAATCATTCTCGCGCAGGAGGAGGAACGAAAGAGAATCAGCCGGGAGTTGCACGATGTCATCGGTCCGACCCTGACGGGAATCAATCTCAGGCTGGCGGCGTTAAAATTACAATCCACCGATCCGGAAAAACTGGAGAAACACATCACCGACGCTCAAAAGCTGGTGACAGAGTCGCTGGAAACCGTGAACCGGTTTGCCCGGGATTTACGTCCCGCCCTCCTGGATGATCTTGGTCTTGTCCCCGCTCTGCATGCTTTTCTAAAGGGTTTTATGAGGGAGACGGGAATCCGGTCGCAGCTTGTTGCCCCACGCAGTATCGAACGCGTCGGGAGCCATTTCAAAACTGCACTTTATCGGGTGGTTCTGGAGGCGCTTGCCAATGTGGATCGTCACGCCAATGCATCCCAGGTCCGGGTGGACCTCCAAAATAGCGAGGGAGGGCTTGTTTTGGAAGTGGTGGATGACGGCGAGGGTTTTCACCCCAAAAAACCGGCGGCGGATAACCGCAAACGTCTTGGACTCGTCGGGATGAGGGAACGCGTGGAAATGCTGGGTGGGGCATGGTCCCTGACTTCGCGTCCCGGCCAGGGCACCACCATTCGCGTCACATTTCCACGAACCTGACCGCAGCGATCTTTACGTCGTTTCGTCCGATGAAAAATATT
The DNA here is from genome assembly GCA_041752695.1 of Terrimicrobiaceae bacterium. Lineage (GTDB taxonomy): Bacteria > Verrucomicrobiota > Verrucomicrobiia > Chthoniobacterales > Terrimicrobiaceae > CALCJD01. Next base: position 17,785 of record JBGSVZ010000100.1, read on the forward strand.
ACCGTCTTACTCGCGGAGGATCACGGGATCGTGCGGGAGGGTTTACGCGCATTGCTGGATCATGAAAAGGACATCGTTGTCCTCGGTGAGGCAAAAAATGGCCGCGAGGCCGTAGTTTTGTCCCGCAAGCTTCGTCCCGATGTGGTGGTCATGGATGTTGCGATGCCGCTGCTAAATGGTCTTGAGGCGACCCGGCAAATTCTTCGGCAACGGCCCCCGCCCAAGTTGTTGATCCTTTCGATGCACATGGATGAAGCTTATATGGATCAGGCCCGGGCGCTGGGCGCCTCCGGCTATCTTTCCAAACAAACCACCTTCCCGGCCCTGGCCGAGGCAGTCCGAAAAATTCAAGAGGGGGGAACGTTCTTTTGCCCCGCGGCGGCCAAGCATCGGGCTTCTTCGCCCGCAAAGATTCCCACGGCCCGCCTAAGTTCGAGGGAGACGGAGGTGCTCCAGCTTGTGGCGGAGGGGAATTCCAACAAGGACATCGCGGGGGAGCTTAAGATCAGCCTGAAAACCGTGGAAAAACACCGCCAGAGTCTGATGGATAAACTCGATATCCATCATACCGCCGGGCTCACCCGCCACGCGATCGCCATTGGACTGATCGAAGGGAACGTGCCTTTGACGCTAAACTGAAACCGCTGCGCTATTGCTCGTATTGCCCGGCCCGATACAGCTCCGCGTAGACCCCGCCTCGCGCAAGCAATTCCGGACCGGTGCCGGATTCGGCGACAGTGCCATTTTGCAGCACAATAATGCGGCCGAGACTGTGGATAGTAGCTAAGCGGTGGGTGATGACCAGCGTGGTTCGCCCGCGCATGAGTTCACCAATGGTTTCCATAATGGCGTGCTCCGTGCCAGGGTCCAAGGCGCTGGTGGGTTCGTCGAGGAGAAGAATCGGGGCATCCTTGAGGAAAGCCCGGGCGATGCCGATGCGCTGGCGCTGACCCACGCTGAGATGGCCGCCGCGTTCCCCGACCGGACTTTCGAAACCCTGCGGCATGGCCATGATAAAATCATAAGCCTGGGCGCGTCTGGCGGCCTCAATGATTTGGGCGTCGGTCGCATCGGGTCGGCCGTAAGCGATATTCTCCTTAATGGTGGTGGAAAACAGTACGGTGTCCTGCAGGACCATGCCAATTTGGAGTCGCAGGGAGTTTTTGGTGAGAGAGCGGAGGTCGTGGCCGTCGATGAACACCTCGCCGCCGAGGGGATCGTAAAATCGCGGCACGAGGCTCATCAAGGTGCTTTTGCCCGCGCCGGTGCCACCGACGAAGGCAACACTTTCGCCGGGGGCGACGGTCAGATTGACATCTTTCAGAATGAGGCGGTCCGGAGAATATCCGAAGCTGACATGGCGGAGTTCGATCTCGCCTTTCACCGTCGCGAGGGTTTGGGCGTTGGGCGCTTCCGGCACGTCGTTCTCGCGGTCCAACACTTCGAAACACCGCGTGACAGCAGCGGCCGCGCCCTCCAGCGCCCAGGCCGTATAGCTAAGTTGCTCCAGCGGCGTGTAGAGGGCTGGGAGGTAGGCAATGAAGACGGTGAGATCGCCGAGGGTGAGGTTCCCGGACAGCACCTGACGCGAACCGACATAATACATCAACGCCGTGCCAATGGCCATGACGGTGCTGACCACGAGCGTGCTCACGATCGATGTGGTGTTAAAACGCAGGCTGGCTTCCAGGCTGCGGGAAGCGCGGTCGTGGAATTGCCGGATTTCAAAGTCTTCCCGACCAAAAGCGTGGACCATCCGGATTTGCGCGATTCCTTCCTGGGTGAGCGTAAGCAGGTCGCTCTCCCGTTCCTGGATGGTGGTGGACTGCCTCCGCACGCGGTCCGCGTAGTGCCGGATCGTCAGAAAAACCAGCGGCAGAACGGCCATCGAGGTGAGAGCGAGCGGCCAGTTCATCCACACCATGATGCCAAAGGTGAGGATGAGCATGAGCACGGAACTTAGGATGGTGGCGAACCCCTTGTTGTAGATCGTCTGGATGGCCTGCGAGTCGTAAGCCACCCGGAAGCTGGAGTCCGCGCTGCGGCGGGAGTCGTGAAATTTCAGCGGCAGCGCCTGCAGGCTCGCGTAGAGATCCGTCCGCAGCCGCATGAGGGAATGTAGTCCGACGCGGATAAAAAGCAGGTTCGACGCGAGATTGATGACCCCGCCAAGGATGATGATGATGACCAGCGCGAGGCAGAGCCAGAGGGCGACCTGGGCCGGAGGCGCATCCCCAAACCATGACGCGAGGAGGGCTCGGGTTTCCGCCGTACCGCTGGCGGCATCCGTGGGCAGGACGCCGTCGACAATGTATTTGAACGGCCAAGGGCGGAGGGAATTGACCACGATCCCCAGAAACGTGAGCAAAATGCCCCCGATGGTTGGCACTAGGTGGGGGCGGAAATAGCGAAACGCTCTGGCGTAAACGGACACAGTCCTCCCGTGTTGCTTGGAAATACGGACGGTGGAAAGCGAAAAGTGGACGGAGACGCGGCGGTCGGAAACCAGGACGGACTGAACATCCGGGGTTGCCTTTGCAATACATTGTGATTACAAGGCCCGGAGATGCAAAGCTCCCAAAGTGCGTCCTTGCGAACAATGGTCGCGCGGGTTTCACCGGACGACATCGTCATTTATGCAAATGGCGCCCTGGCGGCGTATCTGAAAGTTCGCAAACGCGAGTTGGTGGGCTCGCCCCTGGACGTGCTGGCCCGACGGGCCCGGGGGGAAATTTCCACGTGTTTTGCCCGGCCGGAGACCGGTCGGACCAGCAACCATCTGGTGACCGATGCGGATGGGAGGGTTTTTGAAGCCAAATCGTATTCTGACGGTGGCGTGCTCGACATCGTGCTCGACGAGGTGACGACGGCGGAGTCAATCGGGCGGGAGTTGCGCGGTTCCAGTGGCACGCCGTTTGAGTCCCTGAGTGAGGACGAACTTCGCACCACGCGCCATCCCGAACGGCGTTATCTCACCGTGAGCTACACCCAGCTTCGCGGGGTGGCGAACGTGGCCGAGCGCCTGGCGCCCATGGAAGTGCGGCTGATGGTGAATTCTTTTGTGGAAGAGGCTGCCGATGCGGTTTTTGACGCGGGATGCACGGTGGGGGAGACGACCGGCGACGCCATCCTGGGGATCTACGGAGCACCGCGCTATTTCGCGGATCACCCGCTTCGGGCCATTCGGGCCGCCTGCGATCAGATGCAAAAGGCCGCCAGCCTGCACGCAGGGCTGTATCGCGAAGGCAAGGAGCTTCCGCCCTGTTCCTGCGGGATCTGGACCGGGGATACTCTGGTCGGCACGCTGGGTAATTCCGCCTGGCAACATTATACCGCGCTGGGTGCGCCGGTCGAACTGGCGCAGCGACTCGCCAAGCTGGCCCGGCCGGGGGAGATTCTTGTGCCGGAACACACGCTTACCCATTTGCTGAGGGTCCTGCCGGAGGGTTGGGAACATGTCCGGGCGGAGGGCGAGAATGAGCCCGATCTGAGCGACTTCCAGTGGTCGGGCGATGAGGTCGCGCCCGTGGCGGAACATCTCCGCAAAATCGTTTATCTGGTTGGCCCGGGGGTGAAGGAAGACACCGACCGGATGGAATTTTATTTTGACTACCTCTGGGCCTTTCGGGTGCCTGGCCGGGATCAGGAAATTCCCATCTTGCGCGTCATGCGGCCCTCCCTGGTCGGGGACTCCCTGGAGCTGAGCAACGACAACGTCGTAACCACGCAGATCGCGCAGACGCTTGGCAAATACAAGCTCGTTGAGGTGATCGGCGTCGGCGGGATGGGCAAGGTGTGGCGAGGGGTGGACCGCTTCGGAAACTCCGTCGCCATCAAGGTGCTGCATTCGAACGAAACCGTCACCGAAGCTCAGCTGAAGCGGTTTCGCCGCGAGGCGGAGATCATGGCTCGCCTGCCACACAGGAATATCTGCCGCGTCTTCGAGATGAACGAATACGAGAGTATCCATTACATCGCGATGGAGTTCATTGACGGTCTGTCGCTCTCGGATCTGCTTTACGAAAAAACGTCCTCCGAATCCGAGGGCCGGTCCATGAACAATGTGGACCTTAAGGCGCTCATCGGTTCCCTGCGCTCGGAAAAACCGCTGCGGGACCAGGCCGAGCAGGCGCAGGCGGAAAGCGGTGAGGAACCGCCGCCGCGACCGAAAAAGACCCGCGTTCTCCCCGTCGAGCAGACCCTCAGCATCATGCTCAAAGTGTGCGATGCCGTTGAGTTTGCCCACGAACACGGCGTGCTGCATCGCGATCTGAAACCGGGAAACATTCTCCTCCGCGAAGACGGGGAACCGCTGGTGGCGGATTTTGGCCTGGCGAAACTGAATTCGCCCGACGCCACCCGCTCGCTTTCCATGACCGGTCACGTCGTTGGCACGCTGGAAAACATGTCGCCCGAACAGGCGGAATCCAGCAAGGACGTGGACGAGCGGGCCGATGTGTACAGCATTGGGACCATTCTGTACCAGATGCTTACGGGACGCCGCCATTTTGAGGCCACCGGCAATATCGTCGCCGACGCCCAGAGTTTGAAAACCCACGAGCCGCAGCGTCTGCGGGTCCATAATCCCCAGATCGAATCCGACCTCGAAATCATCACCCTCAAGGCCCTGCGCAACGACCCGGTTGAACGCTACCGCAGCATCGCCGCCCTCAAGGCTGATATCGAACACTACCGCCGCGGCGAAGTGATCAGCGCCCGGCCGGTTTCCTGGGCCGAGGTGACGCGCAAGATGATCCAGCGGAACAAAGGGGTGGCCGCCGTGGTGCTCGCCTCCTGCGCGATTTTTATCGTCGGCACGCTGGCGGCGATCGCCCTGCTTTCCCAATCGCTCTCGGAAAAAACCCAGGCCCTGAAGGACCTGGAAGTCCAAAAAATCCAGGTGCAGGAAAAGGGAGTGCTTCTGGCTCAGAACGAGGAAGCCTTGAGGGCGCAGCAGGCTTCCGTCGAATTGACGAGGAAGCAGGCCAAGCTCGAATCGGAAAGAGCCAACGCCGACAAAGAACAGGCCAACAAAGCCCTCGCGGATCTGCAGGCGGCTCAGGAGGAATCCGTCAAGGCTCTCGCCATGACAAAAGAGGCCCTGGAAAAGACGGAGGAAGAAAAGGAAGAGGCCAAGCGACGGCAGCTGGATGCGGAGAAAAACCTGGAAAATCTGGCACGGGCCAACGAGATCAAATTCGAGGCCATCAGGGAGCGCCGCCTGGGAGGTTTCCAAGGCACGCAGGACCCGCAGGACGCCCGCCCGCTTCATGATGCGTTCGGGCAGGCCAATCAGATTCTGGGACTGGAGTTTTCCCCCTATGTGTTGCAGCGACCCGACTTCGACACCGCCAAGTTGATCCGGCGAATCTCGGAGGGACTCGACGTGGTCTCAGGTGCGCTTTTGATCAACCGTGAGTTTGTGCCGGGTTGGATCGCCAAGGGCCGTTTCCACCTTGCCCTCATGGAATTCGACGAGGCCGCTGAGAGCTTTGGGCAGGCGGCCCGGGCCGCCAAAGTTGGCCTTTTTCCCGTTCCCTCGGAAAGCAACCCCGTGGAGTTGCAGGAACTCGCCAAAAACCTGGCTCGTGCCCCCGGGGAAAAATCCGTCAAAGCGGTGGATGAGCTGCGCCGGTTTCAGGATCCTCAGAATCAGAATGTGGCCGCCATAATCGAGGTCCTGGCGAAATCCCGCAAAGGTTCGGCGTTCGACGCCCAGGAGCGCGCGATTTTTGCCAACGAGGCGGCGGTGGCGTTGAGGTCCCTCAACGGCGAGGGCGTGCAGGCCTTCGGTGAGCCGGGAAAGGAGGAGCTTGTTTTGTGGGGCGCAGAGGACTTTGCGAATCTCTCGCCGCTCAAGGACAAGCAGGTGAAAAGCGTGGCCATTCACGGGGCGCAGACCCTCGACTGGGCGACCCTGCAAAGTCTGCCCCTCGAGACGCTCGATCTCTCGCGGTGCCGTTTTGAAACATTTCCCGTTGCACCCCGGGCTTTTCTGAAAGTCAAAACCCTCCGCCTGTCCGCCACTCCCCTCGCCACGCTGGATTTTGTCCGCTACCTGGCCCAGCTCCAATCCCTCGACATTTCCGATACTCACGTCCTGGATCTGGCCGCCCTGCGGAACGTTCGTCTCCAGGAACTCAACGTTGCCGGGCTGGATCCGGCGAATCTGAGGGTCCTGGGTTTCCTGCCCCTCCGCGCTCTCACGCTCAGCCCCATGTTGATCAAGGATCGGACTTCGTTGAATTCGCTCCGGTTGCACCGCAACCTCAGAATCATCCGCGCTCCTGATGATCCTGCGGATCAAACCGCCGCCGCCTTCTGGCAGAAGCTGGACTCCGGCTACTACAACGAAGCGCAGTAGTTCCAGGATGGACGACGACTGGCCGCAGGATGCCGCGGCTCTAAAAAAATCGGCGAATATTTTGAACAAAGGGCCGGGTGGCGCGTCTAATTCGTAAACACCTTGTAAATACGCAAGCTATGAAAAATCCCTATTCCAAAATCAATCGCAAGAACTACACCCTGGGTGAGCTGGTCGAGATTGTTTCGTCCTGCGCGCGTGACAGCCGCGAGTCCGTCGCCGCGTTGGTGGACCTCTTTGAAAGCGGCCGCGTAAAGCTCGAAAATCACGGCAAGCTCAAAGCCGTCCGCATCGGCTGCTGAGCGGAAGACGAGACACGAATTTCACGAATGACCACGAATTTTTCGGAGGTTCACCGCCTCAGTTCGTGCCAATTTGTGAAATTCGTGTCTCTCCTCCCTCCTTTTTGATTATCCTCGTCGGATGGTTGAATTTTTTGTCGTTTACGAAGGCGACCTTCGCTGTCGCTCCACCCACGGTCCCTCCGGATCGAGTCTCTCGACCGATGCCCCCGCGGACAACATGGGTCGGGGCGAGTCCTTCAGTCCCACCGACCTTACGGCCACGTCTCTTGCCACCTGCATGCTCACCACCATGGGCATCGGGGCGAAAAAGAACGGCCTCGATATTGATATCACCGGTGCCGGTGCCCGCGTGGTCAAACACATGACCTCCGCGCCACCCCGTCGCATTGCCAAGATCGAGGTGGAACTCGACATTCCCGCGCCTCTCGATCATCCCGATCGCGCCAAGATCGAGCAGTTCGCTCTCCAATGCCCCGTCGCCCTCAGCCTTCATCCCGACGTGGAAAAGGCCGTAACGTTTCGCTGGATCGGGTGATCTCCCGATTTGAGCGTTCAGCGTTGCGCGCTGCGACCACGTCCGGTAGTTTCCGCGGGTGATTGACCGTTACTCTCTTCCGCAAATGCGCTCGCTCTGGACCGAGCAGCGCAAGCTTGAAATCTGGCTCGAAATCGAAGTCCTGGCCTGCGAAGCCATGGCGGAATTCGGCACTATCCCCAGGGAGGACGCCGTCACCATTCGGGAAAAGGCGGCCTTCCAAATCGAAAACGTGCGCGAGATCGAAAAGCGCACCAATCACGATGTCATCGCTTTTCTCGAAGATGTCGCCTCCCGGGTCGGTCCGGCTTCCCGTTGGATCCACCAGGGCCTGACTTCCTCGGATCTGCTCGACACCACCCTGGCGGTGCAGATGAATTCGGCTTGCGAGATTCTGCATGAAGATTTGAACCAATTGCGCGAGGTGATTGCGAAGCGGGCGATCGAACACAAATTCACGCCGATGATCGGCCGCAGCCACGGAATCCACGCCGAGCCCATCACCTTCGGGCTGAAGATGGCGTTGATGTATGACGAGTTTTCCCGCAGCACCCAGCGCCTCCTGGAAATGCGCGAGCGCATCAAAGTGGGCAAGATCAGCGGCGCCGTAGGCACGCACGCCCACCTGGATCCGCGGGTGGAGAAGTTTGTTTGCGAAAAACTCGGACTCCAACCCTCCGCGCTTTCCACCCAGATCATCCAGCGGGACCGTCATGCCGAATTCATGACCGTGCTTGCCCTGATCGCGAGTTCGATCGACCGCTGGGCGACCGAGTTTCGCCACCTGCAGCGCACGGAGGTTCTTGAAGTGGAGGAATATTTTGCCGCCGGCCAGAAGGGGAGTTCCGCCATGCCCCACAAGCGCAATCCCATCACGGGCGAACGCCTCAGCGGCATTGCCCGTGTCATCCGCGGAAATGCCGTGGCCGCGCTGGAAAATGTCGCCCTCTGGCACGAACGCGACATCAGTCACAGTTCGGTGGAACGCATCATCCTGCCCGACTCGACCACGCTGGTGGATTACATGCTCGTCCAACTGCGCAAGCTCGTGGAAGGCCTCCAGGTTTATCCCGAGAACATGAAACGGAACATGGAGATCACCGGCGGCCTCTACGCCAGCCAGTCGGCCCTTCTTATGCTCACCACCAAGGGGCTCGAACGCAAGGATGCCTACGAGGCGGTGCAGCGCGCCGCGATGAAGACGTGGAAGGAAGGCGGAAACTTCGCCGAGAACCTGGCCTCGGAGCCCACGGTGTCCGCCCATTTGAACCGCGAAGACATCGTCCACGCCTGCGCGCCGGACCGGCATTTCCGCTTCGTCGAGGACAAGCTTCGCGCGGTCGGGATCGTCGGTTAGTTGCAATTGTTCACTCTGCTGCTATCGAAAACTTATGCGCTTTTCTGTTTATCTTCTCCTCGGGTGTCTGGCCTTCGCCGGCTGCAAGCGGAAATCCGACGCCCAGCCTGCCCCCGAGGTCGCGGCCGTCGCCACTCCGGCCCCCGCCGCCACCCCGGAGGCCACCCCAACGCCGGAACCCATCGATCTGAACTCGCAGGTCGTTGTCTTGTGTTACCACCGGTTCGAGGAAAAGGGCGGACGGGAGATGGTCAGCACACCGGCGGAGTTTGAAGCCCAGCTCCAGGCGCTGAAGGACAACGATATCACCGTCATTTCCATGGACGACTTCCTGGCCTGGAGACGGGGCGAGAAAAGCATCCCCGCCAAGTCCGCGGTGATCACTCTCGATGACGGCTGGGTCACCGGCTACACCACCGCCTGGCCGTTGTTGAAGAAATTCAATTACCCGTTCACGATGTTCATCTATACGGATTACGTGAAAGGCGGCGCCAAGGCTGGCGGGCAGTCCATGACCTGGGATCAACTGGCGGAAATGCGCGACGCCGGGGTGGATATCGCCAGTCACACCGTGAGCCACACCGGACTCAATGCCAAAAAAGGCCGGTCAGACGAGGAATATCGTCAATGGTTGAAAAGTGAGATCGCGGGCTCCAAGCAGCTCATTGAAGAAAAGTTGGGCATTCAGGTGAAGACCATCGCCTACCCCTACGGTCTGCACAACGACACCGTGCGCGAGGTGGTCAAGGAGTCCGGCTACGAAGGCGGATTCACCGTTTACGGGCAGCACATGAGCAATGGCGGAGATCCGACCCTGCTGGGTCGCTTTGCCCTCGATTCCAAAAATGGCGAAGTTTTCACGAAACGCGTCGTCGCCTTTCCGGGTGCGGGCACCGCCCCGTCCGCGGCGGCGGCCACGACGATCATGCCCGCCGGGGCCTCCATGATGACCCAACCCATGGAAGGGGAGGTGGTCACCGCTTCCGAGCCTGAGATCAAAATCAATCTGGCCGCCCTCGGCAACGTCGATCCCAAGAGCGTCACCATGCGGGTGAGCGGCGTGGGGGCCGTGCCCGCGAAGTATGATCCGGAAACCAAGCTGCTTTCCTACAAACTGACCCAGAAAGTTTACGCCAAGCAAGTGACGGTGATTGTCAGCGCCACCGCCAACGGCAAGAAGGTGGAAACGCGCTGGTCGTTCCAGCTCGCGCCTCCGGCGTAGCCACGGAGCGCAATTAGGCTTTTCTCCACCGATTGCGCGCTGAGAATAACCCCTCAGGGGCTCTTTTTCAGGGAGCCTTCGCAGTCTTCGCGGAGATCACGGCGACAGACAGGTTGGGGTGGGTGTCCCGAACGAGGGCATAAAGTTTGAAGGCGCCTTCCGTCTCGGGCATTTTCACCCAATACTGTCCGGCGCGGTCGGAGACGGTGTGAGGGAGGATATCGACGGATGTATCACGCCATCCGTCGCGCTTCAGATAGGCGAACTGGACGTCGAGCGGGTTCTTTTCCTTGTCAGTTACCTCCAGCTTGACCCGCGTCCAGGCGCCGGGTTTCTTGGCTTCGGAAGCTCTGGCCACCATGAAGTCATCGATGACTGGCGGCCAGTTTGTGGGGTCTTCGCCGGTGAAGGCCTTGCGGGTCGCCCAATAGGGCGGCCTGATGGCGTCTTTGGATTTAAACGCGAGCCAAAGGCTGGTGTGATCAAAGGCGTCGGAAAAGTGGAAGACAAACGCTCCCAGACAAAGGGGACGCTTGGCTTCGATAAGATCCTTCCAGCCATCGGCAATGACCTCGTAACGTTCTTTGTCACCGGGATCCAGCTTGACGCCGTTCGCATCGGGCTGGATTTCCCACTCTCCCCGCACCCCGAACTCCGTGATCATGTAGGGTTTTTTGACGCCGAGTTTCTTGGCTTCATCAGGAATGGCCGCCGCGGCGTAGCCGTAAACATTGGAGGCGTAGATATCGAGGGACGGACAGTATTTTTCCCAATACGGCCAGTCGATGGTCCAGGCGGAAACCGAGGCGACGGGGTGATTGGGGTCGCGCTTTTTGACCTCCTGGACGATCTCCTCGAGGAACTTTGCGTAGGCTATTTTTTCCTCCTCGGTCTCGATGTTGAGGATCACTTCATTTCCCGCGCCCCAACACAGTAGGGCGGGGGAATCCTTAAACGCTGCGACGTACCGGATGGTGTCGGTCATTTGTTTTTCCCGGCCGGCGGTGTCGGTCACCCAATTGAAGCTGTCGTCGTCCTCGGCCCCCGGCCGGCCATGGCGCAGCCAGAGGCCAAGCATCACCTTGAGGCCAACTTTCTCGGCGGCGGCGAGGAGTTTCGGCGTGTCCTCATCATTGCAGCCCCAGTTGCGGATGGTGTTCGCGCCCAGCGCCTTGATTTCCCGCAGGTCGCGTTCGATTTGTTCCGCGTCGGATCCTCCGGCGTACGTGACACCCTTGATGAAAAAAGGCTGGCCGTCCACCAGGAGGGTGAAGTTGCCATTTTGGCCGTCGACTTTGACCGCGGCGGCAAGAGGGGCGAGCGGAAGCAAAGCGCAAAGGAGCGCGAGGGAGGGATATTTCATGAAGGGGGAGGGTGCGGCAGGTGGATGCCGCGGCCCGAATTCAGGCCCGGACTACGACCGTTTGGATCGCGCGGGGCGGTAGGTTGACCGGGATGGTTTGGTTTTCGATTTCGAGGACGACGGAGAGGGTGTCTTCCGAGGTGTTGAGAAGGACGGTCACTAAGGAACCGTCGGTATTCCGGCAGGCGGTCGTGCGCAACTGGGGAAGGCCGCGTGGGACGCGGGAACCGAGGCGCACGGCGCCGGGACGAATAAAGCGACTGAAATGACCGATGTAGGTGTGGGAGGTCTGGTAGAAGGCCTCGCCGCGTTCGGTATCCACCAGAACGGAGGCGTCGCAGAAATTGCCGACGTGGTTGGGTCCGCCCCGCAGGTCGAGGGCAAGGTTCCAATCCACCCAAGTGGTGACCCAGTGGTTGAGGTCGTTGATGATGTGCTGCGCATAACGCTCGCCGCGGTCCCATTGTCCGGGTTTTGCGCCGTGTTCCCAGCAGCCTTCGGTGAAAATAAGCTGTTTTTCGGGCCAGGCCGCGTGGGTGAGTTCGAGTTGCTCGGGCTGCTCGCCGCCATACCAATGGAGACCGATGCCCCAGATATATTGGGCTGCCTTTTTATCATTCAGGACGGCGGCGGCGCGTTCGTAGAGGATGTCCTTGTTGTGATCCCAGACGATAAGTTTCACGTCCTTTTGCGCGGAGGCGTGCAGGGCGGGACCGAAATGGTCCCGCACAAAATCGCGTTCCTCCTCGCCCGAATATATGCAGGAATCCCAGACTTGAACGGCGGCGGGTTCATTCTGCACGGTGACGGCCCAGGCGGGCGCGCCGGCGGCGGCGAGTTCATCGAGATAGCGGACAAGAAACCTGGCCCAGACTTCGGCGCATTCGGGGCGGAGTTTGCCTCCGTTGTTCATTTCGCCATTGCTTTTCATCCAGCCGGGCGGGCTCCAGGGCGAGGCGATCAGATTAAGATCGGGCACGATGGCAAAGACGTCTTGGACCAGCGGCAGCACATAACGCCGGGCGGGTTCCATCGTGAAATGTTTCAGTTCGAAGTCGTCCGCCACGCTGGCGCAGGACCAATTGGAAAGCGAGAAATCACAACTGTTGATGTGGGTGCGGGCGAAGGTGTAGCCGTTGCCGGTTTCGGGATCGAAACAGCTGCGCAGAACTTCCTCCCGCTTTGCGGCGGGGAGCATGGACAGGACATAGGCGGAGGATTCCGTGAGGGAGGTGCCAAAGCCGAGGATTGTCTGGTGTCTCTGCGCGGGATCGATGGTCACGACCGGGCTGTGCCCCTCCGCCTGCCGGGAAGCGGCGGGAACGTACGTCAGCCGGTGGCCGTTGTCGCGGGCGGTTTCATAGACTTCGATGTGGGCGGCACCCGGGGTGACTGCTTTGGGTTTCGTGAGAAGAGCGTCCATGAAGTATTAGCGTTCGACGAGGAAAGGCACGTTGTCGGCGGTGGCGGCACCCTTGCCATCGCGCACGGTGACAAAGAGCCGGTAGGCTCCAGGTCTTGTGGGCGTCTTCAATGTCACTTTGCCATCGGAGGCCTTGACAATGCACTCCGGATGCGAAGGGGGAGTCGCTTCATGGTCGCCGCCCTCCTTGCGGTCCGTGCTTTCGGATATCACCGCCCATTCGTAGGTGAGCTTGTCATTGTCGGCGTCTTTCACCGTGACTTCGGCTGTCGTTTCGAAGTCTGCTTTCACTTTCGCTTCGCGGAGCGGCGTCTCGAAGGTTTCGATGCGGGGGCAGCGGTTGGCGGGCCAGTTGCCGGTCCAGGCCCTGGCCATGGCGTCCACGGTCGGAAGTTTTTCTCCGCTTTCCAGAAACATGCCAAACCAGGTGGCGGTCGTTTCCTGCTTCTGCCCCCAGACGAAGGCGTAGGTGCCGAGGCAAAGGCCTTTGCCGTCCTCAATCACCAGGTTGTTAGTCGAATAGTAGGACGCGGCTTTTTCGCGGCTGGTCGGTTCAATGGGCGCGCCCCAACCCGTCTTACGCACCTCCCAGTGCCCCACGGGACCGAATTCCGTGAGCATGAAGGGTTTATCCCATCCGGAGTCGCGCAGGCTTTTGCCCACTCCCGGCGCCGCCGCGTAGGCGTTGACGCCGAGGATGTCGATGTTCGGATAATGCTGCTGAATGTTTTTGATTTTGGTCGGAACGGCGCCGGCAATCACCGTCATCACGGGATGATTGGAGTCTTCCTTTTTGATGATGGCGGCAAGTTCGTTCAGCTCTTTCCAAATGGTCGGGTCGGCCCCGTCGGAAGTCGGCCCTTCCATCTCATTGCCGAGCCCCCACATCAGTACGGCCGGATGGTCCTTGTATTTGCGCACGGCATCGCGCACCTCGTCGCGCTGCTTTTTGACAAATTTCTCATCTTTGTAGTTGAAACCGTGCCGTTCGTGTTTCACCCAAATGCCCACCGTTACTCCGATGCCGAGTTCCTGGCAGCGGTCGAGGAACAGTTTGCCGTCCACCTTGTCGCCCATCGTTTCGATACCCCAGGTCCGGACGGAATTGCCACCGCTCTCGACCAGGAGCTGAAGGTTTTTTGAGCCGCCCACCCCCTTGGCGAAAAACGGCTGGCCATTGCGCAGGAGAGTGAACGATCCATTCGGCTCCTGGCGGATTTCCACCTTGGATGGGCCGGGGGAGGTTGGTGCGGCAGAGGAGGGGAGGACGGATGCAGTCAGCATGGCAAGAGGGAGAGCGAGTGCGCGGGGAAACATTGTTGGCAGTCTCCGTCTCCCAGACCCGCATGGCAAGCAATATGTGCATAAAAGTGCATAACAATGCGCGGGGATATTCAGAATCGGTTTGCGCAAAGGGCGGAGAGCATGTTGCATATTATTACAGCCGCCGGAAACGTCCCTGTTCAATGGAGAAAATCAATCAGCAGTTCATCGCCGATCATTTGAAGATCTCCCGCGCGACCGTATCACGCTGTTTTACGAATCACCCGGGAATCAACCCTGAGACCCGGGCAAGGGTGTTCGATCTGGCCGCCCAACTTGGGTATGTGCACATGGAAATGCGCGCGCCCACGAGGGTCCGGTCGAAAAAGCGCCCCGTCGTTGGAGTGCTGGTTTGCACGTCGGTGAAGGATTATTTGGAGGGCAAATTCGAGAGTCCCGGGCAGAAGCTCTTCGCGGGGGTGTCGGAGTTTGCCCTGCTGCATAACATCAAGCTTGATCTGCATTACGTGGACACGCATGCGGATTCTCTGGACCACCCGGACTACCGAAAGATCAAAAATCTTCAGGCGCGAAAATGGGCCGGGGTGATCTTAATTTACCCCTTTCCCGACCGGGTGGTTGGTGCCTTGCTGCCACGTTTCCCGCTGGTTTCGTTGGTCGAACAGGCCGACCTGCTTGAGCTAAACTGCGTGGATGTCGATCATTACAAGGGCATCTCGACGGCGGTGGACCGGTTGATCCAGGCCGGACACCGGCGGATCGGTTTTTTCACCCGGAGCTACGACGTGGAGGCAGGCTGGTCCATGCGCCGTTTCAGCGCCTTTATGGAGAAGATGGCCCGCCTGCGTGTTCCGGTGCCGGCCACGGACATTGTGAACATTCATCCCAATTCGTTTGCGACGATGGAGGAAAGTTTCAATCACGTCGCCCGGCGGGTGCGCGACGGAGTCACGGGGTGGGTTTGTGCCGCCGATCACCTCGCTTATGATCTGATCGGCGCATTGGAGGCCCGGGATTTGCCGGTGCCCAAACGGGTGGCAGTCACGGGATTCGACGGCATCAGCACCCCGGAGGGCTCGCCGGAGCTTTCCACGGTGGTGATTCCCTATCGTGAAATCGGCCTGATCGGCGGCAAGCGCCTGATGGATCTGATCGAGAAGCGTTTCACGCCCGTCCAGCATATTCTGGTGGGTTCCGAGTTCCGCACAGGCGCGACAATTTCACCCTCTCCGAAGGGCATATCGCGAAAAAGTGTGCATAAAATTGCAGTATCTTCTTGACGTTTCCGGGTTTTGGGATTTTGCTCGTTCCAGACACTCCCATTAACTTATGAAACCCCTCTTTTCTCTAGCGGTATTGCCGTTCGCGGCTTTCACTCTTACGGCTTTTCCGGTTCTCGCCCAGGAAGGGGCTCCGGCACCTGCGGTGGCCCCGGCTTATGATTTCGGCAACTTTAGTTCCGAGACATTGACGGGCAAGGCTTGGGCGGCGATGGATGCCAAGGATTATGTGGCGGTAAAGGTTTATACGGAAAAATGCCGTGAAATGTATCGTGCGGAGGCCGAGAAGATGCAGCAGGAATTGACCGCGCCGGCTGGCAAGGATCAGGCCTTTGACTATTGGGCGCTCAACGATGTTGGCACTTCGAGTTTTTTGCTCGGCCAGGCTTTGGAGAAGCAGGGTGATACCAAGGGGGCCATTGAGGCCTATAAATACGTGGTCGAAAAAACCCCATTTGCCCAATGCTGGGATACCAAGGGATGGTTTTGGCGACCCTCCGATGCCGCCAGTGCGCGGTTGAAGGCGCTCGAATTCGACGCCATGTGATGTGCCGGGCAGAGCGGCTCTCAGGGGCCGCTTTTTCCTTCCTTTTTTCCTGGTGACCTTCCTTTCCCCTGGCGCGGCGGTGATTATTAGTCTTGCCGTCTTGTCGAGCCTCGGCATGTGGTTAAAACCCGCCGCGGACTGGCCGGGGCGCAAATACTGGGTCTTTGCGGCGCCGCACGCGGAGATGTATGAGCCGGTGATCCGCGCTTGGAATGCCAGGCATTCCCCGGCTAGCCAGGTCCGCATGGGGATCCTTAGCGTTCCCGCCATGGAGCGCCGTTTGCTTTCGGGATTTCTTGCGGGAACTCCGGTGCCCGATCTGTGCGAGGCGGAGGTTTCCATGGCGGCAAAGTTTTTTGCCGGGCCGGTTGAGGCCATTGGGTTGGTCGATCTGACCGAGCGGCTAAAAAGTGAGGGGTTGCTCGACCGCATCAATCCCCCCTCCTTCGCTCCCTGGAGCAGCCGGGGGCGCATCTTTGGCATTCCTCACGATGTGCATCCTGTTTTACTGGCCTACCGCTCCGACCTCGTCGAGGAGGCGGGCATTGATGTCTCGAAGATCGAAACGTGGGACGACTTTGTACGGGCGTTCTCGCCCCTGATGACCGACAAGAACGGAGATGGCTACCCGGATCGTTATTTGCTGAACTTTTGGGAAACCAATGGTGCTGCCATCGAGCTCCTTCTGATGCAGGCAGGAGGCCAACTCTTTGACGACCATCTGCAACCGCAAATCAATTCCGAGATCAATGCGCGCGTTCTGGCGACTTTGGCGGGATGGACGGCGGGGCCGGGCCGCATTGCTGCCAATGCGCCTAATCTTAATGCCGAGGGCAATCAAATGTTCATCGACGGCTATGTGCTTTGCAATCTGTTGCCTGACTGGATGGCCGGCGTGTGGCTGAAGGATCTCCCGGGACTGGCAGGAAAGATCAAGCTCATGCCCCTGCCAGCCTGGAACCCGGGAGGCCGCCGGACCAGTGTCAGCGGGGGAACGATGTTATCGTTCCCGAAGGCCGGTGGAGACTTTGAGACGAACTGGGAGTTCGCCCGTGATTTGTATTTGGATCCCGTCCTGGCCGAGCAGCTTTTTCTCAAGGGGGCGATTATCTCGCCCGTAATGGACAACTGGACGGCCCCTTATTATGATACACCAAATCCGTATTTTTGCGGCCAAGCCATCGGACGTGCTTATATCAATGTGGCCCCGGATGTGCCTATGCGCACCTCTTCCTCGTACAAGACATTGGCCATTGCCAGGGTCACGGATGCCCTGATCCGGCTCAAGCGCCGGGCCGAGCAGGGTGGCGTCTTTGACCGGGAGGTTTTGCTGCCGATGGCGCGGGAGGAACTGGCGGTGGCCCAATCCTATATTGTGGACAAAATGGCGCGCAATAAATTCGCGGAGGCCGCCCGATGAGCGTCTCGGTGAATCACCCTCGGTGGGTGCCCTATTTTTTCCTCACCCCCTTTCTGCTCTGCTTCGGGGTCTTCATGGTGTATCCGCTGGTTCAGTCCATCTGGCTGTCGCTTCTCCAGACCTATGGGCCGGAATACACGAAATTTGTCGGTTTGGATAATTTCTGGCACCTTCTCCGCGACACGGAATTTCATCTCGCGGCGCGGAATACCCTGATCTACACGCTGGGTTCGCTGTTTATCCAACTCCCGGTCGCGCTCGGACTGGCGCTTTTGCTCAACCGGCCGGGGCTGCGGGGGCGGACCTTTTTTCGGTTGGTCTTTTTTGCCCCGTCGCTGGTCGGGCTGGTTTTTGCTGCCATGATGTTTGCCCTCCTCTTTGGTGCGAAGGCGGGGTTGCTCAACGAGATGCTTCGCCGGGTTGTGCCGGGTTTTCCTCCGGAATTTCCCTGGCTGCAGGAATACGTGATGACTTCGCTCATCATCGCCTCCCTTTGGATGTACGCGGGCTACAATATGATCTATTTTCTGGCTGCCCTGCAAAATGTGGATCCGGCGCTGGGCGAGGCGGCGCAGATTGATGGCGCGGGTGCCTGGCATCGTTTCCTCCATGTCACCCTGCCGGAAATCCGCCCGGTTGCTGGCTTTGTGACTTTGCTCTCCATCATTGGCAGCCTGCAACTCTTTGAGTTGCCCTTTGTGTTGCTCGATGGCGCGGGGCCGGAGAATCGGGGTCTGACCCTGGTGATGTATTTGTATCAGAATGGCTTCGAGCGCAATGACCTCGGATATGCCAGCGCCATCGGCTGGGTGTTGGCAGTGTTTTTGGCCGGCATTGCTCTGGCTCAGCGGCGGCTGATTCGCGAATGAAGGCCCTGCTCAAGGCCCTGGACGTGATGGTTTACGTCGTGCTGGTGGTCGCGGCGATTATTACGCTGATTCCCTTTGTCTGGCTGATCTGTGCGGCGCTGCGCAGGCCGGAGGTCTATTTTCAATACCAGTTCCTACCATGGGGGGATGGGTTCCTCGGGGTGAACTGGCGGGCACTTACGCTTGATCATTTCGGAAAACTTTTCGATCAGTCCCAATTCGCCTTCGGTCAGCACTTGCTGAACTCCGTCTTCTACGCCTCGGTCACGGCGGCCTTTGCGACCTTGTTTTCCGCGATGGGCGGGTATGCGCTGGCGAAATTCCATTTTCGCGCCCGGGGCTTTGTCACGCTGTTAATCTTGTCCTCGCTCCTCATTCCCGGTTCGCTCCTCCTTGCCCCGGGGTACCAATTGCTTTTCCACCTTGGTCTCCTGGACTCCTACGCGGGACTCATTTTGCCGGGATTGGTGCCCGCCTTTGGAGTTTACCTCTTTCGCCAGAGCATGCTTCACGCCATTCCGATTGACCTGTTGGAAGCCGCACGAATGGACGGCATGGGGGAAATCCGGGTGTTTTTTGAGGTGGTTTTGCCGCTGGTCCGTCCGATGACCGGTGCCTTCCTCCTCATCACCTATCTGGGCTGCTGGAACAATTTCATCGGCCCCCAAATCGTCCTGCAATCGCCTGACAAATTCCCCCTTGCCGTGGCCATCGCCCAGCTCAAGGGTCTCTATTCCACGGATTACGGCCTGCTGATGGCGGGAACGCTTGTTTCTATCGCGCCGGTCATGGCGCTCTTCCTCCTCCTCCAACGCGAATTCATCTCCGGCCTCACCCAGGGGGCGGTGAAGGGCTGATTTCCGGTTTCGCGGGGCAGTGGAAAGGCCCGGTTTCTCCGCGTCAAAAAAGATAATGCAATTTTATGCACGTTTTTCTTGCAATCTCTGTCATTATCGATACGTTGAGAAACATCAGACATCCTCCCGATGAATCTTTCTCCCCGAAATCTTTTCTCCCGCGACCGCGCGATGCCCGCCGCCTCCCGGCGCGGTTTTTCCTTAATCGAGCTGCTCAGTGTGATGGCGATCATCGGCATGTTGACAGCGGCGGCGGTTCCGGCGCTGAATTCCATCAACGCAGGCGGCGGGGTGACGAAGGCGGCCTACGATATGAGTTCCGTTTTGGAACAAGCCCGTTCGTATGCAATGGCCAACAATACTTATGTCTTCGTGGGCCTCGCGGAGGTTAGTGCCACGACCGCAGAGTCCGCCGCGCAGATCCCGGGCCGGGGCCGGGTGGTGATGGCGGCCGCAGGCTCGAAGGACGGGACGCGGGGCTTTGGCGCGGGCAATACCAACCTTGTCGGCCTTTCCAAGCTTCGACGTTTCGACAATCTCCACCTCGCGGATACGGTGCCCAACACCGACAACATGTCCCGCCCAACGGTGGGAAATGAATATCGGGCGGGCAACACCGCCTTTGTGGCGGAAAGTTCCTTCAATTGGCCGCTGACGGGCACGTCAGCATTTACCTTCACCAAGATCATTCAGTTCGATCCTCGCGGAACAGCGTCCGTTCAGTCGAGTGCCCGGCATCTTCCGCAGTGGATGGAAATCGGTCTCGCTCCCACCAAGGGTGATGCGGTGGTGGACGACGCCAATCGGGCGGCCTTGCTGCTCGACGGTGTGACAGGATCGGTTAAAATTTACCGTCCGTGATCCATTTCCCCGATTGCCGTTTGTCTTGGGCGATTGGAAATTAACAACGAGTCCGTTAACAAAACGGCCCCCCTGGAATCGTGAAACACAACTTGCCGCCTGGATTTTCGCTCATTGAGGTGACCATCGCGCTTTCCGTGGCTGCGTTCTGCCTGCTGGCCATTCTCGGGCTCTTGCAAACCGGCATCACCAGCCAGCGCGCCACGGTCGAACAAACCGCCGCCACGGGCATTGCTTCCCTGATTTTCTCCGATCTTACCGCGGGCGGTCCCAACAAAACTCCCCGCTTCAAGTTCTCGCTTACCAACAGTAATGCGAATGTGGTGGAGACCGTCTATTTTGATACTGGCGGAAAACCCACCGGGGATGTGGGTACGCCTCCGACGACAGACTCGCGGTTTCGTGCGAGTGTGGAAATTCGCCCGCCTTCCGGGAGCGTGGTGGCGATTACCCCGGTTCGCATTCTTGTCACCTGGCCCGCGGTGGCCGATCCCGTCCCGTCGCAATGGCCCACCAAACACTCGGGTGCGGTGGAAACGTGGACCGCCCTCGACCGGAACTAAGTGTTTGCCCGCTCCCATTTGTTTTTTGTGAGACCCTCCTCCCCATCTCCCGAATCTTCCGCCCGGATGAGCGGCGGTTTTTCGCTGTTGGAAATCCTGGTGGCGGTCGCTGTGATGGCCCTGCTTGTCCTGATGGTGTCGCAACTTGTACAGAGCGGGACGGCGGTGATCTCCGGGAGCCGGAAAAACCTGGACGCGGATGCCCAGGCGCGGGAGGTCTTTAGCCGCTTTGCCCTCGATATCGCGCAAATGGCCAAGCGCGCCGATATGGACGCCATCTTTTCCGACCAGGACGGCAACAAAAAAATCTTCTTTTACAGCGAGGCCCCGGGCTTCGCGGCGTCCGGCGCCAATCTGAGTTCGGTTTCTCTGGTCGGATATCGGGTGGCCTCAAGCGGCGGCCTCGAACGCCTGGGCAAAGGTTTGCCTTGGAGCGGGGCAGGCACCCCGACCTTCCTCACTTATCCGACAACAAATTCGAGCGCTGCCCTTCCGCAGAGCACGCTCGCCGGGACCTGGAGCGGGGCGCTTGGATCGAGTCCCGCCTACGATGGCGCCGACCCGGATTATCATTCCCTGGCCACGGGGGTGTTCCGGCTGGAATATTGTTTCCAAAAAAAGGACGGCACCCACACCTTGACGCGTGACCCGGCGAAAGGGTTTCGTGACGTTTCGGCCATTATCCTTTCCCTTGCGGTGCTGGACGGGGACTCCCGGAAAATCGCCTCGGATACAACCGGCATGGCCGCGGCGCTTCCCAGTCCCACCGCCGCCGATCTAGCCGCCGATGTGCTCCCTGCCGAACTTTGGCAGAACCTCGTCAACAATAACTCCGCCTTTGCCACCAGTGCCGGCGTTCCCGCCCCTGCCGCGTCCCGGGTGCGCATTTACCAAAGGGCTTTTCCTCTAAATCTCCCATGATCACAAAATGCGAAGTTCGGAGATGGAGGATGGGAGATCGCCAGTTAGGCGACATCTCACATCCGACATCGCACTTCTTACATTCGGGTGGCTTCGCCCTTGTCGTGATTCTCGCGTTTGTCGTCCTCCTGACGGTCCTGGTGCTCGCGTATTTTTCCTACTCGTCGTTGCAGAGGCAAATCTCCAACAGCAGCTCCGCTCAGGCCACGGTCGATATTTTTGCCCAGGGGGCGATTAATACCATTGTCACCGATTTCAAACAGGAGATCGCCGCAGGATCGACGATTAATATTTACGGAACGAACACGGTTTACCTCCCTCTGGCGTCAAGCAACGCCGCTCCTGTCCGAGTCGGCACGTCCACCAATCTGCCCAATCTCGTTAAACGCAGTGCAGGCGGTCTGGCGTTCTTCCCGTCCGGCACCATCCGGGCGAGCGCAATTTCCAGTACAAACGCTTCGCAGAACGGTCGTTCGATTTCTTCCGCCCGTTGGAACAAGGCTCTGCTTCTCCCAAAGGCCGATACTAACTCAGTCTCGGATTTCACCCCCACAAATGCGTTCACCGCCCCCGATTGGATCTACGTGAATCGCGGCGGAGGCAATCCCACGAACTGGAACACGGCGCTTCGCTGGAATAGCGCGCCGTCGGACACCAACGTCGTGGTGGGGAGATATTCTTATACGATCTATGACGAAGGCGGACTTCTGGATGTCAACGTCGCTGGCTATCCACCCGGAACGACCAACGCAATTTCGGGCTACAAAAACCCCCTTTCCTACGCCGACCTCACCCAGGTTGGTCTGGCCACCAATACCATCTCCGCGCTGGTAGGTTGGCGCAATGCCGCCTCCGCCCAGCCAACGGGTGCGTTTCCCAACTATACTTTCAACGCGGCCTCTCAGACAAATTTCTATAATAGCGTCTCCACCAACGCGCTGGGTTTCCTGCGCACGGCTAACACGAACATCGTGGGAGGAGAGACCGACCGCATGTTCATCAGTCGCCAGCATTTTCTGCAATTCTTCGACACCCTCGGGGATGGGGGCGTGCAGACCAAGGCCCAGCTGCAGAACGCGGTGCAGTATTTGGGCACTTTTTCCCGGGCGCTGGAACAGCCTTCCTTCGCTCCGCATCCGAATAGGCCTGTTATTGTTGGCTCCGCCCTGCCGCCGAGTCCTTCTTCGGTGAACACCTACAGTGGCAACAACACTTATTGGGGAGGCGACTCGGTGATTAACTTAAAAAATGGGGGATTTCTTTCTGTTCGGGTGCAAAACCCGTTTGTCCGACTTAACGGAACCCAGGCTGTGGTGGGAGAGCCTCTTGTCAAAACCAAATTTGCGCTCAGTCACCTAGTGAAAGTAAATACCGCGGCCACGGCTGCACAGTCGGCGAGCGATCCAATCTATTCGCGGTTTGGACTCTTCCGGGCGAGCGCTTCGCAACCATGGACCTACAACCATGGAGCAACGAACGTACTGACACTTACGGCCGTCGCGACAAGAAATCGCGAGCCGGATTTTGCCGAACTGTTAAAGGCAGCCATCAACGCGGGTTCAGTAGGCAAGGCCGGCCCCAGCGGACAGGGCGATAATGATCAATATCGAATGGATGCGTCTGGGGACCACCAAATCCTTCAGATCATGGCAAATTTGATCGATCAGGCCAAGACCGATAATTATCCGACTCGTATTCAGTTTGTCGATAGTACGGGAACCACCAGGACCATCTATGGAACTCAGGACCTTCCCTACTTTTATAATTGGCATTTTTTCAGCACCACGACTCGAGTGCCATCACCTCTCTTGAATGAGCAAGATACAGTGACAATCATCTCCGGAACTACCTCAAATAAATTCGACCATGCCCGCGTGAAGGACCCCGCCGCGCCGTTCGATCCAGGAAGCGCGTCTTATTTTATCATACCGCAGATCTGGAATCCCCATGATGCAAATACGCCGCAGCCCCCTGGAGGGGGACCAACGAACTTTCGATTTTTGGTCGAGACTCGAGACCCGGCCGGGAACAGGCCCTTTTGGCAAATAAATGTGCGACCTGGGTCAGCAGGCGGACATCACGATGGAGGGGGGGATGGAACTTGGCCACAGGGGAACGCGCCTGCTTCCGCGCAATCGCCGCATGTCGCGCTGAGCTCGGCCAATGCGACCCTGCAATTTACCGACCTAAGCGGCGGACGGGCCTTCCGCGAGCCAACTCTGCTTTGGAGGAATGGGATTCCCTCGGGCGTTTCCTTGGTTGGAGCGAGTCGGACGGAAGACTCTTCTCTCACAGGGAAAACATATTACGGAATCTTGATAGGCGACGCCCAGGTTTCGTGGGTCAACAACGTCGGCGGCACGGACTACATTTTCCAAGCGTCGGCTATGAGCAAGGGCAATTATCTCGCCCCGGGGGGCTCGCAGCCGGACAACATGACCTTTAGGATGCAATATCAGGATGCATCCGGTAATTGGGTAACCTATCAAGAGATGTATGTGGAATCGAATTTGACAGAAATTCCCGCGCATACTTTGTTTGTTAACCGCGCGGACTATACCAGCACGTCCATATATTCGAATAAGAATGAATTTGCGAATCCGCTGATGATCGGCGTCAATGCGTCCGGTTCTCAATTGACGGAGCCCATGGGTGGAGCTTTCGACCCGCGGTCGGCCAGATTCACCTCACCCATTAAGGGGCGTTGGAAAATGGATGACCCGACCCTAAACGGAAACCCAACCCTTGATGCCGTTGCGCTTGTCGCGAACAACGATCCTTCCGCGGTGCAGAATCTGGCCGTTGCAAATACAAATTTCGTGTTGATGAAGACGCAGCGCCCCTCAACATCCCGCGGCCAGATGTTTACCTACACAACGCCGTGTCGAGGTTACAATGCTACCATGCGGTGGTACTCCTCGTTGAGTTGGACGCCGTATGCGGGAGGGTTTGATAACGGTGGTGCCGATACGTGGTTTTTTGGAGGGATGCTTAGCCAGAATAGTCCGGCTGCGAGATTGCTCTCAAAGGACGCAGGGTCTGGCAGCATTCCTCAATCTATTTATTATGAGGATCCCGATGGCGTGGCCCGCAGGGCGATGGGGGGATATGTGCCGACCAGCGGCTCTCCATCCGGATTTCTGACAACAACAACTACGACAGTCGGACTGCCCATGGCGACCTCGGGTTCAGTCTATACCGGGGGTATCGTCACTCCTTCGGTGCAGAGCCAAAGCCGCCCTATTGTTCTCCACCGCCCGTTCCGCAGCGTCGCCGAGATGTCCTACGCTTTCCGTGGAACTCCCTGGAAGAATCTTGACTTTTTCTCCCCGGAGAGTGGTGACACTGGGCTTCTCGATGTCTTTTGCGTGGACGAGCTTCCAGCCGATGGGCTTGTAGCCGGACGCCTTAGTCTGAACACCAGGCAACCCGGGGTTCTTGCAGCGGTGTTTTCCGGAGCGTATCGGGACGAATTGGCAAACATTGCATCACCTCCAGTAAGTGGAACCCAGTCCCCCCTCAGCGAGACGGAATCCAGGAACCTCGCAAATACTTTGATATCCATCACTTCTGGGACGGACGCCTGGCGGGGTCCGCTTGCCAATGTCGGGGATGTTGTCGGGCGCTACATTTCCCCCAACCCACCATCGGTAAGCGGCGCGGATGTTTATCAGTATACAAGCCCGGCAGGGAGTGTAGTGCATACTTTTGCGGGGTTCAGCGCCGCCTTGAGTGACTCTGCCATTTGGCAAAACGATCCAGCTTCTTCGCGGTATATTCAGCGCTTCCGTGAGGCCGCAATCCGCCCGCTCGTTAATGCCGGGCAAGCCCGGGTTTGGAATGTGATGATTGACGTAGTGGCACAGAACGGTCGGTTTTCCTACAGCGCATCGGCCCTTAACCAATTTTCCGTTGAGGGCGAAAAACGGCTGTGGGTTCATCTGGCAATAGACCGAGTCACCGGCAAAATCGTTGATAAACAGGTGGAGCTTGTATCCGAATGAAAATGTTGAATTCGAGGGTATTTGTATATCTGGCTGCAATCGCTGGTGCTTGTTTCTCCGACGTTCTCTCGGTGTCTTTGCACGCTCAAAGTGGAAGTCGTCCAGCAGTCCCGAATGGTCTTCTTCTTAAAGCGGCTCCTGCTTTTTCCGAATGGGAAATTACGTTTACCTACCCTCAGGATCTTCCGGACGCCATCGCGGCACAGCGCAAGGATTCCTTATATCAGAGGGGGCCACGCAGGTCGGTCGTCACAAAAACCCAGAATATCCTGAGGGAAGTCATTTTGAGGGTAAATGGTGAGAAAGTTGAACGTTGGCAGATTGATCGCACGGTCTATATCTTCGCCCCTCAGGCTGGGTTTTGGGCGATGTATGGTCCAGAGTTCCACCGAAATAATCGTGACGGGGATTCGGAAAAACTTCCATTGCCGGAGAGCGGATTCTCTGGGCTCAACTGGATTTCGGCCGAAACGTTCGCCGGAAACCTCAGTGAAAATGGCAGGGAGTTTCTGATTTTTGTTCCAGTTGATAGCGGTCCGATAGATCTTTCGGACGTCAAGGCTCTTAAAAATCTTTCGACCATTGCGTTTGTGGATGCTTACACCCGTTTGCCGGTTTCGGTTAGAGAGAACGGCATTCAAAAAGCCTTCGTTTTCCGGAACGCTCCCTCGCAGAAGTTATCTCCTCCGGCCGATCTTGCGACTGATCTCAAAAGGGCTGCGGAAATTGAGGCCAAATCGAATATTGCGCCAGGTCGCGAGTATTAAATGAAAATTATCAACTCAGAAAGAATCTGGGTCGTTAAGGCTTATGCATAAAGTCCCTCTACTTATCATCACCGGAGTCGTTTTGTCGTTTTCGCTTCTCCACGCCGCCACCGACATCCAGATACTCCCATGCGATCAGCCGGTGAAGAGCCCGCGGCGCGGGGTTTGTTTGAACAAGATGGACCGGAAGGATTTCATGGCACTCGCACCGGGGGTTTCGTGGTGGTATAACTGGCACTACGAAGACAGCCAGAATGCTCCCGCGGAGGCGAAGATGGAGTTTCTGCCCATGGCCTGGGGGGATCGGAAGGAAGATCTGGCGGGGCTCAAAGCCTATCTGGCCTCGCACAAGCCCCGCGTGGTGCTGGCGATCAATGAGCCGAACCTCAAGGACCAGGCGTTCATTCCCCCGGAACAGACGGCGCGGCTTTACAAGGACATCAAAGCCATCGCGGATGCCACGGGAGTTCCCGTGGTTGGCCCGCACATGGCGCTAGGTTCGCCAGAAGGCGGTAGCATCACGGCGGAAGACCCTCTCGAAAAGAAGAAGGTCACTTATACTTTCATGAATCCGTTCCTGAAGGCGTTCTTTCATTACATGGGCGACACTGAGGTCCCCGCCGTGGCGGCACACAGTTATGGAAACTTTGGCGAGCTGAAATGGATGACCGAGATGATGTTTAAGGAATACAATCGTCCGGTCTGGGTGACGGAATTTGCCGACTGGCATGCGAAAAATGAAGAGGCCGAGATGGATTATCTGATCCAGTCGGTCGATTTCTTTGAGAGGACGCCTTATGTCGCAGGTTATGCCTGGTTTAAAGAACGGGTGGGCGGCAATCCCAAGCTTAGCCTGCTGGGTAAACCGGGCGAACTCACTCCCCTCGGTCAGGCCTATGTAAACATGCCGGTTCACGATCCGGAGATTTATTACCGCCTGCCCGGCAGGCTGGAGGCCGAACGTTATGTCACAATGAACGGAGCGGAGATCGCCCGCACCAAGGACACCGACGGCTTTTTGGAAATGCAGACTCTCGGACCCCAGAACTGGATCGACTACAATGTCGCTCCCACCGCAGGCCGGAAATATGAGGTGAATTTTCGTTTCGCTGCAAAAAACCCCGTGGCCCTGGAGATTCTCTCCGGTGACAAAGTGCTGGCTAAGGTGGATTCCGTCGGAGCGGGTTGGCAAAATGCCAGGACGTTGATTGATCTGCCAGCAGGTCCCCAAACGTTGCGTTTCCGGCCCTCTGCCGCGGTGCGGTTGAACTGGATCGGTTTTACCCAGTAGCCTAAGCCGAGAAGTGCATAAAATTGCAAAGAAAATTCTTGACCGCCGGCGCCGTGTGCATAAAAGTGCATCGATAACTCACCCCTAAAACAATGAAAAATCTGGTAGCATTCCTTGCAGTATCTCTCTTCACGTTAAATTCTTCATCCTGGGCGGTCCTTTTGTACGAGGAAGCCGGGGCAAGTGCGAATTTTGCGGGTCAGGGCCTCGTTGGATTCAACTTCACCGTGGACTCACCCATTGAGGTTTCCAGTTTGGGATTTTACGGCTTGAATATGGGCGGAGGTGATACTCCTTGGGTGGCTCTATACGACGTCACCAACAACACGCAGCTCGCGCAAGTCACCACGTTTACCCCGACGCCTGGCTGGCAGTATATTTCCTTGAATACGCCAGTTACGCTTTCTGCGGGTTCAACCTATCAGGTGGCAGCGACGGCCTATTGGTCGCCAAGGTTCACGGATACGGCGAGCTTCACGTTCGGCCCTGAGATCAATCCGATTGGCTTTACTGCCCCGGCTGGTTGGGGCGGATGGGGAGCACCTACCATGGCAACAGCAAGCATTGGCACTACGGCCAATGTTGTCGCCAACCTTCAATATACTGCGGTCCCCGAACCTGCCGCGGTCGCTCTGGTCTGCGCCGGTTTGGGCGCGGTTTTGTTCTTCCGCCGCAGAATACTCGCCTGATTCCACGTTCCGGGGGAAAGAGGAGTTGAGAACCCTCCGCCTTTCGTTTTGATCCGTTCGGGGATCGGGCGTATCGGCGTCTGTGAGAACGCCGGAGCCGGCGGGCTCCCACCTGCTTGGACGCAGGAGCGGCGGCTTTCCCTTTCGTAAATCGTCGTATCTTTATCCATTATTTTCTCGACATGATGAGAAGCTTGTGCATAAAAGTGCATATTCAAATTTTCCCCTTAAAAATTATGAAACTCCCTCTCGCTCTGGCCGCTGCATTGGCTCTCTTCGTCCCGGCAGCTCAGGCTGCTGTCATCACCCTCCAATTGGATTTTGGATCGGCCACCTCTCCCGTGGCCACCGGATACACGGCTGTGGTCGGAAATTTTCTTTCCAATACGCCGACTGCATCCGTGACCGATATTGATGGCACAGGTTATAATTTCAGTGTCAACAACGTCGGTGTTTTCAGCTTTGACAACGTGACGGACCCCCTGATCACGGATGGATTTTATACCTTTGGCAACGATACCTTGGACCACACTTTTACCATCAGTGGTTTGGCTCCGGGCGATGAGGTGGCCATCTATGCGTTGGCGGCCTGGGATGGCAATGGGCGGGGCGCGCAGATTGTCTACGACGGATCGACGGTTCAGGCTCAGACGTTTGGAACACCTGGCACCACTCCCACCTTGGCAAACTTCACCTTTATTGGCTCCGACGTCGCTAATGGCAGTGGCATTGTCACAGGCAGTCTGAATGGAGCAGGTTTTCCGGGCATTCCGGCTTCAGAGGGGCAGGTGGGCGGTTTTGTCATTCAAGTGACGACGGTCCCAGAGCCAACGACGGCTTTGTTGGTAGGGGCGGGTTTTGGCGCAGTGGTGTTGCTCCGTCGCCGCCGCCTTTAAATGGTGAGGATCCGAAACCTCGCAGGCAAGGCTCGGTGGTTGGCCTTGCTTTTGAGTTTGTGCCTCGCAGGCACGGTGTCGGCGGCTTCCACCACCTATCAAATCGATTTCGGCCCGGGCAACAGTCCCGTGGCGGATGAGTTTGAGGCGGGGGAACTGCCAACCCTGGAACCGGTGACCTCTCCGTCTTTTGGCCTCTCCCCGGTGGGGGGCGGCAAACCGCTCGAGATTACCTTTAAGGGTGACGTGAGTGGGTACAGTTTGGGCGATGAAGCGAAGCCGCTGACGACTGACGGCATATTTACGGTGGGCAGCAAACATGAGGAGCCGACCGAAATTCCGTTTACGGTCAGCGGTCTGCCCCCCGGGGGTAAGGTGACTTTCTCCGCCATCGAGGCCTGGAATGGCCGGGGTCGCGCTGCGTTTCTCTCGCTGGGCGAGTCGGGGATCGTGGATCTGGCCGGGCCCGAGATTGCGGAGGGTGATATGGCCCCGCCGCTGGAATTCATCGTGGTGGGAGAAAATCTCATCGTTCCCGCCTCAGGCACCCTGGAAGGCGTGTTTGCCAACACAGACGGCACAAATTTTCGCCCCGAAGGGCAATGTGGTGCGTTTCGTTTTGTGGTGGAAACACCGTGAGGCAGGCGAAGGCGGGGAATTTCACCGCGGATGGCACAGCCGAGCGAAGCGAGACAGCCTGCCGCAGGCAGCCCGGAGGGTGAATGAAGTGAAGCAAATGAGCGCGGATAGAAGAGAGGACATGATGGGGAAGGTCAATATTAGGGTGTCGCGGTGTCTTCCGAATTGGGCTTCGGTTCCTGGACTATCTGCGCCCGTAATCTGCAGTATCTTTTTCGGTCTTCTTCTGTTTCCAACGCTCTCGGCCCAGGAGGCCGTTTCCGCCGGGGCGGGTTCTTATGCAGCGTTTCCGCCGGCGCATGAAGATGAAAAGCGGAACGGCGCAAAGGTTGCGGAAATGGCCACGCGGCCACTCTATTTGGATGCCTCCATGGAGGGCGAACCCATCCCGACGAATCAGTGGTGGACGAACCTGCTCATCGATCGATACTCCGGCACGCTTTGGGCCTACCCGGTCGCGGGAGCCCTGTTTTCCGGCGGGGTGAAGGTCTATCTGCCTAATACCTGGAATGAAAAGGGCACCGACATGCAGACGGGTCCGGCGCTGGAGGTTCTGGGGGATCCCGGCGGTGCGGCGGGTCGGGCGGATCTCGTGCTGGCGGATTTTGAGGGGGAGTCTTATCCCGAAGGATGGGCGGCCCATGGCGCCTTCGGCGAGGGCCCTGCCCGGGGAAAATTTCCCAATCAGACCCCAATCGACGGGTATCAGGGCAAGGGGCTGGTGAATTCGTTTCTCCCGGACGATTCCGGGGAGGGGACCTTGGAGTCGGGGGAGTTTCCAATTAGTCGCAAATTCCTGAATTTCCTGATCGCGGGCGGCAAGCAGCCGACCGACTTGTACATTCGCCTCTTGGTGGATGGCAACGAAGTGCGGCGTTCCACCGCGCGGAACAGCGAGGGGCTGAAATGGGATTCATGGGATGTTTCGCAATTTGCGGGCAAAACGGGCAAGCTGGAAATCGCCGATCTCACGCGGGGCGGGTGGGGGCATATTAGCGTGGATCAGATCACCCTTTCGGATCATAAGCCGGCAGCCGATGGAGGCGGCAGCTCCGCAGGGTTCGTTGCCGAAGATGCGAGGGCTCTGCGCTGGAGCGACTGGATGGTGCAGGCTCGGTTAAAGTCGGCAGCGGGAGCAACAATGGAGGCTACATTTGTGCGCGGGATGCCTTATGTCTGGATTGAGTGTGCTGGGGTCCAGCCGGTGCTGAAGCTTCCGGCGGACGCGAGTGTGCAGACGCTGGACGGCGGGGCGGCGCCGATGATTGGGCAGGCGAATGCACTGCTTCTTGAATTCGGAGATCGGCGGTTCGCAGTCTTTATGCCGGAGGGCACGGCGTTTAAGCGTGAGGAGGAGATGGTGCGCCTGACGCTGCCGGAAGGCCGAAAATACGTAGTCGTGGGAGCGGCGACCGGCGCGATTCCTCTCGATGTCCTGGCGCGCCACGCTCGGATGATTCCCCGCTCCACGGAGTACACCTGGAAATGTGAAGCCTCGAAGGGCGAGGTAACGACATTGTGGAAAGTCGCAGGCGAGGCGCTGGACGGTAAGGCCGTACCGTTTTTGCAGGGATGGATTCCCCACCATTACCGCCAGACGACGAATGATCTGAAGATGGTGGAAAAGATGGAGTTCCCCACGCCGCGCGGACTACTGCGTTGCGCGACGGGGACGGAGTTTTCGCTCACCTTTCCTTTCGACGGCCTCGTGCCGAACCCGCCGCTGCCCGCGGCGCAAAGCGGATGGGATGCTCGACGCATGGGGTATTATCTTAATGCCCAAGCCGCAAAGGAGAATTACGGAGGCGATACGTACTGGGGGGGCAAGGACATCATGCGTTACGGGCAGAATCTGGTCATCGCGGCGGAAGTGAAGGATCCTTCTTTCGATGCCCTGAAGGCGCGCTTGCGGGGCGCGCTGGAGGATTGGTTCACGTACACACCGGGTGAAAAGGAGCATTATTTTGCGCACTATGATCGGTGGAAGGCGTTGGTGGGTTTTAACGACAGCTACGGGTCGTTCCAGTTCACGGACAATCATTTTCACTACGGCTACTTCACCACGGCGGCAGCGTATTTGGGGATGTTTGATGCGGATTTCGCCAAAAGCTTCCGTCCAATGCTGGAGATGGTTGCGAAGCAATACGCCAACTGGGACCGGGCGGACAAACGTTTCCCGCGCCTGCGCACGTTTGACGTGTGGGCCGGACATTCTTATGCGGGGGGTTTCGGCAGCCCGGGCGGAAACAATCAGGAATCGAGCTCGGAAGCGATGCAATCGTGGGGTGGGCTCTTTTTGCTCGGTGCGGTGTTGGGCGACGATGCCATGCGTGACGTCGGGGCGATGGGCTGGGCGGTCGAACGCACGGCTACGATGACCTATTGGTTCAACTACGACGCGTGGAAGAACGGCCCGGCTGAAAGTGTTTTTCCGTTGGCTTATGGACATTCGGTCGTGGGCATTTTGTTTAATGGAGGCCAGGCCTTTGCGACCTATTTCAGCGGCGATCCTGGCTGGATCTACGGCATCCAATGGCTGCCCGTTTCTCCTTTTCTGGAATACCTGGCCTTCGATGGGGACTTTGCGCGATGGCAGGATGAGCAGATGATGGCCTCCCGCCAGGCGTGGCTGGACAAGGAAAATCCGAAACGCGCAGCCGAGGCCGCGTCGAAGAACCGGGAATTTAAGGAAGAGACTAACACTATCGAAGGCATGGGAGCCGCCCTGGGCAATGTCATCCTCGGCTACCGGGCACTGACGGACCCCGCCTCTGCCCTGCGGGAATCCAACGCCTTCTGGCAACGGAATCACGAGATTGCCAAAGAGGTGTCTCAGGCCGGGCTCGTGTATTATTATGCGACAGCCTATAACGCTTTGGGCTCGCGGCTGCCGGGGACACACGGTTCGATACCGACGTCCGCGGTTTATTTCAACAAGGCCTCCGGCAAAAAAACGTATGTGGCGTATAATCCGTCGGAGTCACCCGTGAATGTCTTCTTCTCGGAAGACGGCAAATCCGCCGGAAGTTTGCAAGTTCCTGCGCGGGGGACGGTGTCGTCCACGAAGCTGGATTAAATCGCAAACGGGGGTAGGGTGTTCCCGTCTCCTCCGGGCCTTTCCCCCAATTCTCCGTCATGAAGAAAATCCGGTTTTCGCAAAAATTCCCCCGGTCGCATCTGTCCGGCCTGATGAGCGGCCTTTTCCGCCTCGTGGTACTTAGCGTGGTCCAGTGCCCCATCTTTATCCATGCCCAGCAGGAAGTCTTGGTTGCGGAGGCTGTTCCGGTGGGCATGGTGGGGCATTCGCTAATCAACCATACCATTCCCTGGATGCTCGAGCAGATCTCCTTGGACAAAGGAAAGCCCCTTGAGGTTTTCGAGCAGATCATCAATGGCTCACCCCTGAGCCATAATTGGAAAAATCACCAGTCCGCGGAGGTCAGCGAGAATGGAGACTATGGCGATCTTCACACGGAGCTTGCTCGAAGAAAGGCGGGATTTCCGCATGTCATTCTCACCGAGCGGGTGGCCATCGGGGAGTGTATCCAATGGGAGGACACTTTGGGAAATCTCATTAAATGGCGCAACCGCGCCCTCGAATTCAACCCCGCCGCGCAGGTGTATTTTTACAGCACCTGGGTGGGTTTCAAGGAAGGTCAGTGGTGGCCGGACATTCCGGATGATGTCACTTGGCGAAAACGCACCTTGGCTGACGGCCGACTTTTCGAGGAGACTGCGACCAAGGCCACCCTGGACCCCCGTTCAACCGAGGGGAAACCGATTCGTATCGTCCCGGGGCATCGTGCGATGGCTTTGTTGTTCGACGAACTTCAGGCCGGAAAACTCCCCTGGCTGGGAAAAAATATCCGCGCCGTCTTTGCGGACGGAATTCATCTCAATTCGACCGGCCACTATTATATCGCCTGCGTGATGTATGGCGCGATTCTTAAGGAGTCTCCGGAAGGCGCAACCGGTCGGATCAAGGGACGGTATGGCGACCTGCTGACGGATCTCAGCTCCGATCAGGCTCAGGCCCTTCAGCGTCTTGCCTGGAAAGCTGTCAGCGAACCGTAACCGGGAAAACGAACGCCCCGACTGTCGGCTTGGGAACTTATTCAAACCGCACCGCCAGGGCGGGGCGGATGCCCGCAGCGCGCCAGGCCGGAAAGAGGGCCGCGATCAACACGGCGGGAATGAGCCAGAGCGGCGTGGCCGCCAGCACGGGCACCGGGAAGGTGAGTTCGATTGTCCAGCCAAAGAAGGCTTTGTTGATCACTCCGGTGAGGACCACGGAAAGCGCGCTGCCGGAGACGAGTCCGCTCAGGCTCGCGGTAATTCCCAGCAGGACGGCCTCCGTGAGAAAAATGCCCACCACTTGCGGCCGCGACGCCCCGAGGGAACGCAGGACGCCGATTTCCCGCTCCCGCTCAATCACCAGCACGCTGAAGGAAAAAAGAACCCCCGCCACCGCCACGATGATGGCAATGACCCGGAGAATGGAGGTCACGGCAAAGGTCTGGTCGAAAATCTCGAAGACCCGTGCGCGCAGGGACGCGTTGTTGTAGATGACAAATTGCCCTTCGTTCCCAAACTGTTTCCGAAAGGCCTCCGTGACGGATTCCCCGTCGGCACCGGGAGAGAGGTGGAGTGCGAGGGAGTGGATGCGTTCATCCTGTGGCCAGTGTTGGCGAAAAAGGCCGCGGTCCATCATCACTGCGCCACTGTCCCTGGTGAAATCGCGATACACCCCGCAGATTGCAAAAATCTTTTCGCCGGATGGGGTGGCGAGGGGAATCTGGTCCCCGCTCCCGACCCCAAACCGGGTGGAAAAACTTTCCGAGACGGCCACCGCCTGACCGGACTCGAAGAGGGCGAGTGCGTTGGGGGCGGATCCCTCCAGGAACTCCACATCGCCCCGTCCTTTCCCATCAATGACCGTGAGTGCGGTCGGGGCCTCGCGGAAGCGCACGGGAAGTTCCCGGAACGTTGCGATCCGGGCCACGCCGGGAAGTTGGGCGGCTCCCGCTGCGGCGGTGTCCGGCAGAAAGGCCTGCAGGCCCACGATGTCGTTGGCCGCGGGCGCAATGTAGAGATCGGCGACGAGGGTGTGTTCGATCCAGCGCTGCACGCTGGCGCGAAAGGAATGGATCATCACTGTGACGCTGATGGTCATGGCCACGGCAGCCCCCAGAGCGGCGACGGTCACCGTGTTGCGATGCAGGGAGCGCACCAGATGGTCCGAGGCCAGCATGGCCAGCCGGCCGCAGCCGCGAAAACACCGAGCCACCGCGGCGGTGAGCCAGGGGACCAGGAGGGAAAATCCGCCCAGCACAGCGCCCGCAGCGGCGAAGCCGAGAAGCTTGGAGCCGCCGTGCGGCGTCCAGAAACTCAGGGCGACACTGGCGGCCAGCAGAACGAAGGCACCCGCGAGTCCGGTCC
>JBGSVZ010000101.1:0-81855 GCA_041752695.1 Terrimicrobiaceae bacterium
TGGCTGCTGGCGCTCGGCGTCACCGGTGTGGCGGCGGTGGTCGCGGCTTCGCCGATCGGATTTGCCGGGCCGGTGGCGTCCGTACTTGGCGCGGTATTGCTGGCTTCGGGCTTTGTTGGAGTGAGATTCCTGCGCAGACCACGCAGCGGCAAGGCCTTCGAGATGCTGGCGGGGGTGTGGACGTTGGGCCTCTATCTTATGCTGGGCGTGGTGCCGTTGGTGTGGAAGATGTTTTTATGAAGGCGGTTGTGGGATGGCGGGACGAGGATTTCGAGAACCTGCCGGTGGGTGCAAAAGCTCGCGCGCTTGGTGCGCTGGCTCGCGCGGATTTTCTCGTGCCGCCGTGGGTGGTGGTATTGCCCGGGGCCAATGAGATCGAGATCGAGGAGTTCCTCGACCAGACCGGCGGGCCGTGGGCGGTGCGGTCTTCAGCGGTGGATGAGGACGGACAGGCCCATTCCTTCGCGGGACAGCTCGAAAGCCATCTCAATGTCACGCGGGGGGATCTGTTGGAAAAAATCGGCGCAGTGCGGAAGTCGGGATTTAGTGAGCGGATAGTAATGTATCGCCGGCAGGCGGGGCTCTCTCTGCCACCGCCGATGCCAGCAGTGATCATTCAGCAGATGGTGCCGGCCGAGACGGCGGGCGTGGCGTTCAGCGCGGACCCGGTATCGGGCCGGCGCTCGATCGCGGTGGTGGCAGCAGTGCGTGGGCTGGGGGAGGCCTTGGTCTCGGGGGAAAAAACGGGCGACAGTTTTCAGGTGGATCGCGCCGGGTCCATCGTGCATCGCGCGGTCGCCGAGGTCACGCTCACCGATGGGCAGGTACAGGAAGTCGCCGCCCTGGCACGCCGGACGGCACGGTATTTTGGCCGACCCCAGGACATCGAGTGGGCCCGGGCGGATGACACTTTGTACTTGCTGCAATCCCGTCCCATCACCTCGCTGGCGCAGCAGGCCGACCCGGACGGGGCCTGGCAACTCTGGGACAATAGCAACATTGCCGAAAGCTACAACGGCATCACCACGCCGCTGACGTTCAGCTTTGCACGGCATGTTTATGAGGAGGTGTACCGGCAGTTCGTGAAAATCCTGCGTGTGCCGGAGAGGCGGATCGAGGCGAGCCGTGACGTCTTTGGCCGCATGCTCGGGCTGGTGCGCGGACAGGTTTTTTACAACATGCTGAGCTGGTATCGCGTGCTGGCCATGCTGCCGGGGTTTGCGGTGAACCGGCGTTTTATGGAGCAAATGATGGGCGTAAAAGAAAGCCTGCCCGAAGAAGCTCTGGCTGGCATCGTGGAGGCGCCGCGGCGGGTGACTCTCAGGGACTACGGCGAGATCGCCTGCACTGTTGGCGGGTTGTTGCTCAATCATTGGCTGCTCCCGAAAAAAAATCGCGCGTTTTACATCCGGTTGGATGAAGCCCTGCAACTTAACGGCCTGGTCCTCGAAGACATGCGGCCCGACGAACTCGCGGCTGCTTATCGTCGCCTGCAAAACCAACTGCTCACCCGCTGGGACGCGCCGCTCATCAATGACTTTTTTGCGATGATCTACTTCGGCGTTTCCCGCAAGCTGGTCCACGCCTGGTGCAGTGACCCCGACGGCACCTTGCAAAACGATTTGATCTCCTGCCAGGGCGGAATCATCAGCGCCGAACCTGCGCGGCGTATGCTAAGGCTTGCGGAGTTGGTGCGCCCGAACGCCGCGCTGCGGACCGTGCTGGAAACCGGGACGCTGGGCGACATCGAGGCGGCTCTGGGGGAGAATGCGGAATTCGGCAAGGAATACCGCGCCTACGTTGAAAAATTTGGCGACCGCTGTCTCGAGGAACTGAAGCTGGAGAGTGCGACCCTGCACGATGATCCCTTGATGTTGCTGCGTTCCGTGGCGCGGCTCTCGGCACGGCCCATCCTGCCCGGGGTAAACGCCGAGGCCGTTGGCGAGGCGGCGGAGGACCGCGTGGACAAAGCGCTGGAAGGCCGCCCGCTGCGGAAAGCGCTTTTTCGGTTTGTCATCAACCAGACCCGGGACCGGGTGCGGGATCGCGAGAACTTGCGCTTCGAACGCACGCGGGTGTTCGGGCGGGTCCGGCGGATTTTTGTCGAACTCGGCAAACGCCTGCATGCCATGGACGTGCTCGATGACCCGCGGGATGTTTTCTATTTGCAGGCGGAAGAGGTGCTGGGGTTTGTGGAGGGCGCGGCGGTGACTCTTGGTTTGCGGGAACTGGCGCGCCTGCGCCGTGAGGAATTTTCCGGTTTTGCGGAGGACCCGCCCGATGGTCGTTTTGAGACGCGGGGTGTGGTGTATGCCGGCAACCTCTTCCGATCGAGCTCCGCGGCGGTCGCCTCCCAAGGTGAAGAACGCAAGGGCATCGGCTGCTGTCCCGGGATAGTGAAAGGCCGCGCGCGGGTAATCCTCGACCCTCGCCACGCTGTGATCGAATCTGGTGAGATTCTTGTCGCGCCGCGCACGGATCCGGGCTGGATCATGTTGTTTCCCTCCGCGGCGGGGCTCCTTGTCGAGCACGGCAGCCTGCTATCGCATTCGGCCATCGTGGCGCGTGAAATGGGGATTCCCGCGGTGGTGTCCGTCCAAGGTCTGACCGGCTGGCTGCGCACTGGGGATTGGGTGGAACTCAACGGCAGCACGGGCCGAGTGACGCGCCTGCCAGAGGAGGAAAATCATGCCCAGTGAAGCGGCCGCCAATGCAGACTTTTCGATCATCCGTTACGCGCAAGTCTGGGAAGATGCCGACATCCTGCTCGAGGCGCTGGATATCCAGCCCGATGACGAGTGTCTCTCCATCGCCTCGGCGGGTGACAACGCATTGGCCATGCTGGCCAGGGGCCCCCGCAAGGTCGTCGCATTGGATCTCAACCCCTCCCAGATTGCCTGTCTGGAAGTGCGTGTCGCCGCTTTTCGTCGGCTGGATTATCAGGAAATCTTGGAACTGGTCGGCTCGATTCCCAGTGAGCGCCGTGGGAAACTTTACCAAGCCGTGAGGGGTTCTCTCTCGCCGGAAACCCGAGAATTTTGGGACGCGCGGCCGGGGGACATTGGAAAAGGAGTGGGGCAGGCCGGGAAGTTCGAAAACTATTTCCGAATCTTCCGTGATCATGTGATGCCGCTGGTGCATTCACGCCGGACCATCCAGAGCCTGCTTGAGCCGCGGGATCTGGCCGATCGACGGCAAGTTTACCGCGAAACTTGGAACACCTGGCGGTGGCGGGTGCTTTTCCAGCTCTTCTTTTCGCGCACGGCGATGGGAGCGCTCGGGCGCGATCCGAGCTTTTTTCGGTACGTTGAGGGCAGCGTGGCGGAAAAAATTCTCGGGCGCACCAAACATGCGCTCACCGAACTCGATCCCCATGAGAATCCCTATCTGCAATGGATCCTGACCGGAGTCCACCAAACCGCGCTGCCATTTTATTTGCGGGAGGAAAACGTTCCGCTCATTCAGCAGAATCTTGACCGCTTGGAATGGCACCTTGCACCCCTGGAAGATTATCTTTCGAGGGCTACAGCGGGGAGTCTGAGCAAATTCAATCTGAGTGACATTTTCGAATACCTCTCCGAGGAAAACACGCAGACCCTGCTCGGACGCATCGCGAACGCTGCCCGTCCCGGTGCCCGGCTGGCCTATTGGAACATGCTGGCACCACGGCGGGCGACGGATGCGTCGCGCTTCCGGTCGCTGGATCAACTTGCCGCGCGCCTGTTTTTGCAGGACAAGGCGTTTTTCTACAGTGCCTTCGTGGTTGAGGAGGTGCGGTGAATCCGTGGCTTGGCATCCTCAGCGTGCTGGTGGTGCTTGGCGCGCTGTTTGGGTTTATGCGAATCTTCCAGGGCGGCCTGCCCGCCGAGCTTTCGCGCAAAGGTGTGCATGTGGGCATGGGGCTGATCTGTCTCACGTTCCCGTGGATCTTCCACGAAGCGTGGCCGGTGATTGTGTTGGCGGTATTCGCCATCGGAGGGCTGGCCGCGGTTCGATTTGTCCCGTTACTGCGCCAAGGGGTTGGCGGCGTTCTGGGTGGGGTCGAACGCCAGTCGCTCGGGGAGTTTTATTTTCCGGCTGCGGTGGCTACGGTTTTTGTCCTCTCAGCGGGGGATGCGCTGCTTTATGGGATTTCCGTCCTGACCCTGACCGTTGCCGATACGGTGGGAGCGCTCATCGGGGTGCGTTACGGATTTAAGCAATACCGCACCGACGAAGGCCTGAAGAGCGCGGAAGGGTCCGTGGCGTTCTTCACTGCGGCGTTCCTGAGTGTGCATGTTCCGCTGTTGCTGTTCAGCGAAACCGGGAGGACGGAATGCCTCCTCATTGGTCTCACGGCAGGATTTGTCGTTATGTTGCTCGAGGCCATTGCCTGGCGCGGACAGGACAATCTGATCATTCCCATCGGGATGTATTTTTTGCTGAAATTTTATCTGCCGCTTGAGCCCTCGGCCCTGCTCACGCGCTTCGCCCTGGTGGCAGGGCTTGTGATCCTGGTCGTGCTGTGGAGGAAACGGACCACTTTGAGCGACAGCGCGATTCTGGCTGGGGCACTGGCGGGGTATGCGGTGTGGGCTTTCGGTGGTTGGTTTTGGTTGGCTCCACCCCTGCTGCTTTTTTTGGTGTATATTGGCCTGCCTTCGTTTCCGCAGGAGGGGCGTCCCATTCAAAACCTCCATGCCGTGACGAGGGTGATGGCGGGCGGCTTTTTCTGGATGTTGCTTGCTTACGCACTCCACGAAAATTTGTGGCTCCCGTATCTGCTTTGTCTGGCGGCGCACACAGGAAACATCGTCACCGCCAGGCTCCGGGTCGTCCGCGGCGAGTTGCCGATTCCCCGGGTGATCCTGGTGGCGTGGGTGGTGCCATCGGTCCTCTTCAGTCTGCTGGCGGCTGGTGGGGGGATGGCGGGGTTGATTCCGGCAACTGGCATCTGGTGGGTTCCTGTCGCCGTGGCCGTTTCGGTGGCACTTTTTGTTCCCTGCTGGCCGATCCTTCACCGCCCGGGAGATCGCGTTCGAATTTGGTTTTCGGAGACGACCATCGCGGTTCTCGCGTCACTGTTGGGTTTGATCAGATTATGAACATTTTCCGGTTTCTTCCCGGGGAGGAAATTCCCGAATTCGATTCCGCAATGGTGGCGGCGCAACTTGCCGATGAACATTGCTGCCTTGCAGACGGTTCAGCGAGATGTTCCTTGTGGTGGTCCGTGGTGCCTTCTGTGCCCGATGAACGACTGGGGGTCATTGGACACTTTCAGGCTTCTTCTGCTCAGATGGGGGCGCTGGTTTTGGAGTACGCCCAACGCCGTTTGCGAGAACACGGCTGCACCCGGGCTGTTGGCCCGATGGATGGCAATACCTGGCGCCGATATCGCGTGCTTTCGGAACGCGGCGGTGAACCGCCCTTCTATATGGAGCCCGACAATCCGGATTGGTGGCAGGCTGCATTTGTGGAGGCTGGGTTTTCCCCACTTGCGGAATATTCGTCGTCGCTGGTGTGCGACCTAAGTCGTCGCGACCCTCGAGCTTGCCGAGCTAGGGATCGTCTGGAGGCCGACGGCGTGACTGTTCGCAGCATTGATCCGTCGCGTTTCGAAGCGGATCTGCAAAGCATCTACGAAGTGTCAGTCGAGAGTTTCACCAGCAACTATCTATACACGCCTCTGCCGGAATCGGCCTTCATGGAGCAATACCTGCCGTATCGCGACAAGATCCGACCCGAGTTGGTTTTGCTCGCGGAGTGGGCGGGAGGCCCTGTTGGATACCTGTTTGCCATTCCCGACTATGCGGAGGCGATGCGCGGCGAACCTATCCAGACGGTCGTCGGAAAAACTCTCGCCGTGCGGCCAGGACGGCGCTTCGGCGGCCTGGGTCTGGTGTTGGTGGAACGGCTACACGAACAGACGCAGGAACTCGGATTTTCCCGGGTTATCCATGCGCTCCAACACGAGCAAAACGGTCGCGTGCGTAAACTCAGTGGATTTTTTGGAAACGTCATGCGCCGATATGCTTTGTATTCCCGCCGTCTGGCATGACCACAATTCCCGCCATCCTGCATGAAAATGCCGCGCTCTGGCCAGATCGCCCGGCTCTCATCGCCACGCGGGGAGGACGGGATATCTCGCTCTCTTTTGCGGTACTGGAATCTGCGGCGGCGGGTTTTGCGGCACGTTTGGTGATGAAGGGAATCCGGCGCGGAGATCCGGTCTTGGTGTTTGTTCCGATGTCGCTCGAGCTTTATGTTGCTTTGTTGGGACTTTTCCGGATCGGGGCGACTGCGGTATTCCTGGATCCTTCGTCAGGCCTCAGCCACATCAACGCCTGTTGCCAAGAACTGGCTCCCGCGGCGCTTATTAGTGTCTGGCCGTTGCGATGGTCGCGACCCTTCGTGAGCGGGCTGCGGAAGATTCCGCGCGTCTTTGCCCCGCCGCCTGCAGTCGTAGCACCAACCGCAACGCTGCCGGATGGGCCGGTCCCCGATGATCCCGCTTTGATCACCTTCACCAGCGGCAGCACGGGAGAGCCGAAAGCGGCGGTGCGCTCGCACCGCTTTTTGATCGCACAGCATCGGGCTCTGGAATGTTCGATTCAACTCAGGCCCGGTGAGAGGGACCTGACAACACTCCCGGCATTTGTCCTCGCCAATCTGGCTTCCGGCGTTACGAGTATTCTGCCCGACGCCAAAATCAGTCGCCCGGGATCCGTCGATACCGGCAGGCTGGCGAGACAGATTGCACGCCTGCAGCCCTCGAGATCGGGAGGTTCGCCGGCATTTTATCAGAAGCTCGCAGAGGAGCCTGCGGCGCTCTCGGGTTTTCGCAGAATCTACACCGGCGGGGCCCCGGTTTTTCCATCCCTGCTACAAAAATTACGAGAGTTGATGCCTGACGGCGAAGTGGTCGCGGTCTATGGCTCGACGGAGGCTGAACCCATAGCGCACATTGCCTGCCGGGAGATCAGCCCCACAGATTGGACGGCCATGCAGGAGGGCCGCGGATTGCTGGCGGGCATGCCGATTGAGGAGGTTCGTTTGCGGATTGTTCCCGACCAATGGGGAAAACCCGTGCAAAACGTAACGCAGGTGGCGGTGAATCAAGCGGGTGAAATCCTCGTCACTGGTGAACATGTGCTCAAAGGCTATTTGCATGGCCG
Organism: Terrimicrobiaceae bacterium; assembly: GCA_041752695.1. Classification (GTDB taxonomy): domain Bacteria; phylum Verrucomicrobiota; class Verrucomicrobiia; order Chthoniobacterales; family Terrimicrobiaceae; genus CALCJD01. The sequence continues at coordinate 7,155 of JBGSVZ010000101.1, forward strand.
GGGGGATGGTGAAACCAAAGTTGCTTTCGACGGAGATGTCTGGCATCGCACGGGTGATGCAGGATATCAAGATGACCTTGGCAGGCTTTGGTTGCTTGGACGGTGCTCAGCCCGTGTTTGCGACAAGCGGGGAACTCTTTACCCCTTCGCGGTGGAATGTGTGGCAATGAGTTTTCCCTTCGTCAGGCGGGCAGCCTTTGTGGCCATCGAAGGCAGGCGTCTGCTTTGTGTGGAAGGGCACAAAGAATTCTCGAGAGAGAACCTTGCCACTCTCCAAGGGCAGATGGACGGCCGTCTTTTCGACGAACTCCGGCCCCTTCGCCGCATCCCCGTCGATCTCCGGCACAACGCAAAGATCAACTATCCGAAGCTGCTTGCCATGCTGGGAGAGGCCCAGAAAAAACTCTGACGGATTCGTTTCGGATCTTTGGAAAAATCGCCAACCACTTTTTCATCTTCCCTTATTTTCGTGACCTTCGGAACTGGGACGGACTTGTGCCGGTCTGGATGCGGAAGGTCGTAGCGAACCGCTCGGCGTCGCCGAACCCGCAGTTCTCCGCCACGCGGGAGATGGGAAGGTCTGTTGTCATTAACAGGGTGCGCGCCCGGTCGAGACGGAACCGGGTGAGAATCTCCCGCGGGGTGGCTTGGAGGAACTGAAGAAACCGTCGTTCAAGCGTGCGGCGGTTGAGTCGAAGGGTGTCGCAAAGAGTTTCGACCGTGATGGCTTTGTCAAAGTTGTCGCGCATGTGCTGGAGTGCTCGGCGCAGGGACGGGTCATCGACGGCCAACAGAGTGGTGGACTGCCTTTGCACGATTCCGCCCGGTGCGAAAAGGAGGGGCTTTTTCGGCGCACGGCCTCCTTTGCCAAGGACCTCAACCCACTTACCCGCCTCGGCTCCGATCCGGCTCCAGGGAATCGCAATACTGGAAAGCGGGGGGTTGCTCAGCGGGCAGACCATTTCGTCGTTGTTGGCGCCTATCACGGCCAGGTCTTCCGGAATGGATAGCTGCAACTCCCGCCCGGCTTCGCAGACCAGACGTCCCAAGGGGTCGTGCGCGGCGAAGATCCCCGCGGGTTTGGGCAGAGCCTTGAGCCAGTGGCAAAGGCTCGGTGAGGGATCCTGCCAGATTTCCAGATAGTGGCGGGTGCGGGGTTCCTTTTCGACGTGCACGGCGGCCTGCCTTCCGTCGACCCTCAGCCGAGCGGCGAACCCCCCAAGCCGTTGCTGAGAATAGGGGGTATCAAGCCCCACAAAGCCAAAGCTGGCGTATCCCGCGCTGAGATAATACTCCGCCGCGATCGTCCCGATGGCCTGATCATCCACATCCAGACTTACCGTTCCCGGAAGGATATCGTCGGTGTCGGCAATGATCATCGGGTAGCCCATTTCCTGGAGTTGCAAGGTGGTTTTCGGAACCCACTCCGTCAGGATCACCGAGGGTTTGCTGGATTCCACGAGATGCCGGATGCGCGAGAAGGGATGATGGCTATCGATGATTCGAAACTCCGTACCCCTTCGGGCCATCAACGCCAGCGAGGAAGCAAGACGCCGGAGAAATGCCTCCGAAATGACGACCGCGACGGTGTTCTGCATGGGCCAAGCGTAAGTCAGCGTGTCGCAAAACAACAGAGATAATCCGCAAAATGCGGTGGCGGGATCGGGCAGGTGAGGTTACCTATGATCAACCAGCCCCGGCCAGATCGGGCGGTGAACAACCCTCCACCTTTTTCCAAAATCATGAGCGCATTCCCTGACATCTCCTCCATTCCATACGAAGGTCCTTCCTCGAAAAACCCTCTCGCTTTCAAGCATTACGATGGTACGGAACTGGTTGAGGGGAAGACGATGAAAGATCATCTGCGTTTTTCTGTCGTGTACTGGCACACGTTCCGTGGCACCGGATCGGATCCCTTTGGCGCGGGCACTATGCTCCGGCCATGGGACGATGGGTCTGCCTCCGTGGAGAACGCGCAAAATCGGGCGCGGGTGGCCTTTGAATTTGTCGAAAAACTGGGCGCACCGTATTACGCGTTTCATGACCGCGACGTGGCTCCCGAGGGAGCTACGCTGGCGGAGAGCAACCGCAATTTGGATGCGGTCGCCAAGGTTCTCAAGGAGGAACAGGAGCGCACGGGAATCAAGCTTCTCTGGGGCACGGCCTGCCTTTTCGCCAACCCGCGCTTTCTGCATGGGGCGGCGACGAGCCCGAATGCGGATGTCTTTGCCTATGCGGCCGCTCAGGTGAAAAAAGCCATGGAAGTCACCCACGAACTTGGTGGCGAAGGCTATACCTTCTGGGGCGGCCGGGAGGGATATCAAACCCTATGGAATACTGACATGAAACGGGAACTTGACCATCTGGCGAAGTTTCTTCACCTGGCGGTGGACTACAAAAAGCAGATCGGCTTCAAGGGACAGTTTTACATCGAACCCAAGCCGAAGGAACCGACCAAACATCAATACGATTCTGACGCCGCGGCCTGCCTGAATTTCCTCCGGGAATACGACCTGCTCGAACACTTTAAACTCAACCTTGAGGCCAACCACGCCACCCTCGCCGGACATAGCATGCACCATGAGTGCGAGGTTGCCGCCGCGGCGAATGCGCTGGGCAGCATCGACGCCAACGCAGGTGATGAGTTGCTCGGCTGGGACACCGACCAGTTCCCGACGAATCTTTACCTGACCACCTCCATTATGCTCACCGTGCTGAAAATGGGTGGACTCACCACGGGGGGGATGAACTTCGATGCCAAGGTGCGCCGCGAGAGTTTTGAACCGGTGGATCTTTTCTATGCCCATATCGGAGGGATGGATGCCTTTGCCCGGGGATTGAAAGCGGCCGCGGCACTCCGTGCGGATGGCCGTCTTGGAGCCATCGTCAAAAACCGCTACGCGTCCTGGGACGCTGGTCTCGGCGCGTCCATCGAAGCGGGCAAAGAATCCTTTGCCTCCTTGGAAAAATACGCTCTCGGCCAGCCCGATCCCGTCCAGAAAACCAGCGGGCGACAGGAGTTGATCGAAAACATTATCAACGAGGTGCTGTAAAGGAGGCACGCTGATGGACGCGAGCTCCGAGCACTACTGGTAGATCCGGTCTTGCTTGAAAAGCCTCCGGAGTGCATATGTTTCCCGCCCCCCTTTCTATGAGCATCAAGAGCGTTCTCGTCGTAGCCTCGCTGATATTGAGCGTAGCCATCGGGCTTTTTCTCGGCCGGGGAGGGGTCAAGGTCGAGGAGTCTGGGAAAAGCCGTCCGCTCATCGGACTTTCGCTGGACACCTTAAAGGAGGAACGCTGGCAGGCAGATGCAGATCTTTTCAAGAAGCGCTGCGAAGAATTGGGCGCAGATGTCCTCGTTCAGGCGGCCAACGGCGACGACACGAGGCAAATCAACGATGTGCAATCGCTCATTAGCCGTAATGTGGATGTGATTGTGATTGTTCCGCATGATGGGGCGGCGATGGCTAAGGGAGTTCAGGTGGCGCATGAGGCGGGGATCCCGGTGATCGCGTACGACCGACTGATCAAAAACTGCGATCTGGATATCTATTTGAGTTTCGACAACGTGAAAGTCGGGCGCCTGCAGGCGCAATGGATCCTCGATCATCTGCCGACTCCGGGCAAAGGCCGCATTGTGGTGGCCAACGGGTCGAAGACGGACAACAACGCGTTTCTTTTTCAACAAGGCGCGATGGAGGTTTTCCAACCCTATATTGACCGCGGCGACATCAAAATCGTGTGGGAAGACTGGACGGAGGATTGGAAACTCGAGAACGCCAAGAAGATCGTCAATGCGGCCATCAGCAAACTCGGACCCAACGGTTTTGATGCGGTGCTGGCCGCAGCGGATGGCGTGGCGGCGGGCGCGATCCAGGCGCTCAGCGAGGAAGGGTTGGCCGGCAAAGTGCTGGTGACCGGGCAGGATGCGGAATTGGTGGCCTGCCAGAAAATCGTTGCCGGGACGCAATCCATGACCATCTACAAGCCGCTGAAGAAACTCGCTTCCTCCGCGGCCGACGTGGCGGTGAAGATGGCGCTGGGCAAGCCGATCATAGCGACGCAAAGCGTGAACAACGGCCTGATTGATGTGCCGGCGATTTTGGGGGACATCTTTGCGGTGGATAAAACAAATCTGCGCGAGACGGTGATCGCCGACGGTTTCCAAAGCGAAAAAGCGGTTTATGGCAACACGCCGCAGAACTAAGCCATGGCCGCGATCTTATCGGCCACAAATCTCGTCAAGCGCTTCCCGGGCGTAGTGGCGCTGAAGGGCGTGAGTTTTGACCTGGTCCCCGGCGAGATGCATGCCCTCTGCGGAGAAAATGGCGCGGGAAAATCCACCCTCATCAAGACGCTTTCCGGCCTCCATCCGGCGGGCACCTACGAGGGCGAGATTTGCGTGGATGGCAGGCCTGTGGCCTTTGCCAATTCCAAGGATGCCGAGCGTGCGGGCATCGGCGTGATCTATCAGGAACTCGCCCTGGTCCCGGAAATGACCGTGGCGGAGAATATCTTTTTGGGGAACGAACCCCGGCGCGCGTGCGGGTGGTTTATCGATTGGGAGAAGGTCTCAGCGGACGCCAAACAATTGATGGACCGCTTCGGTCTTAATATTCCCACAACTGCGGTGGTGAACGACCTCGGCGTCGGACACCGTCAATTGGTGGAAATCGCCAAGGCCCTCTCCAAGAACACGCGTGTTCTTATCCTGGACGAACCCACCGCCGCACTCACCGAGCAGGAGGTGGATGTGTTGCTCGACATGCTGCGGGATCTGAAAAAGCGCGGCATCGCCTTGATTTACATCAGTCATAAACTCGATGAGGTTTTTGCCATCGCCGACCGGATCACTGTGTTGCGAGACGGCCAGAGCATCACGACGCTGGAAGCCGCCAGAACCACGAAAAACGAAGTGATCCGTCACATGGTGGGGCGTCCGATTGAGGACCTGTTTCCGCGGCGTGCGGGAAAGTCCGGTGTGCCCCGGCTGGTGGTGGAAAACCTGAGCGTGGAGGAAAACGGCAAGCCACGGCTGGAGAATATTTCCCTGGAAGCCCGGGCCGGTGAGGTGCTTGGCATCGGCGGCCTGATGGGGGCCGGACGCAGCGAGTTGTTGATGCATGTCTTCGGGGCGTTTGGCCGGCGGACGGGTGGCCAGGTTTTGCTGGAGGGTCAACCGCTCGGGCCCGCGCACACGCCCTCGGGAAGCATCCATCGCGGTCTCGTTCTGGTGAGCGAGGACCGCAAGAGGTACGGCCTCGTTTTGGATCTTTCGATCGGATTTAACATGGCGCTTTCCTCACTGGAGGAAGTGGCGGTCGGTCCCGGTTCGTTCGGGCTGATCAACGATGCGCGTGAGCGACGCCGCAATACGGAGTATTTCGATTCGCTGCGGGTCAAGGCCGGCGGCCTGGAAACGGTCGTTGGCACGCTCTCCGGCGGAAACCAGCAAAAGGTCGTGCTGGCCAAGGCCCTGATGACGGAGCCCAAAGTGATCTTTCTCGACGAGCCCACCCGGGGTATCGATGTCGGCGCAAAGTTGGAAGTTTATGAATTGATCAACCGCCTCACCGATGCCGGACAGGCGGTGGTGCTGGTGAGCAGCGAACTGCCTGAGTTGATGGGAATGAGCGACCGGATTGTCATGCTGGCCGAGGGCCGCGTCGGCGGAACGTTCACCCGCGCGGAAGCTACTCAGGAAAAATTGCTTGCCGCCGCCATGGGCGGGGAAACGTCTTTAAATTAGCGCTCATCATGTCCACCGCAGTTCCCGTTCATCCCGTGCTCAATTTTCGGGCTCTCGCCATGCCGGCCGCCTTGCTTTGTGTCGGGGTATTTTTCGCCCTGAAATCCCCGGAGTTCCTTTCCGCGCGCAACCTCTCGATGCTGGCCATCGAGGTTTCGATCACGGCCGTGCTGGCGCTGGGAATGTTCCTGATCATCCTGCCGGGCCATATTGATCTCTCGGCTGGCAGTGGCGTGGGGCTGATCGGCGGGCTTTCGGCGGTGCTGATTTTTGAATACGGCTGGCCTGCTCCGGTGGCGCTATTGGTCGGCCTCATTGCGGCCGCCCTGATTTGGTTCGGTATGGGAACGATTATCGTGCGGGAGCGCGTCCCTGCCTTTATCATTACGCTTGGCGGATTGCTCGTGTTTCGCGGTTTGCATTGGCTGGTCATTCACAACGCCACCATTCCTGTCAGCCGGGGAGGGGAAACGAATCTGTTTTCGCTGCTCACCACCTACTACGTTCCGCCTGGCGTAGGCTGGGGGTTGGCCGCGCTGGTAATTTTGGCCCTCGCAGCGGTGGCGTGGCGCAAGGGCCTGCGGGCCGGGACTGACCGTGAAAAGATTTTTCTCCAAACCTTCGTGGCCGCGCAAATGATCGTTTTGTTTGTGTTGATCTGCAACGCCTACCGGGGTGTGCCGCTTCCAGCGTTGGTGCTCGCGGTGGTGGCGTTTGTGATTTACACCCTGACCCGCCAGACGCCGTTCGGGCGTTATCTCTATGCCATCGGCGGGAACGAAGAGGCAGCCCTGGTGAGTGGTGTGCCCGTGGCGAAGGTATCCATTGGAGCCTTCCTCATCATGGGCATCATTGTGGCGATCACGGGATTCTTGCAAACCGCCTATGCTGGATCGAGCACGACGACCGTCGGCACATTGATGGAACTCGATGCGGTCGCCGCCTGCGTGATCGGCGGAACCAGCCTGAAGGGAGGGCGCGGCACGGTCTTCGGCGTGCTGATGGGGGCGCTCATCATGGCTGCGTTGCTCAATGGCATGACCCTGCTGGCCGTTAGTCCGGAAACCAAATATATTGCCCGCGGCGTGGTGCTGGGCCTCGCGGTTTGGGCGGATGTGCGGCTTTCCCGCCGCTAATCTCAGGAGCAACGAGTGCGGCCATGTCCGCTCTACCGGAGTTTCACCGGCGGGGCTCTCATCCCGAGGCTGCTTCGCCAGAGCGGACACGGCAGCACTGTTTCATGAATAGAAAATACACGCTCCCGTGGTTGTTGCAACTTGCTCCACGCCTTGATCAGATTCTGGCGTGGTGTTCGAGCTTGGCGGGGATTCGTCCCGCGTAGGAGTCCAGCCTTTAGGCTGGCCTCAATAATGGCGCACGCTAAAGCGTGAACTCCAACATTGCGCGAAGGCGTTTTCTCGCCGCCCGTATTCGGAGTGCGTATCATATCCTTGCTCAATCTTTCGGCCTACTCCGCCATCCGCCGCGGAAAAGCCATCGTTGCAACCACCGCGACGACCAGCAGGAGCCCCGCCACAAACCACCCGTTGGATCCGCGGGTCGAAGCGAGGCTTAGCCGCAAGCCCAGCGGCGCTTCGCCGTCCACCTGAATGCTGCGGGTGAAGGTTAATACCTTGCCGCTCTCGGGGATGGTGACGTCGATGGCGCCGGGGGCGGGTTCGGCGGCGAGTTGCTGATCGACAATGCGGCTGGCAATGCCGCGGAGGGCGGAGTTTTCCTCGGCGGTGTTGCCCATGAGGAGCTGGTCCATCTGCTGCGGGTCGAAGTTGGTGCCGCCTTGCATGAAAGGATTGGCATTGGCGGCCTGTTCAAGTTGCTCGTTGCGGCTCGAGTCGTTGCTTTTGTTGTCGAGGTAGAGGCGCTGACGCCGGGTGTTCAAACCAACGACGGCTTGCTGGGTTTTGAGGGTTTTCAACTGCACGCGGGCGTCTTCGTTGGAGGCTTCGTCGAGGGCGAAGGTGTTGGCGGCTTTGCTCAGGACCTCGCTGGCCTTTTGTTGCTCACCCTGCCGGAGGAGGGAATTGGCCTGGTCCATCAGGGCGGCGGCCTTTTTTGCCTCGGCGGTGCGGTTGTAGGAGGCGAGTTCCACATATTGTTGCATGCCGAACGGCCCGGCCGCCTTTTGCTCCTTGAGGCGCAGGGCACCTGAGTAGTTGGCGATGGCTTGACCGGGTGGCAAAATGACGCGCCAAGAAACGTTGACCAGCGGCACGTTTAGGCTGGGGCCGAGGAGTTCGATTTTTCCGCGCTGGGCGTTGGGAACGGAATAAACGAGCCGCACCTCGGCGGAACGGTCGGAGTCGCTGTTCGGCGAGACATTCAACAGGTAGGCGTCGCCTTCGCGCACCACGCTGACACTTTCGTCATTCACGAAGGCGCTGAAAAGCCGGGCGTCCTTCGGGAGGTTGACGCGGAGGGAGCTTTTCTCGACGACTTCGACCGTCAGCCGGACCGCAGTGAGAGACGGACCCTGCGGAGAGAAGAGGGTGGTGAGATCGCCTTGCGTGACACGAAGTTTGAGGGCGTCGGCCACGTTGTGCCGCTGAATGGACACGACGAGCGGGCCCTCGGGTTCGGCCACGCGGAAACACAGCGCCGGCACGCTGCGGTCGGAGTGGTCCTGCAGCGTTGCGGGAACGGCGCTCCAATCCACCCGTTGCCAGCCACGCGGGAGAACGTCGGCGGCGAGTTCGATGCGTCCGCTGCCGCGCACCGAGACAAACTGCGTGACCTGGCGAGTGCCTTCGAAGGCGGGGGTCTGGATCGACTCCTTGCCGTGTTCACGGGTTGCTGCTCCCTGGAATTCGATCTGCACGTCCGTCTCGCCGGCGATGCCGCGTTGAAAGCGGATTTCCCAGACGTCTTTTTCATTGGGCAATTTCACCAGATCGCTCACGGCGGAGCCGGTGCCGCGGACGGTCTGGGTCTGGCTTTCGCTCAGTCCCGGCAGGCGCAGACGCAGTTGTTTCACGGCCGCGTTATCGACACGGTAGCGCAGGCCAAGCCGCGTGAGGGTCTGGCCTTCTCGCACGGTGACTTCTTGCAGGGCCTGGACGGTCACCCATGGCTCCAGCGCCTCGATGCCGAGTTGCAGGTTCCAGTTTTCCTGGAGCAGACGGAAGGCGAGGGTGCCGGGCCGCGATTCTCCGGCGGCGCGGGAATCGACTTGCGAAACGCTTTCGCGTTTCACGGCGCGGAGACGGATGCCTTTTTCTGGGACCAGCAGCAACTCGCCGGTTTGGCGATTGGCCTCGCGCAGCAGGAGGCGCGGCACGGTCCACGCGTCCTGCGCCGCCGGGGAGGCCCCGACCAGGGTGAGGGCAAAAGTCTGGTCGCCGATGGTGCGGCCATTGAGTTGCAGGGTGATGATCCGTTTGCCGTCCTCGGTGGCTTCGATCCATTGGCTAAGGGTGCCGCCGCTGATGGCCTCGACTTCCAAACCTTCGGGCAGGGGGAAGCTCAATTTGAAAAGTCCGGCGCGGGTGATGGCAACGTTCAGGTCGGCGGCCAGTACCAGTCGATCATCGCCGAAGGACAGGACCTGCTTGGTCACGACTCGCACCTCCGGAGCCACCGCCGCGACTTTGAGCGATACCTTCCCACCTTCCCGGCCGTAACGGAACGCCTGCTGGAGCAGAGCCAGGGGTTGTCCGTCCTTGGTGGTCGGGATGAGCCCGGAATCGAAATCCTCCAGATTGACCGGCGAGAGGCCGCGCACGTTTTCCGGCTGGGCGTCGCCGCCGAAGGCGAGGGCAATCATGCCGACTTCGCCCGCGGCACCCATCACGCGGATGGGCTCCAAAGTGAGATCCACCGGGAGATCGGCGGTGCCGAGCTGGCTCTCCACATCCAGCTTGAAGGTGCCGGCCTGTGCCGGGGCGATCTCCACGCGCAGCTTGCGGGTTTTGGGATCGAAACGCCAGGCGCTCACCGGGCCGTTTCGCACGTCGCCAACAGTGAAGCCGGCAGGCACTTCCAGTTCGAGGGCCGAAACCTCACCCTGCACGGGACGGATCGTCACGCGGCAGTAGCCATTCACGACCCCGGGACCGGGGACAAACAGGTTCGCCGCCTCGGCAAAAAACTGGGTTTTCTCCGCGGCGGTATTGCGGGTCCGGGTGCGGATGTTGATGACCGGCGTTTCCCCGGGACTTAGGATCAGGGTCGCACCACTTTCGGCGTCTGAAATTCCGGCCAGGGCCTGAACACTCACCGCCGAGGGCGAAGTGAACTCCCAGCCGCCTTGATCAAGCTGCACCGTGACACGCTGCACAGCGGCCGGACCGGACACGAGAGGCAGGCCTTTGCTCAGATCAGCCGCTGGCATTTCAAAACTGGCGAGGGCGCGGAAGACCCCCGCACGTTCTAGCGCGACGAAATAAAGGGTCTGGTTGCCGCGCTGAACTTTGGTTACGCGCAGGCCGTCGTCACCTTTGAAGTTGGTGAGCACGGCGGGTGGCTGGAGCAAAAGGAAGCTGTCCCCCACCGCGCCGCGCACCTGGACGTCGCAATCTCCAAATAAGCGGCCTTCGCGGATTTTCCAGGTCTGCACCAGCGATTCAGCGGGCGGACTTTCCTGCGCCGAAGCTGGGACCACAGACGCCGCCAGCAGTAGGACCAGGGCGGTGGCCACCGGAGCGGGCTGGAGGACCGCCCGCCGCCGGCGCATCCAGCGAATAAAGATGGGAAGCATCAGCGCGGCAAACACCCCGATGGCGAGGAGGAGGAAAAAGGCCGCCGCCCCACCGCGCTGGGCGAGTAGGCCAATCGCCAGAAACAGCGCACCGGCTGGAACCGGCCAGCCTCCGTGTCCGGAACCTATCCACACGCGGAAAGCCGCAAATCCCAGCAAGGCGACGCCGACCGCTCCCGCGACAACGCCCCACGGGGAGATCATCGCCCGGGTGGCTCCGACGTTGCCAAGTTGCAGGGTGACCGCTTCGCCAGCGGGCACGACCGCCGCCGCGTAGGTGAGCTTGGCGATGTTGTGTTGGCGGACCTTCGTCGCGGTGGCGGCAAAATTCAGCGCGCACAGAACCACTCCGCCGGCCACGAGGAATCCGAGAAGGGTTTTCCATGTGACGCTGCTGCGGAGTAAAAATCCCGCGAGCGCGACGGCGAGAAGCAACAGAATAGTGGAACCCGCTGCCCGCTCGGAGAGCCACTCGAAGCCGGTCTCCGTGAGCACCGGGACGGTGAGTTGGGCGGTGCCGCCCTTGGGGACGAGGAGCTGTCCGGGGTCACCGGTGACGGTCCATTCGCTAATAACCGTGGTCGACAGGGCCTTGGGGGAACTGAGGATCGGCGAGCGGGCGTGTTTGGCGGTCTGGCCAAGGCGCAGCACGACCTCGACAGGTTCGTTGGGGTTCAGCTTGGGCGGGAGCGGAATGAGGGTTTGCTCGCCGTCCACCTGGGCGTTGACGATCTGTTGATCGGCGTGGGCCTCCCAGAGTTTCACATCGGCGGGCAGCACGATGCGCAGGGCCTTGCGTCCGCGGGTTTTCACGAAATACCGCGCATCCGTCACGACCTGGCCATCGCGGGAAATGCGGCTGGAGAGTTTTGCGAAATCCACGAGCTGGTCCACGGTTTCCGCCGGGGCATACCATTTGATGTCCATTTCCATTTCGAACGGCCGCGCGGTGTACTGATAAACCGCGAGGGAGGGGGAGGTGGTGAGTAGGCGGAACTCCGCGGGGAGTTCGAGGGGTTCCAGCTTTAACAAAGCGCCCTCAGCCTTGAGGACTTGAGATTTCACCTGTAGCGGACTGACCACTTGCAAAAACCCGCGCTCGCCCTGCACGCCGAGCGGATGCACTTCACCGGGTTTGATGGTTCCTCCGCGGGCGCTCATGGGTTGCTCAAATGTGACGAGCAGCGTGGCGGCCCCAAGAACGGCTTGGTGAAGCGAGACGATGATCTGATTGCCCTCACGGCGCCAGTCGCGGCGGACGTTCTGGCCGACGACATCAATGTTTCCCGCGGACTCCGGCACTTCGATCCGCCATTCGCTGGATGGCGCGCCCACGACGAAATAGTTAAAAAGCACGCTCCCATAAACCACCCCTTCCTTAAGGGAGTAGAGGTGGAAAACATCCGCCTGCACGCTCTGGCCAAGGGCCTCGACGTTCAGCGTGGCCGACCAGTCGGCTTCACGCTGACGGAAGGCCTGCTGGAGGCCGGGAATTTGATTGGGGAAATAGCTAAGGGGCATTTCGACGAGCTTTTCCATTTTGCCTGGAAGGATGCGGAAGCCGGGTGTGGAGACGACACCGATGTGGCCGCGCACGGATTTGGCCCCGGGATAGGAGAGCGGCGGCAGGATCCACGCGCCCGCGGCGGCGGCCTGGTTTTTTTCGAGGCGCAGACGGATCAATTGCCGGCCTTCGACAGCGGTGTTGAAGAGGATTTTCAAAACGCGAAGCCCATCCTTGGTTTCGGTCTCCGCGACATAATCGGCGACGCTACCGCCATTGGCGGCCACCACAGCGTAATCCTCGGGGATCTGGAGGGACCATTCGCGCAGCGGGGCCTCGCGGATGTCGAGTTCGAGGTCAGCGGTGATCACGCGGTCGGTATCGGCGAGTTTGTAGAGGAGGATTTGCGAGACACCGACCTCGGCAAGAATCTGATTTGCTACGATCCGATAGGCGTAGCTCGCGGAGGGAAAACGATAGACAAAAACCTGCCGGGTACCGGGTTCCACGGCGGTGCCGGGAAACTGCGCCGGGGCCAATTGCATCATGCCCGCGACATCGGCCACTTCGAGGCGGACGGCACCGTCATTGGCCACGCGCACATAACCCGAGTGGCGCACGCCGCCTTCGGGGGTGAGGCGCAGCGGTTCGGCCTTCACGGGAAAATTGCCGAGTGGAGACTGACTGCGCACAATAATCGCACCGCTTTTTTCCAAAGGCCGGCTGAGACGAACGTCCAGGGCGCGTTGTTTGCCGTCGGGCACGACTTTCCAACCCAGAACGTTGGTGCCTTCCACGCCGAGGATCTCCCCAGGGCCGTCGAGTCTCAAACGAATGCTAGGCAATTTTCCCTGCAGCACGCGGAAGTCAATTTTCGAAGTCTGGCGGAGCAAACCGGCCCCCACGCGGACATCGCTTTGTTCGTGGCTGGTGAAGGAGAGCGTGCCGACACTCGAGTCGCGCGACTGCCGCCAGCCAACGGAAGCATCGCCGTCGGCGGCAACGAATCCCTTGCGGGACGTGGCATCGGGAACGACGGGCGCACTGGGATTAAAAGCCACTTCTTTGGCCAGCCCCTCGATCACCATGGGCACAACCGCTCCGGCGGGCATGCGGAAGTCCAGGGACTTCCATTCGCCGTCGCGCAGTGCGGCCACCAAGCTAATATCCAGGGGAAACGCGCCGGTGCGGTCGAAGACCAGCTCGGTGCGGCCATCCTTCAATTCGACATGCCAGCCGTCACCGGAGGCCGTGTCGGACAACGCCGCCCGCCCGGAGAGCAGGGGCAGCCTTGCCCCGACTGTGCGCACGCGGGCTTCGCCGCGCAGTTGAAAACGCACGCAGCCGGCTTCTTCGTCGAGTTTTCCGGTGAGGGAGGCTCCGACCAGGTCAGCATCTGCGATAGCCGCGCCCCGCTGGATGAGCAGGACTTCGAGGATGGCCTCGGTGGTTCCGTAAAACTGCTGGTCGCCATGGGGCTTGGGGGCCGGACCGAGGGGAACGAGGCCATCGGCGCGGGTCACTCGCACGTCCACCGCGTCGCCGGGAGTGAGTTTGATTTGGGAGGCAAAACCGACCGCCTCACCCGGGGTGAGAACCGGCAGGGTGACGGAGCCGGGGATCTTGGGCTTGGGAACTCTGGTCTTCACCGCCAGATTGAGTTGGGCTGGCCCGGGCTGACCGTCCGTGAGGGTTGGACGCAGGTCGAGGAACCGCTTTCCGTCGGCCTGCCGCACCGACCAATCGCGGAGGCCGTCCCCGGTGACGCCCGTCACTTCCGCGTCGCCGTTGAGGCCCAGCGTGATGACCTCGGGGCGTCCCTGCACGACACGGACGGCCAACTGAGTGAGTCCCGCGATTTCCTCTCCGCCGAGACGGAAGACGGTGTCCGCCGTTGCGGAGAAAAAGAGCGGGGATTCGGGCGGGACGCCGCGCGCTTCCACGATGAGGTGGCCATTCTCGGGGGCGAGTTGCGCGGAAACGCTGGCGCGATCCGCACCGGCTTCATTTTGGGAAAACGCGGCACTTGGTAAGAGGGCGATCCCGGTCGCGAGAAGAGATAGGAGGGTTTTCATGCGGTGGTATTTGCTTAGACCCGGAGGCCCTTTGATTTGTCAGAGATTTGTAAAAAGCTTGTCAGACTTTTGTGAAGGTCAGCGCTGGACCTGTTCGAACATCTGGAGCAACTCCCGGACGCGGGCCTGATGGGGGTAGTGGCTGCGCAGATTGGTCACGGCGGGTTTCAAGGCGTCGAGATCCACCTGGGAGTCGCCGCGCAGTTTCTCCGCGAGCAGGGCGGCGGTGGCGGCGAGTTGCAGGGAAGGCGAAGCCTGGTCAAAGGCGCGGACCTTGGCTTCGTAAGGCATCGTCCAGGAACGTTCGACCATCGTGCCTGTCGCCGGATCGCGGAAGCGGACGAAGACCTCCCCGAGATCACCTTCGCCTTCAGGGAGGGGTTCCACCTGATACAAGGCGACTCCGGCCTCTTCGGCGGAGAGCTCGGCCGCCTGCACCTTGTCGTTGCGGAAATCCTCTCGTTTCAAGAGATGTTCTTCGAATCCGATGAGGCGGTATTTGGCCACACGCGCCGGGTTGAAAACGACCTGCACTTTGACGTTCTCCGCCGCGGGACGGAAAGCGCCGGCGAGCTGTTTGGCGAAACTTGCGTCGGCGTCTTCGGGTCTGTTGAGGAAATAATACCGTCCGTTGCCCTTGCGGGTGAGGGTTTCCAGGATTTCGTCGTTTAATCCGATCGCCCCAACCCCGCAGGCGTCGAAGGAAATGCCCTGCTGGCGGGTCTTCTCGATTTGCGTCGCGAGCCGGATGGGATCCGCGTTGCCTAGGTTGGCCGCACCGTCAGTCAGCAGCACGATGCGGTTTTGCGCGGCGGGGAGTTTGTGTTTGAGGGCCATTTCCGAGGCCAGGGCGAGGGCCTCTTCCAGATTGGTGCCGCCTTCGGACGGCGTGCGGTCGGCCGCTTCGACGATCTTGCCGGCTTGATCGCCTGGCACTTGCTCCGCGAGAAGTCGTGGAGTGCGGGCGAAGCCGATGAGCGTGACGCGGTCGTTCGGACCGAGCAGCGTGGTGAGAGTTTGCAAGGCCTGTCGGACGGAAACCGCGCGGTCTTCGCGCTCCATTGAGCCCGAGGTATCGAGCAGGATCGTGAGGCGCAGGGGCTGTCCGGCGGCGCGTCCGGAGGCGGCGGCTCTGACGGCAATGCGGACGAGATTGCGCTGTTGGAGGAAGGGATGGGCGCTTTGCTCGATGCGGGCCGCGACCGGCTCGCCCGGGGCGGGGGCGGGATCGTTGTAGTCGAAGGCATTGTAAAATTCTTCCGGCCGGATGCGGTCCGGTTCGGGCATGTTCCCGTTGGCCAGCGCGTCCCGGGCGAGTTGGAACGACACGTCGCTGACGTGGAGGGAGAAGGTCGAGACGGGCTGCTTGGTGGTGATGGTTTCGGTGGCTTGAGGGCGGGCCTCCGGCGCGGCCAGGCTGCAATCAACCATCGTCTCAATGAGGTCGAGACTGGACTGGGTGTTTTTGACGACCAACTTGTTGCTGCCTTCGATGAAATAGGCGGCAGCCCCGGCAGGAAATGGAATTCCTGAGGATTCGAGGTATTTTCTCGCTCCCGAACGCTCGGCGACAGTGGAAACCGAACCCGCATCCGTTAGGCCGCCGGCTCCGGGAATTGGCGTTGGATTGGATTCCGGCAAGGCGGGGATGAATCCCTTTGGGACCTGGTACTCTTTCGTGACCAAAACTTCAGTGGCCACGCTTTGCGGCACCACGGCGACCGCATAGGGCTCGACCTTGAGTTTAAGGTTGGCGGCCGCCGCCACATAGTTGACCGCAGTTCGCAACGGAATGTCTGTAAGTTCTAGTGTGATTTTTGCGTCCGACTCGACAGCCTCCTCGGGTAAGTTCAGGACAATATTGATGCCTTTTTTGGCAGAATCGGCTTCCGTTTTATCCAATGCGGAGGCGCGCTGTTTGAGGAAGTTTAAGGCCTCGCGAACCGTCACATCTTGGAAGTCGATTCTGGGGATGACGATTTCATCCAGCTTGCGATTGATGGTGGTTGTTCCTCTTTGGTCCAGATGGGGCTGCTCGATTATGGTGGTGTTGCCAGCATCGAATTTGCGGACGGGAAGCTCCCAGCCTTTGTCAACGGAGCGAAGCATGTCGCCTCGTGATTCGGTGAATGCGCTGGCTGCGTATTTCGTGCGAGCCTCATTTACGTTCTCCATCCCACGCCGGGCCGCGATGCTATAGGGGTCAATTGCCTGAGCTTGCTCGAAGCGTTTATAGGCAAGGTCGAACCGTCCCGTCTCGGAGAATGCTTTGCCCTCATCAGTAAGTTGCTTAGCCTGCGCCTGTTGGCGTTCGTCGGTTGGCGTGACGGTCGTTATCGGCGAACCGTAGTTAATGAACCCATCGAACTCGACTTTTCCGTCCTTGGTGGAGAAGACAGGCTGGTTGACGTTGGCGGACTGCGGAGATGGGGGAGTCTCTGTTCGGGATTCCGGACGGAAAACCCGGCCTGCCATTGGAATATCTCCGAGAATAGGAACGGCTTCTTTGTTTGCCTGCGCCACCAGCTGGTCGGAGCCTTCTGTTTCGAGGTTCTTCCTTATGTTGGCACCTTTTTTGTCTTTGTTCTGTGCCACTTCAACAGGGGAGCCGAAGAGAAGAGCGTCATCCGCGTTGGCGCTCATGGCGGTAGTCCGGTTTCCAGCGGTGATAGGCGCTTCCCCTGTGACCTGACCTGCGGTGATCTGGTCCACGACTTCCGGGGGGAGAGGTTTTGTTTCGTTCTGCTTTTCCCCAAGGACGTTGACACCCCGAAACATATACAGGCTGTCCCAGGCTCTCTCGCTCTCCGGTTCAACCGGGCGGTCGACGTCTCTTTGTTCGGCTGGGGCCGCCGCGGCCCGACGTCGACTTTTCTCGAGGACGCCGCCGTTCCGCGAATCCTTTCCAATGGATTCCTCCTGGGCGAGATCCGTGGATTGGTTGGCGGCTGCATCCATTGGCATCGTCTCGGCCATGGACTCAGATGGTTGTTCCAGCGGCTTTACCTCCATGACGTCAGAAGAGAACTTTTTTGCGAATTCGACGGATTCCATGACTTGGCCCTGAGCCATTTGCAGAGGTCCTGTAGCAGCGTCGGCGATTGCCGCGGGCAGGACTGGTGATTCGGCGAGCGCAAGCGTTTCCGCCTGTGGCGTTGCGGCTGGCACCGGAGCGTTGCCTTTCCATAAAACGATACCGCCGCCTACCTGCCCAGAGCCCGCAAACTCCCCCTGGGGGCCATTGGATTGGCGGGAAGGATGTGGGTCTTCCTCGTTCGCGGAGATTGCCTGCGCCAATTTTTGGGGTTCCCGGCGTAAATCGGATTCGAAGGATGATGCCTGTCCGGTCGACACCACGGTTCCCCCGGAATAGGTGTTGTAGCCGCCTATAGCACCAGTCGAAGGTGTTTGCGCCCCCGCGTCCGTCGAAAGCGTTGAGCCCAACACGATGTCTTCGGTGGGTATGGGACTGGCCGGCCTGCTGGTTTTGGCCGCAAGCGAGCCAAACAACCAGGAATGGACCGCGCCGCGCTCCTGATCCCAAGCGACGAAGTCAGACGATTCCACGGGATTCCGGAAAACGGCCACGAAAGAACAGACCGCCAGCACCATCGTCGCCATCACCAGGCAGGCGGCAATGCGGAGGAGGATTTGGGGTGACCACCGGGCGGAGGTTTGAGGCGTCACCACCGGGATCTTTTTGTCTGGCACGACGGCGGGAATTCCGATGGTCTCGAGAAGTTTTTTGCGGCGTTCCGGCGAGAGTTGGAACTTGGGGTTCTCGGGGCGGGCGGCCACGCCGACGATGGAATGGACGGCTTCGATGCGACGTTTGAAGATCGCGAGTTCGGGATTTTCCGCGAGAAGACGTTCCAATTCCGCGGTCTCGAAGGCGGAGGATTCGCCCAGGACTAGGGCCACGACGCGGGCTTCGAGGGCTGGGTCGATCCAAGGTTGGGGCTGAAGGTTGTTGTCGTCTTTGTTCATGGTTGGCTCCCGTCGATGCCGGCGTGGCGGAGGGCTTCGGCCAGGCCTTTGAGTGCGTGGTGCAGTTTGTAGCCGACGTTGCTCACGCTGAGTCCGGTGCGGCGGCTGATGTCCTGATATTTAAGGTCGTCATGGTATTTGAGGTGGATGAGGGTTTGATCCTCGGGAGGGAGTTCGGCCAAAAGCAGTCGCACCATGCCGACGGCTTCGAGGCGGCCGAGGGCAACATCGGGCGGCGTTTCGTTGCCGGCGCTCTCAGGTTCGTCCGTGGTGGTCTCGCGGGCGTGGTCGCGGAGGTGATTGAGGGCCAGATTCCGGACGCTGCGGTAGAGCCATGGACGCGGATTTTCCACCTGATCCCAGAGTTGGTGCAGGCGCATAAAGGCCTCTTGCACAAGCTCCTCCGCCACGGATCGCCGGCCGACTAGTCCGATGGCAAAACCGAGGATCGCGCTCTCCTCGGCCTCGAACAATGCCGCCAGCGTGCCCTTTTCGAAGGGCAGGGGAAAAGCCACCGGCGCGGAAACGTCGGAAAGCTCTTCGGGAGCGAGGGTGACGGGTTGGATCATGGTTCGGAGGAACGGACTCCCTCCAAGCTATCAAGACACGCGAGCGATGACTTTCTTAGAAAATACTTTTAGATTTCGTCCATAGCGACCCTTCAGGCCGCAGGAAATTGATAACGGTGGACCCAACCCTATCGGGCTGGGCTATGGAATTCCCGCACCTTTGGTGCTTTCTAAATCGGGAAACACTTTCGAAGGGCCGGGAGGCAATTCCCGCACCTTTGGTGCTTTCTGAATCGGGAAACACTTTCGAAGGGCCGGGAGGCAATTCCCGCACCTTTGGTGCTTCTTGAATCGGAAATACTCTTGAATGGCCGGTGGGCGATTCCGGCACCCCTGGTGTTCTTCCCGAAAAGCGGGCGTGCGGGAAAAAAGCCTATTTTTTCTCCGCCGTGTAGAGCGCGACCAACGCGGCGCCGATGGCTTGGGAGAGTTCGCCGAGGGAGGCGGGGACGATTTTCAGCGTGTTGCGCTGGCTGGGGTGGAGCCAGGGTTCGGCGGAGGTGTGGATGGTCTTGAGGTAGTGGGCGCGAAATTCCTCAGTCGTGGAATGCGGATCGATGAGTCCGCCGCCGATGACGACATATTCGGCGTCGAAGGCCATGGAGAGATTCGCGACGTGGAGACCGAGGGCCTTGGCCTGGTAGTCGAAGATTTCGAGGGCGAGTTTGTCGCCTTTTTGGGCGCGAGTGCGGAGGGAGAGGGCTTTTTCCTTGGCGGGGGCGGTGGAGTGGGCGAGTTCGTGGTCGGGGTATTTCGGGAGGAGGTAGTCGAGGAACTGGGGCAGTCCGGAGATGGTGGTGTAGGCTTCGAAGCACCCCCAGGAACGCCCGCAACCGCAGACAAATGAAGGTAGGCCGAGGAGGTGGAGGGGGGCGGGCATGTGTCCGGCTTCCATGGCGTTGAGAGTGTCGCCATCGAGGGAGAGGCCATCGGGACCGACATAAGCGCAGCCGAGGCCGGAACCTGGTGCCAGCATGATCATGGAAGCGCGTTTGTCGCCGCGCACCTTGGCGGCCTCGGCGACCCCGCCGTAGTTGCCGTCGTTGCCGGTGACGAGGGGGATGGGACGTCCGGCTTTATGCGCGAGGGCTTTCGAATAGTCGGCATGAAAATCCCAGCCGGCGAAAGATGGCGGCAGGTTCGCGGCGCGATCGAGGATGCCGTAGCTTTGGTAAGGTCCGGGAATGGCGAGGCCGACACCGCGGATTTGGTCCCAGGTGAATTTGTGCGTGGCGAGGAATTTTTCCACACCCTCGATCCAGCCGTTGACGACCGCTTCGGTGCCGAGTTGGGAGTTGGTGGAGCTCTGGGCAAGTTCGTGAGAGACGGGGGTGCCGTCGGCAAAAATGCCGGCTGTCTTCGAGGTGGTCGCGCCGCTATCGGTGCCGATGTAGATGTCTTGCATGGGAATTAGGAGATCGAAGTTGGGAGATGGAAGTTGGAAGGGGACGAGGATTTAGACACCAATTTCACAAATTTGCACGAAATTGGAGCGGGAATTTTCCCGCAGCGGGGGCGATTATAGCGGTCGGCCGAAGGCGACGAAGCGGCCGGTGCGTTTAAACCAGAGGAACCAATTGTAGCCGCCGTAGGGCGTTTCCGGGCGGAAGGTGTAGAGGTCCACGCCGCGGCTGCCTTGAGAGCCGGCCATGCGCAGGGAACCGTCAGGGTCGCGGCCGAGAAAAACCATAACGTGGGTAATGGGCGGTTTGCGTGTGGGACGGTAGGTGTTTTCCCAGAAGAGCAGGTCACCTGGGCGAAGTCGGGAGCGCCACTTGGTGTTCGCGGCGTTGACCCGCCAGAGGCGGCGGGCGGCGCGCAGGGTTTCATATTGATCGGAGGCGGTGCGGGGCAGGGTGTGTCCCGCGGCCGAGAGGTAAAGCCATCGCGCGGTGTTGGAACAGTCCATCGGCCAAGGCTGACTGGAACCGGGCGGTGTCCAGCGGCCGTTGTAGGGGACGGAGGAAAGGCGGGTTGTCTCGGCAGCGATCCGAGCGGCGAGATTGTCGCGGGTCATCTGCGCGCGGGCGGAGCTGACAGCAACTAGTGCGGCAGCAGCGAGAACGGACGCGGAAGACCAGAAGCGCACGCTAAAGCGGGAACTCCAGCGCTGCGCCGAGTCCGGTGCCTTTTGCAGCATGCCCTATTCCATGGCGAGGGTTTCGGTCAGCGCGCGCTACGCTCCCAGCATCCAGGTGACGTTGCCCTGGGGGGGTCGGACGGCGGCGCAGGGGTAGTTGGATTTTCCGCTGAACACTTCCTCCAGAATGGCGTCCTTGCCTTTGCTGTTGACGAGAAAACAGACGTGCCGCGCGGCGTCGAGTATCGGGTAAGTGAAGGTGATGCGGTGGCTGTCGAATTTCGGCACGAAGTTGGAAACCACCCAGCGGTCTTTTTCGCCGAGGGCTTCGGTGCCCGGAAAAAGGGATGCGGTGTGTCCGTCGTCGCCCATACCGAGGAGGAGGAGGTCGTGGCGATAGAGTCCGTTTTTCGTGCGGGCGCGAAGGGTGTCTTCGTATTCCTGAGCGGCCACCGTGGGGTCGGCTTCGCCGCGAACACGGAGGATGTTTTCGGCCGGGATTGGAACGTGGTCGAAGAGGGCTTCCTTCGCCATGCGATAGTTGCTTTGGTCGCTGTCGGGTGGCACGCAGCGTTCGTCGCCGAAGGTGATGATCCATTTGCTCCAGGCGCCGCGATGTTTCGCGAGAGCCTCATAAACGGGGCGGGGCGTGTTGCCGCCGCTGAGCGCGAGGTGAAATTCGCCGCGTTCGAAGATGGCGATGTCCGCCTCGCGCTCGATGAGGGCGACGGCGTCTTTAACGAAGTCCGTGGAGTGGATGATTTCGGGTGTCATAAATTTTTTACATGAGTCGGGCGGGGATGGAAAACTGGAGCTGTCCTGCACCGGGTGCAAGGACCGGAAGGTCCATGGCGGTCAGGGAAGCTTTGCGGATGAGAAGGTTGTGGGAGTTCGGAAGCCCGAGGAGGGCAGCAACCGTCTCGCCGAAATCCGGTTCGTGGCCTACGAGCATCACGGATTCGTTTTTTGCATAGGCGCTCAGTTCGCGTAGGCAGGACTCCGGGGTCATGCCGCAGGCGAGCCAATGTTCTTCGACGAGGTCGGCCCCACCAAGGCGCTGGGCCACGATTTTGGCGGTCTGTTTGGCGCGGACCACCGGGCTGTTGAGGATGAGGTCGGGGATGAGGCCGTAGCGGATGAGAAATTTGCCCACCTTTTCCGCCTGTTCGAGGCCCTTGACGGTGAGTTTGCGGTCGAAGTCGCGAGCGGCGTCGGGTTCGGCGTCGGCATGGCGGAGGAAATAGACAATCATGGCGCCGGGAAGAGCGTGTTGGTGATGTCCTGACCGTTGTCGATAAACTTCGCGGAGGGACGTTGATCGGCGATGACCTGACCGTTCGCATCCGCGCCGTAGTAGGTATCAACGGCGGTGATGCCGGTGACTTGGATGGGCTGGCTGTTGGCTTGCAGCATTTTCGATCCGGAAAAAACCACCGTGCGCGTCTGGCCGAAAAGCAGCGAAGGGACCGCGGACGCTTCGGCGTTAATTTCTCCGACGACAATCGAATCGGCGGCGACTCCCGTGGCCACGATGCCTGCTGCATCCGTCGAGGCCTGGAGGCGGCTGTTTCCGAGGAAGAGGCGGCCGATGGCCGGAGAGGTAACTGTCACGCGCCGGGCCGTGGCCACTGCGTCTCCCGAGGCCGGGTAGGGGCCATTGATTTTGCCGACGGAATAAAACCGGAACGTCGTTTCTGCCGTGGTGTCGGCCAAAACAAAGGCGGCGTCACCGCGGGCGGGGAATTTGGCGTTAGCCCGCAGCACGGCGTTGTCGAGCTGGATGGCCAGAGTCCCGGGACCCGACATCTCCGCAACAACGAGGTCGCCATCGGCATCCAGGAAAATCACTCTGGCCCCGATTCCACTGCGCGGGCGAATGGTGAGATTCGCCCCCAACATGACAACTTCGTCCACGACGCGTCCGTCGCGCACGACGTTTTGGAATTTCTCCGGGCAAAAGGCAGGCCCCGCGATCACAGGCGTGCCGGGTTCACTAATGAGGACTTCGAGGATGCCTTGAGCAGTCCCCTGAATATTGGTGGCGGTGATCGGAAGGAGATAGCGTCCTGCTTCCTTGGGCGTGCCGCGCAGTTCGCCGGTGAGGGGATTGATGCGCAGACCGGGGATGTTGCCGGTGGTGGAAATGACGGTATTTTTCGGCAAGGCGGTGAGCGGGTGGGAAAATGCCACGCCAACGGTTCCTGCGGCGAGGGCGGTGCCGACAAGGGCTGGCCGTCCCGGTTGGTAGCGGCTGCGAAACATGTCACCGGAAACTCGCGGCAGATCTTTCAGGGCGGTCTGGATGCCGTCGCGGATTTCCTGGTCGAACGTGGTCCCGGCGAACGGCGGGTCAAAGACCTCCGGCGCAGACTGGTCCCGGCCGTTCATGACGATGGTCACGCCGAGCCCATTGGGCAGACTGGCGGCCCAGGCGGCGACTCCGGGCATGGAACCGTATTTTCCCCAGACGCTGCCATTTTCAAACGCCTCGGTGTGGAAGCCGTAGAAAGTCGCCGTATCCTGCCAGGTTTGCACGCCTGCCGGCCGGGTGGAAAAACGGCCGCGCGATTCGGCGCTGAGCATCGCGGGTTTCCGTTCGGCACTCAAATGGCTCATCAGCAACGCAAAATCCACTGCCGAAAACAACCAGCCGCCGGTGGGTGCAATGAGCGGTAGATCCAGTGTTCCGTAAGCATAGGGCAGGGGAACCAGACCTTCGCCGGGGTAGAGGGAAGGATAGGTGGGCTCCCCATCCGCATAAATCGGCTCGCCGAGCTGACGGTCCGCCAGACGGGTCGTGCCAATACGCGGGGCACGGAGACCGACAGGCAGAAGGAGGGTTTCGATGACCTGAGCCTCGTAAGGTTTTCCCGATTTGAGGCTGATCAACTTCGCTAGGAAAATTGGGCTGATGTTGAGATACGCATAAGTCGTCCCCGGATCGAAGCCGAGGGGTTTAGTCAGCATGGCCTCAGAGATCAGGTCGCGATTCGCCGGGAGTGGGGAGCCGGAGTCGAGGAGAACGTTGAGCGTGGCGAATGGCGAGGAGGTGTCCGACTGCGGCTTCCAACCGCTCGACATCGTGAACAAATCCTTCAGCCTGACGTTCGTCAGGCGGGGGTCGGCCTCGCCCGGAACAGGAAAAGGCAACAGCCCCGTCGGGCCGAAGGCGCGCGCCTCAACGTCCACTCCGCCCCGGTCCACAAGTTTCAGCAGGGCCGATGCTGTCACCAATTTGGAAAGGCTTCCGATGCGAGTGAGGGTGTCGGGCTCGAAATTTTCACTCGTCTCCGGATTGGCCAGTCCAAAACCCTGGGCATACACCAGCCGTCCGCCTTGGGTAACCGCCAGCGCCCCGCCGGGAATTTCATAGCGCGCGAGAAAATCCTCCATCCACTGCGTCAGGGCGTCGAAATTTTTATTCTTCTCCGTTCCCGCGGCCGAGGCCCCAGCCAGGGCGACAAGGGTTACCCATAACAAGATTAAAATGCGCGCTCTCATAACCGACCGGACGTCTCGTAATGTCTCTAGCCCGGGAATTGCGTCGAAACAACGGAAAACCTCCCGTTTCTGGCACGCCCTCTGCTTCCCCGCCCGGACAACCGACGACCATTCGCCACGAACCCACGGGAACCCGCCGCTCACAAATTGCTGGCGTGGCCCGCCGTTTTGGCGTCAATAAAAGACTTACCAACATGATCGACACACTGCGCACCTTCGACGCCGGCCACGGCAAGACCGGACTCTATTACTCCCTGCCCGAATTGGAAAAGCAGGGCATCGGCAAAATCTCGCGCCTCCCGATCAGCATTCGTATCGTTCTGGAATCCGTCCTCCGGAATAACGACGGCAAACGGGTGGCGGACAAGGACGTCGAGATTCTCGCCAACTGGAATGCCAAGGCCCCGGCCCAGGTCGAAATTCCCTTCGTCGTTGCGCGCGTCGTTCTGCAAGATTTCACCGGCGTCCCGCTCCTCGTCGATCTCGCCGCCATGCGCACCACGGTCGCCAGCCTCGGCCGCGATCCGAAAATGATCGAGCCCCTCGTGCCCGTCGATCTCGTCGTCGATCACTCTGTGCAAGTCGATTTCTTCGGCTCATCCCAGGCCCTCCAGCTCAACCTCGACCTGGAGTTTAAACGCAATCGCGAACGTTACGAACTCCTCAAATGGGGCCAGCAAGCTTTCCAAACCTTTGGCGTTGTGCCTCCCGGCATCGGCATCATTCACCAGGTCAACCTCGAATACCTCGCCAAGGGCGTCCTCAGCGCGAAGTCCGAGCAGGGCGAAGTTTTCTATCCCGACACCCTCGTCGGCACCGATTCCCACACCACCATGATCAACGGCCTCGGCGTCGTCGGTTGGGGCGTGGGCGGCATTGAGGCCGAATCCGGCATGCTTGGCCAGCCTGTCTATTTCCTAACGCCCGAAGTCGTCGGCGTTTACCTTACCGGTTCGCTCAAGGAAGGCGTTACCGCCACCGACCTCGTCCTCAAAGTCACCGAGATCCTCCGAAAAGCGAAAGTCGTCGGCAAGTTCGTCGAATTCTATGGACCCGGCGCGAAATCCCTCGCCGTTGTCGATCGCGCCACCATCGCCAACATGGCCCCGGAATACGGAGCCACCATGGGCTTCTTCGGCGTCGACGAAGAAACCGTCGCCTACATGCGCGGCACCGGCCGCAGCGAAGAACTCTGCTCCGCCTTCGAAGCCTACTACAAGGCCCAGGGTCTCTGGGGCATCCCCGAAAAAGGCCAGATCGACTACAGCTCCGAGATGGAACTCGACCTCGCCAGCGTTGTTCCCGGCGTTGCCGGCCCAAAACGCCCGCAGGATCGCATTAACCTTCCCGAGCTCAAATCCACCTTCCAGGGTCTCTTCGAGAAACCTCTTTCCGAAGGGGGTTATGGCAAAAAACTCACCGACCTCGAGCCCAAGTTCAGCGTCCAACTCAATGGCGCGAAGCCCATCGAAGACATCCTGCCTTCCACCGACTCCACCACCAACCACCTCAAGGAAGGCCTGCCGCAAAATGAAGTCGAGATGGTGACCAACCGTCCGACCCCCGACAATGTCGCGTCCTCTGACTACGACACGGCGAAGGCCAGCGTCGGCAACGGTAGCGTCCTCATCGCCGCCATCACGAGTTGCACAAACACCAGCAACCCGAGCGTGATGCTC
The DNA here is from genome assembly GCA_041752695.1 of Terrimicrobiaceae bacterium. Lineage (GTDB taxonomy): Bacteria > Verrucomicrobiota > Verrucomicrobiia > Chthoniobacterales > Terrimicrobiaceae > CALCJD01. The sequence goes on from JBGSVZ010000101.1 coordinate 33,016, forward strand.
GGCGCCGGACTCCTTGCCAAAAAAGCGGTGGAGAAGGGCCTCAAGGTCAACCCCGCCGTGAAGACCTCCCTCGGGCCAGGGTCGCGCGTCGTCACCGACTACCTTGATAAAACCGGCCTCCAGCCCTACCTCGACACCCTCGGTTTCCAGACCGTCGGTTACGGCTGCACCACCTGTATTGGCAACTCCGGCCCGCTCCACCCCTCGCTGGAAAAAGCCATCCTCGACAACGACCTCGTCGCCGCCAGCGTGCTCTCGGGCAACCGCAACTTCGAAGCCCGCGTCCACCAAAACATCCGTGCGAACTTCCTCATGTCCCCGCCGCTCGTCGTGGCCTTTGCCCTCGCCGGCACGGTCGATATCGACATGAGCAAGGAACCGCTGGGCAAGGGCGCCGACGGTGCCGACGTTTTCCTCAAGGACATCTGGCCCACCCAGGCCGAGGTGCGCGAGGCCATGTCCTCCGCCCTTAAGCCCGAAGTGTACCGCCGCCTCTACACCGACTTCGCCAGCCAGAATCCCAAGTGGAACGAGATTCCGAGCAGTGTGGGTGAGGTTTACGCCTGGAACAATAAATCGACCTATATCCAGGAACCGCCCTTCTTCGATGGCTTCAGCATGGCGCTTGGCACCATCGGCGACATCAAAGGCGCGCGTCCCCTGGGCATTTTCGGCGACAGCGTCACCACCGATCACATCAGCCCGGCTGGTGCGATTAAGAAGACCAGCCCCGCCGGCAAGTTTCTCCTCGAAAACGGCGTATCCGTAGAAGATTTCAACAGCTACGGCTCCCGTCGCGGCAACGACCGCGTGATGACCCGCGGCACCTTTGCCAACGTCCGCATCAAGAACCTCATGGTTCCTGGCATCGAAGGTGGTTACACCCTCTACTTTGGCAAAGGCGAAGTGCCCGCGCCCGACAAGGAAATCAGCGCCAAGGCCGGCACGCCCACCTTCATCTACGATGCCTGCATGGCCTACAAAGCCGAAGGCACCCCGCTCATCATCTTCACCGGACAGGAATATGGCACCGGTTCCAGCCGCGACTGGGCGGCCAAAGGCACCAACCTCCTCGGCGTAAAAGCGGTCGTCGCCCAGAGCTTCGAACGCATCCACCGCTCGAACCTCGTCGGCATGGGCGTCCTGCCCTGCCAGTTCCCGGAAGGCGTCACCGCCCAGACCCTCGGCCTGGATGGAACGGAAACCTTCGACATCCTCGGCATCAAGGGCGAAGACCTTAAACCCATGCAGGACGTCACCCTTGTCATCCACCGCGCCGACGGCACGGAGGAGCAACATACCCTGCGCTCGCGCATCGACACGGCCATCGAGGTGGACTACTTCCGCCACGGCGGCATCCTGCCTTATGTGCTGCGCCAGCTTCTGTCCTAAACGACAGTTGCTAACCAATTGATGGCTTTTCGCGTCTGATGCGACTTGGAGTCCGGCTCATCCCCACGGAAATGCAGCCGGAAACAGGAGCAACTGTGACCTCGTGGCCACAGTCTGGAGCCAGGACAGAGACGATTAATTTCGAACCGTAAAGGGCACTCTGTCCTCGGGAGCTATTGAAAATGCAGGCAAGGTCGTCATCCAACCGATGACTGCCCAGGCGGCGAATGTCGGAAAAGACTAAGAAGACGATTGACGGGACTGGTCGCCCAAAGGCGCGATCACGGCGGGCAGGGATTTTCCGAGAATTCGAAAGCGAAGGAACTCCAGAAGAAACTGGGTGTAATACGCCGCGCCCCAGCGAATGACCTGCAATTTTCTCTCGCCGGCGATGCGTTTCGGCTCTGGGGAACCAATTTTCGAAACCTTGCAGCCGGTCGCCGCCGCACGGACGGAGAGGAGGGGTTCGATGCCGATGCGCGTGAAATAGAGTTTCTCCGGGAGCGTGTAGGCTTCGTGACGGTCGAGTCCCAATTCGTAGAAAAGTTTGGTGCGGTAGCCGCGATAAATGCCCATGCAGTCGGAGTAATCCGCCTGGAAGAGAAAGTTGACGGTTGAGGTGAAAAACCAATTGCCAAATCCCGTGACGAGATCGTCATCCTCGCTGCCCGCATCTTTTCCGTAACGGGACGCGACCACCATGTCGTAACCTTCCTGCATCTTGGCAAAAAGTCGGGGGATGTCCTCCGGGATGCAGTTTCCATCCGGGCTCATGGTGATCACGTAAGGCTGGGTGATGAGCGGCCAGGCCTCGATGTAGGCATGACGGATCCCTCGCTCCTTCTGCACGTAGACGGTTGCGCCCATGGCGGATGCGACCTCGCAGGTCTTGTCGCGAGAATTTCCATCGGAGACGATGACCTGGGCCGGATGCTGGGCGAGAATCCGGGGAAGCAGCACCTTGAGTCCCTCCTCCTCGTTCATCGTGGGCAAAAATATGGTGAGAGGGAGTGTCATGAATGCGTTATTTCTGCGGAAGAAAACGAGGATTGGCGAGAATGGAGTAGGTTTTTCCGCTCCAGACGATGGGCCAGCGTTCCTTCTCCAGCTTTGCCGTGAGTTGGTTGATATTGGGTTCGGCGAAGGTCCACCGGCGGTCGATGTCCCCGACCACCGCGAATTTCACTTTTTCCAATGAGGCATCATAGCGAAAGCGCTCGCGGCGGTTGCCGTTTTCGTAGCCTTGAGTGGGCACGCCGTACCAGGTGATCATTTGCAGGTAGGGAATGGTCTTGGCCTTGAGTAGCCAGGCGCTGTTGGCGTTGCCGACGACCGCGTCTTTGGAGGTGGTGTGCGCATTCAACCAGGCCGCGGCCTGCTCGACCTCCGCAGGGGATTGGGTGACCCAGTATTGGTTGCGGGGTTTGAGGGTGCCGAGGATGGCGTCCGGCGCGATTTGGACAAAGCAGGACAGCGGGAGAACCCAGAAAAACCAGGCCACGCGCGGCGCCCAGGGAAAAGAAAGGCGGGCCAGGTGTTTTTCCGCAGTGTGGAAAAGGCCGGCCCAAGCGATGCCGAGGACGGGAAGAAGGACGGCGGCCTGATAGTAGAATACCACCAGGTTCTGACGGTTTTTCACGAGCAGGAAGAGAACCAGTCCGCCCACGATGGTCACGGGAAATAGCCGCCGGTTCAGGCACGCCAGGAGACCAAGGACGGCTCCGATGTGGAACCAGTCCTGTCGGACGAAAATGGAAAGGTTCCTGAGGGCCTGGAACCCGCCACCGTCTTCAGCGCCGCGGCCGGTAAAAACATTTTTCAGTTGCTCGAGATCCTCCCAAAGCCAGTTGCCGAAACGGAGCCAGGCGAAAAGGAGGCTGGCCAGGACCACGATGCCGGCGGGCGCGAAAAGCGGAATCCAGCTTTTGGGATGACGCAGTCGCACGAGGCCCGCGGAGAGAGCGGCGTGAATGAACAGCGGATGCGAAGCGGCGGCGATGGCGAGTCCTCCGCCGGCGAGGAGATCATTGCGCAGGCCCGGTGAGCGAAGAAGGAAAAGGGTCATCAATCCCACCCCAAGTCCCACGGCATTGTGGGCGTAGCTCATGCGAAAATGGATGACCGACTGCGAGTAGGAAAGAAAGAGGAGGGCCCCAAAGAGCGCGGCGGGCAGACCCAGTGGTGCGCGGCCCAGTGCCACGATGGCGAGGGCGGATGCGAGGGCGAGCAGGGTGTTGAATAAGCGCGAGCCGACAATGTCCCCACCTGCGGCGTTGGCGAAAAGGCCGTTTACGAAAGTGTAGCCGGGTTGATACGGATAGTGCGGATGCCAGTAGGTGTTCCAGAGGGCAAAGTGAGTGGGCTGACCCGCCGCAAGGTCGCGCGAGCAGGAATGGATGAGCGTTTCATCGCCATACCAACCGGGGGATGTCCGGACGTGGGGCAGATAAAGCAAAGCCCACACCACCACAACCAGCGCGAGGGCCACGATCAGCTGCTTTCGGGGAGGCTCGGCGCTCTGCCAGCTCCGGGAGAGACCGGAGAGAAAACCGGGGGAGGTGGCGGCGGCGGTCATCAGAAAAAAGGGGCGTTGCCGCTGAGCCGGTAGCTACATCGGGGAGTTTTCCGCCCGGATGCTTTCGATCTCGGGTTCGAGTTCGGCGCGCTGGTTTTTGTTCATCCGGTCGATGAAGAGAATGCCGTGGAGGTGGTCGTATTCGTGCTGGATGGCGCGGGCAAGAAGACCGTCGGCTTCAAATTCGATGAGCTCGTTGTTCATGGACAACGCCTTCACGCGCACAGAGAGCGGACGCACGATGTCGCCGCGCAACCCGGGGAAGCTGAGGCAGCCTTCGACACCGGATTTTTCGCGGCCGAAGGGTTCGATCTCGGGGTTGAGCAGGACGAGGGGCATGCAGGCCTCGACCTCGACGCGTTTGCCACCGATGCGGATTTCGCTGGGGCGGTCCGCGCCGGTCACATCGACCACACACATCTGGATGGGCATGCCAATTTGTTGTGCGGCGAGTCCGACGCCGTCGGCATCGACCATGGTGTCGAGCATATCCTCGGCGAGTTTGTGGAGTTTGGCGTCGATGGTTTCCACGCGGCGGCCTTTGGCCCGCAGGGCAGGGTGGCCGTATTGGACGATGTCGAGGATCATGGCTGGGTTGGCTGGGTGAAGGCGGGGACGTTTTTTATCCCGGCTTCCTTGAGGGCGTCCAGCACGGAGACAACGACGCCAAAGGGCGCGGTCTTGTCGGCCTGGAGGGCAATGGGACGTTCGGGGGATTGCTCGCGGGCGGCCTTGAGAGAGGCTCCGAGGTCGGCGAGGGCAACGGGTTTGTCGTCAAGGGTGATGGTGTCCTCGCCTTTCACGCTGAGCACGAGAGGTTCTTTTTTCTCGGCCGGGGCGGCTTCGGCGGTTTTGCTGTCGGGAAGGTTGATCTGCAACTGCGGCTGATTTTTTTTAAACGTGGTGGTGACGATAAAAAAGATGAGCAGGATGGCCAGGATGTCGATCAGCGAGACGATGATGATCGCCGGGGTCTTCTTTTTCTTGGTGTGAAATTTCATCGTTCGTTCCGTGCGGTGCCCTGCGGGTAGCATTTGGCGATGAGGTCCGCGATGAGCGATTCCATTTCGACGGACATCACTTCGATCCGGCGTTGGAAGTGGTTGTAGGCGATGAGGCAGGGCACAGAAACACCGAGGCCGACGATGGTGGTATTGAGCGCCTCGGCGATGCCGCGGGCGACGGCGGTGGGGTCGGAGCCCACGGCGGCGAAGATGCCGACGAGGCCGGAGAGCGTGCCCAGGAGGCCGAGCAGGGGGGCGATCCCGGTGGCGATTTCCAGCAGGACGAGGCCATTCTCCAGGCGGGCGACTTCGTGACGGGCGCGGGTTTGCACGGCTTCGACGGTCTCGGAGCGCGGCCAGGTGAGGTGTTTGAGGACGGTGGCGGCAACGCGGCCCAGCGGCGAGGGGTGGCGGGCGACAAGCTTCTCGAGGCGGGTGAGGTCGTTGCCGGGCTGGAGGCGCTCAATTTCGTCCACAATCATCGGGGGAAGGACGGCTTTTTCCCGCAGCACCATCCCGCGCAGGATCATGACGGTGACGGCTGTGATGGACAGCAGGAGCAGGAAGATCATGAAAATTCCGCCCTGTTCGAAAAAGCGGAAGGCGGAAGTGAGGGCGGAGGCGATGGGCAGATCCATTAATTTGAAATGATGGTGAACGAGTATTCGATTTCGATCCGGCCGTTTTCCAGCATGGGAACGATTTCCTTCGGAATCGGAGGGATTTCAGCTTCCATGATCGCCTGCACACTGCAAGCCGCAAAGCTCTCGTTGGAGGAGTTGCTGACCACTTTAATCCGTTCCACCTTGCCGTCCGGTCGGACGACAAAGCGGACTTCGAGTGTGCCGATGTTTAGGAGGCCAATCTGATCGTTGACGTAATAATACCAGCGGGAGCCGATGGCGTCGGAGAGCATTTTTTTGTAGCGGCCGATGGGGGTGGCATTAGCAGCGACGGAGGCTCGCCCGCGGTTGGAAATATTGCCGCGGATGCGGGTGATCCGTTCCTGCGGCTGGTAGCCGGGGGTGCTGGGCTGGGCGGGTTTCGGCGGAATTTTCTCGGCGGGCTTTTTGGTTTCCGGCTTTGGCTCGGTCTTGGGTTTGGGGGGCTCAAGAAGCGCGATTTGGGCAATGGGCTTGGGGGTGGGAACCGCCTCGGCCTTTTCGACCTTGGGTTCGGGCGGGGCGGTTTCCTGCTCGGGCTGGGGTGGTGGAGCGGCGGGCCTGGGTTCACGCCCGGCGGTGTAGTTCCGGTTTTCGAAACTGATGCCGGGGGCGGTTTCCCCGTCCATCGTGGGGAGCGGCGCATCGCCGGAGGCAGGAAGAGCGGAGGCGGCGGCAGTGTCCTTGTCGGATTCGAAGGCCGGATTCTCTGGGGGTTTGTCCACGCGCTGCGTCTCGTTGGTGGCGATGTATTCCGGCGCGGTCTTGGGTTTGGGCGGAGGCGCGTCCATCAGCGTGATCTCGACGGGAGTCTCATCAGAGGGCTCGGGTGGAGGAATCTCAGGACGAAAACCCAGCAGGACCGCGATGAGAAGAATGAGCAGCAGGTGAAGGAGCACCGAGATGCCGGCAGCGACCGCGGTCTTTTTGCGCTCGTTGAGACGGCCGCCGGATATCAGGGCGAAAGAACTCATCCGGGCAGGGTGCGGCTGATCCGGGCGTGATGAAAAAGGTATTGCTGAACGTACCCGGCGTAGGCCCCAAACCGACGGGCGGAGAAACGTTCCAGTTCGGCCAGCGTTCCCTTGCGTTTGCGCATGGCTTGGAGAATTCGGGCGATCCAGACATCCACCGGGACGGAGTCGAGGCGTTCGTAGGCGAAAAGCAACACGCAATTCGCCACCTTGCGTCCCACGCCGGGAAGGGTGCAGAGCGCGCCGCGCAATTCGTCGGTGGGGAGAGTGCGGAGGCCGGCGAGATCGACGTTTCCCGAGGCCACTTCGGCGGCCGTGAGGCGAAGACTTTTTGCGCGAAACCCGAGTCCACAGGTCCGGAGGTCCTCTTCGGTCGCGGTGGCAAGGATTTCCGGTGTGGGGTAGGCATTAATGGAAGAACCGGAAACGGGCGCACCAAAACGCGCTCGGAGGGCGAGTGACATTTGCCGGATGTGAGCGACCTGTTTCATCGGTGACGTGATGAATGTGCCGAGGCACTCCCAGAGGGGCTGACGGAGGATGCGTAGCCCGCGGCAAGAGTCCAGTGCCGCGAGGCTGAAGGGATCCGTGGGAAAGGACGCGTAGATGGCCTCGAGCGGATGGTCGAGCGCGAGGTAGTTGCGCGCCAGCTCGGCTTGATGGGCCGGAACTTGGATCGTGCCGCCTGTCTGGGAAACCGAAAGCGACACGTCACCGACAAGAACCTGCCAGCCGTTGGCCTCCGGCATCGCATGAAAAATCTGCCCGCTCTGCAAGGTGCGGGCGAGGTCAAATTCCGGCGCGGGAATCTCCGCCAAGGTCCGCGCTTTTTTCTCAGACATCGAGGACAGCGGGATCGCCGTAGAGGGTCGAGGTGGTGGTCGAGGTGATGGCCACGTCGAAGACCTGGCCGATGTGGCGCGGAGCGCCTTCGAAAACCACCACCTTGTTGGTTCTGGTCCGTCCCATCAGGCGGTTCGGGTTATTTTTGCTCGGCCCCTCGCACAGAATTTCCACCGTCGTGCCGACCAGCGCGTTTAATTTGATTTGAGAATGACGGCTGATCACCTCGAGCAAATCCTGATTGCGGGCTTCGCGAATTTCCTCGGGCACTTGTTCCGCCATCGTCGCCGCCGGGGTGTCGCGCCGGGGCGAGTAGCGGAAGACAAAGGCGTGATCGAAACCGACGTGGTCCGCCAGTTGTTTCGTGAGTTGGTAGTCTTCCTCCGTCTCGCCCGGAAAACCGACGATGACGTCGGTGGTGAGGGCTACGCCGGGCCGCGCGGCGCGGAGTTTTTCCACCAGACGCAGATATTTTTCCACCGTGTAGCCCCGGCGCATAATTTTTAAAATGCGATCCGAGCCGCTCTGCAGCGGGAGATGGACGTGTTCCACCAACTTGGGCAGACGGTCAAAAGCGCCGATGAGATCGTCACGAAATCCAATCGGGTGCGGCGAGGTGAAACGCACGCGCTCAATGCCCTCCACTGCACAGGCCGCTTCGATCAGTTGGACAAACGGGCTGAGGCCATCGCGTTTGGGAAATTCGTGGCGCCCGTAGAGATTGACGATTTGCCCCAGCAGAGTGACCTCGCGCACGCCTTGCGCGGCGAGGCTGTGGATCTCGGTGACAATGTCCTCGATCGACCGGCTGCGTTCCGAACCGCGGGTGTAGGGAACGATGCAAAAGGCGCAATGCATGTTGCAGCCCTGCATGATGGAGACAAACGCCGTGGCTTGTTGTCCCTTGAGGACGTGGTCGCGAATGGTGGATTGGGAGTTGGCCTCCTCATCAGTGTCCACAATGGCAAGGCGTTCGTCGTCGATGCGGGCCTCGAGGCGGCGCAGGAGGAGTTCGTCCACATAGTCGGCAACGCGGTGAAATTTTTGCGTGCCCGCCACGAGATCCACGCCGGGGGAGGCGACCAGTTCCGCGCCGCGACTTTGTGCCATGCATCCAAGATAGCCAAGGATGAGGTGGGGACGGGTCTGCCGGAGCTTTTGCAGCATGCCCATTTTCCCAATGGCTTTTTGTTCGGCCATGTCGCGCACGCTGCAGGTGTTGAGCAGGATGACGTCGGCATCGGTTTCCGAGGAGACCAGGTGATGGCCCCGCGCGACGAGCGAGCGGGCGACGTGTTCGGAGTCGCGCTCGTTCATCTGGCATCCGTAGGTCTTGATGTAAATGGCCGGCATGAAACGAATGGGCAAGTGTAGCGGGTTCCCGGGAAAGTTCCAGCCCCTTGACGCGGGACCACATGACGGATTGCAGATGTCCGCACCGTGTGCTTTGTTTCGCGCCGCATGCCGCCGGATTCTGAGATTCCACCCGACGAAAAGCTTTCCGAAGCCCTCAGGCGACTTCTGCAGGAGGCCGGGGGCCGCCCCATGAAGATTCGCGAGATGATCGAGGTCCTGCGGGGTCGCGGTCTGCAGATGATCATCGTGCTGCTTTGCCTGCCCTTTCTTTCGCCCGTGACCATCCCAGGCATTTCCATTCCGTTCGGACTGGCCATCGCGCTCTGCGGGCTGCGCATTGGCTTTGGTCACAAACCCTGGCTACCCGGATTCATTCTCGAACGCAGCCTGTCCTACCACGCCTTGGAAAAAATGGTCCATGCCGGGTGTAAAATTTATGGACGGCTGGAAAAAATCATTCGTCCGCGGCTCTCGTTTTTTCTTGTGGGCCCCGGGATGCCGATGCTGGTCGGACTGGCGATTGCGGTGGCGGGGGGCTTGCTCAGCCTGCCCATTCCGCCGCCTTTCATCCTCACCAATACCATCCCCGGACTCGCCATCATTCTCTTGGCGCTTGGCCTGATGGAGCGCGATGGGGTGCTGATTGTTCTCGGCTACGTCCTTGTGGTGATCGGCCTGGTTTACGTGGTGCTCATCGCCGTGCTCGGCAAGGAGCTCTGGCGATTCCTGACCGGCGGGTAGGGACGCGTTGGAGTCCAGCCTTCAGGCTGTCCGGCCGGCCGCCCACTTTCTAACCACAACCATTCTTATCGAGAACCATTTTCCGCAGTCGCGAGTCGGACTCGCGGATGGGGTAAACCTTCGCCGGCATGATCTCCTCGCTGAAGTCCGTGCGGCAGACGCCGCTGTAGCCGATCATGAGTTGAAAGCGCGGTTTTACGGAATTCCGGCTGCCGAAATGCAGACAGCCCGATGATTCGATAAACAGGACTTTGCCGCGCTTCCCCGTGAACTCGATGACAGCCTTCGGGTCCACCACGGAATACACATCCTCGTCGCTCATCCGGTAGCCGCGCTTGGGGGTCCAGTAGTCGAGGCGCGCCTTGGCTTCCATGGAAATGGACCGCGGCAGAAACGTCCAGGGCCCGTTTTCCTTGGTCGTATCCTCCAGCAGCACGAGCACGTAAACATTAGGCAGAGAGTAATAATCTATGTGGAAAAGCTGGCTGTCGTGCGGGGTATCCGGCTGGTCGTCGTAGGCGGCATTGGATTCCACGAAGCGGATGCCTGAGGGCAAGGTGGTGGTGAGAGCCGGGATGCATTCGAGGTACTCGGCCACGGGCGCAATAACGTCGCTGGACGTCACAAAATCCAGAAAGGCCGGATACGTTTCGAGGTCGGCCGGGGTCCAGATATCCTGAAAATAACTGCGGTAGGTTCCGGTGGAGGATTTACGGACCCCTGCGCGCTCGGCGATGATTTTTTCCGAATCCGCCAGCACGCGGTCAAGGTGCGGCAGGGAGAGCGAGTCGTCCATCGCCCAGCCGTCCTTGATCTGGATGCGCGGCCGGGTGGGGGAGCCGTTTTCTTCGAGTAAAGCGTCGAAATGCTCGCGATACAGGGTTCGCCGCAAGGCGTCCTGCCTGCCGAATTTGATTTTGTTGTACGTGTGGGCCAGTTGCATCGTGTTGGCGATGCCGAGGTGGGCCATGTGATTTTCGTGCAGCCGCTTCGCGACCGGTTGAAAGAGGGAATCAAAGGTGGAACTCACGGCGATGGGAGGTTGGTGGCATGGGAGGATATCGGCGGGAAAGGAAGGGTCAAGCCGTCCGGCGGGCGACGAGGCAGGCATGGGTAGCGTCCTTCGGGATGGCTTTACCCTGAATGTCGCGATTTCTGGGGTTGGAGGAAAAAATGAGGGCAAAGTCTTCCTTGTGAAACCCCGCTTTGTCGAAAAGCGCGGTAAACTCCCCTTCGGAAATCGCGTAGGTGCGGGAGTTTTTGGTGTAGGCAGCGGTGCGGTGGAGGATTTGCTCCTGCTCCCCGGGGGACGCCGGATGCAGGTCGGCCATGCGTTCGGCGACCACGTGGGCTAATGTCCGTCCGGCATCCGAGGAAAAAGAGATCTCCCTGGGAACACCTGCCGGCCGCACGCGATTCACCGCAATGGCGGTGCCGCCAGGGCGCAGAAGCGAGTGCCATTTTTCGACGAGGGCGGGGCGGAGTTCGGGCACGAATTGTCCCATAAACGAATGACTGCAGATGACATCGAAGGGTTCGTCGGGCTGAAAATCCAGGATGTTCCCACGCACCGTTTGAATCTTGCAGTGGCAGCGTTCCGCATACCAGGAATTGAAATGCAGGGGCGTGGGGCAGAGGTCCAGCACGGTGAGGGCTGGCTCGAAGCCACTTTCGCGGCAGGCCCAGAGGGCATGAGCAAGGATCGAATAGTCCGCGGCGCCGGATATCAACACGCGCGGACACGCGTGGCGCAGGCCGAGCTTTTGGAAGGCGTTGAGATAAAACTCCGCCTGATGTTCGGGCGAGGCGGCGAGCCCAATCACGCGCAGATCCTGCCAAAGACCGTGATACCACGAACAGTCCTCGCCGGAGCTCGGGTCTCTCCGGCAGAGCCCTTCCGCCATCCGCCTGGCCATCGGCGCGCTCAAGTTTAGAGGTTCCTCGGGACGGTTCATGAGCTGATGGTTCCGTAAACCGCTTGCGGGCGGGAGTAAAACTCCAGATCCCACCGACCGTGTTCCGGCGGGCCGAGGCCGGAGGATTTCCAGCCGAGAAAAGGAGCCTCGGGGTCCACGGGATGGCGAGCGGGATTGATCCGGAGGATGCCGGCCTCGGCCATTTCGAGGAACCGCGATTGGATGACCGGATCGCGGGAAAACACACTCGCGACGAGGCCCTGCTCGACCCCATTGCACAAGGAGATGGCGTGAGCGAAGTCCTCCGCCGGTAAAACGACCGCGACGGGTCCGAAGGTTTCTTCCCGCACGATGGGGGCGTTTGGGTCGCTTGCGGCAATCAGGGTGGGGGAAAACCAAGCCCCGACGAGACCAAGCGGAGCGGATCCTCCGCAAAGCAACGTCCCGCCTCCGGCCGCGAGGGCGTTTTTGACGACGGCGGCAACCCGTTCGCAATGCTCTCGCGAGATGAGTGGTCCGATCTGGGTGGCGGGATCGTGCGGATCTCCGAGGACAAGATTCTGGATCTCGGCGACAAGCATCGCCTGAAACACCGCGCCGACGGATTTCTCCACAATGATGCGGCGCGTGGCGGTGCAGCGTTGTCCGGCGAAGCCGAAGGCCGAAAGCGCGATCGAACGCGCGGCAAGTTCGAGGTCGGCATCCGCCAGCACCAGGGCCGCATTGTTGCCGCCGAGTTCCGCCTGCAGAGGGATTCTCCGGACATGGCAAAAAGCGGCCACGGCCGCGCCCGCGCAGTTCGAGCCGGTGAACGAGACTGCGGCTATGCCGGGCTGGGCGAGAAGTTCGTGAGCGGCTGTCTGTCCTCCCGAAATGACCTCCACCAAACCGGGAGGAAAGGCGGCGGCTTCGAGCAGGGCCTGCGCGGCGCGAGGCGCGGTCGGGGAGGGTTTCCAGACCACGGTGTTTCCGAGAGCCAGCGCCGGGGCGATTTTTCCTGCCGGGATGGCGAGGGGATTGTTCCAGGGGGTGATCAGCGCGACGGTTCCCACCGGACGGTGGCGGACGCAAACGCCGTTCGAGGGAGCAGCTTCGTTTTTCGCCGCGGATTCCGCCAGGTTTATGGCGCAAACGATATGGGCTACGGCACGGTCCACTTCCTCGGCAGAGTCAGTGAGCGGTTTGCCAATTTCCCTGGCGATTAGACGAGAAAGGTTTGCGCGTTCGTTTTTCAGCCGATCCGCCCAGGCGCGTAGCAAGGCGGTCCGCTGGCAAAGCGGGGTTTTTGCCCAGCCGGTCTGGGTTTCTCGGGCCGCCCGCGTTTTTTCGGCGATGCCTTCCGCGTCAGGTCCTGCCGGAACGCTCCACCCGAATTCCGCGTAGAGCTTGTAGGAGGAGACAAAGCGCATTTCCCTCGCGTCCATCCACTGCCGCGAAAGCTCGGCGTGGGCGGGTTCGGGCGACGCCACGGCGTCCGCGGCGATTCGCACCTGATAACCGAGAGTGTAGGCATCGAGCGCGGTGGCCCGGATGCAGGCGTGGGTGTAAAGGCCCGCCAGAACGACGGTGTGGATCCCCTGAGCCGAGAGGGTTTCGTGCAGTGCCCCGGACTCGAAACCGCTGAAAAAGGTCTTCTTTACCACAAGCTCGCCGTCCCGCGGCGAAAGCGACGTAGGCGGCAATGCGCCCGGCGTGCCTTCGACGCAGGTCTGGTGATCGCGGGATTTCCAATGCCGCATCGCATCCGATCCGTCCGGCCCCACCAAGGTCTGAACGTGAATCACCGCCTGGCCGTTCTTGCGAAAACTGGTCAGCAATTTTTCCAGCCGGGGGACGAGTTCGCCCAGTGCGGGACTGAGTCCCGGACGGGCTAGATAATCCTGCTGAACGTCAACCAGCAGCAGCGCGGGCTTCATGCCCGGAGAGGTTCGGTGGAGAGGAGCTTTTCCAGATTCCGGCCGATGCACGCTCCCATTTCGCGCGTTCCGACAACGCGACTTCCGGGCTCGGCGACATCCGGCGTTCGCCAGTTTTCGCGGAGCGTCGTTTCCACGGCTTCTTCGATCGCGGCGGCCAGCGACAGGTCTCCGAAACCTTCGCGCATCAACATGGCCAGCGAGAGGATCTGCCCGATGGGATTGGCCTGGCCGGTGCCGGCGAGGTCATGCGCCGCGCCATGGCCGGTCTGAAACACGCACCGGCCCGCCTCGCCGAAATTTCCCGAGAATGACAAGCCGCGAGAACCCAGCAGCAGGCTTGCGCCATCGGAAAGAATGTCGCCAAAGGTGTTCGGTGCCGCCACCACGTCGAAGCGCGCCGGGTCGGCGATCATTTGATAAATCGCGTTGTCCACCTCAAGAATCTCACAGGCGACGGAGGAGGTTTCGGAAAGCTCGGTCAGGATCTGTTTCCAAAGGGTGCTGATGGCGGGAATGCCTCCCGGTTTTAACACCACGCAGAGACGGCCGTCCCGCATCTCCGCGAGACGCATTGCGGTGAGGAGGATACGCTGAATGTGCGTCTCCGAATACCCGAAGGTGTGCTTCGCGATTCGTTCCGGCTTGTCCCCCACGGTGCTCTCTCCAAAATACAAGCCGGCGATGTTTTCCCGCACTACGACGATGTCCGTGGCGTCCACCACGTGGGGTTTCAACACGCCGGCATTGCGCAGGGCGGCGGCGGGACGGATCGGGGTGAATTTACAATAGAGATCAAATTCCGCGCGTAGGTCGTAGACAAATCGCCCCCCGCCCGGACCGCAAAGAACCGCGCCATGGGCCGCAAAAATGGACGCACAGAAATCCACCACCTCCGGGGTCAGGGCGCAGCCGGATTCCGCCACGGCAGGCAGGCCGATTTTGCCGCCTTCCCGGATTTCAAACTGCCGGCCAGTGGTCCCGGTGATGACATTCAGCACATCCAGCGCGGCAGAAATAATTTCCGGTCCGATGCCCTCGCCGGGCAAAACGCCGATTACGGCCGGGCTGCTCTCCGGGGAGTGGTCGGCCCACTCCGGCAGAGCGGAAACGAGCCGCAGATTGCGGGGGGATGGGACAGGCATCAAATCGTTCAAAACTGCGGACGAGCTACTTGGTGGCGGGAGGGAAGTCAAGAGTAGGCGTGGTTCCCGGTCGGGCCAGCGAGTTTCGGTCGGATTCGGCGTAAAACTCCGAGTCAAAATCGAGGACCTTGCCTCCGGGCGATTCGGTGATCGGTTCCCCGCCGCTCACGGTGAGGGGTAGGCCCTCCGCCACTCGCGCCCAAGCCTCCTGCAGGCGCGAGGCAAACTCTGGCGGCAGGGGGCCGGTGGTTTGCACGCGTACGGCGAAGCGATTGTTGCGGTCCTGGTAAATCTGGTGACGCCGAAGGGTACGGGTTAGTTCCCGCGGCATGGCCGCCAGCGCATCGCCCAGGACGGAGACGCGCTGGCGCGTTCCCTCGGGCAATCCCGCGTAGCGGCGGAAACGTCCGGCAATTTCGCCAAAGGACGGCAGCGTTCGTCCGCAGGAACAGGGGCCTTCCACCGCCTGGGCGATGTCGCCCGTGTCGTAGCGGATCAGCGGCATGGCCAGATTCTGGAGGCTGGTCACGAGGAGGTGCCCGGTTTTTGCCGGCAGACACGGTTGTCCGGTCTCGTCTGCGATTTCCACAAGGCAATGCTCGGTGTTCACATGATATCGTCCCGCTCCGCAGCGAATGGCCACGAGGCCCAACTCGTTGAGTCCGTAATTTTGTTCGAAGGGCACTTGGTAGGTTTTCTCAATATGGGCCCGCATTGCCGGGGTGGCGGTGGCACCGATGCCCAGCAGGGACTTCAGGCTGTCCACCGGCGGCGTGCCTTCGCAAGCGAGACTGAGTTCTTCAAAGACACCCGGGTATGCGAGCAGATAGTCGGGACGGAAACGGCGCAGCCATGCGACCTGTTTTTCCGCCGGATTTTTTGTGCTGAAGCTCAATTCCGGCCCGGTCTCAAAATGCCTCCCGAGGTAGAGCCAGCAAGGACGGCGCAGCGCCGAGCCCGGGGGGAGGGCCTTTCCCGCACTCAGCGGCATGGTGGAGGGAAGGCGGATCTTCGCGAAACGCCCTGCCGGATCGTAGCGAAACCAGCGCGCTTGGCGGTGCCACAAAAGCCCGAACATCTGCGTGCCCGAACGCGACATCAGGACTGTGACGGGCGTGCCGGTGGTTCCCGTGGATTTTGCAGTGATGGGGGGCCCTTCGCCGGGAGGAAGCCAGTCGGACTTCAACGCCTTGGCGTGTTTCACCACGTCCGCCTTCGTCAAAACGGGCAACCGCGGAAGATCCGTTACGCCGCGAATCTCCCCAGGCTCCAGCGATTGGGCTTGAAAGAGTTCGCGGTAGTAGGCCACGTGGCGGTGGGCGAATTCCAGCATCCGTCCCAACGCGGTAGCCTGTCCGGCCTTATGCTCACCGGAGGAAAGAAACTCCCGCCGGACGAAACGCTCAAAAATTCCCAGATCCGTTTCTGCCGAACGCGGCCGCCACAGCGCCAGTTCGGCGAGTTCTTCCTGCAGACAGGTGGTGTCGGTGGTGCGCATGGGGCAGCGGGGCCTGATGATTTTGCCGCACGGTAGCCCGGCGGCGGGTTCTGGCAAGGTCAAGACGGGTTGCGGATGGTCCGGTGGTCCTGATCGTCGGGCTCGGCAACGACTCTGCAAATCCTCACCGGGGGACGGAAAAGATTTAGAGTCCAGCCTTTAGGCTGTCTGCTCCGCCGCCCACCTTGCCAGGAACGCGCACAGTCCCGGCCGTGTCGCGTGGTGGTTCACGGAGTCGTTTTCCAGTACGCCGAGTCCGCCACCGTAGGCCGGGCCATTGACCACACAGGCGGAGGTGTTGCATTTGGCGATCTGATGCCGTCCGCGTTCGATGGCGTCCTGGCGGCTGCCGTCCACTTCATATTTCCAACCGACGATCACGGCTTCGGGAAAAAGGGGACGCAGGAGCGGAAGCACTTTCGCGGCGGGTTTTAGCACGAGACGCAATTCGGGCGTGTCGCTGCGGATTTTTCCTGCCGCCAGCGAATCCTGCACCACGGTGAAGTCACACAATGCCGCCGCATGAAAAATGACCTGCGGAGGTTCGATGCCCTCCAGAATTTCGATGAGCGATCCATTTGTGTGGAACGACCGGACCTGCACGCCGACCGGAGCGGGATGGGTTGCCATGGTACCGCGCAGGCAAGTCACGGCAAAACCGGCCGCCGCCAGAGCCTCGCTGAGCATGGTTCCGAGTTCGCCGGTGGAATGATTGGTGATGCAACGCACGGCATCAATCGGTTCGTAGGCGGGACCGCAGGTGACGAGAGCGGCGGGAACGGGCATGGCGTGAGATAACCCGCTTCCCCGCCCGCCCTCAACTCCGAAGTGACAGCGCCCGCCCCGACTGCTTAAAGTTGGCTGATGAACATCCTCATGGCTTCTGCGGAAATGTCGCCCTTTCTTCGCAACGGAGAACTGGGTGACGCCGTGGCGAATCTCTCCGGCGAACTCCGTCGCCTGGGCCACGAAGTCAGCGTCGTCGTGCCCTGCTACCGCGCCATCCGCGAAGGGAAAACCAAACTGAAAAAGACCGGCGTCAAGTTTAGCGTCAATGTTGGTGCCGGCCGCTATCCGTGCGAAATTTTCGAAATGAAATCCCCGGACGGCGTGCAGGTTTTCCTGGTCTCGCGGGACGAATATTTCGACCGCTCCGGTGTTTACGGTGTGGACGGTCGCGACTACCAGGACAATGCCGCGCGATTCATATTTTTCACGAAATGCGCCATAGAACTCGCCCGCCGGATGGAGCCCGTGCCGGACATTTTTCACGCCCATAGTTGGGAAACCGCCCTCGCGCCCGTCTTCTGCCGCGACCAGCGTCTGCCCTTCCGCACGGTCCTGACGCCGCACGGGCTCGAATATCAGGGCAATTTCTGGAGCTACGACTTCTCGCTCACCAACCTTCCCGGCGAATATTTTGGCGCCCGCGGCGTGGAATATTTTGGCAGCATGAATTGCCTCAAAGGAGGGATCCTCTACGCCGACGCGGTCGTCCTTCCCGGGGAGCGTTTTGTTGGCGAAGCGCAGACGCCGCTCGGCGGTTGCGGACTCGACCCCGTCCTGCGCGAGCACCAGCACAAACTCTTTGGCATTCCCACGCCCGCGGGCCTCGACGAGTGGCTCCCCGCCACCGACGCCACGCTCACCGATAAATACAGCGCCGCTCAGCCGGAGAACCGCGCCAAAAACCGCCCCGTGGCCCTCCAAGCCTTCGCGCTTGATGCCGAGCCTGCGCGCGCCGTCTTTCTGGCTTTCGCTGATGCCAGTCCCGGTACGGACTTGCTGCTGGCGTCCCTGGACCGGTTGTTAGCCGACAATTGCCGCCTCATTCTTCTCGGCGCTGTTGATGCCGCGCTTACCGTGGAATTGGAAGTTGCACGTCGTAAACACCGCGGCCGTTTTACTCATCTCGCGGACTTCGATGACGCGCTGGCCCGGAAAGCCCTGGCGGGGGCAGACGTTTTGCTGCTGCCGGGTCCCGTGGAACCCCGAGCCGTCTGGCTGCGCCGCGCCATCCGCTACGGTGTCGTTCCCGCTGCGTTGCAATGCGACGGACTGTTCCAACTCGTCCGTGACTGGGAACCATCCCGATCAGCGGGCAATGGTTTCGTCTTCCGCGCCGCCACTGCCGACGGTTTGCTCGACATCAGTCGCCGCGCCATCAACGCCCTCGACGATTCCTCGCAAAACGCAGCGCTGCTGACCGCCAATCTCGCCACCGACTTCTCCCCCGAGGCCTCGGCCCGGGCGCATCTGGCGCTCTACACACGGCTGCTGGGTGGAAAAACGTCGAAGGCAGCGTAGGTCGCGATGCAAATGAGATAATTTTGCCCTCCGCCGACGAACCAACGCAGTTGGCCGGGTCGACCGAAATGGAGCCCGTCCTTGGGATAATGCGGGGACAGCCTAAAGGCTGGACTCCAACCTTTTGCCCGGTGATGTTTCGGAGGTCATGCTGCCGCAGTTGATTTCCGAGATTCCCGGTCCGCGATCCCGGGCCTGCGCGGAAAAATTGCGCGCTTACGAAGCCCGCGGGGTGACTTGGATGGCGGCGGATTTTCCGGTGTTTTGGGAACGCGGGGAGGGGACGAATGTTTGGGACGTGGATGGGAATCGGTTTTTGGATCTCACGGCGGCGTTTGCGGTGAGTGGCCTGGGGCACGGAGCGCGGGTTTTGCAGGATGCGGTGCAAGGACAAGCCCGGCAGCTGCTGCACGCCATGGGGGATGTGCATCCGGCGGCGGGGAAGGCGGAACTTTGCGAAGCCCTGAGCGCGATCACGTTTGAGCGCTGGGGGGCGGGGACGGGGCGGACCTTTTTGGGCAACTCGGGATCCGAGGCTGTCGAGGCGGCCCTCAAGACTGCTCTGCTGGGGACGGGCAAACCGGGAGTGATTTCTTTTGAAGGCGGGTATCATGGGCTGGGGCATGGTGCGCTGGAAACGAGCGGACTGCCGTATTTTCGCGAACCATTCGAAGCCCAGCTTGGGAGGTTTGGGGTGAAGGTGCCTTATCCCCGGCGGACGGAGGATCTCGCCGGCGTCGAAGAGGCCCTGGAGGGCGCGTTCAGGCAGCAGAACATGGGGTGTGTCTTGGTCGAGCCGGTGCAGGGACGGGGCGGGGAGATCATTCCGCCGATGGCGTTTTTGCCGATGCTCCGCCATCTCTGCGATGCGCATGGCGTGGTGCTGGTGCTCGACGAGATCTACACGGGTTTTCATCGCACCGGGCGATTTTTTGCCTGTGAACACTCCGGCGTGGTGCCCGACATGATTTGCCTCGGCAAGGGGCTGAGCGGGGGATTTCCCATTTCGGCCTGCGTGGGTAAAGCGGAGGTGATGGACGCCTGGCCGCTTTCGCAGGGCGAGGCCCTGCACACGAGTACCACACTGGGCAATCCGCTCGGCTGCGCAATGGCTCTGGCCTCCATTGCCGAACACCGCAAGCCGGAAACCGCGGAAAAGGCGCGGAGCGCAGGACGGAGGCTGGAAAGCGCGTTGAGGGAAATTTCGTCTCCACGCATTGCGGAGGTGCGCGGGCTCGGGGCCATGCTGGGCGTGGAGTTGGTGCGGGAAGATGGTTCTCCCGACGGCGGGCTGGCGGGGGCCATCATGCGTTGGGGGCTGCGGGATGGGTTGATTTTGCTGGGTGGCGGGCCTGCGGGAAATGTGCTGTCGTTTTCCCCACCGTTTGGAATTACTGATGAGGAAATCGCCTTTCTCATCGAAAAGCTGCGGGACTACTTCGCAAGCCCGGTCTATGACGGGCCGGGAACGGTGAAGCTGGCTGAAACCCCATTATGAAACTGCATTCCGAGATCGAACCCGAACTTGCTGATTGGATCGGGCACCAGAAGATTTTTTTTGTCGGCTCCGCGCCGCTTTCCGGCGACGGCCACGTCAATATCTCGCCGAAGGGCGGCGAGGCGTTTCGTGTGCTCGGACCGCTGGAGGTGGCGTATCAGGACTACACCGGCAGCGGTGCGGAGACGGCGGCACATGTTCGCGAAAACGGTCGCATCGTGATCATGTTCTGCGCGTTTGAGGGTGGTCCGAAGATTGTGCGTCTGCATGGCAAGGCGGCGGTTTTATTGCCGGGCGATCCAGGCTTCGAGGAGTTGGCAGCGCACTTCCCGAACAACCCCGGGACGAGGGCGATCTTTCATCTGGCGGTCGAGCGGGTGACGGACTCCTGTGGATACTCGGTGCCCTTTTACGATTTCAAAGAACCGCGTGCCTCGCTCGACAAGTGGGCGGCGAATCAAGGCCCGGAAAAAATGGCCGAATACCGCGCGAAGAAGAACGTGCGAAGCATTGACGGTCTGCCGGCGTTTGATTTGCCAGAGTGACGCCTGCTTATCCGCACCGCTTGCGGATTTTTTTCCTCAGGAGTAGCGGACGTCCTTGCCCGGCTCCATTTCGAAGTCATACATCACGTGGTCCGTGATGTTGGGCAAGGCCACCTCTTCACGGTATTTGATGTGGACGGGGTGGGACATATAGAGCGCGAGTTTTTCTGTGCATTCGAATTCGAGCGACAAGAAAAACGGCCACTCCTGCTGGTCGGTGATGCGTTTGCCGCAGCGGACGGCGAGAACTTCGGGAATCTTGAGCAATTGCATGCGCGTCTCGCGCATCATCCACTCGATCTTCTCATCATCCACATCGGGTTTGAGCTTGAACAGGACAAGATGATGGATCATCGGCTAGCTTTTCCAGTCCAACGCGCCTTTTTTCACGGCATAAGCATAGCCGAAAAGCAGCAGGACAACGAAGCTGAACATGCTCAACAGGATGTTCCAGGGACCGAAGATTTCGATGAAGTCCCGAAAGACCACCGCCCACGGATACATGAAGACCACCTCGATGTCGAAGAGGATGAAGAGCATGGCCACGAGGTAAAATTTGACGCTGAAACGCGGTTGCGGTCCGGCCTCGGGAATTACGCCGCATTCGTAGGCGGTGTCCTTGGTGGCGTTGCGGCGTCCCGCGCGACCGAGAAGAATATTGGCCAGAAGCGCCACAGTGGCGAAACCGATGGCGATGAGAATGTGGATAAAAATCGGGATGTAATCCTGAAGCATTGCCCTTTAGGAATACGCGGCGGTCGGGCCGCTCGGCAATCGCGAAAATCAAGGGACGGCGGCGAGCGAACCCGGACGGTATTTCCAGACCGACTGGGTGAGCGTGGGATCGTAACCGGGGAGTCGCACCACCAATTCAAAATAACGGGCATCGTGGATGAACTTGCGGAGTTCCGGGTAGTCCACCGCCACCGCCAGATCGTTACCGGTGATGAGGAAGAGAGGTTTCTTCGCTTCGTCGGCAGCGCGGGCGAGACGGGTCATGGTGTCGACATCCTGGGCGCTCAAAATGTGAGGATCGTAAGATTTGACATTAACGCCGAGGGAAACGGTCATGATGTCAGCCTGACGCGGGTCGTTGGCATCCAACGACGGCCGCACGGTCAGGACCGATTCCCTGACCGATTGCAGGGAATGAGTAAGGAGCCAGTGGCGGGCGGGGTGGGTGAAGACCGCAAAAATGGCAATCCCTGCCGCCAGGAGGAGAGGCGTGGCGAAACGACTCCAAGTCGTGCGGGGCAGGTGTTGAAGGGGCCAGTCCACAGCAAGGGCCACGCAGGCACACAGCCCGGGCAGGGCAAAAATCAGATACCACTCGTAAAGATAGTTGTGATTGAGGCGGGCCATCCCATAGACGGCTAACGCGGGGAGGAGAAGGGTGACGGCGACGAGCCACCCGGCGGGACGTTCTGCGGCGAGCCGGAGGGCACCCACTGCCAACAGCAGGGCGGCTAGGACAAAAAGCGTCATTGTGAACCAGGGAAGGTTGCCTGTGAGCCAGAGCAGTTCGGGCGAGCCGGAGGCGGGGTTGTCCGAATTGTTCCAGGGAATCCCCGAGACCAAATGCGCTGCCATGTTCATGTGCCAGCGGGGGGTGAGGGAGCCGAGGGCCCGGTCGGTTTTCAGATATTCCGCGAGCTGGGGAATATTGGGAGCCATGAGTTGGAGCCAAACCATGCCGGACAGGGCGCTGGCCACAAGAAGGCGCGGCAGGTGGAGGAGGCGATCGGAAGCAGGGTGGCGAAACCATAATGCGACCAGACCGCAAAAATTGGCCGCCACGAGCATGTACAGTGTGCCGGGATAGGCATAAAGCAGCAGGCCTTGGGAGGTGGCAAAACCCAACCACCACCGCCAGCGTCCGCTCGAAATGGCATTGAGCAGGCAAAGCACCATGTGGGGACCGAAAAGCAGGGTAAAAATGTAGCCCCGGAGCTCGATGGCGTAGCGAATGTGCCAAGGATGGAGAGCAAGAAGGAAAGCGGCCACCACTGCGGCGCGGGCAAAACCAAGGCGTCGCAAAAGCAGGGCTAGGGTGGCGATGGAGGCGATGGCCGCGATCAGGAGTGGCCACCGGAGGACGGGTTCGGTGAAAGGCAGACCCTGAGGTTTGACCACAGCGCTCCAGACCGAGAGGGACGCCTTGGAGATGATGGTCTGAAGGTGGTGGTTGGTCGGGAGTCGGTAGTTCCAGAAGGCGTCCTCCCAGTCAGCCTTCTTGAGCACAGGTTTTCCCGCGTTGTTGAGGCGGTATTCTCCGAGGATCACGCGACGCAGGCTGTTGGCCTCATCGTCCCAAACACTCTGCGATATACGTTGCAGGCCGCAGACCGCGGTGATGGCCATGGCGACCAGGACCAGCGGCCAGAACCAACGCGGAGTCGAGCGAACGGGCAACCAGGATGCCGCTGGCGCAGGCAGGCGGAGGAACCACCACCGGGCTGTGGCGGCAAGGACGAGCAATACGCCGACATTGACCGCGCCGGCCCACCATTCTCCCATGGCGACATAGTGTTTGATCTTGGTCGGCTCGCCGATGTCCCACGGTTTTTTGGCAACGAGCAGCACGATAATGATGACCACGGCGGCTGCACCGCAGAGCAGACTCATCCAGGAGACGGAAGTGAGGCGGGGCGTCTTCAAAACGCGTAGAGGACTTTTTCGAACGGCTCACCCATGGCCAGACTGATCACCCGCCAGACGAGCAGCCCGCAGAATACGCCCTGCACGGTGAGGAAAAGAATGTTGGCCACCCGGGAATTCGCGGCCGCCCGAAGTTGATCGGCCCCTTGCGCGATCATCCAGAGCGTGGGCAGGAAAAGGGTGAGGATAAAACGATGGCCCGGTCCGGTCGGAAGGTACCAGCCCATGGCGAGAACATAGACCGCAAAGGTGGTGGCCCAGAGGAGCAAAGGCAGAGCCACCGGGCCGATTTTGGAAAGCCCACCGCCCACCGCTGCAAATCCCGCCATGGCCAGGGCAAGCACCGTCAGGCCGCCAATGTACATCCCGCGGTGGGGCAGCACCACCCGGCGGGGTTTGCCTTTTTTCTCCACGAGTTTTTTGCCTTCCGGATGGAAAAACTGACCAAGGCGGACCAAGGCGCCATGGCGGGCCCGTTCGATGGCATCGCCCACACTGTGCCGTTTGAAATATCCGGCGACGGTGGGCTGCAGTTCCGGCGGAAGTTTGGCCAGCGTTTCCTTACGGCAATCGTAATAAATCCGCTTGCAGGTCTCCCAATCATCCGCCCAGAACCAGAAGCTCGGCAGGCTGTAGGTGGCGCTGCCCCAGGTGCGCTGGGCATGAAGCAACCGTGGGGCGATGAGCGTGCCGTAAATCGCTCCACAAAGCACAGCGCCAATGACGAGACGACGTGGCGACCAACCGGACGCCGCCAGCGGCCAGGGCAGCTGGGGAAAGCGGCTCAGGACCAGTCGGATGATCGTGAAGACGGCAAACAACCCGAGGAAAGGCGTGGCCGACGGTTTCGCCAGCCAGGTGAGGCCCGCGAGCAATCCCAGCAAGGCGTAGAGCCAGACCGGATTGTGGTTCAGCAACCGCATCGCGCAGGCGCAGACCAAGAGGAACAGGACGTAAAAAATAGCCTCCGCTCCAAAGAAGGTCGAGATGGGCAGCAGGACCGCGAGGGCAGCGAGGGTGGTCGCATTGAAGGCGGCCAGCGGTCCCATGCGGCGGGCGAAAAAGATCCCGAGTAACCCCGTGCCGCAAACGCCGAGCAGGACGTTCAGTTTTTTTCCTGCGACAAAAAAACCGGGATCTTGGGGGTTGTGGAACCGGGAAGCGATCCAGGGGAAGAGCGGGTTCCGGGTGCCGTCCGTATACCACGGATGCCACGACTCCTTCATCTGCCGGGCCATGTGCGAATACGCGCTCTGGTCGAAATCGTCTTCGTTGGCGTTGGTCTCGTTGGTGATGCGGAAGCCGATAATCGCCAGAACAACACACAAAATCGCGATGGCCGCGGCATAGCCGAAGGCGGTGGCGGGACGCCAGGGACCGAGGAAATAACGTTCAGGCACGACGAAAGTTGCGATAGGCTAGGACAAGGGAGCAGGCAAGGACAGTGACAAAAAACACCAGCATCGCCGCCAGAGAAAAAAGCAACAGCGGCCCGTAGCTGCCCCGGTAGCGGGAATTGTCCAAGGCATGAACCATGGCGACAGTGAGGGCATTGCCAAACGGAGCACTGTAAAAAACCAGCACCACCAAACCGGGGAGACGGAAAGTGGCCAGCGGCTTCCAGAGCAAAACGATCGCCAGGCTGACGAGAAACCCCCCGACCAGCCAGGGGGCGAGGCTTTTGTTTTTGCTCAGAAAATTCCGTGCGCCCTTGGAAATTTCCAGTTGGTCCGGGGTGGCCGTGCGTCCCTTGGCGGCGTCGAGGTAGGTTTGGAAGATGCTGCGGGTTTTTGGGTTCCATCGTTCGTCCGGCGCTGTAGGCAGGGTGGAAACGACGTATTGATAGATGCCATCGAGTTCGATGCGTTTTCGGAAAAACGTTCCGTCGTCCGGTCGGAAAAAATACTCCATCTGCCAGAGAACCTTCCGGGCATAAAGGAGGGGCTCGCGCCGGAGCGCAGAGAGGAAGCTGCCTTTGCAGAAAACGGCGAGGTCCGCGGGCGTCATCTCGTTTTTCTCGCGCAGGGTGGGGAAGAGTTTCGCGCGGTACATGAGGTAGTCGGGATCAAAGCCCAGCCGCGTGTAGTAAATTTTTTCGTTCTTCGCGTCGGTCATCTCCCGGTCCAGCACCGGAAGAAAGTCGGCGAGGAAGGCTCGCCGCACCTCCGGGGTTTCGGGAGCCAGCAACTCCCCGCTCATGCTCTCCCGGATGATATCCGCATGGATGGTAAACAGGGTCATCGGCAACACGACGCGCGTGGCGGTTGAACGCTGAAACAGCAGTTTGTCGGGCAGCCAGAGAAAAAGAAAAACAAGCACAAACCCCGCGGTGGGTGTCGCCAGACGATGCCGCCGGGGCAGGCCCGAGCCGAAGAGCCCGAAGAAGACCGGCAGGGTGGTCGCGGGAACGGCCAGGAGCCAGTTGGGTTTGAGGACATACATGGCCACCGCGAGCAGGATCGACAAAGCCCCCGCGACCGTGGCGGGAACCGGACGCGGCTGGTGCCAACGGTATCGGCAATAAAGCGTGATGGTCAGGAGTTGACCAAATGCCACGAAAGGCATGATGGCCTCCGGACGGATGGCCATCTCCAGAGCGCGCGTGATGGGATTGGAAAGGTAAAGGCTGATTACCATCAGACCGATCCCGGTCGCACCAATCTCGAGGAGGAGATTTTTCGGAAACAAAGCGACCCACGAGCGCCAAGTCAGCCAGAGCAGAACGGCTGCCGTGAGACCAAGGATTTGCTGGAGAACAATGTATCCTCCGAACGAACCGGTGAGCCGCAACGCCCCGGCGATGAAAGCGCCGTAGAGCCATTCGCGCTCGTATTCTTCGCGAAACCCGAGGTCCCCGATCCAGCCCAGAGCCGGCTTGAGCCAGCCCCAACTGTCCCACTCGGAGATGGCCACTGGCTCGACGGTGAAACGCAGTCGGGCCGCAGCGATGAGCAAAACAGCCAACACCACCCAGCCAATGATGGTGGGGAGACGATGCAGCCAGGCGGGCAAACGTTCGAGGGACGGAATCTTCACAGCCTAAAGGCTGGACTCCAAGGAGCCGCCTCCGGGTTGGAGTCCAGCCTTTAGGCTGTTCTTTTTTTTAGGATCAAGAACGACAACGACGCGCAAAACAGCCCCTTCTAGTTCGGCATCAAGCTGAGTCCCTTGAGCGTGGACTCGTCGAAACGCCCGGTCTGCCGGAAACGCGCATCCTGCTGCCAGGCCTTGAGCGAGACGACGAGGGAACTATTCACCTGACCATCGATCGGACCCGAATAAAACCCCAGAAGTTTGAGATTCTTCTGAGCCTGCCGGATCGTGGCAATCTGCACATCCGTGGGTGCGGTGATATAGGGGCCGCCTTTAAAGATATCCGCGATGGCGACATATTGGGGAACGGGCGGCGCGGACGGAGCGGAGGCGGACCGGGAGGCGGGGGCCGCGATGCCCAAACTCTTGAGCGTCTGGGGAGTCAGTTCGCCGGTAACCTTGAGATTTTCCGCAACCTGATAACGCCGGATGGCTGCTGCGGTCTGACTGCCATACTGGCCGTCAGCCGTGCCGTCGTAGTAGCCCAGACGTTGCAGCTTTTTCTGAGCGGAGAGGATCGCGTCGTCCGCCAGACAGGCGGACGACGCAAAAACCATAAGAACAAAAAGGCGAAGGAGTTTTCTCATCAGAAAGGCGTAGCCAGTGGCCCGCCTCCCTGCAAGCCGCACGTTGACGGCTTGCTCGCCTGTTCTTGGGAAACGTTATTTGATGTGCTGAGAGACGAGCTTCGTCATCTCGAACATCGTGACCTGCTTCTTGCCGCCGAAGACGGCCTTGAGAGCCTCATCCGCGTTGATGTTGGTCTTTTTCTTTTCGTCCTGAAGGCCGTTCTTTTTGATGTAATCCCAAAGTTTTTTGGTGATTTCGCTGCGCGGGATGGGCTTGGATCCGACGATCGGAGCAAGCACTTCATCGGGCTGCACGGGTTTCATCAGGGCGGGGTTCGGTTTGCGGGCGGGTTTTTTTTCTGTAGGCACTTTGTAGGTGTTCTGGTGAATTTTTTCTGCGGACCGGCTCTTGCCGATCCCTCTTGCAGATTCCCTCCCTTAAGCAATCGGCCCGGTTTGTTCCAGAACTATCGCAGGGGAGGGAAAAAAGTTTCTTCGGTCGGAAAACGCGATTTGTCTCCAAAAATTGCGCGAGACGTTGAAGCGGAACTCCAGAACGTCGCCGTCCTGCACAACGTATTCCGTGCCTTCGACGCGCAGTTTTCCGGCTTCCCGGGCCTTGGCCTCCGAGCCGTAGGTGATGAGATCCTGGAAAGCGATCGTCTGTGCGGCGATGAATCCGCGTTCAAAATCCGAATGGATGACACCCGCCGCTGCGGGGGCTTTGTCGCCCGCCAGAATGGTCCAGGCGCGGGTTTCCTTGGGTCCGGTCGTGAGATAAGTCCGCAGGCCAAGGAGATGATAAACGGCACGAATGAGCAGGCTCACGCCGCTATCTTCCACCCCGAGACCGGCAAGAAATTCCCGGGCCTCCTCGGGGGGCAGCTCGGCGAGTTCGCTTTCAATCTGCGCACTGATCACCACGGCTTCGCTGCCCATGTGGCTGGCGGCATATTCCCGCACGGCGCGGATGTGGCCGTTGTCGGCGTTGGCCAGTTCGTTCTCCCCGACATTGCAGGCAAAGATGACGGGCTTGCTGGTGAGGAGGAAAAATTCCTTCAATGTTTTTTTCTCGTCGTCGGAAAGATCGGCGGTGAGGGCAGGTTTACCGCTGTCGAGATGGGGGAGAATTTTTTCCGCCAGGGCAATCTCCGCCTTCGCCGTCTTATCGCCGGCCCGCGCGCCTTTCTGCAGCCGCTCGGCGCGTTTTTTCAGTCCGGCCATGTCGGCGAGGATGAGTTCCGTAGTGATCACCTCGATGTCGCGCACCGGATCGACTGACCCTGTCACATGGTGGATGTCCTCGCTTTCGAAACACCGCACCACCTGGACAATGGCATCCACTTCGCGAATGTGGCTGAGAAATTGATTTCCCAATCCCTCACCCTCGCTCGCCCCTTTGACGAGACCGGCGATGTCCACAAACTCGATGGCGGTGAAAATGATTTTTTCCGACCCTGAGATTTTCGCCAGGGCGTCGAGGCGGGAGTCCGGCACGCTGACGATGCCCACATTGGGCTCGATGGTGCAGAAGGGAAAGTTGGCCGCCTGCGCCTTGCGGGTGCGGGTGACGGCGTTGAAGAGGGTGGACTTGCCGACGTTGGGCAAGCCGACGATTCCGGCTTTAAGCATCCGCAGGGTCTAGGGCCGCACCGGCCCCGGTGTCAAATCCCCGCTGCGGTCGTCGCTCCCGAGTTTGGTGGCCGCCCCCACCGTTTGGCCCCTGACCGCGCCATCAGGCGGCGCTATTTCCAAGCCGCTCCCCGGGGTTCCGCCGAAAGGGGAGTGATGAAAATAGAAACCCTCCTCCGATGACCAATCCCACTGAACATTCTGAAGGCAAGGTCGCACGTGCGATTGAAGAACAGACCGCGAAACTCCCCTCCGATACTTTTCTCTGGGCGGCCGGAGGAGCGATCGTCGCATCTCTGGGCCTGAAGCTCGCCGGTCAGAACGACAAATCCCTTTTCGTCGGCCAGTGGGTCCCCACTTTGCTGATCCTCGGGGTTTACAACAAGCTGGTGAAGCAACTCGGTTCCGATCGGGTGGATGCGGCGGCCACGAACTCCTAAAAGGCACCGCCCACCATGAATATCATCGTTATGCTGGTTATCGGCCTCGTCGTCGGGGCCATTGCCAAACTTCTGATGCCGGGCCGGGATCCGGGCGGCTGGATTATCACCATTCTTCTCGGTATTGCGGGATCGTTTGTCGCCGGCTTTCTTGGCAGAAGCCTCGGCTGGTACCAAGAGGGTCAGTCGGTTGGCTTTCTGGCGTCAATCGTCGGAGCGATTATCCTGCTGCTGATCTACCGGCTCTTTGCGCGGAAGGCCTGAAGGAGTTGGCAACACCTTGATTGTTGCTGAGGCATGACCGTCGAGCATTCTCCCGAAAACGCCGCAACGTTGGCGGATTGGAAGGCTGTCGTTCGCAAATACCAACAGCCTTCGCTTCGGCGGGGGCTGTGGCAAATTTTCAATAGCGTTGGCGGCTATATCGCCACGTGGGTCCTGTTGTACGTTGCGGTGCCACTTTCGCCATGGCTGGCCGTTCCGCTCATTCTCTTAGGCGGTGGCTTAATGGTCCGGATGTTCATCATCTTTCATGACTGTACGCACGGCTCGTTTTTCCGAACTCGGAAGGCAAATGACGCGATAGGGTTTTTGATCGGAGTGTTGGTTTTTACTCCGTATTCTTTATGGAGGAAAGAACACGCGCTGCATCACAGCACGGCCGCGGATCTGGACCGGCGGGGATTTGGCGACGTTCCAACCATGACCGTGGAGGAATACCGCGCCGCCTCGCGATGGAAGCAATTGGGTTACCGATTGGTTCGTCATCCCCTGGTCCTTTTCGGGATCGGCCCAATCCTGATGTTTCTGATCAAACATCGCCTCCCTTTTTCGCCGGCGGTCTCGCAAAGGGAGCGCAACGCGGTGCATTTTACGAATCTGGCTCTGGCCGGGCTGGCTTTGGGAATGAGCCAGATATTTGGCTTTTTTCCCTACCTGCTCCTCCAAGTGGCGATCCTCGCGATCGCCGCCTCGTGGGGCACGTGGCTGTTTTACGTGCAGCATCAGTTCGAAGGCGTTTACTGGGAGCGTAAGGATAAGTGGACGTTCGTGGAGGCTGCCCTCCAGGGGAGCTCGTTCTATAAGCTGCCGCGAGTGCTGCAGTGGTTTTCCGGCAACATCGGATACCACCATATTCACCACTTGAGTTCCCGAATCCCGAACTATCACCTCGAGCGATGCCACAACGCGGAGCCCATGTTCCAAGCGGTCAAGCCGGTCACATTTTGGGCGAGCCTCGATGCCCTCAGTTTTCGTCTGTGGGATGAGGCGGAACACCGCCTGGTGGGTTTCGGGGCGGTGAGGGGATTATCGCTCTAAACGCCGCAGTATTATTCGAGCAGGATCGTGGGGCCAGTTGGTTCAGAACCCCGGAAATAACATGCGGATACGCAAAACGGCATGAAAGCCTATATGCAGAAACGCGAACATTTTCCGCCGGGTAGGTCGTTTTGTATTTCAATGTTCTGTGCGTTCTGACGAAGAAAAGGGGCAAGCCGTCCCGCCCCTTTCCGCGGAAAACACTTTCCCACGTGCTCAGAGTGACTGATACTGAAAGGGTGGACCTTGCCCAACTCGTCAGCTATCTCGATGTCTACCTTTCGACACATGATATAAAAGACTACCACAACGCCATCAATGGTTTACAGGTAGAAAATACGAAAGAAATAGAAAAACTATCCGTGGCCGTTGACGCCTGTGAAACGGTCCTCCGGCGAGCGATTGACGCGGGGAGCGACTTGCTGATCGTCCATCACGGTCTGTTTTGGAGCGGAGCTCTTCCGGTGACGGGAGTCTCCTTCCGCAAGCTCAAGCTCGCGCTGGATAACGGGTTGGCGGTCTACAGTTCGCATTTGCCGTTGGATGCACATTCGCAGCTAGGCAACAACGCATTGCTCGCGAACATGCTGGGATTTCCCGAGGATCGTGTTCCGTTCCTGGAGATTGGGTGTCAGGTGGAAATGGAGCTCCCCCTCACCGAACTGCTCGCACGGACCGAAGAAGCCGTGGGTGGGAGGGTTCATCTGGCCCCGGGGGGGCCGCAGGTTTGTCGGAAAATCGGTCTCGTGACGGGCGGCGCGGGCGGGGATATTTTTAAAGCGGCGGCGGCCGGAGTGGACACATTTATCACGGGCGAGGGGCCGCATTGGAGTTATACCGCAGCGGAGGAGCTGGGGGTGAACCTCCTGTATGCGGGGCATTACGCCACGGAAACCTTCGGAGTGAAAGCGCTCGGCCGGCATCTGGAGGAAAAGTTCGGGCTGCCGTGGGAGTTCATTGATCACCCCACCGGGTTGTAGGGCGTGCTGAGTCGGGAGTTTTTTCAGACCGATCCGGTGGACTGTGCCCGGAAACTGGTGGGCTGTCGGCTCCAGTGGGGCGAGCGCAGCGGCATTGTGGTGGAAACCGAGGCCTATGACGCCGAGGGGGATGAGGCCTGCCACACCTGGGCGAGGCCAAGTGCGCGGGATTTTGTCGCGACGCACCGGGAGGGAGCGGCCTACGTGTATTTCAATTACGGCATGCACTGGATGCTAAACGTCCTGGTGAAAGGCCGGCGTTCCGGGTTTGTCCTCATTCGCGCCTTGGAGCCGCTGGAGGGAATCGACGGGATGCGAAAGGCCCGCGGGCGGATGGACCTGCGGGAACTGTGTTCTGGCCCAGGCAAGCTGGCGCGGGCTCTGGGGGTGACCGGGGCTGATCATGGACGCGATTTTTGCGCGAAAGAGGAGTTGGCCTTTCACCGGACCGGATCGGCAGTCGCCGTGGACGTGTCCCCGCGCGTTGGGATCCGCAAAGCGGTGGAGTTCCCCTGGCGTTTTTTTCTCCCGGGCAACCCGCACGTGAGCGCCCACCCGAAGGGCTGGAAGCCCGGGCGGGGCTGGCAGTGAGTCGAACCGCGCTGCTTTTGCTTGGCAGAGGCATAAAATTCGCGAATCCAGATTGACCGGGAGGGCCGGGGAAGGCGTAATCCAAGGCGGTAGCCCATGAGTCCCCCCAATTGCCCCAAACCCGGAACCGTTCCGTTTTCTTTGCTTGTCCCTTGATGGTGTCACGCCGCTTTTGCGAGGGATCAGATCCCCTCAGTTTCTCGTTCTTGCCAAACCCATTGGGTTTGAGTTTCTTGCAGCCTCCCAAACGCCTCGGCGAGGCCTCGATTTTGCGCGGCCTCCGGGTTTCCCGGCTGGACAAAAAATTGTAACATGCGCATTGCGTTCATCAGTGATATCCACGGCAATCTGGCCGCCCTAGAGGCAGTATTTGAGGATATTGATCGCCATGGAATTGAGACCATTGTCTGTCTCGGCGACATCATCGGCTACGGGCCCGACCCCGCCGCGTGCGTACGCGAGGTGAGTGCCCGCTGCCTGGTGAGTGTGATGGGAAACCACGAGGCTATGCTGGTCTATGCGGGCTTGGACGCCCTTGAGGGCATGCCGGAAGGAGTCGTTGCGCCCTTGAGGCTGGCCAGCGAGCAGTTGTCTCCCGAGCAATTGGAATGGTTGAACCAGATGCCGTTGGTGGCCGGTCTGGACCCAGTAACTGCTGTACATGGCCGGCTGGATGATCCCGAGCGGTTCGAGTATCTTTTTTCGCAAAAGGACGCGGAGAAGAATTTCGTCGTCCAGAAAAACCCCGTCTGCGTGCAGGGTCATTCTCATGTTCCGGTGCTTTGGGAAAAGTCGGAGCGCGGAACGTTCTGTTATTCGCAGGCGCTTGTTCCCGTGAGGCTCTCTTCGCGGTCCAAGTATGTGGTCAATGTGGGCAGTGTCGGGCAGCCCCGCGATGGCAATCCCGAGGCGTGTTATTTGATCTATGATGTCGCAGAGCGCGGGATCAATCATCGGCGGATCACCTACGACATTGGCACAACGCAGCGCCGTATCCGGGAGGCAGGCCTGCCGGAGGGAAACGCCCGCCGCATTGCGGAAGGGCTCTGACTTTACGACCGGGACGCTCCGCCGCGGGCTTGAAAAACGATGCCCACGATGCAGAGCACGAGGGCGGCAATCATCTCCAGGCTGCGGCCGGAAAGCACCATCTGGGCGACCAATGAGCCTCCGGCGAGGGAAGAGAGGACAATCAGCGCCCAGTCGAAAAGAAGCGAGATGAGCAGCGCGGCGATCAGGGCCCCGATAAGGAAGGCAATGAGATGGTTGGTCTGCCCGACGAATCCGGCGGCGGTGGCCAGCTGAATGGCAAACATCCCGCCGACGAAACCGGCGGCGATCGCGACGGCGATGCGTTGGATGGCCAGGGCGAGTAAAGCGCAGACAATGCCGACCGCCACGGCGAAAAGCAGCGCGACCATCTCCGGTTGTTTGCCGAGCACGGTGGAGCCCCATTGCATGCCGACAATGAACCCGACGGCACCGACGAAAAGCCAGAACAGGCGGCGTCCGAAAAGCAGAAGCGCGATTCCCACCAGGAGGGAAACGAGGAAAGCGGGTTGAAGGGACGGGAGAGAAAAAGCCGCGGCTGTCATACAGTTTCCAAAGCCCTTGGGCAGGCCTTGGCACAATTTTCCCGGGTCGTCAGTGTGGCAAGATAGGCATTGCGCACGGCGACGATGACAAAAAGCGCCGGCACCGAGAGCGCTGTGATCCAGAGCGGCGAGAGGACCCAGAACCACGGCAGGGCGGCCCCGTCGAAATAATTGAAGGAGGCGAACAACGCCGTGAGCGCACTCACAAACGTGAGGATGCCGGAGTTGCTCGTGGAGGTGTGCATGCGTTCAGGTCGACCGACCCGGGAGTGTGCCCGCTGCAGAGGCGGGATCAAGGTTCAAATTCCCCAACGCCTCGCTGCTTGACCCGCCGAACGCGTCCGCGCAGGATTCCCGCCCTTGAGCACCAAAACCCTGCCACAACTTTCCTGGGATCTCGATTTTCTGGCCGCCAATCCCGTCGTGCGGTCGAAACGCTTCGGCATCCCCCCGGAAGCCAAGTCCGTGCGGTATCCGATCCGGCTTTTGCGGTATTGGTTCGGGTACCACCTTCTTCGCGAAGAAGCGGAGCGCGCGAAACGTCCGCTCGATGTGGCGGAAGTCGGCGTTCACACCGGCCAGATGCTGGAATTTTTGCGGTCGGTGCCGGGCGCGCCCACGTTCGGAAAATGGACGGCGGTGGACGCGGTGATGCTCACGGAAAAACTGCGCAAGGCCGGGTACGATGATTTTTTTGAAGCCAACCTCGAGGATCCCAAATTTGATCTGCCCGGCGAATACGACGTGGCGGTGTTGCTCCACATCCTCGAACATTTGTTCGAACCCGAGGAAGCCCTGCGCAAGGTCGCGCGACGCATCCGGCCGGGCGGGGCGCTGATCGGAGGATTCCCCGTCGTGCCTGGTCCGCTTGCACAGATCCGGCAAAACAAAGTGCGGAAAACCGCCGCGCCCATGGGCCATGTCAGTGTCTTTTCGCCAGCCCGCGTGCGGCGCATGGCGCAGGAATGCGGCATGACCGTCGAGTTCATGGGAGGCGCGTTTTTTATGCGCAGCAAGGGGAGCCCCCTGGAAAATTCCGCGCTCTGGGCCCGGTTTAATTTGTTCTGGGGGGGAGTGTTCCCGGGATGGCCGGGCGAGATTTACTGGCTGATGCGGAAGCCGGCCTAGATTTTCACGGGCTTGCCCGGCTCGGGGATGATCACCTCGGTGTCGGGCAGTTCCTTATAGAGCTTGAGCTCGAACCATTCGATGGCGGAGCGGTCGCCGTGGACGAGGACGATTTTTTTCGGACGCAACGCGATGGCGTAGTTGAGCAGGCTTTCGCGGTTGGCGTGCGCGCTAAAACTAAATTCCTCCACGTGGCAGTTCAGTTTGATCGGCGGCTGTTTGGAGTCGAGGACGATGCTGTCGCCCCGGTTCGCGGCGCGGATCCGGCCCGCGGGGGATGCGGGATCCGAATACCCGACAAAAAAGAGACTCTGGTTTTCGTCCGTAAGGATGCGGCGGGCGAAGAGGTTGGAAAGGGTGTTTTCCGTCATCATGCCGCTGGAGAGCGCGAAGATGCATTTTTTGCGCGGCGGAATGGTGAAAACCTCGTTGCCGGAGAGCACGTAGGGCGCGAGTTCCTGCAGGAGGTGAAGTTCCGGGTGGGACCGCTGACTGTCGTTGGAAAGGGAGTCGTAGAGATTTGTCAGTTTGGTGCTGAGGCCGCCAATGTAAATCGGCACGGCGGCGAGAAGCCCGCGCAGGCGCATGCGCCAGAGCATGGCGAGAAGCTCCTGGGTTTTGCCGAGGGCGAAGACGGGGATGGTGACACTGCCGCCGCGTTCAAAAGCTTCGCGAATGCAGCGCGCCAGCCGTTCCTCCTCCTTGGCCCGGGTGAAACCAGCCGGGGTGGGGGCGTCGCCGCGGGTGGTTTCCATGATCAGAACGTCCACGCCGTCCTCAGGGAATTCGGCACCGCGCACCAGTGTCTGATTTTCGAAATTGACGTCGCCGGTGTAGAAAACCGTCTTGCCCTCGCTGCGGATCATCACGCCCGCCGCGCCGAGGATGTGGCCGGCC
Source organism: Terrimicrobiaceae bacterium (assembly GCA_041752695.1). GTDB lineage: Bacteria > Verrucomicrobiota > Verrucomicrobiia > Chthoniobacterales > Terrimicrobiaceae > CALCJD01. Next base: position 68,291 of record JBGSVZ010000101.1, read on the forward strand.
GGGTAAAACTCAAAGGTGGGTTCGGTGTCGTCGCTGGAGCGTTCGCCGGTAAAATCAAATCGCTGGCGCAGCACGCAGGGTTGCCAGGCCGTGCGGGAAAACTCGACGCCGCGGTGGGTGAAAAGCGGATACGCCTGGATGTTGTGTTCCTCCTTCTGGCGCACCATCACATTGACGGAATTATGCAGCATCACGTCGGCCACGCGCGCGGTGGCCTGGGTCATAAAAACGCGGGCCTGTTGTTCCCGCCGGGTGAGAAAAGGCAGGGAGCCAACATGGTCCTGGTGGGCATGGGTGACGATAATCGCATCCACACTGCCCTCCGGCACGAGGTCGAAGTCCGGGGTCGCGCCGAGACCTTCCCCTTTCGGATGCAATCCGCTGTCGAGGATGAGGGATTTCCCCCCGGTGCGCAGCAGATAGGAATTTGCACCAATTTCCACCTGCCTTGTGAGATTCACCAATTCCATGCACCACGCTACGCCGGGAAAGACCCGGCAGGGAACGGAAAAGTCGCACCGGGTGAAACTTCCCGCCGGTGCCGGGGTTTCATTCCGCGATGCTGAAGCGCCTCTCTCCCGCCCAATGGACCCCTCTCGGTGCAGCCCACCTGCTCAATCGGGCGGGTTTTGGCGGGTCGCCCGCCGACATCGGCGCCCTTTATGCTCTCGGTGTGACCGCCGCCGTCGAATCCCTGCTCGGGGGCAATGAGGACGAGGACCTTTTCCCGCCGCCCGCCCTGACCGGGCCAAAGGAGCTTTTTGAGCAAGTACGCCTCGCCCGCACGGGGGACGAAGAACAGAAACGTCAGGCCCAGCAGATCGCCCGCCGCCAGCAAGCCGAAGAGGTGCGCGCGGCCCGCGCCTGGTGGCTGGACCGCATGCGGTACACGCTTTTCCCGCTGCGCGAGAAAATGACCCTCTTCTGGCATGGCCATTTTGCCACGGGAGTGGAAAAAGTCCGAGCGGCCAACCTCATCTGGCAGCAGAACGAAACCCTTCGCGCCAATGCACTGGGAAGCTTTCGTTCCCTCGCCAAGGAAATTTCCCGCGACCCCGCCATGATGCGCTACCTCGACCTCATCCAGAGTGACAAGGCGAAGCCGAACGAAAATTTTGCCCGGGAATTGATGGAGCTCTTTACCCTCGGCGAAGGCGTCCGCTACACGGAGGCCGACATCCGCGAATCCGCGCGGGCCTTCACGGGCTATCGCATCGATCCGCCGCGGGGGGCCTTTGTTTTTCAGAAACGTCAGTTCGATTCCTCGGAAAAAACCTTCCTGGGCCGCACCGGTCCGTTCGACGGCGATGCGGTGATCGACATCATTCTCGAACAGCCCGAATGCTCCTCCTATATCGCGAAAAAGATTTGGAGGTTCCTTGCCTCGGACGACCCGTCACCCGCCGTGGTGCAGAATCTCGCCGCCCAATTTCGCGCATCCAACTACGACATCCGCGGCCTGCTGCGGGAGATTTTTCTCAGCGAGGAATTCTACGCGCCGAAGGTGGTGCGTTCGCAGGTGAAAAGCCCGGTGCAATGGATCGTGCAGACCGCCAAGGTGCTGGAGGCGCCCCTGCCTTCGCAACCAGCCATGGAGGCTTCGCTGAGTCAATTAGGCCAGGTCTTATTCGCCCCGCCCAACGTGAAAGGCTGGGAGGGCGGCCACGCCTGGATCAGCAGCTCGACCCTGCTATTCCGTTATAATCTTGCGGGCTACATTGTGAGTGGCAAGGCCCCGGCTCTGGAAGGATTTCGCAAGGGGGCGGGATCGGTCCAAATCCCCTTGGAAAAAATCGCGCCCCCCGAACTTCGGGCCGACCCGGAGAAGCTCTGCGATGCCGTCTCCCAGCGTCTCCTCAATACCCGACTGGAAGGCGAGGAGCGAAAACGGTTTGTCACTTTCCTGCGCGAACGCGGCGCCAAGATCGACGATCCCGGCCTGCGCGATTTTCTCCACCTGATGATGAGCACCCCAGACTACCAACTCACATGAACGAAAGCACCCTTCACACCCGCCGCAAATTCATCCGCACCGGAGTCCTTGGCGGCGCCGTGGCCTGGACCCTTCCGGTCTTTCTGGAAAAAACCTTCTTCGCCCTCGACGCCGCCGCGGCCGACGCGGCCTTGCAAACCGTCACCGGCAAGGACGGCCCCATCCTTGTCGTGCTGCAACTTGCGGGCGGAAATGACGGACTGAATACCGTCGTGCCCTTTGCCGACGACGCCTATTATTCCGCGCGCCCCAAAATCGGGATCGCGGCCGACCGGACGCTGAAACTCAACGACCACATCGGCCTCAATCCGAAGCTGGCCGGTTTGCGCGGACTCTACGATTCCGGCGACCTGGCGGTGATCCAGGGCGTGGGCTATCCGAATCCCAACCGTTCGCACTTCCGCTCCACCGATATCTGGCAGACCGCGACCGATGCCGACAAATTCGACCGCCACGGCTGGCTGGGCCGCTATTTTGATTCTTGCTGTCAAGGCGAGGACCCCGCCGTCGGCGTGAGCGTGGGACGCGAGTCACCGCTGGCCTTCAGCGCGAAAAATCCGAAAGGCATCACCCTTTCCCGGCCCGAGCAGTTTCGTTTTATCTCCGAGAGCGCCAGCGATCCCTCTGCGACCGAGGACATGTTCCGCGACATGAATGCGATGGAATCCCCCGCCGAGGAAGACGCCGGAGGATCGGTGCAAAGTCTTGGCGCCGCCGGAGCGATGGTCGGAGGCAACACCATGGACTACCTGCGCCGCACCGCACTCGATGCCCAGGTGAGCTCCGACAAAATTCTCGAGATCACCCGCAAGTTCCGCGCTCCGGTCAGTTACCCCAACGGCCAACTGGCCAGCGGACTTAGTCTGGTGGCCCGTCTGATTGCCGGAGGCATGCCCACCCGCGTTTATTATGTCAGCCAGGGCGGCTACGACACCCACAGCGGCCAGGCGGGAGCGCACGACCGGCTGATGGGCGACCTCGATGCCTCGATCGGAGCCTTTGTCGCCGACCTCAAGGCGCAGGGCAATTTCGACCGCGTCATGCTCATGACCTTCAGCGAATTCGGCCGCCGCGTGAAGGAAAACAACAGCGGGGGAACCGACCACGGCGCGGCCGCGCCCATGTTTGTCCTCGGTGGCGGGGTGAAACCCGGAATTTACGGAAAACAACCCAGCCTCACCGCACTCTCAGATGGCGACCTGGTTTACAATGTCGATTTCCGCAGTGTCTATGCGACCGTGCTGGAGAATTGGCTGCGCGCTCCGAGTGAAACGGTGTTGAAGCGAAAGTTCCCGACGATGGGGTTTGTGTAAACAGAGTGGGATTTCGGTCCGCTCCGCTGGCAGAAAACCGGGCGCATTTTTTCTGGGCTTTTGTCCGCGGGTTGAAGGATGCTTCCCCCATGTCACGCACCCGAGAGCCGGAGAAAGACAGTTTTTACCTCGGACTGAAGGTGCTGGAGTATTTGGTGGCGGGCCGCTCTTCCCGTGGAGTCTCCCAAGTCGCCAGTGCTTTGGGCTCCCCGGTGTCGAGCACCCACGATATTCTCAAGCTTCTTGTGCACCTGGGTTTTGTATCCCAGCAGGAAGATACCCACCGCTACGAAGTGACGACCGGGATGTTCCGCTTGATCAATCGTTTTGCGACGGAGTTTGGTATCATTCCCCATGTCCGGGACCGGATCCGAGAGTTTACTGAAGAGCAGCAATGCACGCTTTATGTCTGTTGCTGGTGGCAGGGAGAGACTCATGTGGTTTACGCGCAGGGGCCTTTGGCGAGCACGTCCTCGCTGGGCGGCCACCACCCGGCCCATCTGTCCGCCGGGGGCAAATGCCTCCTGTCCCGGCGCGACCCCGCCACCTGGCCAGACTATGCGCCAGCCAGCAGTCAGGAAACATTCCTAGATGAACTGGCCACCGCGCGTACTGACGGCGTGGCCTGGAACATCCGGCAATCCGATCCCAATGTCTGCTCGATTTCCGTCGCCCTTGGAGAACGGGGTGATCTCGAGGAATATGCGCTGGCCATGGTTCTGACCCCCGACGACTTCGAGAAACACGACCGTTCGCACTTTTTGGAAAACCTCCGTCAGATCCGGGATGAACTCGTACGGAACATCCCTCCGCTCTAAGGCGGTCCGGCCCTGACCGACAGGCTGTTTTCGCAGTTGCGAAAGAATGCGATCCGGGAGGTGTTCTTGTCCGTGAATCGTGGCTCCGGTGCCCTTATGGTCGTCTTCACGCACCTCGGGATCGTCGTATTCGGCGGCTCCTACGGGGCGGGAAAAAGCTTATGAAAACGACCCTCAAAAACACCTTGGCCTGCACCCTTCTGGGTGTGGGATTTCTCACCTCAGCCACGCATTCTCAGGCTGTTCTGCTCGCTTATGATGGCTTCGATTATGCCGCAGGCAATGTCAATGGCGAGAATGGCGGCACGGGCTGGGATTCCGCCTGGACCTCGTCGGCCAGCCCTGTCTATGGCAATGTGGTGACAGGAACCACTCTTGGGTACACTGGTGGTTCCATTAGTCTCAGCGGGTCGGGCACAGCCCTCAGCATCACGGGAGGTGGAGCGGGCTTGCTCAACCGGGATTTCGTCGGAACCGCCACGGGCGGCGAAATCTATTTCAGCCTTCTCTTTCAGGCCGTTTCTGGAAGCGGAAATGAGTTCTCCCATTTCTATTTGAGCAACGACCCTGATCAATTTAACTCGGGGGGCGTAGGGGATTTCTCAACCTCAGCTGGTAACTCCGACTTCGGGGCGAGGGTAAACAATGGCGCGACGGATACTACGGTTGCCTCCTCGGTTTCCTACACCACAGGAACCACATACCTCCTGGTGGGGCGTCTGTCCACGGACGGCACCGGTGGGGCTTCCGCGGATATTATAGATCAGGTTGAGCTTTGGGTGAATCCCACCTCCCTTACTCCCGGAACGGCAAACGCCACGGTGAATGCAACCACGGGATTGCCGTTGGGTGATCTTGTCAATTTCAGCACCCGCACGGTCAACTTTGCCAGTCCGGACGAAATCCTCATCGACGAATTGCGCATCGGTACCGACTTTGCCTCCGTGGTCACAGTGCCCGAACCCACCACCGGACTGCTGATGATCCTCGGCGGGACGTCTCTTTTTGCCTTGCGCCGCAGATTGGCCGACCGCGCGGTTTGGTAGAGGATTTCCATGCCGCTCGAGTCCTATGATGTGGTTGTCGCCGGGGCGGGGGTCGGCGGCGTCTGTGCGGCCGTGGCCGCTGCTCGGGGCGGGAGCCGGGTTGCGCTGTTGGAAGGCACTTCGGAAATTGGCGGAACGGGAGTCCATTCTCCGGTCGGCCTGGTTTGCACCTGGTTCGACGCCACCGGGCGTCCCATCAACAAGGGCCTCTACGCGGAAATTCTTCCCTACCTTTATGCTCCGGACGGCCATCCGCGCGAGGACATCCATACGTATCGGGAGGAGGAATTAAAGGCCGCCTATCTGCGCCTCTTAGGAGCGGAATCCAGCCTTTCGGTTTTCACCGGCTGCGCGGTGGCCGATGCCAAGGTCGAGGAGGGAAGGATATCGTCTGTTCGCGCGTCGGATGGCCGGGAGTTTTTTGCGCCCATTTTCGTGGATAGCACCGCCGACGGCAATCTCTCCGCGGCGGCGGGAGCATCGTTCCAGAAGGGCCGCGAGCAGGACGGACAACTCCAGCCCGGCACCCTGACTTTTCGGGTGGAGGGGGTCGATTTTCGGGCTTTCGGCCTGGATCCTTCCCAACCGCATTGGGCGCGCTGGGACAATTTTCACGTTTTCAGCGATTCCCTGCTGCCGCTATACCGCAAGGTGAAGGACGCGGGGCTCACCTCGAATCCGAAAACGAGCATCCTCTGTTTTCCGGACCGCGAGGGAACCAGCCTGCTTTTCAACCAAACCCACATTACCGGTGTCGATCCCACCGATCCGGCTTCGCTGCAAAAGGCCATGGAGGAGGGACGCAAGCAAGTCGGCGAATTCTGGGAGGCGATCCGGGGGCACTCGGCTTTTAACCCCAACACAAAAATCACCGTCTTCGAAAAGATGGGCGTGCGGGAAGGCCGGCGGATCTTGGGCGACTATATTCTTACAGTGGACGATTGCCTCGGGGAGGCCCGCTTCGAGGACATGGTGGCCGCGTGTGGGTACGCCGTTGATATTCACGACCCCTCCGGCGGTGGCGGTGCACGCCTGGAGTGGATTCCCGGTTCCGGCTACTACCACATTCCGTTCCGCTGTTTGTATGCGAGGGATTTCTCCAATCTCCTGCTGGGCTCACGATGTATCAGCGGCACCCACGAAGCGCATTCCAGCTATCGGGTGATGCCGCCCATCAGCGCGATTGGCCAGGCCGCCGGCACCGCCGCCGCCCTCATGGCGCGACTGAGAAAGACCGATGTCCGTCAGATTTCCTCCTCGTGGATTCGGAATGAACTGAAAAATGCGGGTCAGTTCGTCGAAGGCGATTGCGTCCCGGCCCCGTAGCCCCGGAGAAATCCTGTCCGCCGCTTGCAGTGAGGGTGGTTGTTTGGTAGATCCACTGCGTTTATGCCCACTTACGAATACGAATGCCCCAAATGCCGGAAGACTTTTGAGGTCTTTCAGTCCATGAAGGACGAGCCCCTCAAGACCTGCCCCAACAAAAAATGCAAAGGCAAGGTGAAACGGCTTATCGGGACGGGTGCGGGATTGATTTTCAAAGGCAGCGGATTTTACATCACCGACTATCGCAGTGAGGGGTATAAACAAGCGGCGAAAAAGGATTCGAGCGCTCCGCCCGCCCCGGCTTCCACAGGTGGGGATTCCAAAAAACCTGCGGAAAAGCCAAAGTCCAACGGTTCCTCCAAGTCGGGCTCGAAGTCATGAGCGGAACCAAATGCGGACAGTGCGGGCATGACAACGACCCAACGCGGGTTTTTTGTCAGAATTGTGGCACCCGCCTGGACCGTGAGGAAGCGGCTCCCACTTCGCCAACCACAACGCCCGTGCCGGTCAAGCGGACGTCAAAGCGCCAGGGGCCTTCGCTGGTGGCGATGCTGCTGCAGTTTCTGAAGGGCCTGATTTCCCTGGCCTTCCTTGGGGCGGTGATTGCCCTGTTCATTCAACTGGGCCGCCACCCGGATGGACTGCCCGAGCCCGTTCAGGTGAATGACGCCCAGGCGGCTGACGTTTTTAACGCGGTAAAAACCTTTGCCACCAGCACCTTCCGCCGCACGCTCGATCTCAAGCAGGAACAAGTGAACAATTACCTCGCGTCCCGGGTGGCCAGCGCCTCGGCCGACGAGGGAGGGGTGACCGCCGGGGCCCAATTTGGGCGCGCGTTTGTTGTCTGCCAGGACGGAAAATTCCAGTTCTTCGTGGAGCGAAAGTACGTGGGCCTTTCGTTTTATTTTTACGTGGACTGCGAACCGCTGGCAGGTCCCGAGGGAGCCACGGCCTTTGTCAAGGGTGGGGGAATCGGCCGCGTGAGGCTGCCCGCCCAGCTTCTCGGGCCCGTGCAGGCCCGCGTAATTGATCCCGTGGTCGAGGCCCTGGCCGAGCCGTTGGAAATTTTGCGACAGGCGAATCAGGTGGCCATCGAGCCTGGTGTGGTCCGGCTGGGTTGGTCGGGTAAGCCAGTGCGCCGTTGATGCGCGCGCCGGGTTTGGTTGTTCTGGCCGTTTTGACGGCCTGGCCGGCCCTGGCCCAGAAATCCGGAGGGCCGCAACCCCCCGTCGTCCGCAAGCCATCACCCACGCCGCAGCGGGTTCCGGCGGCGAGTCCCACACCTCCCGCTGCTGCGCCGGAATCGACTCCCGAGCCCGCTTCCGAAGCGGCCCCTTCGCCCCCTCATGTGCCCCCACCTGCTCCGGCACCCGCCCGAGGGTCGGGCAGAATGATCCCAGCGCCGACACCTGGCCCGCTGGAACGTTCCGTTAGCGCTTCCCGGCAGTTTGTCATCTACCAGGCCGATGGCACCATCCGCTCCAAGGTCGCGAGGAAAGTGGAGGACATTAAAACCGAGTGGCTGAAAACCTTGCAGATCAAGGACGAATGGAAATCTCCCATCGTGATTCAACTCTCCACGTTTGCGCCACCCGGCATGCCCCGAATGCGGACGGCACTGTTTATTGGCGATGGAGGCGAATCGAAGGTGCAGATTGATGTTTTTGACCTGGCCGCGCTGCGGGGAGGGGAGTTCGATCTGGAGGTCTATCGGGCGCTGTGTTTGGAGCTGATGTATCGCAAGGATCCTCCGAAGGCCGGGAAATCGTATCACCAGCCCCCGGTCTGGCTTTTGGAAGCCTTTTTGGAAGACGCCCGGACGAAAGCTGGCGACGGCATTGCCGCAGGGTTGTATGAAAGGATCATTGAAAGTGGCCCCCCTCCAAAGTTGGAGAATTTTCTCAAGGAACGTCCGGAAATGATGGATGCCACTACGCGGGCGATTTACCGCGCGCGGGCGATGGCTTTGTTGCGCGCCTTTCTCGCCATGCCCGAGGGGACCAAAGGTTTTGTGACTTGGATCCTCTCGCTGCCGGTGATCAACGCGGCAGATGCGGGAAAACTGCTGGCCAATTTTCCCAGCCTGATCGATCAGCCGTCCAATTTGTCGAAACAATGGGCGCTCTCCCTGGCCGATGCGTCGGCCGCCAAACGCACCGAATCGCTCACCATGTCCGAGTCGGTCCGCCGGCTCGCGCTCATCCTCGACATCGGAGCCCCCGCCGACCCCAAAAAACCCAACGAAGATTTGGTTAGTGGGCCCATGGCCTTTCCGGTGATTGCCCGCACAAAAAACGGCAAGTTCATCCTGGGCCACAAAACCGAAGAGCTGCTGCGTTTGCAACTGGCGGCCCACCCGCTCATTCGGCCCATCGTTGAGGAATACCAATTGATCGTCGCGGAATTGATGGGCAAGCCGAAGAAAAACATGGAAAAGCGCCTCACCAAAAACATGGAACTGCAAAAAGCCGTGACGGATCGCTACAGCGGTATCGCGGATTACATGAACTGGTTCGAGGCGGCAAAATTGGAGACGCCCAGTCAGGAGTTCGACGTCATCCTCGAAATGCCCTCAAACGGAGCCAACGGCCGCTCCGATCCCATCACACGCTACCTGAACGACCTGGAAGTCCGAGGATGGTGAGGGGAGGAAAGACGCGGTGATATTCTCCGCGTCTCCGCGTCTACGACTCGCCGCGTCTCTCATCAGTGCTTGCACGAACCCGCGGCGTCGGTATTTTTTGCAGATGGCATTTCTCACTCGACGCGAACAGACGCTGCTGGCGTTCGTTTTGCTCGCTTTCCTCGTGGGGCTCGGAACCAAACATTGGCGCGAGAACCGCACCCTCGCACCCATTACGGCGGAGGAAAATTCGCACTGATATGCAAGCCATCGGATTTCAAGGAGCCGTGGAAAAAATTCTCGCGGAGGACGCCCGGTATGATGTGGAGGGTTACAGCTTTCTGCGGGACTCCCTCGACGCCACGCTGAAGCGGCGCAAAAAGGCGCGAAAAGAGGCTTCAGGCAATGTAAATGCCGCCGAACTGCTGGAGGGATTCCGGCTCCACGCCCTGGCGGAATTTGGCCCGATGGCCATGACCGTGCTCGGCTATTGGGGCATCCGCAACTGCTCAGACATCGGCCACATGGTGTTCAACCTCGTCCAGGCGGGCGAGTTCGTCAAAACCGAGGAAGACACCGTCGAAAGCTTCCGCGAAGGATATGATTTTGCCGAGGCCTTCGTTCTTCCGTTCCAACCCGCGCCAGATAATTTGAGCACAAACGGCCCGGACGTTGTCGGACGGTAAGCATGAAGTCGTTTTTTGTTCCCGCCGCCCTTTTTATGATGACCGCGCTCGCTCCTGCCAAGGATACCCGTGTTCCCGCGTCCGCCGCTCCCGCCTTGCCCGAGAGCAAAGCCCAGGTGTTCACGCTGAAAAACGGCCTTACGATTATCGTGGAAGAAGATCACTCCGCCCCCGTCGCGAGTGTCCAAGCCTGGTGTGGCACGGGCAGCATCAATGAAGGAAAGTGGATGGGCTCCGGGTTGTCCCACATTCTCGAGCATATGCTTTTCAAGGGCACGGAAGCCCGCAAGGTGGGAGACATCTCCCGCGAGGTGCAGGACCGCGGCGGTTACATCAACGCCTATACAAGTTTCGACCGAACGGTTTATTGGATCGACGTGCCGTCCGATGGTGCCACCGAAGCCGTTGAGATCGTGGCGGACGCCATGATGAATTCCACGCTGCCCGAGGAGGAATACACCAAGGAGCAGGAGGTCATCCGCCGGGAATTCGCCATGGGATTTGACGACCCCAACCGCCAGAGCTCCCAACTCATGCTGCGCACGGTGTTCGGCGAAAGCCCGTTCCGCCACCCGGTGATCGGCTACCTCGACATTTATAACAAACTGACCCGGGCTGATGTCCTGGAATATTACAAGGCGAGGTATGCTCCGAATAACCTGACGTTTGTCATCACGGGAGACGTGGACGCGCAAAAAATCCGCACGCAACTTGAGGCCTTTTTCGACAAATATCCGCGCCGCGCGATTGAGCCGGTGCTCGTCACCAGTGAGCCTGACCAAATCGGACGCCGCGAAGCGCACGAAGAATTTCCCACCGAGCTCTCGCGACTGTCGCTCACCTGGCGGATTCCCGGATTGACCAGCTCCGACACGCCGGCACTTGAACTTCTCGGCGACGTACTCGGCTCCGGCCGCAGTTCCATTCTCAATCAACAGATTCGGGAAAAACAACGGCTCGTGCATTCCATCGATGCGGGCATGTTTTCCCTCCAGACTGATGGCGTCTGGAGCATCCAAGCCGTCTGCGATCCCGACAAACGCGACCAGGTGGAGAAGGAAGCCCTCGCCATTCTCGAAAAATTGAAAAAAGAAGGTGTGAGCCAGGCGGATCTCGACAAGGCCCGACGGTCCATGTTGTCGCGGCAGATCTCCGGGCTGGCGACGGCGCGGGGCAAAGCTTCCGACCTCGGCTCAAGCTGGCTGCTCACCCGCAACCCCAACTTCAGCAAGGATTACCTGGATGCCATCGCCGAGGTCACCACCACGGACCTCCAACGCGTCGCCCGTCAGTATCTGCGCGAGGATCGCATCAATGTGACTTCGCTCAATCCCGTGGGATCCCTCACGGAGAAATCTACAGAGGCCAGTGTGGCCGAACGTTCCGAGGTTCAGAAATTCGAGCTGTCCAACGGCATGCGCCTGCTGGTTCGCGAAGACGCGCGTCTGCCCCTTGTCACCATTTACACTGCCTTCCGCGGCGGATTGCTGGCTGAGACCCCGGAAACCAACGGCATCACCAAGCTGCTTTCTCGTGCCATGATCAAGGGCACGAAGACCCAAAGCGCCGCGCAGATTGCGGAGAAGCTGGAGAGCGCCGGAGGTCGCATCGGTTCGGACAGCGGGAACAACAGTTTCAGCGTCATGGTCGAAGTGATGAAACCCGACCTCGGCCTCGGTCTCGATGTGATCGGCGACGTGCTGCTCAACCCCTCTTTCCCCGAGGCGGAGGTGGAGTTGGAAAAACAAACCCAGATCGCCGCCATCAAGGCAGAGAACGAACAGATCACCGCCGTTGCGCGCAACACCGCCAGGGAGAAACTTTTCGGAACACACCCCTACGCACTCCGCAATTCCGGGAAAATCGAGTCCGTTTCGAAGCTGACTTCGAAAGACCTCCAAGCGATGCATGACCAGTTTGTCGTGGCGAAAAATGGCGTCATTGCCGTCTTCGGCGACGTCAAGGCCGAGGAAGTTGTGCGGTTGGTGGAAAAGGAATTCGCCAAACTTCCCGTGGGCCAGTTGGCCCTTTCTTCGCCTGTCCAACCCGCACCTCTCCAGGACGGTATTGTCGCCGTCGAAGAACGGAACAAACAGCAGGCGGTGGTCATGTTTGGCTTCCCCGCCGTGGACGTGCTAAGCCCGGACCGTCCGGCCCTGGAGCTTCTCGACGAGGCCTCCAATGATCTTGGTTCGCGGTTTTTCAACCGGATCCGGGAACAGCTTGGCCTGGCGTATTTCGTCGGCGCCGGAAGTTTCGCCGGCCTCGCGCCCGGCAGCTTTGTCTTTTACCTCGGCACCGATCCGAAAAAGGTCGATCAGGTCACCAAGGAATTTCACGACGAGATCGACAAGCTCGCCAAGGATGGGCTCACCCCGGAAGAACTGGTGCGGGCGAAGAAGAAGCTGCTCGGCTCCGAGGCGATTAGCAACCAAAGCAACTCCGCGTTCGCCGCGACAGTGACGGTCGATGAATTAGTCGGACTTGGCTACGACAGCTATCAGAAGCGTAAAGCTGTGATCGAGGCGGTAACACTGGAGGAAACCCGCCGGGTTGCGGCTAAGTATTTCGATGTGCCGGGCCGAGTGCAGGTGACGGTCCGACCTCCCGAAAAAACCGCATCTGCGCAGCCGCCGGTGCCGCAATCCTGAGTCATGGCGGAAGTTCAACGCATGGTGTTTTCGGGTGAGATGGCCCAGCGATTCATCCAATTTGTCATGCTGCAGTCGCAGCAGGCTTCGCTTTTTCTTGGCCGGATGCCGCACCCGCAATCGGGCAAGGCGGAGGTCAATCTCGAAGCCGCCCGACTTTTCATCGATCATCTGGAAATGCTGAAAGAAAAAACGGCCGGCAATCTTTCCGGTCAGGAAGCGGAAATTCTCGATAGCGTGCTTTCCGACCTCCAGGCCGCCTTTGTCGAGGCGGCAGGCAGTGGGTTGGTCGCGTGAAGGTTTTCACCGCGACCTTCACCGTGCCTACGTCCGGGAAGGGAACGTATGAGATCACGGAAGACGTGGCGCGTGTCGTGCGCCAGTCTGGTGTCGGGGATGGCACGGTGACCGTGTTCATCAAACATACCAGCGCAAGTCTCATTATCTTCGAAAACGCCGACCCTTCCGCCCGGGCGGATCTCGATGAATATTTTGAACGTCTGGTTCCTGAGGATGGAGACTACTTCACGCATACGTTGGAAGGCCCGGACGATATGACCTCACACATTCGCGCGGCGCTCACAGCTACCAGCCTCGTCATTCCCGTCGCCACCGGCAGTCTGCAAGTTGGCACGTGGCAGGGCATTTTCGTTTTCGAACATCGCGCCATTCCCCATCGGCGCCAGATCGTGCTGACGGTGATGGGGCGCTGAGACCTGACTCGGGATTTATTTTCTTCGCGCTTCTACGCTGCAGGAACGGGCCTAACCGGGAATTTGACTTGAACGGCTTTGTCACTCTGTTGACAGTGAGGAGTGTCAGCGCGGTTTCCGCTGGGCCCCGATCAATGCTCTTCTTCCAGGGGGGATTAATCGAGAGGATCCCGCGAGACTGGGCCGGAAAAGTTCCAAGGAGAGGTGGCAGAGTGGTCGATTGCGACGGTCTTGAAAACCGTTGAAGCGAAAGCTTCCGTGGGTTCGAATCCCACCCCCTCCGCCATGACCCTCAATTGCCCGCAAACCCTGATAAATACAGGGACTCGTGTTTTTGGCCTGGCATCAAAAAGGCCGTTTTTTGGCCAGGTGTCCCTAAAAGTGTCCCTTCTTCGC
>JBGSVZ010000102.1:0-97748 GCA_041752695.1 Terrimicrobiaceae bacterium
CGGTCGAACCTCGGGTTCTCATCCCTGCCGACGTGTGAATGGTTCACACGGGGTAGTTTGTAGCTCACCTTTGACTGGTAAACTGGCGGATGGGCAGGGATTCGAACCCTGGGAGACGGTTAAGCCTCACACGCTTTCCAAGCGTGCGCAATCGACCACTCTGCCACCCATCCTTAAAAAGGGGAGAATCTAAATAGCCCGATCTCGAAAGGATGGCAACACCTGCCTTCGAGAAATCGCCGGATCCGAAAAAACTCCGCGTCTCTCCCCGTCAGGCCTGCGCCAATCCGAACGCCTCGTGCACAAGGTTGGCCGCTTCGACGATCTTGGCCTCGTCAATGATCACCGCAATCTTGATTTCGGAAGTCGAAATCATCTGGATGTTTACGCCGCCTTTACCCAAGGCTTCGAACAATCGTGCCGCCACACCGGAGTGGGAACGCATGCCGATGCCGACGACGCTCAACTTCGCGATGCCATCGCGCTTGGCAATCTCGCCGGCCCCGATTTCTTTCACGACATCGTCCAGAACCTTGCCGAGTTTTTCCAGTTCGTCCTTGTTCAGGGTGAAGGAAATATCCGTCGAGCCGCTGATGGAGACGTTCTGCACGATCACGTCGATCACCACGCCGGCGTCAGCGAGGGCGGTGAAAATCGCGGAGGCGGCTCCGGGACGGTCGGGGACGTTGGTGATGGTGACCTTGGCCTGATTGCGTTCGACGGAGACGCCGCGCACGACGACGTTTTCCAGTCCGGGCGTTTCTTCTTTCACGATGGTTCCTCGGTTGGTGTTAAAGCTGCTGCGAACTTCAAAGGGGACTTTGAATTTTTTGGCGAATTCGACGGAGCGCGATTGCATCACTTTCGAACCGGAGCTGGCCATTTCCAGCATCTCTTCGTAAGCGATCACGTCGATCTTCTTCGCGTTGGGGACGATGCGCGGGTCGCAGGTGTAAACGCCATCGACATCGGTGTAGATCTCGCACATGTCGGCCCTGAGCGCCGCCGCAATGGCGATGGCAGTGAGGTCGCTGCCGCCGCGGCCAAGGGTGGTGATCTCACCCTGTAACGTCTGACCCTGGAAGCCGGCGACGATGCAAATCAAGCCATCCGTCAGATGTTTCCGGATCTGGCGCGGGGAAATGTTGGCGATCTTGGCTTTGGTGTGAATGCCGTCCGTGAGGATGCCCGCCTGGGCGCCCGTGAGCGAAATGGCGTGGCCGCCAAGGGAATTGATCGCCATGGCGAGGAGGGCGATCGTTGTCTGCTCACCGGTGGCGAGGAGGACGTCCATTTCGCGATCCGTCGGGGTGGTGGAGACCTGTTTTGCGAGTTTGATCAGACTGTCGGTGACACCCGACATGGCGGAAACAACGACGACGACGGACTTGCCGGACTGCTGGGTTTCGTAAGCGCGACGGGCGACGTTCAGGATCCGGTCGGGGGCGCCGACGGAGGTGCCGCCGTATTTTTGGACAACGAGGTTGGTCATCGGTCAACAGTCATTAGCTCTCCAAGACCCCGCGGACGGCGTGGAGATCGGCTTCCGCGTCGATGGGGTGATAGTCGCCGGTGGTCATGGCGGTGTCGGGGTCCTTGAGGCCGTGGCCGGTCACGGTGAGAACGATGCGGCGCGCGGTCGGACGGCCGAGTTTGAAAAGCCCGGCCACGGAGGCGGCACTGGCAGGTTCGACGAAAATGCCTTCATGACAGGCCAGCCAGCGCTGGGCGGCGAGGATTTCCTCGTCGGTCACCATGTCAATCGCACCGCCGCTTTCGGAAAGGGCGTCACTCGCGCCCTGCCAGCTGGCGGGATTGCCGATGCGGATGGCGGTGGCCACGGTATTGGGCTGGTCAATCACGCGGTTGTGGACGAGCGGCGCCGAGCCGGCGGCCTGGAATCCCATCATGCGCGGACGCAAAGTGGATTTTCCGAGGTCGTGAAATTCGCGATAGCCTTTCCAATAGGCCGTGATGTTCCCGGCGTTTCCCACCGGGAGGATATGAACGTCGGGGGCGTCGCCAAGTTCCTCGATGATTTCAAAAGCGGCGGTTTTTTGACCTTCAATGCGGTCGGGGTTGATCGAATTGACGATGGCAAAATCCTTCAATCCGCCGAGTTCGCGCACGAGGCGGAGGGCGTCGTCGAAGTTCCCTTTGATGGCGATCACTTTCGCGCCGTAGAGGTAGGCCTGCACGAGTTTGCCGGTGGCAATTTTCCCGGCGGGCAAAAGGACCGCGCAGAGAATGCCGGCACGCGCGGCGTAGGCGGCGGCGGCGGCGGAAGTGTTTCCCGTAGAGGCGCAAATGACGGTGCGCGCACCGCCTTCCACGGCTTTGGAGAGGGCCATGGTCATGCCCCGGTCCTTGAAGGATCCGGTGGGATTGAGGCCTTCGTATTTAAGATAAACTTCCGCCCCGGCACGCTCGCTCAGGCGGGGCGAATGGATGAGCGGGGTCGAGCCTTCGTTGAGCGAAATGACCGGAGTCGCCTCGGTAACGGGCAGGTATTGACGGAAACGGCTGATGACGCCGCGATCATGGAGCGGAGAAGGCATTTACGAAAAAGTTTCGACGTGGAGCAGCACCGGCGTGCTTTTGACGCAGTCCAGGGAGGCGATGATTTCCGCGGCCTTCCCCATTTCGCCGTAGGCGGCATCGTGGACCATCAGGACAAGCGGTATAGAATCCTCGTCCTGACCCTCTGGCTGAATCACGGAGAGAATTCCGATGCCCGATTCACCCAGCGCGCCGGCAATCTGAGCGAGCACTCCCGGACGGTCCTCGACGGCGAGGCGCAGGTAGTATTTGGAAACGGAGTCGGCCGTCGGCAGGCATTTACCGTAGAGGTCGTGGGAGGTGAAACCAAAGCAGGCGCGCGGGCTTTCCAGGGCGATGGCGGCCTCGGCGAGGTCGGCGAGCACAGAGCTTGAGGTGGGGTCTTGTCCGGCACCACGGCCGTAAAAAAGCGATTCGCCCACCACGTCGCCGCGCACGGCGATGGCGTTGAAGACCCCGTTGACCGAGGCGAGAACGTGCGTTTTCGGAATGAGGGTCGGGCAGACGCGCACCTCGATCTGATTGGCCGGACCGGCCTTGATCGTGGCGAGAAGTTTGATGCGATAACCGAGTTCATCGGCAAACCGAATGTCGGCCGCGGTGATTTTTTCAATGCCAGAGACAAAAATTTTCGCCGGATCGAGCCAGAACCCATAGGCCAGCGAGGCGAGGATAATGGCCTTGTGGGCAGCGTCCCAGCCGTTGATGTCGAGGGTGGGATCGGCCTCCGCGTAACCGAGGCTCTTGGCTTCCTCCAGGGCCGGGGCAAAATCCATCCCGGTATCGGTCATACGGGTGAGGATGTAGTTGCTCGTGCCGTTGAGAATGCCGTGAATGCTTTCGAAGCGATTGCCAATGAAGGCCTCGCGCACGACCTTGATGATGGGAATGCCTCCGGCCACCGCCGCTTCGTAGAAGACCGGGACACGTTTTTCCCGGGCGAGGCGGAAAATTTCCTGACCATGCTCGGCCAGCAGGGCCTTGTTGCCGGTTACGACAATTTTCCCTGCCTCGATGGCCTTTTTCACGAAGGCCAGCGGAATGTCGATGCCGCCCATGAGTTCCACCACGATGCGAATCCCGTCGTCGGCCAGAAGATCCTCGGGGTTGTCGGTAAAAAGCCCGGCAGGCGCCTGCACGTCACGGGCCTTCTTAAGGTCACGCACCGCGATCCGCCTGACATCAAACTGAGCGCCAAGCCGCTGCCCGAGCAAGTCCCCGTTTAACGCCAGGTTTTTATAAACCCCCGCGCCGACGGTGCCGAAACCTGCCAGACCTATGCCGATGGATTGAGACATGTGAAGCCCTTCAGTATCTCCGGACCCGGGCAAATTCCAAAGAAAAAAACAGCCGGATTGGAGGGCTCGAACTGCCACGCTGACGTCGGAGGGCTCGACGGAGGGACAAAATCGCCTGGCGCCCCTCCTTTTTTCAAACTTCGGCCGGTGAATTCCTGATCTGTTCGGGGACTTTTATTTTCGGCACGAAACCCAAAAGGAAGCAGGCGTCCTCTAACCACGCTGGCGCGATTTGCCCACCAGGTCCTCACGGGCCGGATGGGCACGCGCCAGACCTCAACGCAGGTTGTGGTCTAGGATTTTATGTACCAGTAAATAAGCCAAGGAAGCCTACGAAAGCTTCTTGGCGTAATAATTCAGCATTTCGGGATCTATTTCCCCTGGCGCACACAACTGCGGCTCCTCGGGGAAATCCGGCATCGGGAAGCCGGGGGGCATTTCGTCCCGGACGACAAGCTCCTCGCCATCTTCGGGATGCGGGCCATTCCAAATCTCCGCCAGTTGGGGATAGTCGGAGGGACTCCACCGCCACATGATTGTGTGCAGTCCCTCGTCCTCGAGTTTTTTCGCTTCGGGGAACTTTTTGTTGCTCACATCCGGAATGGGAAGCAGACCTCCGACCGGCACTCCCGTAAGTTTTTCCAATGCTTTGGCGTAGGCGACGATGTGAACCCCGCCTCGGACCAACAGGTAGCCAGTCATCGCGCGAGCAACCGGGTCGGGGGCCATTTCGTAGACCCTCATTTTGTTGGCCCGGGCGCCGCACTCGAGGAAAAAGTTGTGCAGCAAATCCATCTTCAGGTTGCCAGTGGCTGTCACATAACTGCCGTTCCAGGGATTCCCCATGGAGTCGACCGGGAGTGCGGCCTGGGCCGACGCCAGAAAGTGCGCAGCGAACCTTTCTTGGGCGACGGCCTGCAGCGGCGCGGGGTCAACATTTCCCTTCCCCACCCGACTCTTAGCCTTCCCGGCACGCCGAGCCCCCGACTTTTCAGCCGGTTTATTCCGATCCACCCGCTCCGTCGCACCGGTCAACAGCAGATTGATGGCACAGGCAACGGCCTCAATGTGGCTAAACTCCTCGGCCGCGATATTGCAGATCAGGTCGTAAAACGGGCGATACTTTTCGCGCCCGCGGAAATTGAACGACTGGAAGGTGTAGTTCATCAGGGTGGACATCTCCCCGAACTTTCCTCCCATCAGTTCCTGAATGGCTGCGGCGGCGGCTGGATTAGGACCTTCCGGTTCGGGAAAATCCACGGCGACATTGTCAAAGCGTTGAATCATACCTCATCAATCGTTCCGCAGCCCGCCGCCACTGTCCGCGTGCCTACTGACTCTGACATCAGGGCGGGTCCGCGGACTCCGTGAGCAGAGTCCAGCGGCGACCTCCAAGCTGCCGGATCGAAATGGGGCCAGTCCCAAAGGCCAGTGACAGCAGGCCAAAACCTCGGTCGATCTGCTGGGTATCCCGCCCCCTTCAGGGAAGCGAAACGTTCAGGCGGATGAACCGATTTTGGGCCGAGGACAGGGGAACGTTGTCTCGCACCGTCACAGTCCGTCGCAATCCCGAGAGAGTGCTGCTCACCTCGGTGGTGGCGGCAGGACCACTGCTCCACGCACTGAGATTTCCGGAGACTTCGACGCGCTTGGTGACATCGCTGCTGGCGAGATTTTCCGTGTAGGTCAATGTGAGGTAGTCGGAAGAACCGATCCGCAGAACGGACTGTTGTGCCCCGTTAGGCGTCGCGAGGAGCGGATTGAGTCCCATGGCATACTCGAGCAAGTTGGTGAGGCCGTCGCCATCCGGGTCGGCGGTCAGGCCCGTGGATGCTGGTGGGGTTGGGGTCTGACCGGCCCGAACGATTTGCGCAATATCTTCCGGCGAAAGCACGCTCGGCAGAACAGCCACTTCATCCAGGCCACCCCCGAAAAATCCGGCCAGAGTCGTGGCACCGCTGACACCGAGTCTCACCCCGTTGCCCGCAGTCAGGAAATCGGTGAAGATCGAGCCAGAATCGATGGTTTCCGTCCCGCGCACTTCCAGCGGATTTGCTTCGACCCCATCAAAATAGAACCTGGGATAGTCTGCCTGATCCGTGGAAGTGAACCGCGGAACGGTGATTGCGATGTGGTGCCAGTTCCCATCGCACAGGCTCCCAGAGGGAAGGCCCTGGAGAGGCACGGAATAGTCGAGAATGTCGGAGTTCCCATCGGCCCGCAGATAAATCCGCAAAGCATGCGGAGTGGGGGTCGTGGTCGAGGAAACCGAGCGATTAACAAAGACCGAAAACTGGGTGCCCGCCGTGCGAGTCGCTCCAATAATATTCATCACCCGGTCCGTGACGCTCGTCCGCACGAACGCGGTGAAGGTGAAGCCTTTAGTCAATTGCGCTGCCAACCCGTTGCCGTTTCCGATGGGGACATATCCGCCGGCGACGAACTGCGCGGGCGTTCCCGTGCTGCCGGCCGCGCCGAGATTGAGGCCCGTGTTCCAAGCTTCAAGGCCGGGTTGCGCAGGTGGCCGGGGGCCGGGCTGGCCCAACTGATAGCTGCCCACATTCGTGCTCACGGTTCGGACGGTGAGGGTACCGGTGAAAACCGTGGCTCCAGCCGCATCAATGGCATTTACGGTCGTTCCAGCCGTCTCGCTGAAGCGATACCAGAAGAGCGGATTAAACACCCTTAGCCCCGTTGCGGTGAGGGAATAGGAGGGAGGCAAAACAGCAAATTCCGAGGACCACTGGTCCCGCTGCCACTGTTGGACCGGTGAATCCCGAAGAGTCACCGAAAGCGAGGAGATTTCCTCTGCGGCCCGCGAGAGGGAAATGCTGAAAAGCTCATCGCCTTCGTACATACCATCGTTCGTCAAAGGCACGATGATCTGTCGGTCAGTCGTGTCGCCATCTGCCCAGGTCAGGGTTCCCCCACCCGGCGTAAAGTCCTGCCCCGCTACTGCGGGGTGCGCGGTGTCTCTTCCGGACAGGACCGTATAATCGACCGTGAGCGTGCCCTTGGAATTTCCCTCCCGCCGGACGGAAAAAATGCCACTGCTATCGCTCTCAAAGATGGTGGCGGCCGAGGTGAGAAACGCCGCCTCGCCCGGACCATCGTTATCCTCAATGGCGATGTAAATGAATCCGTTGGTCACAGCCGCGCCCCCGACCGGAGTGTTCAGAGCCAGCTCAAAACTCTCCCCGCCGCCGACCCATACCGGGGCCTCCACAACGGCATCATCGATAATCGGAATATTGATCGTTCGGTCAGAGGAGTCACCATCGGCCCAAGTCAGGGTGCGGGTCACCTGCGAAACTCCGTCCATACCATGGAAATCTTCGCCGAGCACAGCGTCATTTTCGGTGAGAGCCACGTTGACGGAGATCGCCCCCGAACTATTTCCCAGCCTTCGAACAGTGAAGGAAACAGTTCCAACTCCCTCGCTGACATCCACCTGCACAGGCGAATCGAAGACCACCGCTCCCGCAGCCGGGCTGGTGACCGTGAGCGTGGCAGACGCGCTGGTGTAGCTACCCGCCGCATTCGACGCCACCACCCGATACCGCGTTCCGCTTTCCGAGAGACTTTTTGGTTGGATGCCGAGAGTGGAAGCATTCGCTCCCGGGATATCCTGCCAGGTTCCGCCACTATCGGTGCTCACCTGCCACTGGATCGCCAGCACGCCTGAGTAGCTAACGAACAAGTTTGTCGGTGTTCCCACGACGACCGTGCGGTTGGCAGGATTGGACACGGAGGGAAACCGGGTCAGCACGCCATTCCCGTCGATGACAAATGTTTGGGTGTCAGACACCGTCGTTCCGGTGGCGTCGGTCACGTTCAATTGCAAGACATACTCGCCGGGTCCCCCAAAGGTCGCCGTTCCGCCCCCAAAACCCGTTTGGGAAAGAGCCAGAGTCTGGCCCGGAGGGGTCGAGACAACAACCCATTGGTAACTCGCGTAGAGGACAGGCCCATCGGGATCGTTCAGGGTGGCGGACAACGTCAGCGCCTGGCCGGGGCCATCCTGAGTGATGGAGAAAAGGCGACCACCCGAACCCGTCGGCGGGGTATTTGGCACAATCGTAATACTCCGCGAAGCCGCTCCCACCCGCCCATTTGTCCCTGTGGCGGTCAGCGTCACCGCTTGACTCGCCGAGGAACCGGAAAGGGAACGGAAGGAGACGATTTCGCCATCCGGCGTCAATGTCGTGAAGGTTCCCTGCGGATCATTCGAACTCCATAGCACAGTTGGAAGCAATGGATTGATGGCAGAAATCGGCATGCGAAGTCCGAACTGGTCGCGGGTGACCGCGGACATGATGATGGAATTCCCGCGCAAGAAAGTCGTGACAGGGCCAAGGTCGATTGTCGGCACGGTCGCCGCAGTCCGTGCCACCGTAATCACCTGGCTGGATACCGAGCTACCCGACGGGCCGGCCACACTGAGGCCGACCAGGTATTCCCCCGCGGCAACAAAGGTGGCGGTCGTGGTCCGGGCGGCATTCGAACCCGAGGCTGAGAAGGTGACAGGCCGTGGTCCGCTCAGGAGCGTCCAGGAGTAACTCAAACCGGCGAGTTCCTCAGGGGTCCCGCCGCCGATACTGGCATTTGCCGTCAAAGCAACCGACGTGCCGGTCACCGGATTGCTCGCGGCGGAGATCGACGAAATCAGCGGCGCGGACTCCGGCAGCCCCGTTCCCGCATTTGCGACCAGGGCGGCGGGAATCGTCACAAAGTCCTGCGAAGCTCCACCGCGGACGCGCAATGTCCAGGTTGCCCATGAGGGATCGGTGAGGGCGGTACGGACGCGGATGGCGTGCCATCCCGGCGCCAGCCTCCGGGGCTGAAAGAGGAAGTTCTTTTCGATCAAAGCGCGGCCGTTGATGAACGCCGCGCGACTCTGAGTGCGACGCTCATCGCCAAAGTCGAAGGCGAGTTCATACCAATCATCCCGGGGCGCAAAAAATAGAAAGTCCACCTGAAATCCCGGCTTCTTCGTCGCGTAATCACTAATGGTCACCCCCGGAAGATTTGTGGGGGTGAGGCGAATTCCGTTCGTCGGATCCGCCGGAAGAGGCGTGGTAACGTCCGGCGCGGCCGTGTTCCAGTCAAACCCGCCCGCGGCAGTATCCGAAAAATACCGAACGTTGGCCGCAGCAGCCCCGAGCGAGGGGGAAATTGTGGCCGGATCCGCAGGCCATGAGACCGTCGTTTTCAGCGGCGGGCTGTAAACCTTTTGACCGTTGGCACGCAAGCCAACCGCAAAAAGTGTCCACTCACCATCGAGAGGGGCGAGAGTGTTCACCGAGGCGAGATTCACGTTCACCGTTCCGCCGCCCGCGGGAAAGCTCGCCAACGTTCGTCCATTGGCCTGCAAGGAGAGTGAGGTCAAGTCGCTCAACCCGCCCACCGCGGCCGTGAAAGTCTCGGAATTGTCCGGGTTGACCACCGGGGGCCCGCTCAAGGTAATCGACCCGCCGGAGTTGTTGACGATCAGGGCAAGAACGGCTTCGTTTTGCGTCCGCACCGAGTCCGAGTTGTAAGCAACCACGCGGATCTCGTGCCAACCGTCCGCCAGGCTCGCGGTGTTCAAGGAAAATCCTCCCACGGTTCTCGTCGCCTGAACAGTCTCTCCCGCCAACCCGACCTGCACCTTCCTTCCGTCCACGAAAAGATCCAACTGCGGCTCCAACGTCTTGCCGCCTGTCGCGCTGGCATTCACGGAAACCGCAACGGTCCCGCTGACAGTGGCACCGTCGAGCGGAGCCGAGATGGAGACATTGGGAAAATCCGCATGGGGTTGCAGAAGGGGATCCCCCAGTGGCATGACTTCAGCAGGCGTCATGATGGACTGCCAGAAGGCTTCGGAGAGGGACGCGCCGGCCCGCAGATGGGTGTGGATGTGGCCATGGGGGAATTTGCTGTCGATGGCGTATGGCTCGCTGATGGAACCCGACGTGCCCGCAGCCCCTCCGCGCAACCACTGGGTCGCCGAGGTCTGGCTTGGCAGGAAGGTGGAGAAGCCTCCGCCGTTGCTGGTGAGGTGATCGATCCAGGATCCGGGCAGAATCGTGTTGCCGTTAAACACATTAAAATTTGCCAGTCCCACGACGGCGCCGGAGACATCCCCGCGATTGCCGAACCACCCCGTGGCAAGAGTGGAGTTTCCCAAGACGGAAAACCGTATTCCCCGCGACGACCAGATCTCCCCCACACCGCCCAACTGCCCGGCGCGCGTTTCACTTCGGACGTCATTGTTCAGCGGCCAGTAAATGGTGCCGGACGCCTTGGTTCCGTCCTCGGTTCGCACACGCTCCAAAAACGCCAGAATCTCCCGGGGACTCATCCCATTGCGGCCCGGATACGACAGGGCACTCACCGGCCAATAGCGGAAGCCGTCGACCTCGGTCGCGGCGGAAAGAGCCCACGTGCCGGCAGGCGCAGGAGCACGAAAATTCGCCACGTCCGCGGAAAATGCCGCATTTTCCGGATTCCAAATGGACACGGGGTAGTTCGCCTGCCCGAAGTTCGGCGACATGTAGATGAAGGAGTGCAGCGAAGTGATATTGCCCGTCGGCGTGGTCTGGCCCGCGGACAAGGGCACGGCTCCCGCCACCGCAATCGCCTGCAGTTGCGCGTCGATGCCCCGCTCAGCCAGCATCCGCCTCACCGCATAGAGGAAATCCCAGCCGGTCGTCCGTGTCAGGCTCGCGGGAAACACATAGGGAATCATGTTGGCATCGGGAATGTCCCGCAGGGCCTGATACCTCGCCGCAATCGTCAGGGAATTGACGTCGGATGGATCGTAAATCACCACGCAGCCGGCAGGCCCCCCACCCGCCTGGCCTGACCTCGGAAAAATAAGGAAGGACAGCAGGACCGTGAAGAGTACGGATCGCAAACGCATTGGGGGGATCATAGCAAGCTATCACATGTGTGATAGCTTGCTCAAGAAGTCAAATCCGAAATTGCCCTGAGTTCCCATGCCATCACGAAAACCGCTCGGGAACCGGGGCAGCAACAAGGCCTCAGGCTGTACTTGCGCATTGATCACATGTGTGATTCTTTAGCACGCCAAGTTCGCGGGAAAGACCACGAATGGCCTGCCCTCCTGATACCCCATGAACACGTGTCCCACCCCGTCGAGAACGATTTTTGCGGCCACCGCCAACCGATTTCCTGGAAAGAAAACCGCTCCGTGGTGAAGTTCGCCCAAAAATCCCTTGGCCTCCTGGTGCTAGGCTGGACGCTTTTCGCGATCCCGTACGCCACGGCGCAGGGTCAGAAATATTCGCAATGGCTGGCGGCAAACGGCCTGCCGACCGACTCTTCGGGCGACGGGGCACTGGAGGCCAATCCGTCCGGCGATGGCATTTCAAACCTGGTCAAGTTTGCCCTCGGGCTTGGTGCGGCGGAGTTGGGATATCATGGTAAATTTCTGCCGGAACAGACCCTCGAAGGCGGCTCAAGTTATCTTTCATTACGCTACACGAGACCATTCCCCGCCCCTTCCGGAATCGCCTACATCGTCAAGGCGGACTCCCACCTCACCGCTTGGAATTCCGACGGCGTGGAGATTGGCAACACCATCACCGGAGACACACAAACGCTGGTATTCCGTGATCCCACAGCCATCTCCGCCACCGAGGCTAAGCGTTTCATGAGGCTGCAGATTAATGTAACGGCCACGGTCCCATCCAACCAGGCATCCCCGCAAATCTCGGGAACGACCACGATCGGGCAGACACTCACAGCCACAGCAGGCAACTGGACCGACGGGGGTGAGACGCCCGATTTTGATTACCAATGGCTGCGAAACGGCGTGCCGATTCCGGGAGCGAACGCCCTGAGCTACCAACTGACGGAAGTCGATCTTGGAGCAAGGCTGACCATAAGCGTCCGTGCGCGGAACATTGCCGGGGCCGGCGTAGCCTTGGCGGCCGACGTCGGCCCCGTGGCGGCCGCGTTCCCCCATATCGTCGTCCGCCCGGATGGATACACCGCGGAGTTGAGTTTTTCCGGACTCTCGCCAGGAGGCACCTACGCACTCGCTCCGGACACGCTGCCAAAGGTTCTCCTCTCTGTTTCGTCGCCGGGCTTTGACGACAACGGGATGCCGACAACAATCTCCCGCCAGATGGTGGGCACAGTGCCGCTTCGCCAGCCTTACCCGAATCAGACCGCCCCCACAGAGTCCTCCCTTTCCGGCGGAGTCCGGATCACCATCGCCCTTTCCGACCGCGTCTATGCCGGGGATACCGTTACCCGATGCGCGCTTCTGTCCGGGGCTTATACGCAGTCCGGCGTGCCTTCCCCGGCAGCGGAACTCACGGCGGAGGCGGGAACCGCCCAGAACACCAGCACCTTGGAATACGCGAAGCCCCTCGCCAATTGGCTGGCCTTCCCCCGCGAGCGGGCAGGCAGCGGGAGCACCAGTTTCCCTCTCGAGGTACTCGCCTTCCATCGCCATCCGCGCGCCGGAAAGCAGGTCGCGTGCGTGGAGTTCATCGCGAGTGACGAACACGGTCAGACCATTTCCGTCACATCCTCCGCGATGGTGCGCAGCACCCGGGTGACGACTGGAAATCCCATTGCGGTCTACCGTGCGGCCATTCCGCTGGCTTCTCTCACCCAAGGCGACTTCATCACCGTCCGCACGAAAGTTTATCCCTTCCTTGGCGACGCATCCTCGGTGCTCGACAGCGATCCCTCCGCGGACGGGGCGCCCGCCAGTGTTCCCTCGGGATTCGCGAACACCACATTCCTCAACGATAAAACCGGGGAATACGGCACCGTCTTCGCCTACGTCAGCCCGACCGGAAGCGATGCCACCGGCGTCGCGTCGGAAGTTGTCGCGACGGCCTCAGACCGACCCTTCCTCACCATTTCGGCCGCCTCTGTGGCCGTCCGGGCAAGGAACAACGCGCTCTACGGTCGCAACGACCTGGGAGGCGGTATTGTCCGGCTTGCGGCTGGCACGTACTCGGGATTTGGGTCCGCCAGCCTTCAGACCCTCGGCGCCGGCAAGACATGGTTCACCATTGAGGCCTCCCCAGGCGAGGGCGCTGAAACCGTGACTTTCCAATCCGGGACACAGAAAAATCCGGGCAACTGGGTGAAATTCCGGAACCTCACCCTGGCCCCGACGGCGGCCTCGGGCGCCAATGCGACAGTTCTGGACGCTGTCTCCGATGGTGCGGTGGATGGTCCCCCCGTGATCTACGGTGCCTACGAGGGCTTGAAAATCGCCGGACTAACCGGGAACGCTCCGATCATCTCACGGGTCGGTCTCCGATATTTCATCGGGTGCGAAATGACGGATCTCGGCCGGTCACTCAATGCCAGTTTCGGATCCAATCGCGAACACACTCCGCTGCTGGCCGGTTGCACCCTCAGCTACACCACGCAAATCCCCTCGGGCGGCCTGGGCACACCGACATGGACCAATGTGGGAAACATCCTCCGCAAGGGGTTCTATTTCACCGACCCCCAAGCCACAGCCGGCACCGCTCCGGGATCCACCCGCGTGGTCCCGGCAAAAGCGGCCATCCTTGCCTTCAACTCGGTGCAGGGAGCGGTAACAACCTCCGCATTTGGCTTCAAACAGGCCACCACCCCAGGCGGCGGACTGGCCATCGTTCAGAACGTCATTGAAATGATCACCAATTCCAGTTCTCCCTGTTTCAGCGTAGCGGCTGACGGGGCCCTGTTCGCCATGGACAACATCGTGGTTCAACACATGACCGCCGTCGGCGCGAGGACGAACTACCTATATAACGACTCCGGTACCAGCGCGGTTCCGAAAAACGGCACACTCGCCTACTCGATTCTGAACCAGTACAACTGCAAGACCGACACATTCTCCAATCCCACACAGGGGCCAAACGGCGTGCGTGTCGGAAACTGGGAACCCCACCACGGCATTGGGCAAATCGGTAACATCTACCAAACACCAGCCGCCAACGGCCCCGCGGCACCCTACACCGGCCCCACCTCCTGGAATGGCATGTATCTCGGCCGGAACGTCAAAGTTCTGGGCAACGCCGCTTTCCAGACAGATCGCAGCCTCACGGGCACAAATGAGGGCGGCGGAGACTACCGACTCGGAACGGCTTCCGATGCGAGAAATCGCGTTCCGGCAGGTTCTGCTGTCCTGCCATTCGACCTCGACGGCACTCCACGGCGCAATGACGGCACCGGAGCCGCGGGCGCGTACGAATATTAACGAAGGTGTCGAACAATGCCCGTTGTTCGGAAAAACGGAGTCGGTGCCACGAGGCCGGGTGCGGCCTTATTTCCTCAATAACTCCGCCCTCACCTTGCGAGACCTGTCCCGATGAGCGTCATCGGTGAGGATCCCGCTCTCCTCCAGCATCTGCCCGATCGGTAGCCCAGGATCATTGGACCAGAAGATCCCGTAGTCCTCCGTCTCGGAATACCGGAACCCGACCTTAGCCCCGTATCGTTCGCGCAGCGCATCACCATTCCGCAGCGCCGTCTGCCAGTGGACAATACGGTAATCGAGATCGATCTCGCACGTGACGACGCCTTCCTTCGTGGTTTGAGCAATAATTTCGCCCAGGGGATCAAAGACGGACGCATTGTTCCGGGGCGTCGAGGAAACAATATACAGACCAAAGCGTCGCGCGTTGAGACGTGGAACCACCGTCTGCGGGGACATCGTTGGCCAAAGGATAAGATCAACGTCATCCTTCTCATAGGCCTCAAAGCCATCGACAAATCCCATGTCATAACAAATCAGCATTCCAATACGCCCGAAGTCCGTCTGAAAAACCGGAAAATCGTCCCCTGGTTTTTTGCCGCCTTCCAAAGTTTTCCGATCCAAGTCAGCCACGCCAAAGACCTTGCGGTAAATCCCCGCGACCGCACCCTGACGGTCAAAAAGAACCGCCGCATTGGAAACCGTGCCGGCACCATCTTCCTCCAGCAAATTAAAACACACCACAAGGTAGGTTTGATGACGGCGGGCCATCGCACCAAGGGCTTGCCGGACTTTTGCATCAAGCGGAACCGCCCGCGCCGCCATCTCACGACCATCCCGCGGTGAGTTGAGCGAATTCTCGGGAAACACTGCGATATCAAGCTGCCTGCCATGTTCGGTCCGGGCCGATTCCGCCATATCATCCAACCGCCGTCCGATCTCTTCCAACCGGTGGTCCAGACCCGCGTAGGGCTTATCTTTTGGGAAAATCGAAAAGATGGTGGTGCCCACAACAACCTTCCGAGGCCCGCCGGTCCGGTACATTTTTTCTGCACGATGTGTCTCATCCATAAACTTTTCTTTCGCAATCAGCGGGCTTTCCGTCCGGGCACTCCACGGAACAAACACGGCCAGCAAAACAGCCAGCCCCATGGTGTTCCGACCTCTCATTCTCCCGGATGAAGAATAAGATCTGACAATTCCACCACGTCCTTTTGACGATCCTTGTAACGGAAACCGAAAACAATCTCAGTAATCGGATACTGGATGGAATTTTCCGCATTCATCGCCTTTTTGGCGATGGAGACAAAGTCGAGTGAGTAGGCTTCCCCGGCCTCTGATACGAGGGGGAAGCTAATGGAGGGTGCAGAGGGCGATTTGGTCGGTCCACGGACACCGATTCTCCAATTCCCCGCATTTCCTTTGGCCAGGAAAGTCAATCGCCCGAGAGGGCCCCCGAACGCATCCACCTTAAACGCGACGTTTCCGCCTCCCTCTCCATTTGGGTATTCTACAGATATGATCGTACCGTTCCCGCCGGCATTCCCCGTGACCGTGATCAAAGCCCCGTCTCGCGAGGAGATTTTCGGCTGGGCCGTTAAGTCAACGGGGGTCTGCCCCCAGGTAATTCCCTGACCCAGGAACACAAAACACAGCACCGCACGCCGTGGCAGACCCCGCAATGCCGCCGTGAAGATGCTTTTAGCGAAGACGTTAACCCCAAGCGAAAGCATCCGCAGCACAGTGATGCCGACGACCAGGCAGGGCGGCCGAAGCTCGCTTTCGTTTCTGAAAGGCATATCAAAGCTATGATATTGCACCTCTGGACAACGGTCAACGGCTTTCGCCTTGCCGGACTCGTCTATCGCCCCGAGGGTGAAAACGGTTGCGGGCCGCATCTCGCCAGAGAAACGATCGCGCGCGTTTACGCCGCCGGCGGCCTTTCGGAGTTTGACGCGCATCAAATATGTGATTATTGACTCTTTGACCCATGAACTTTTCCCCCGCAGCGTTCCGTTTCCGGTCCGACCTCGTTTTATTTTTTATTCTGTTGCTCACACTTCCGGGAATCGGCTCAGCTGGCGCCAGGACCTACTTCGTGGACTTTGATGCAGGGTCGGATTCGCATTCCGGTCTCGAGCAGGGCAAGGCCTGGAAACACTCGCCTGGCGACCCCCAGGCGGAGAACGTGGCTGCCACGGCAGAATTGAAACCCGGCGACGTGATGCAGTTCCGCGGGGGCGTCGTCTATCGCGGTAACGTCGTTGTTCCCGCCAGCGGAAACGAAGAACAGCCGATTGTATTTAAGGGGCGTGGCTGGGGCGAGGGTCGGGCGATCTTGGATGGGGCCGAACCCATCAACGGATGGAGGCCCTGCACTTCTCCGGCCGAGGCGCTGGGCAATCCTAATTTTGCCAACCTCTTTTACGCCGAGATTGAGACCGCGTCCCCCTTCGCGCTGAACCTCCACGAGAAGGTGCCCGAGGGAAAGGATGAGTTTCTCTGGATGGCGCAGGAACCAAATCCGGCGGAGCCGTTTTTCCATGACCGCATCGATTCGTTTCATCCGGTAAACCGGGAAAACCTGACGACATCCACGATTGTTGCCCCTGAAGTCTTCACATCCCAGGACCCAAACTATTACGAGGGGGCCAGCGTCCTGATCTGGATGAGTCCCAATTGGACGAAACGCTTCGAGATTCAAGGCTATGATCCTGCCAGTCACCAGATCACGTTTTCGCCGTTTCCCGAAAGTGGACTCTATCCCGACAAGCGCGCTCAGTACTTTGCGATCTACAACGCACCAAGCGCCATTGATCGACCGGGGGAGTATGCGGTTGGCAAACTCGAAGCCAGCGGAAAGCGCCGCCTTTTGCTTTGGCCGCGTTCCCCCGCCAGTCTCGAGGGGCGCATCTCGCTCTCGGTTCGCAGGCAGGGCTTCACCCTGGGGACTCAAAGCCACATCACCATCGAAGGTTTTGACATTCAAAAATTCGGAGGCGAAACCGACCAAGACGGTAGCGGCATTGCCGGCCTTTCGCCCGCCCGCACCCCACGCCATGGCTACATCATCCGCGACAACCGCATCTCCCATATCTTCTCCGGAGAAAGGGGCTACGGAGGCATCTATCTGGACAAAACCAACGGAGCCCTGATCGAGAACAATGAGATCGATTGGACCAACAGCCATCGCTCGATTTTTGTGACGGACAGCGAAAACATCATCATACGCAATAATCGCGTGTCCTACGCCGGGCGCACCTCCGTGGTGATGTACACCTGCAAGCGATCCCAAATTATTAATAATCGGATTTCCCATGTCTTCGGCACGCATGCCAATGCCCTCACGCTTTACATCGCCTGTGAGAACATCCTGGTGGCCGGGAATCACATCACCAACGCGACGACACCGATCACTTTTCAGGACAGCGGTCCCTTGTATTTTTTCAACAATGTCCTCGATGGCGGAGGAAAGTATAAAAACGTCAGTGAATGGCCCAACACCAAGCGCGGGCCCTGGACCGTTGGACGAATCGTCTTTCTGAACAATACCATTGTGAACGCGGATAAGGATGCCGCTCTGAGCCTCGGAGTCGATTCCGCAAAGACTTACATCGTCATCAACAACATCCTCGACGGCCTGGCGTTGAAGACCGCCGAGGATGCTACCACATCCATCATTCATACCCACAACATCTTCACCGGTCTGGCCAACTCCCAGAGTGCCCGCTATGGCTGGGTGGACGGAGAGGGGGAAAAGGTCGTCGATAACCTTGCCGAAATTCTCGTCAACCCTGAAGCGGGGGACTTCCAGCTCAAGCCAGGGGGCCCGGCGATTGGAACAGGTGTGGCGGTGGAACAGTATTACCCCAGGGATGTCTTCCCCGAGGTGGACTTTCCTGCAATCAGCGGTGCAACCAAACCGATGAACATTGGGGCCACGCTGCCCGCAGAATAGGCACAGGCTAGAGCGGCGGTCGCCCTGTCGCGGACTCGGGGCGTACACGTTTTCCCCATCGTGGCGGCCGCAATCGCATCGGGCTGGATCACGAAATTTGGCCCCTAATGACTTTCCAACATCCAAGGAAAGTGATCGTGACGGGGCGTTAGAGCGTTTTCGCTAATATTGTCACGAATTAGCAGGACCCCGGTAGGGGCGGCACACCGTTGCCGTCCTCCGGCCGCTGAGGTCAGCGGCCCCCACCAAGCCGTTTGTAAAAGCGACATCCTTTCTCAAATGTCCTAAGGAGGTCTGCCCAAAGCGGGGCTAACCCCGGGTTTCTTCACTAGGAATGGCACGGATCAGGGTTCACACCAATTGTACCAGGATCAAAGGCCGGCATCAAACCGCGACGGGAGAGGGTTGAAAGGGAATCAAGAACACCATTCCGAAAAAAAACTCCGCCGGAACCCCAGGGACCGGCGGAGCTTCTTTACAAAATCAGGTCAACCTCGGAACCTGATCACTCCAGAGGGGCAAACATTGGCTCCGGTCAGAATCAATCGACCTAACGACGGCGGCGGAGCACCAGGGCCATTGACCCCAAGCCCACCAGCACCCACGTCCCAGGCTCAGGGACCACGGTGTAAGTAAGGTCAATCGTTGAGCCGCCCGAGTTGTAGCTCAAAGTCGGGGTGCCCGAAATTCCCGCGCCCAACGTGCCGATTGTCAACCCTGTGGTGATCCCACCAGAGGTGAGCGTGACGCCGCTATCGCTGTAGAATTGGAAAAGGCTCACCGTGTAAGTGCCTGCCACCTGTGGCCCGGACAGCGTCAGATTGATGGCGTTGGAATTGAGCAGGACATCACCGCCCGAAAAGTTCCAGAAATCGATCGTATCGGCCGAGGCGCCGTTTCCGCCCAGCTCAAACGTGAAGGAAGCCCCCCCCGCCATGTTCAGGACACGATTTGATGTTCCGGTCATATTCGCACCGTCCAACACCAGGGATTCGATACCGTTTGAACCGGGGGCGATGCTCCCGCCATTTTGAACAAGAACCATGTTCGAATTGGTCTGGGAATTGTTACCGGCAATCCGCCCGGTCCCGGCCAAGGCGGCACCACCTGCGACCTGAAAATGGCCGGACAAAGTACTTCCATAGCCCTGCCCAGTCACCGCAGCCCCATCGACGTGAGAGCCATTGATAATCAGCGTCCCCGCACTGACGAGCGTTTGCCCAGTGTAGGTATTAGCCCCGCTCAGAATCTGCGTTGTGCTTCCGTCTTTGGTCACACCGACGGCACCAAAAGCCCCGTTCTCGATGACGCCCGAGAACGTTGACGTCCCGGTGGCCACCCCGCCATTGACAGTCAGAGTGGCAAGATTGGCTCCGCTCCCCTGGCCGGAATCAATCGTTCCGCTTCCGACCAAGCTGGCGACGGTTTGGCTGTTGACGGCACTGCCAAGATTTCCCATTCGCATCCGTCCATTGACCGTCAGGTCGGTGGTTGCTGCAAAAGCGTTGGAATTGCTGAAGTGTGCGGCAACATTGCTGCCGATCACGACATCACTCGCAATCGCACCGGCGCCACTGCCCAGGAGAACACGAACGGTCCCGCTGGCGTTTCCATTGACCAAAGCGAGCGTTCCGGACCCCGCGACTGAGGACGTAGCACCAAGCGCCATGGCATTGACTGAACCATCGGTCAGGGAGTTTTGAACACTTATCGTGCGCGTCGCGCTGCCGACATTGATCGCTCCGCCCCATGTGATACCGCCACTGACAAGCGTGCTTCCGACGCCCAGATCGCCGTTGAGATTGAGGTTGTTGCTCAGCGTAAATCCAGAACCAGACGTCGAGCGGATGCGAATGCCGCTGGACGCCACCGACAGCGTGCTATTGCCGAAAACAGTGGATGAAGCGATTCGGATGCCTCCTCCCCCACCAAGCGAAAGAGTGCTTGAACCCATGCTGGCTCCACTCGCATTGCGTAGTTCCAACTCCCGCCCTGACGCGATCGTAATCGCTTGGTCCGTGCTGTAGTCCACTGCGTTGTCGATCCGGAAATCGATCGTGGCCGCACTCATATCGATGCCGGAGCTGCCTAGAGTCAGTACAGTGCCGACAGTCGCCGAAATGTTCGATTGCGTGCCCCCGGCATTGGTGACGCGAATTCCCTGCCATGAGGTGTTTGCCCCCAACGCGGCATTCCGGTTGACGGTGACAGTGCTATCCCAGATCGCAATATCTCCAGATCCCGGCACCGCGCCGCCCACCCACGAGCCGGGTAGATTTAACGCAGTCGCATTGTCAGCTTTGGAACTGTCCGCGTTAAGCGAAGCTCCGCAGGAGCTGAAGAGGGCCAGGGAGGCAAGCGTACGGATTGGGATAGTCGTGATTTTCATGGGGAAGAATCGAAGTGAGGCAAAACCTAATCAAATGTGTGATATGCACAAGGAATTTATCATCAGTTTGCAATCACACTTGTGACCAAATTTACCAACACTTCGGGAAATCAATCCCGCTCTCGCAGGGTAAGCAAGGCCGCGCGGTCTGCTCGGAGGCTCCTGACGAAGGGACCAGCTTATTTTCCGTTCCAGGTCGCGGGCGGCGGCGGGAGGTTGGCCCCAGCTGACATGAGCGGGCCGCCCGGTCGACGGCGGTAATCTCCTTTTTCGGGGTCAAGGAACAATCTCGTGGCATCGGTGACAAATTCTGCTCCTGCGCCCTGCACGGAGGCATCCACCTCGCGAAGGAAGATGTTGTTTTCGATGTTTGCCGCGAGAGGGGGGCGGAGCCGATCGAGAATATTATTCCTCACCACGATGTCCTCCGGCGGAGCCGCGCCCGCCTGGGTGAAAATCGAGCTGGCATAATTGACGGTAGGAGAAACGTTGAGAAACGTATTATTCTCAAAAAGAATATTCCGAATCGCCCTGCCTCCCGTCTTCCCGGAGTTCCACATGGCGACATTGACCGCCGCCCGCCCCTGGCTATCCACCACATTGTTGCGGAAGATGATGTTTTCCGCATTGCGATTGATCGCCACCGTATTGTGCATGTAGTTGCGCTCCACCTCAATATCCTGACAGCCTTCGTAAAGATTGATCGTGCTCGAGTGCATGCCGTAGTGATTGAGGATCACGTTATCGTGGATTTTTCCCCGCTTGGCATCGTAATGCCGGATCCCGCTGCCCGAGTTTTTATCCAGCCGACAATTGCGCACCGCGAAGTCGTTTACGCCGATTAGAAAGATCCCCGTTGTCCAGCCGGGACAGTGATGCACGT
Source organism: Terrimicrobiaceae bacterium (assembly GCA_041752695.1). Lineage (GTDB taxonomy): Bacteria > Verrucomicrobiota > Verrucomicrobiia > Chthoniobacterales > Terrimicrobiaceae > CALCJD01. Next base: position 21,307 of record JBGSVZ010000102.1, read on the forward strand.
AGTTATTCTCAATCGTGACGTTGTCACAGTTGTTGAGCCCGATGCCGGCATGGCCACTGACAAACCGAATCTCGCAGTCGGAGATCCCCACATTCTGGGAGCGGGGTTTGTCCCGGCTCACCGAAATGCCCCCAGCCCCTCCCGCGTAGCGCTGCACGAGGAAACCCCGGATGCGAATGTGCGAGGACCCGCCACTGAGAGTCACCGCGGTCTCAAAAACGGGAAATCCGACATTGACAGGCTGGCCGTTCTCCAACCGTTCGGGCAGAAGGAAAATCCGGGAGCGAGCCTTCTCCAGCGGCGAGATAGCCCACTCGCCGGGCCGCTCGATCAGCCGAACCGAATTGTAGAGGGCGAATCGCGTTTCGGGATAAGTCTTCGCTTTGAACGGGGCAAAGGATATCCGATGCGACGCGGGGTCGTACCCTTGGACAACGGCGAAATACACATGGTTATTGCCACCGTGCAAACCCACGAACAGGCCCTCGAAAAAACCGGACGGCTTGTTGGCCAGAGCTCTTTCGTCGGCAAAGGAACTGGCGAGTCCATCCTCCTGGGTTGCCAGCCGCTCGGATGACACCAAAAAATCCGCCGGAAGGTCGGGATAAAAAGGATCGGACGGCTTCGGGCTTTGCGAGATGGGCAGCAGGCGGCTGTCACCGTCGAAAAGGATGACTCGCTGCCAGGGCGCTTGTTTTTGCGGCGGCGCCTGCCGGTGCAGCACCACTTCCCCGTGCTGAAAGTTGGGGGAAACATCAACGTCAATGTCTGCAAAATAGAGCTCATTCCAACGCGGGTTCCCCCCGGCAGCGTCGATCGACGCACACCTTTGCCAGGATGTAATCACCCTCCCGCCGTCAAAGATGGCACGCCCCTTCCCAAACTTGCCGGATGTGTTTCCATCCAATGTGATCGGCTGATCCGGAGCCCCCGACGCCTGGAGCTTGATCGCGCCGTGGTAGGTCACCCCGCCCTTGAAAATAATAGTATCTCCCGGCGCAAGCCCAACGGACAGGGGACGATCGGTCGCCAGCGGGTCACCCGGAGAGTGCTTCCATGCCGATTGCGGGGAACCACCATCAGCCGTGTTGTCTCCCTCTGCGAAGTCCACATAGTACGTGGCGGCCGCCGACAAAACCTGGCAGTCCCAGAACAACACCATTGCGGGAACCAGCCACATCACAGCTTTGATCATTCTGTTTCGGTATCCCAGGCCTTAAGGAAGTCAAGTCTGGGAAGGCAAAATATGGCGCAGAGCCACTTTTTGGCGGAGGGCCGGAGAGCCGGAAGAAATGCGCGATACAGGGTTCGAATACGTTGAGTTTACTCTGTATTTGACTCTTTTTATGCTTTGAGTGACAATTTAGTGACAAATTCAAGTTACGCCATGTCACTCGCCCAGAAAACAGAAAAAGCACGCGGCCCAATTGAGGTCATCGAATACAAGGGGGTCAACATCCCCGTATATCTTTCCCCCCTGCGGGGAAAGGAAAGCTATCTCCTCGCCTATTACGCCGAGGGGCAGCGGAAACGGGAGCGAGTGCCCACTTTGGACGGAGCCCGCAAACGGGCCAAGCAACTGATTTCAGATTTGAACTTGGGCAACGTTCACGTTGCCAAGTTCACGCTCAAGCAGACTGCTGCCATCACGGATGCCGTGGACATCATTCGCCCGTTTGACGTAACCATCACCGAGGTTGCCAGGCAATTTGCGGAAGCGCGCCGTATTCTCGGGAATGCCTCCATCCTCCAGGCGGCGGAGTTTTTCGCCAAGCATCGCGATGAGGAAAACAGCCGGGGTGCCCTCCAGCAAATCACCCTCCCCGATCTCGTCACGAAATACCTCGCCGCCATCGAAAAGAAAAAATCGAAACGGTATGTCGAGGATTTGACTTCGAAGCTGAAACGCATCGCCAAGGCATTTACCGGCCAGATCCGAGACATCCGGGCCGACGACATGGACAAGTGGCTGGACGGTCTGGAAGAGGCCGGGGACCGCACAAAAAACAACTACCGCATGGCCTTGGTGACGCTCTTTTCCTACGCGAGGGATAAGAATCACCTGACACGAGGCCAACAGACCGAGGCGGAATTCGTGACTCGGTTCGACGATAAGAAATGCGGGAACATCGGAATCTACAGACCCGGGGAATTCGCCAAATTGCTGCACTACGTTGACGCGAGGTTCGTGCCTTTTGTGGCCTTGGGTGGTTTCTCGGGTCTGCGTAGCATCGAAATCCTCCGGCTGGAATGGGAGGACATCTGGTTCAAAAAGGGCTATATCGAAGTGGGTCGTCAAAAGTCGAAGACCGCCACGCGTCGGCTGGCCCCGATCTGCCCCGCGCTCGAAGAATGGATCAAGCCTTTCGCCAAGGAAAGCGGGCCAGTCCTGCCGGAAATCCGCAATGAGACGCATTTTACCCGCCTGTTTCAGGCGGCGAAACACACTCTCAATGATGAGCACGGCAATCCGAGAGTGACTCTTGTTCACAATGGGCTGCGTCATTCTTTCTGCTCCTACCGCATGGCGGAGACGAAAAGCGCCGCCCAAGTGGCGCTGGAAGCGGGAAACAGCCCAAAAATGCTATTTGAGCACTACCGAGAGCTTGTCACCGAAGAGGAGGCCAAGGAGTGGTTTTCCCTCACCCCTGCGAGGGTTCGCAGGTTGGCAGCGTAGTCCACCTATCATTGGCTCCCTTGCGCTGAATCCCGCGAAAAGATACAAAAAAGCTCAATGGCCAAACCCCGCATATTTTTGAGTTCCACTTGCTACGACCTATCGACAGTGCGTGCGGAACTGACACGCTTTCTTGAATCTCGTGGATTTGAGGCGATCAACTCACAGGACAAGAACTTTGGAGTTTCGCTAGGAATGCATTCGCATACCGCCTGTCTCAGCGAAGTCGAATCGGCCGATTACCTGCTTCTCGTAATCGGAAGCAGGCGCGGCGGAACCTATATTGGGTCAGAATCTTCAATCACAAATGAGGAATATAAAGTGGCCGAAAAATTGGATCTTCCCCGGATTGTTGCAGTCCAGAGATCCGTTTGGGATCACAGGCCTACTTATAAAAAAAATCCACGTGCCGATCACAGCCACATCGTGGACGACGTTAGAATTTTTTCTTTTATCGACTACATCGCATCGGGGCACTCGGACAATTGGGTGCATACGTTCGAAACCATTCAAGAACTCGAACAGGTGGTCACGACGCAGTTTGCCCACTACTTGACCCAATTTTCGAAAAGCCTTCGAAAGAAAGAGCCGAAAATAGTCGGCCAGCAACGGGAATTGGTCGAGTTCCCCACACAACTTGATGAAATAAATTCACTTTATCCAGACCAGGACGAAGCAACGAGTTTCCGCAATGGCCTGCGTGCTCTGCATGAGCTCCTTAAAGGCATCATAACCGATGGAACGAAGAACGACGCCAAGGCCGAAAAACTAAAACAAATCTGGGTGCTGGGTCGATACGGTGAATGCCATGACGGAGATTCACTTTCTCTCTCAGCGGATAGATTTAAGCAATATGCTTGGTCAACATCCAAAGGCACACGCGTCAACAATCAATTCGAAGATTACCGGATTAGGGCATACTACAACGATGATCCAGAGGATTTCCGAACCGTGTTGGATTTCAAAGATGCGAATGAAGAAACTCCCATTGCATGGGTATTACAGGAATTCATCAAACATTTAATTGCAAAGCACAACGCCGAGGCATTTGACATATTCTGTCGCGCGGACATGCGGATTTACTCCAGCTAGTCCGCGTTCCCGGAATCATCTCAGGATTTCATTAAGCGTCGCTTTTGTGGTTTCACGCATTGCTTCGATGACCTCGTGCTTTCGGAAGAGCCGGTGTCGACCGAGTTTGTATGAAGGCAACAATCCTCGGGAGACATATTTACGCAGAGAGGAAAACGGCACGCCCAGCCATTCAGCGGCTTCGCGAATTTCGATAAACTCGGATTTTTCAGAGGATGCTGTTTTCGGCGGCATGAGAGAGACATGGGTGTTGGATTTGGAAAGGCTGCCATCTGGCCGGACCATCCGCCGGCCAGATGGCGAGCGAGTCAGCCGAGTTTGATACCGTTGTTGCGGATGTGGTTTTTGGCTGCGGTGACGAGGGCCTGCTCCTGGCGCTCCGGTTTCATGTTCGGGCTGATAGTGGATTTGATGCTCTGCACCAGATCCGCCTGTTCCGGCTTTTCCAGCCACCCTTTGACCTTGGCGGTGTAGCCCTGTTTTTGCTCCTCGTCCTTCATCTTGCGCAGAAGGAACTTTCGTTCCAGTTGTTCCCGCGGAAGGTCCTTCACGTATTGGACCAGATCGGGATTACTCTGCATGAAGGAATCCAGCTTGGCGTTGACTTCGGGGTTGATTTTGAACTGCTGAGCCTGTTCAACTTTTTTCTTTGGTGATGCAAGTGCCATTGGTATTTGCGGTTGTGGCGCACGGCGTTTGGGTTCCCGTAGCCGTGCTGATTGACGGGTTTTCGGTGAAAGGACAGGTCAGGCCTTGGAGGACTTGAGTTCGGGGATTTTTTCGTCGTCCTCGTCGTCTAGGGCACTGCCTCGCAATCCGCCGATCTGGGCGATGACGGATTTCAGAAAGCGCTGGGCGATCTTTCGGGGACTGAGCCGCTGGCCCTCGGCATTCAGCATGACTTGGACAAGCTGATTGGTCGGGACGCGGATTCCGGCTTTTTCAACGATTTCGGATGCCTCCTTGAAGACGGAAAAAGTGTCTTCATCGAGGGTGACAGTGATGTTGGCGGGTTTGGGTGTGTTCATAGTGATTTATGGCTTGAGAAGGGCGAATTCCCTGCGACGGAGGAATGGGGCGCTGAGCGCTGTGGAAATTTTTATCCGCTCGGCGGTGGCGAGTTCAGCGGTGAACGCGTCATTGAGCTGAATCTGGGAAAGGAGGAAGTCCTGGATCTGATCGTCGGACTCGGCAAATAACGCCATGCTCCCCGGATCGGGAACCCTGTCTTCCCACGCGGGCAATTCCGGTTCGACGGCGGAAAACACGTCCTCTTCTTCGATCCTGCTGGGCGTTGCCGAAGGAACGGGGTCCGAATTCGGTTGGGACATTGGCGATTCGCCTACCCTCTCTTTGAGTTGGTCGAGTTCCTGTTGGAGTCCGGGCAGCTTGTCTGCATCCTGACGCAGTTGCTGAATGCGCTTTTGCATGGCACGGTTTTGTTCCTGCAACGCCTCGGCGTATTCCCGTTGTTTGGCGTTCAACTGGCTGGGGCCGCCCATGTGATACGATGGCGACGGGTTCCCGGTAGGAAGAATGGGCGGCGGATCTGGCAGATAGTTCCAGTCGGGCGATTGTTCCCGGCGATAGACGGTGTGCCGTTCGTGCATTTCGTCCGGGTAATTCGGATCGGTGTAGCGCCCCACCGGATACGCCTTTACCACCTCTGGAGTGCGAACCGCGGCCATGCGCTTGGAGGGAACATTCATTCCCGGCACAACGGAGGCGGTTGTCGGTGCGGAATCTTTGCGGGTGGCACAACCTGTCCCGAGACAGGCAACGAGTAGAGAAATCAGATATTTCATTTGGATGATTGGGTTTGGGTGGCGGCGGAAATGCGGGCTTCCGCGAGATCAACTGTCTGGGAGACGTAGAGGTAGAATGTCGTTCCGGCAGGAACGCGGACGTAATACGGGTCGTTCTTGAGACCTTCCAAAAGCCGCTGGGAATAGATTTGGCCTCCAGCCTGGATCCCTGCGGCTATGGCGTCCTGATATCCCCCACCCTGCACCTGGGTGACACCTCCGGTGAGCGGAGAAATAATGTTCGTCATGGCCGGAAAGGCTCCCGCTCCCGCGGAAATCATGGCAGCCAGAATCGCTTTGGCTTCAGCGTACTTGTCGGCGGCGATCATGTAGCCACGCAGGCCTGCAGAGCCATCCGTCTCGGCCCATTGGTCGCCGTTCGTGCCTTCCGGGGCGTAATCGAGGACGGTTCCAGAAAGGGGCAGTTCCTTCCCGTCCTGAAAAACCAGCACCCATTGCCGCTCGGAGCCAATGCGTTCGCGGGCGGCAGTTTTTTGCGCCAGCCCATGCACTTCCGTTCCGGCTGGAATCACCAGCCGTCCCGCTTGCCAAACGTCTTCGGTGATCAGGCCAATGATGGGCGTTTCGATGTTGGTTGACTCGACGGCATTGACCAGTTCGCACCGGAGCAGGCGCCCGTAAGGCAGATAGTACTCACTGCGGGATTCCTCCTTGGTGGCAAAAATAGCCTGCGGAATTGGCGACGGTGGTTTCGGGGTCGGCGTGGAACGTGCGGCCTCCTGCGATGGCGTGGGTGCGGGAGCCTTAGCCCGGCTGGATATTGTGTTCGGAATATCCTGCTCGAAAGACGTGTGCTTGGCCGTGGTTGCCTGGGCGGGAAGTTCGGTCTTGATCGGTTCCGATGATTGGCGGGAGTTTCCGCTGAATACAAAAGCAAGGACCAATGCGCCAGCTACGAGGAAAAGGGTCAGCCTCCCGGCGGGTTTCTGGAAAAGCTCGGTAAAGATTGTGCGGAGGTTCATTTGTAGTCGCTGGTGGAAAGTTGGGGTTCAGCCCGGACAACGAGGACGTTCCAGTTGTTGTCGGGAGCAAGGTTGTTTCGGCCCCCCTGTCCGTTTCCGGTGATGGCGAGAAAGGCCGGGGTGAGAGACTTGGGCGGCATCACGCCGGAGGCATCGACCAGCGATTGCGTGTAAATGCGGTCTTCCAGCCGCATGGCCATATCCTGTGTGTTGTAGCGCACAGCGCGGTCGGCCGTGTTCTCCAGTTCCAGTCGAAAAATGAGGGTATCGTCCTGCTCGAACCGCCAGACATCGCGGATTCGAACATTGAACCCCTCGTAATACGTGGTGAGACCGGGCACGGAATGCAGCACTCCGGCCAAGGCTTCCGGGGCGTCCTTGGCCAATAGCGGATATGCTTTCGCCTTGTCCATCAGGGCAAGAAGACGCTCCGGCACGACGGCAACCCGTCCGCCGTCTTTGCCCTGCCGTTCGTCCTGATAGAACGTGACGTTGTACGATGGCTTGGCAGATGCCTTCAGGTGGAGCACATACGCCTTTCGGTTGAAGATTACCGTCAGATGATCCTCGGCGTCGGGCTTCAGCGCCCGAATCGTGAAATAGAAATTTCCGGGTGTGAACGTGATGAGGAACCCGGCATTTTCCTGTTCTTGGGTGGAAATCGCTTTGGCGTACAGTCCGGAAATCTCCGACGGGAACATAATCGTGGTCGTTCCGGTCTTGGACGCCACCGGGATGTCGTAGATGACAAATTCATCGAGTGGCTTTTGGGTGATTGGCCCGGCGTAAGCCGTAGCCGCCATCAGGAGTGGGAGGATGAGGTGTTTCATGGGAATCTCAGAGGGGTTTTTCAGAATAGGTGAAGTCCTGCACGACAAGCGGGAGACGTCCGTTGCCGAGAAGGTCGGGATTGCGGATAAAAAGAAAATCGATCTGGAACTTGGCCGGTTCGCGGAACTCCATGCCCTTGATCGTGCCGGTGCGGATGAGATTCCCTTCGGCCTTCACGCTGACGGCTTCATAGGATTTGCCGGCACCGTCCTTGATCTTGCGGGTGTCGAGAATGTCGATTTTGGTGACCTCGACCTTCTGGTGAATCTGCTTCTCTTTGAATTCCTGGTTCTGAGCCTTGTAGATTGAGGCAGCCCGTTTTCTGGCAGGATCCTCGAGGTAGATCCGCTTCAACAGGTCGGGTAAATCCGGTCCCACGGGATTGCGTTGCAGGAGAGCCAGGCAGGCCAGCCGGACATGATAGGCATGAAGACTGCCCGCCTCCTCGAAACCGACAAGCGGCGCGTAAATCAGGGTTCCCCCTGGATCGAGAATGACAACCTTTTCCTTCTGCTTCATGGCGGAAATGGTCAGGTACGGTGCCGCTACGGCGAATCCGCAGGCGATGATGGCGATCCCCATCCAGAAACGGGCGGCGATGACGTTGTTGGTAATGGAAGTTATGGCGGTGAGTTTCATGGGAAATCAGACGTTTCGGTTTGCAAGTGGAGAATCCGGAGGGAGCGGTTGGGCCTTACTCGAATGAGAATTGAAGGCAGCTTGCGCAGCATGCGGCATGGCGATGCTGCCCTTGTGATGCGATACCGTGCCGGTGTTGTTATCCACCACAGCGAACGCGTTCTGTGCCGTCTGGTGGGCCACCATGCCGGGATTGTTGGGATTGCTGACAGAATCTCCTCCGGAGGAGGCCGGTGGAATCGGCGGAGGTGGCGGCACATCGCCACCCATTGAAGCTGACATCTCCCCTGCCAATCGGCCTGCCGAGCCTGCGGCACCAGCAGCAGCCTGCGCTCCGGCCAACGCCCCTTGCATGGCAGTCGATCCGCCGAGGGTGGCGGCGGCTCCGGCGGCTGTTAGGCCGGCTCCAACAGCCATCCCAGCTGCCTGCATGGTCCCTTGGATGCCAGCTTGCAAGGCCGCGGTGGTTCCGCTCATTCCCTTCATGATGGCTCCGGCCACAAAAGGAATCGAGAGGTAGAAGAAGACCGTGATGACGGAGGCAAACGCCATGATGAACGGGAAAAGCAGCCAATTCTGCACGACGATCAGGTTTTGCGCCGTCTGGACGATTCCGCCTGTGGTGATCGGCGCGTAAAGTAGATCGCTGATGGCCACGATGACGATGTCCACCAGGCAAATCGCCACATGCCAGAGCAACACCGTCAATGACGTGACACAGAACTGGATGCCGAGGGATTGCGTGTAGGAGAAAAAGAGGAACCCCAGCAAAATTGGAGAAACCGCAATCAATCCGGCGATGGCGAAATTCTGAAAGAACGTCAACACCACCAACATAAAACGCCCGATGCCTTGGAAAAACATGCCGATGGCAGCAGGCACAACTTTGCCGAGATCCGTCCACGAGTCAGACGGCTGATTCTCAATCCGGGATCGGAGAAGCTGGACGAACTTGGCATCGCGGGCGTTGGTGAATTTACCGCGCATCTCGACGAAGGCGTTTTGGCCTCCGTCCATGGCGGACGGAAACCCGGCGAGGAGTCCGACGATGAGGATGACTTTCAGGAGCGCGCCGAGAATGGCTCGTGTGTCGGATCCGGCCCGCCAGCCCATTTCCCCAATGCCGATGATACAAAGGACAAAGGCGAAGGGCATCAGGAGCAGCCGGATTTCCAGAGCGGCGGTAAAGAGATTGGAAAGGGAAGTCGTCATAGCGTGAAAAGGCGAAGGCTAGAACCCGGGCGGAACGTCCGCGTTCGGCGCGGAAAAATCGGGCATCTCCAGTTCCGCCTCCGCCTCTGCGGCCATGCGGGCCAGTTCGCGGTTGCGGTCGCGGCTGATTTCCTCGGCGGCCACCTCCTCGGCCTGGGCACGATTGCCGTTCAGCGTGTGGAGCAATTCCACCTGTCCGCGTGCCGTATCGACCATGCTGTCGAGGTCTTCGAGTGCTGTCTGTGCCGTGGACAGCGAGCCCGCCAGCTTCTGCACTTCTGCATCGTCCTGAGCTCCCTTCAATTGTGTGTTGAGGCGGGCAATCTGGCGATTGAGCACCTTGCGTTTGTTCTGGGCGCGGCCCAGAAGAACCTCGAAACGGGAAAAGGCATTTTCGACAGCCCGGAATCGTTTCAGCGGATCGTCGGAGTCGCGAAAGGATGCGATGCCGTCAAAACCCCGCGAGGTATCGAGCGCCAGGTTCTTCCAAGAGTCCAGATTGATGGGCTCGAAAAGTTCCTGCACCGTGGCGGAGATTTTCGCCCCTTCCTGCGCAATGCCGGCCAGTTCGCCCAGCGTATCCGCTATGCCAGAGTCTTCCAGATACCCGGAAAATACGCCGTTATCAATGAGGGCAATGGCTGCCACCGGATCCCCAATAGCCTGCTTGACCATGTTGGCGGTTTCCAGGTGTTCGCGCACGGTGGTCAGCGTATTGTGGAGCGTCGCGAGTTTTTCGGCCCACTTGGCCTGCTCCCACGTGTATTTCAGAATATCGAAGACGTTCTTTTGGTCTTGGCGGGCTTCGACACCGGGCGCGGCAACGACGATCTGCGCGTGAATGATGGGGGTGGAAACCGCGGTAATCGCGGCAGTGACAATGACAACGGGCTTTTTCATGGCGATGGAATTGGGCTGGAAGGAGGGGCTACTGAACGACAGGGATGGTTATTTCGTAGGGAACCGTCTTCACCGTGGCGGCGGGGTCGGGTGTGATTGGAATGCGGTAGAGGGACACCCGCCGCTCGGGCTTGGTTTCGGACCGCTTCTGCGTGTCCTGCAAAATCCAATACTGCCGCTTCACAGTGTCGGACGCACCGCGCTCATACCCCTTCTGGAATTGCGAGCGCGAGGCGCACGCGGGAAAGGCGCACGTCACGACGACGGCCAGGCACACGGGTTTTATTTTCCTAAAAGCAATGAAACGATGGATAGTATTCATGGGAGAGTTAGGGTTGGGACGAAAGGGAGGCTGCGGATTCGGCAAGAATCCCGCTGACGATGTCGGAGTGGTTGCGGAGCAGACGGCTCCGGTTTTCGAAGTCTTCCCCGGTTGAGGAAGAGCAGAAGAGCATTTCAGGAGAAACGCGGTTATGAATCGTCCCGCAGAGGGGCTCCTGAACGTCGAGGTGGTAGTACGTCAGGGCGGCGTATTTGTTGGAATCCGGCAAATGCTCCGGCAGCGGATACCGGGAGATCGCCTCCTTGGTCGTCTCGGACAAATCAATATCCTTCGCCACATCCTCAATGTCGCGCCGGTCATTCATCCGAGTGAAAAAGAACTGCTTGGCGTTGCCGAAGACGATTGGGCGAATGCCCGAGCGCTGAAACCGGCTGTATTGCTGAACGATGGAGATGATCCAGGTGGAGAACTTGGAAAGCTGGGCGTAGAACTCCGAGACGAGTTGCTCGCCGCCCGGAATATCCAGCGTTCTGGCCACCTCCTCGAAGATCACCCGTTTCCGTTTGCCTCGCGGAAGCGTGATGATGTGCTGGCGTCCATAGTTGGCGATGAGAAATCCAGCCAATTCCTTCAATTGACGGTTCGACTCCGGGATGTAGGTCAGATCGAAGTGAGCAATCCTGCCGGTGATCGACAGGGTAGAGTGGCCACAGACCAGCCGTTGCTCGTTCCAGGGGGCCAGCAGGGTGGCAAGGTGGTTGATCTCATTCCGGTCATGTTCCGGGAAGGGAGCCACCAGCATCATTTGCTGGAGCATGTCGTGAGTCGGATAATCCTCCGCACCGAAGAACGCGAACGCCGCGTTACGAACATACCGTTCCGTGTCGGGAGACTGGATAAACCGGGAAATTTCCTCAGCGGTGGGCGCTTCAATCAGCCGTTGGCGTTCCTCTGGCGCGACGGCATGTTTCAACTCAGCCCATGCTTCTACAAAAGTGGCCGAAATCGGCATGTGGTCCTTCTTGTAAGCCAAGGTGGCACGGGCGAGTCGGGCCACCATATCCAGGCGCGAAGCGTCCTCACCAACCCACTCCTCGAAACGGTCGGTATAGAGTTGCTCAATATATTGCGTGATTTGGGCAACCCGGAGATTGCGCCGATCCTCGTCAGCAGGGTGGCCGGCCATTTTGGCCACCAGCGCGGCAGCGGTGGTGATTTGCAGATTGGTCAGGGGTGCGCCCTGCGTATCGAGATAGTTGAGGCACAAATCGCCGTCGGGCTGGATGACGATCGGCGTATGCCCCTGCGCCTGGGTCCAGATGCCGTAGGACAACCCTTCCTCCACAATGAGGGTAAAGTCGTAGTAAGGATCGGCCTGCGAGAGCAGATCGGACATGAAGGCCGACTTTCCAGCGCGGGTCATTCCCAACAAGACCGCGAGTTGCGGCGTGCCGGAGAGAAAGTTTCGAATACCAATCAGGTTCCGATTGCTGCCATCGTAGAGAGCTTCCGCATCCTTGAGATGTCCGGTGAAGGTAGACGAAAACGGCAGGATGTCTGCCAGCCATTCGTCGAGGCCATTGTCAGCATGGTGGGTGTATTTCCCCCACAGCCATCCGGGCCAGGTTTGAAACCAAATGTTTTTGGTCGTGGCGGCGGAAGACAGATTGCTGGTCCAAGATTGGGCATCTTCCATCTGCCCGAAAGCCGTCTCGATCTGGCGTGTTTTAGAGATCAGCCCGTGTTCGGAGCTGTCCCAGACGTGCACCAGGTAGTCATAGAGAAACGGAACGACATCTCCTTGGGCCAGATTGCGAATCCGTTCCTCCTTCACCGCCTTGGAGGTCAGAAGGGAATGCTTTCCTTCGGCGGCATAATCCCCCCTCACCCGTTCCAGCGAACGTTCAGCCCGGGCGATTTCTTTGCGGACATTCTGTGGGTAGAGATTGACCGTAATGGCGTAATCGAGAAATGGCAGCGAGGTCAGTGACCAGAAGATCCCACGCCGGGTCCGCTGGGGCCGCCGTTTGAGGATGATCAGGTTGTGGTAATACCCATCGGCAAAGAATCCGAAGGTCTTTCCCGCCTGAACGCCTTGGTGCCAGCAGTTCTCATGGATGGTTTCTTCCTCCCGGAATTGTCCAATCGGATCGTAGTTGTCGCGTTGGAGATACGACGGATTGAAAAACGTGGCGTAATATCGAAACAAATCCGCCGTGGACATGGCCGAAACCCGGCAGCCATGCGGTTCCAACAACGAGGTAATGACGCGCCCATGCTGGTCGAATCCTTCGCTGTACTGGGCAAGAATCCTCCTGTAATGGTCCTGCAATACCTCCTGATTCGCGCCGGATGGCGGATTGACATCGATGGGCCTCGAGAGAAAAAGCACCAGCTTCTCCCGCCGCAATGTCCCGTCCTGCATCGCCCTCCAGTAGCGGTTGAACCGCTCGTTGCGGGATATGGCCGCCCATGAATCCGGCTCGCATCGGTCTTCCGTCACCTTGTTATAGGCCAGCAATTCGTCCCGATAGTTGGAATCCACCGACCAGCGGATTTGCGCGCGGGTGGATTCATCCAATGTGTGCAGGAACTGCCTCACGGATGCGTAAAACTGATCCAACGTGTGCTCGCTGGCATGCCGGAGGTCAGGAACGTCGAGGAAAAATCCCTTGGAAACAAAACCTCGTTTGTCGAGATCGTTCCAGACGATAAGATTTTCAGTGAACCAGCCATTAGGTGCTTGCATGGGAAAAGAGGGGGTTGCGGGGTTGGCAGGAATGGGGCATCCAGCCGGACCCGTTGGCGTGGGCTTCCAGCCAATCGGTATCGAAGGCCTTGGGTTTGCCTTGGCGGAAGGCGAAGACGTACCCTGTGACTAGAGCGAACGGCACCGCGCCTGCACCAACGCTGAGCATCGGCGCGTTGTGACGCGAGAGCACGAGCGCAAGTCCGATGCTGATGAGGAGTCCGGCGAGCATGAACAGAAGGTTCGTGCCCTCGATGCCCCAAATCTTGCCGTCGCTATCGTCTCCGGCGTGGGTTTGAACAATTCCCTTGCTCATTATTGGGAGATGCCAATGGTGGGCATTCCACCAGCGTTGAAGAGAGCTTCCGCAATCACGACCGCGAGACCGAGAAGCAGGCCGCCCACGATGGACATCTTGCCTTGATCCGCGTTGCCCGACCGGACTTGCCAGCCGCCGTGGGCAATGACTACGACCGCGATGATGAAGAGGAACTTTGCAATGATTCCGAGGCCTTCGGACATTGCGCCGTCGAGGGAGGCTTGAGCGAGGATGAGTGTGTTCATACGGTCGCGATCCTGGCAGCAATTTCGAGGACACCTGCTCCCGTTTGGGAGCAACTTGCGAAGAGCACAATCAGAGTTCCGTACCGAGACGCCTTCGCCCTACAGATGGCATCGTAGAGCCGCTTGGCGCCGCGTATGAAGTCGGGATAAAGATCTTCCGTCTGCACTCCAAGTGCGCGGGCAAGGTAGATCAAATCGTCGTCGGAAACACAGACTCGGCGGGACTCGATTTTAGAGACCTTCCCGCGGGTGGCTTCCTCCATTCCGAGGATCTGGAGTTTTACGGCAAGGGCGGATTGTGACAGTTCCCGGCGGCTGCGTAGCCGTCGGATTTGGGGTCCGATAACGTTTCGATTTCTCATGGTGGAGAAACCGTTCCCCAGAAAATGCGGCTACTCCGTGGGTCTGTGACGAAGTTGGCAGAAAAAGTGACGAAGCTGCCATTTGGAACCCTTCGTCCCAGCCACTCGCCCTCTCACAGAATCTTGCGCAGCATCACTGCGGCCTGCCGCCCGAGCCGAATTGGTGAGGAAAATCCCGCAATCTCGACATCCATTTCGTCACGCGACTTCATCGCCACCCGCCCGACCTTTTCCAGGTTGATGATTAATGAGCGGCTGGGACGGATGAACAGGTCTTTCGGTAATCGCGCCTCCCAATCCGTCATGCTGCGCCGAACGATTCTTGTCGTCCCCCTCGTGAGATGAACCAGAGTGTAATTTTCCCGGGCTTCGATTCCACTGATCTCGGAAACGAAGGCCACAAGAATGTCCTTCCCTTCACGAAAGAAGACCTTGTCGTCCGGGGCAAGCACGCCGGAGAATAAATCCTTCGGCTGATGGCGAATTCGCTCAAGAGCATGGGCAAGCCGCTCAGGGCTGGCTGGTTTGAGCAGATAATCAATGGCGTTGACCTCGATAGCCCTGAGCGCGAACTGGTCGTAGGCGGTAACAAAAATGACCGTCGGCATGGGCATGAGCTTGGCCAGTAGATCAAAGCCATCACCGTCGCCCATCTGGATATCAAGAAAAAGCAAGTTGGGCCGGAGGTCCTGGCATAGCGTGTAGGCACCTGCGACGGATTCCGCTACTCCGATCACACGTACATTCTGGTGGGCGGAGAGCAGGTCGAGCAGCACCTCCCGGGCGGGAGCTTCATCATCCACAATCACGGCGCGCAATTCCGGTGGTTTCATGGTGCAGCCGGAATTTCTACTCGCACTCGAACCCAACCTTCTTTCTCACTGGCTTTTAGGGTGTGATTGCTTGGATACAGTGAGCCAAGGCGCTGCCGGAGGTTAGTCAGACCGATTCCCCCATCTTCCATTGGGATTGTTTCGTTTATCCAACGGCCTGTATTGGCTACTTCCAAAAGGAGTTTTCCTGAATTCGTGCGGGAGACAGCAAGCCGGATTTTGAGGGGAGGGGGAGAGGTCTTCTTCCCGTATTTGATGGCGTTCTCTATGAGAGGCTGGATCAACACACCGGGAATGAGCATTTCGCGCGTGGAGGGATCGACAGTGCTATCGATTTCCAAATTCTCCCGGTAGCGTGCCTTCTCCACGGTGATGTAACTCTCCATGGCTTCCAACTCCTCGCGCAGCGGAACAAAAGTTCGGTCCCTGTGTTTCAGGGAATAATGGAGATATTCCACGAATGCTTGGACGAGTTCCTTGGCGTGCTGACCGGGTTTTCCAATGGCCGCCATTATTGTGTTCAGTGCATTGAACAAAAAATGCGGGTTCATCTGCGCTCGGAGCATTTGGATCTCCAGGCGTTGCCTCTCCACCTCGCTACGGGCGAGTTGAACATCACGGGCCATGCTGTCGCGCATGAATTTGAGGCCAAAGTAGAGCAGACTCCATGCGGCGCAAAGTCCGGCGCGGAAATAGAAAATGCCAAAAATCATCGCGGGCGTGAAAATTTCCTTTTCGGCCACGCCAAAGAGATCGTGAAATCCCAAATAGAGCAGAGTCAGGATTGCTCCCCCAAGTAGTGAAACGCCTGCAACGATAAATGCAATGCGCATCGAGCTGGAATGGGCATCATACACTCTCCGGTAAATTTCCCTCATGCCGAGCGTGAGAAAAAAACCTAACCCATCCCGGTACGCGGAAACGACCACGGCTCCGGGAAAATCCTCAAGAACGACCCATTTCAGGGGGAATGTGAAAACAATGAAGGCCAGCCAGCCAGCAATCTGGAAGCGCCAAAAAAGGGGTAGTCGCCGAACGAAACTGCGGAGAACCGCTACGCTGAACTGACCAGACTCTGACACTACCCTGATTCCCTCGACCTCCATAGCAGCCTACCCCCCGGCGTATCGGTTCCTTTGAGTTTCGGGAGCAAAATTTTTGCAGGCACCCGATGGTTCTTCTATATCCCTTCCATGTCCCCAAAAATCCGCCAATTGAACGTCAGGGATCAAACTGGAAACAACGGGAAACGCTGAATTTTGCGGTGTCGAAATCCATTTTAGCCGTAACCATTCAGCAGCCTGACCACGCATGCCGTGTAGTAGTTCCGAGTCCTGGATTCCAATGCAGTGGCGGTCGATCCAAACCATCAAAATGATCGAATCAAGCAGGGTAACTGGAAGAAGGCTCCTATTGCACGTTTTCACGACACGTTGTGCGATGCGTCCTTGCCTTAAACCCCACTAGCGCCGATCGCTACGAAAAGGCGCAGCGGGCAGTCCCGCGCGATTGTAGAGATTGGCATCTGGAGCGTTGGAGAAAGCATACCGGATATCTTTTGGGTTGGAGACTACAGGGCTTGAGGCAACGACAGTCCCTTTGACGACCACCGCGTCGGCTGGGACAAACTTGCCATCGGCCCCAGCCAGTTGGAATCCTTTCAAGGTGCCATCCCCTTTCACAATCAGGCCGTCTTCAGCATTCGAGAAAGAAACTTGAATTTTGTCGCCATCAACTTTCATTTCCTGAAAAATCGGTCCCGAATATTCGATGTCCTTGCCGTAAACTTTCGCGAGGGCAATGCGGGAGAGCCGCGAGGCATAGTCCTGCATATTTGTAGGATGGAGATCGTCCAATTTGCCGATATCGATGGCAACAGCCATACCCGTATTCGGCAGTTTCAAGGCGGCTGCCTGGTCTTCGCGGATTTTGGCGAGGTCGATACCCTCCGGGTTTTTGCCCGGGCCTTCGTAATTGGGAAGTTGGACAAAAAAGAACGGAAGTTCACGCCCCCAGTGGCGCCGCCAGGCATTGATGAGGGCGAGGAACGCATCCCCGCCGGTGCCTTGGAACCAAACGACCCCAGCGATATTGAAAGGAACAAGGGGATGAATCATACCATTAAACAACATCGAGGTCTGCCGGTAGGCATGATAGCGAGGATCTTGGATGCTGCCCACCGGCTCAGGTTCTGGCGGCAGTGGAACATCCCGGCCATTTGCCACAGCCCGCTCGGCCTCCGCCAGCCACTCCCGCCATTGATCAAGTTTGTCGAAGCTGGCATAGAGCCCGGTTGGAGCGGGGACGCGCTTTTTCGAATCCCCCTCCCCTGACGCAACGACCCACTCGCGGATTTTTTCACCGTATTCTTGATAAAAAACTCCGCCGTACTCCTTCACCAGCCGATCCGTTGCATCTACCCAGGCTTTGAGTTCCTGCTTTTCGAGCAGAGATTCGCGGTCGGTCCAAGCCCAGGCCACCGTTCCGGGAACCGAGGAATGGATCAGCCCAATAGGGACACCCAGCTCGGCCTGCAATTCGCGACCAAAGAAATAGGCGAGAGCGGACAGCGGTCTGGCGGTCTGGGGGGAAATGGCTGTCCAAATCCCCTCGCAGTCATTCTGGGGTGTGAGGGCGGCATGTTTTTTCACCGTAAACATACGGATTTGGGGCGAATGCGCGTTCGCAATTTCCTTTTCACTATCCCGCACGCGACCCATATCCCAAGTCATCCACGACTGTCCCGAGCAAAGCCAGACCTCACCGATCAGGACGTCCTTCACCGAGATCTCGGAAGATCCTGAAATTGCGAGGGTATGCGGTCCTCCGGCCGGAAGAGGAGGCAACTGAACCATCCAGCGGCCATCTGAGTCGGCGACGGCCTCCGCGAATTGCCCGCTGAGCGAGACAGTCACTTTTTCCCCCGGTTCGGCCCACCCCCATATCGGATTTTTCGCATCCCGCTGTAGGACCATGCCGTCCGAGAACAGGGACGGCAGACGGGGTGCCGCCGAGAGGGGAGAGGCCGAGGCGCACGTCAGTAGCACCGCGCCCAGGAGTCGGGGGAGGTGCATGTTCATGGCTTGGATTGGATGGAAATATTGGTCGCCGAGAATCCTGAGGGCTCTTTGTTGCCGGGCGGAAATCCCCCGAAGAAATAGAGTCCTGTCTGTCCAATATCCGGCATGTGGTCGTTTGAGAGGTTCAGCTTCATCGAGCCTTTGGCAAGAACCTTGTCGGGCTCTGAGGACTTAGCGATGCTGAGAGTGACGTTCGCATGCCGCATTGGGAGGTCCGGAATATTGCGAACCTCCATGTTGAGACGGTACGCGGTTCCCGGTTCGATGGCGAAATCAAGCGGAATGAGCCGGTGCAGGGTGGAGGGCAGATTAAGATCCGCGCCGTTCTGACCGAATGTGATTGCAAATTTTCCATCAGCAATCGGACCGACCGCCGCATAGTAAATTCCATCTCCATGCAATGCCATTTGTTTGAAAAAGAAGCCAAACTGCGTGGCCGGCCTCGGAGTGAAATCCGCCGCAATTTGGAAGTTGCCCAGATAGACGGACTCGTCCTGTTCTTTCCCCTTCACAAAAGCGATGTTGAGTTTCGCAGAGCGCCCGGGCGGCAATTCGGTGACAAGACTTCCTCCATTTTCCGGTGAGAAGGAGAGACGCTCTGGAGCGAGATTATTCGTTCCAAAACGATTGACAGCACCGTTCGGCAGGAAGTGCACCACGATATCCTCCGCCGATTTAGGCACGAACGGTCCGAAGGAAACTTCAGCGGGCTTGTACGGCAGCGGATCGCCTATGGTTGACAGACTTCTTGGCTTTGTCTCGTTGGGGCTAATTTGCCACTGGAAAACCATCGACTTTTCTGGATCCGGCACATACGCGGTAAGTGGGGTGGACCCGGTTTTTAAACCAATAGGAGCGTAAAATAAGCTATGGAACGGGAGCGGAGTTGGGATCTTATTTGTTGGTGCCTGAGTCGGCAACCATGGATTGGTGGGGGTTTCCGATATTTTGGATCTGGAACGCAAGGCCCGGCTGGCCTCGGAGCGTAGCGCAGAGGCCTGCGCGGGCCTGGAGTGGAAGAGCCAAAATATCGGACGGCGAATGGGGGGATTGGTTTGGGCTCTGGAGTTTCATGCCGCTTTTTTCCATGGTGATGCCATGGGCTCGGGCTTGCGGTGGGTTTCGTAAACGTGGGCCGGAGTTTCGTTTCCCAGGGCCTGATGAGGCCGCCACGTATTGTATCGCTCGATCCATTGGGCAACGCCGGTTTCCAACTCCCCAACCGTGGCATAGCCCTTGAGGTAGATGTCTTCGTATTTCAGACTCCTCCAGAGCCGTTCGATAAAGACATTGTCCATCCACCGACCCTTGCCATCCATACTCACCGCGATGCCGAGGCTTTCGAGTCGGCCTGTCCATTCAGGGGACGTGAACTGGCTGCCTTGGTCGGTATTGAAGATTTCCGGAAGGCCCCGGCTTTGCGCCACGGCGGTCGTCACGGCTGCTTCCGTCAGCCGGACATCCATCGTGTTGCTCACCGCCCAGCCCAGCACCTTGCGGGAATGCCAGTCCATCACCGCGCACAGATAGGCGTGCCCCTGCGGCATCGGCACATATGTGATGTCCGCGCACCAGACTTCGTCGGCATGCCCCACCGGCCGATCTCTGAGCAGATACGGATATTTCCGATGCCCGTTGTCTGGAATGCTGGTGCGTCGCGGACGGCACCAAATCGTTTCGATCCCCATCTTGCGCCGCAGCCTCTGCACCCGCTTCCGGTTGACTTTCACGCCGTGATCGCGCTTCAGAACCGTCACCAGGCGGCGGCTCCCTACGCACGGATCCTTCATGTAGATCTCGTCCATCAGTCTCATCAGACGTATATCCCGGGCGCTTTCCTTTACCGGCTTGTACGTCAGCGTCGTTCGCGACACCGCCAGCAGGTGGCACTGCTCCCGCACGCTCAATTTCGGGTGATTTTTTTCCACCAGCTCGGCGCGGTTCACAGGCCGAGCTGTTTGGATTTTTTTTCCAAAAAATCCAGTTTCACCGTCAGCTCCCCGATCTTTGAATGCAGCTTTTCTCGCTCCGCCTCGAAGCCTTCGCCTCCTCCGCTCTTTTCCCGGCCGAAGACTTCTCCGACTCCCTCCAGCAGCGTCTTTTTCCATTCCGTCACCTGCGTGGGATGAATCTCGTATTCCGCCGCGATCTGCTGCGTTGTTTTTTGTCCTTTGTGCGCCTCCAGCGCCACCCGGGCTTTGAATCCTGCGTCGTGTCTTCTGCGTTTGCCTTTCATTTTCGATGGTCTTTCAGGTTGTGGGTTTCCACCCCCTTCTTCCATCGCATTTTTACACCTTAACTCCTGGCACTAATTTCGGGGTCCACCTCAAAGTGACGTCACAGGCCGGTTTTCCGGAGCAATCACCCAGCTCTGTCCTTTGACCAATTCAAGAGGGATTCGGTGACCAGAAAGTGTCCGGGGTTTTCCGCCCACTGTTGCGATCAACTTTTCACCTGACCATGGGTTAATGAGCGTCACTTTGACATCATTGAGCGGTGTGAGGGCAACAAATTCCCGAATACCATCTTTTTGAGAAGCCTCGACAAAATAGTGCCCCTCGGCGAGAAGTCGGAATCGAGCGTTCCATTCCTCCGGCCAGCCTGCGAAGAGCTGTAAAAGGCCATTATGGCTTTGGAGGAGGGCCTCGTTTGTGGCTGTGGCAAGGTTTTGCGCGACTTCAATGCGAACCAACCCGATCTCATGGTCCAGCACGGGCAACATGATGGGGGAGCGGACAATGGCCGCATTTCGCACCGCATGCTTCTTGAACAAATCCTTCATCCCCAGCCGAGCCGACATAATCGGAACCCGTGACCAACCGGGGTAGCCCGCCCAGACATCCGGATTGCCGAACACCTCGGTAGGCAAGGTGCGCCGCATCCGCTCGACGTCTTCTTCGGGGGCGACCTCTGGAGTGATCAGCTCGAACGGCCACGTGGGCGAAACCCGGACGGCCTCGCCGTTGTGGCGGCCTTTAACGACTCCAAGCAACCCAGGAGCATAGGTGTCGGGAGGAAATTCCTCCACGAGCGCGCGAGCTTCAGGCATGTCCATCGTGGGAAGAGGCGGCTGGTTGTCCAAAAATTCCTGCCACGCCGCACGACGGTCCTCATCCACACCGAGAGTAATACTCGCCTTGATCAGACGCGGCATGAGCCAGCGTACCGCCGCGAGATCCATCATGCCATTGCGCACTCCAAAATACGCTTCATGTCCATTGGTCGGAAAGATGTGGTATTTTCCGTCCTCTCCCTTTTTGAAATAACTCATGTAGAAGTCGGCTGCCTCCTTCATGTAGGGGTAAGCGCGATCTCGCAACCATTCGACATCGCCCGTGTACGCATAGCGCTTATAAAACATCCAGGCGACCTCCACGGTCCCAGTCAGGAGGTGAGAGGTGAAACTAAAAGCGGCTTTTTCCCCGAGACGCTTCGAACGCTCGACTTCAACCTGCTCGGGCGTGCGCTCGACGGGCTTTTGATAATACGAAGTCCCTTCAGGCACCCACGCACCATCTGCATTCCAAAGATCGAGTGCCTCCTTGCGTGCCACGGGAAGCAGCCGCCAGTAATGATTGTAGAACGGATCGATGAGGTTGACGGCGTTCTGCGCAAAAAGCGGAAAATACATAGCTTCCGTATTCCAGAGCCAATATTGGCCACCCCAGGCACGAATATCCCGATCACCCAGAAAGGTCGATCCATTGAATTTTGGAGGACAAACACCCCGGGAAGTAATCGCGGTTTGATACAAACCAGCCAGCCAAACCGATTCCATGTAATTTGCCAGGCCGTCCGGACTGTCCAGGGAGACAAATGTGCCCAGGTTGTTCCAGAATTGTGACCACCATGCTGCGTGCCCATTATCCAATTTGGCCAAACCCATCTCTAAAGCCGTTGTCAACTCCCGGTTGGCAGTCTCCTCCGCGCTAATTTGCAGATCATCAGATACTGTGGCCGCCGCCAACACGACCATTCGACCGTGATTATCCGGTTCCAACTCCAGCCACGCACTACGCGAATCTTCCTGACGCACAGAAACCTTTCCCGCCAAGGCACTCACGGCAACCGAATATTCCAGACGGTGAGTTTTGGTTTCAAAGACTTCGGTAACGACCACCCGATTCTCGGCAACCGTAATTTTTGGCCCGGAGCCGGGAAACTTCCCGCTGCCATAAGCGTTTCGGGCCGCCGCATCGAGATCGGCGTCCAGGGGAATGCGCCATTGTCCAACGCCCACGGTTGCTCCGCTGGCTCCCTTGCGAGTGTCTGTGAGATCCACCACCAAAACTGGTCGGTCTGCCGCGACAAAAGAGCGCCCGACAAAGGCTCCACCATCCCCTTCTTCCCGCACGGTCACCACGCCATCACCCATGGAAAGAGAGGCTGAGAACCCCTTGCCATCAAGTGCGAGGCGTGGCTTGGGGCGAATCACCAAGCGAGCAAGACTCGGAATGGTATTGTTTTGATAGGGATTGTAACTGGAGAGACTATCTGCTGCCCACGCATCCACGCGGTTGAGCTGATAGACCATCCCCCCCTCATAGCGGGGAGTCCAGACCATCGTGCCTAAAACTCCATTGCCAATTGGAAGTCCCTGTAAAGCGCGCTCGACCGGGGCGGTATAAACCGGGTTACTACGCTCCAGAAGCGTTCCAATGGGAGAGCTTAGCTCACTATGGGCGGATCCGATAAATGATCCCCAAGTCATGGAGGCGATCAGACTAAGGTAAAATGCTTTATTCATAGGAAGGGTAATTGCGTTGCGGGGTTATGGGTTTGATGGGGGGTTTTCGATTGATGAATGGGCCTCGTGCGGAAGGTCTTCTGCACTCACATGTCCGACCACTCGACCATCGTCCGCCAAATCGGTTTGGTGATTCTTGAGCCTTCGAAACATGAGCAAAAGGTCACGGCTGCCACCGATGGTGAACCACACCGTTGAAATGATTCCAATGATCGAGGACACGACGATGCTGGCGATAAAAAACCAATTCACCCACCACTGTTGCGGCCACGGCGATATGAGGTTCCAGACCACGATGGTGATAAACGACCCAAAACCCCAGCCGAGACTCCAAATGATGACCGACCACGAAAGAATTTTGTCGCCCCGTGTGAAATTTGCATCAATGCCAGTCAGGGATTTGAGAATCACACCGATCCCTTTTTTCCGAGCCTGCGCAAGCAGTGGTGGCTCAAGGCTGTCATCAGCACGCTGATATTCCCCCCGGTGGAGCATCCGGTCCATATTGAATTTCTCACGGCAAGTAAGCAGTGAAACTCCGACGTAACCAACGATCGCCGCGACCATGGCAAGGAAGTTGATTTCCTGACCATTCATGAAAAATTTTTCCGAGGTCACACGCCAAAG
Source organism: Terrimicrobiaceae bacterium (assembly GCA_041752695.1). Taxonomy (GTDB): domain Bacteria; phylum Verrucomicrobiota; class Verrucomicrobiia; order Chthoniobacterales; family Terrimicrobiaceae; genus CALCJD01. The sequence goes on from JBGSVZ010000102.1 coordinate 44,691, forward strand.
AATGTAGGGCTCCATCGGCCCGGAAATCGTTTCTACCGCGGAAGTCAGCCAACCCAGCAAGGCAGGATTTGAGGTGAGAAGCGGGTAGATCATTCCTACCCAGGCATTGGTCAGGACCATCCCGCCGACTGCGATTGTTGCGCCCAATATCAAGGCTACCCATGCTCCCGCAGCCGTTCCCCGGGACCAGTAGAGTCCCAAGACGATGACTGCCCCGGCTCCGGCCCAGATGGCACCGGTAATGGCAAAGAACATCAGGATATAGGTCACCTGTCCAAAAAAGTAACTGAACAGGAAGGCGTAAACGGCCACCCCGGCTATGGCCGTTCTGAGCCAGAAGAGCTGCTCCCGGGGTGTAAAAGGCTTCTTGCGCAGGGGCATGGCAATGTCTTGGACAATAATGGATCCCCACGAGTGCATGTAGCTGGAGTCGGTGCTCGTCATAAGAAAGATCATCAGAGCACAGAAGAGGCCGAGCAATCCTACCGGGAGAATGTCGCTCAGAACGGTCGGCACGAGCATTTGCTTCTGAATGGTTTCAAAAGTTTGGTGGGTCGCAGGTTGCTCCTCTTTCAATCGAGCAACGGCCTCTCCGATCGAGGCGGCATCGTGGGCCGATGGCGCGTATTTGGGCGCGATGTCGCGAAGAGCCTGCTCTTCCAGATTGGCCTTCGTCACGTCCGCTGCCCCCTTGTGGCCCTCATGGTGCATGTAGGTGTAAGCGACGGCTGAGGTGAGAATGATCATCATGCCGAGGAATCCACCCCGCCAAAGACCGAGAATGCGGGACATTTTCTGCTCATGCGCATTGATCGCCGCCGCATTGTAGCCCTGGGTTCCGAGCCAAGTGAGGCCGGCACCTCCATAGATCGACGCAAAAATCCCAACGAAGACATAGAACAGATTGAAGTCCCGAAGGCCCGAGGTATCGAAGGGATTGAGCATCGACTGCCCCTCTGGTCGATCCAAAAGGGACGGCGCGATTTCATTCCACCACGAAAACTGGCTCAGCAGGTAAAAAACGACCAAAAGGTAAACTGGATAGCTGAGAATCCCCATCACGCAATCCGTGGTCATCACAGTGAGTTGGCCGCCCATCATTGCAAGCGAGGCACCAACGGCAAGGATCACGGCCATGACCAAGGCAAAAGTTGGCCATTGTAGGCCAAAAAATTCCACCCATGGCGGCAGGTTACAAAAATAGACAATAAACCGGGCACCTACCGCTGGAAACAATCCGTAGTTTATGATGCCGGACAGGGCTGAAAGGCATCCCGCGAAAATGCGAAACTTGCGGCTGTAGCGAATTTCAAGCATTTGCCCCATGGTCAATGCCCGCGTCTCGCGAAATCGATAGATACAATAGCCGGTCACCATTAAGAGAAGTCCGACCGGGATCGAAATCCTGTTCCAGAATTCAATCGCAAAACCCGATTTGTAATACATTTCCCAGATGGCTACCATCGAAACCAATCCCATGGCTGCTTCGCCTGATGAAACCGCCACGACGTAGCGCCCCGCCACACGCCCGGCCGCCAAAAAATCGGCGACACCTTTTACAAACCGTTGGGTGTAAACCGCGATTGCTGTCACCAGCCCAAGCATGAGGGCCACACAAAGCCAATCGAGCCAATGCATTACCGGAGACAAGGAGCTGGAAACATGGATGGAACGGGTCGTTTGGGCATTCTTGGAGACTCGCAGGGAGGCTGTTGTCTATGCTTCGTTTCGGGACTTGGTGGGTTTATGCAGCTACAGGTGCGGGACTATGAAGAGCGGCCAATCAGTCGGTTATTTGAAAATGTCCCAGAGCATCGCGGAACGTCCCTCAAGACGTTGGCTGATAAACTCGCCATCAAATGTTTCGCGGGCGTCAGACCAGAAACACACAGCATCCACCGGTCCCGTGTGACCAAGTTCGGCACGGCGGACATTAATAATTTTCGGTTCATCGGACCAATTGAAGAAGGCCACCGATTGACGGATCCCCAGGCGACCAGTCCGGCTGTCCGACGGAAAATCGACGAAGAGACATTCCGGCAAAGGAAGGCCCGTGAAGGCCCGGTCATCGGCGCAGCGCACGCGGTGACCACGGTCACAGCGGTCCGTCATCTTGCGCATGGCCGCGACCCACTTCTCCGGCCAGGTCTCCATGCGTCCGCCCGTCTCGAGCAGTCCCATGTTGATATGGCACCAGGTTAGGCGGAATAGGTTTTCGTTGTCGGGATGTTCCGCCATGATGCCGGCACTGTCATGATTGGGCAGGAACGATTTGCGTCCTGGGAAGCCAAGCGTGGGAAGCGCCCAGAAGCAGTTGTTGACTTGCTCCAACCAGACACCAAGTCCGATGTCGATGGTGTTGCGATAGGAATCTGCCCAGCGACCAATGAAAGGGTTTCCCATGCCAGTCGCGACGCATGTGATAAAAACTCCATTGGCCGGGAGATGCTTGCGCACGGTCTCAAAAAGGTGTCTGCGAGCCTGGACATTGGTGACCGACGGATCAGATGGAAGCACGTCCCGTGTCTCGACATTCTGGCTCCAAAAATCCATTTTGCAGGCATCCATTCCCCACTCGCCGAGAATCACAGAGAGTGTTTTGTCCAAAAAACCGAGGGCGTCCGGATTCGAGAGATCAAGAAATCCCTGGTTGCCATCGATCAGGAAGATCGTCCCATCACTCCGGCGCAGAAACCAGTCTTCATGATCTGCGAAGAGTTTCGAATCGGTCCGTGCCGTGGGTGACCACCAAAGGCCCGGACGGAGGCCGAGACGGCGAACCTTGTCCGCGAATGCACGCATGCCACCCGGCCAGCGTTCCTGAGAGATATTCTGATTGGGATCGGGGTAAAATTGGTCGAGAAATGTGGTCGTCAGCCCCCCGTCAATATATCCGGCGTCAATGAGAAACCACTTGATCGCAGGAGCATTGCTCGAAAGGAATTCGGCTGTCGGGAGAAGCGCCTTCTCCGTTTGATCAGCGAACGGCCCATAGTTCCAGGTGCAATGAAAGGCCTCTTCAAGAACCGGAGTGTGGGCCCCCCGGAATGTCAACTTGGTGCCCAGATAATCGAGGTATTCCGAAAAGCAATCCTCAGTCCGAACGTCACCCACCAGCTGGATAAAAAGACCATCCAGTTGAAGTGTGCTGCCCGCCGGGATCGTGAAGCCTCCGGCATGGCCGGGATCATGGTTGATCGTAAACTCCTCAAAGATTCCATCCTTCACGAGGGCCTTCTTGCGCAGAGTGAAGGTCGTATAATTCAGCTCCTGCGATGCGGCAGCGAAAACGATCCCGCGACGTGAGCGGAGATCCTTGACGTAAAGGGCCGGGAAGGCCTGGTCCTCTCCTGCGCCCAATTCGACCGTGTGAACCGGCAGCATCCGTTCGTATGGATACTCCATCTGACAGTGCGGGTATTTCTCGGTTCGGACATTATCGGTATGCACATAACGCAACTCCCAGCCCAGCCAACTCCCCTTACCGTGCAGGACTGCGGAGCCTTCGTGAAACTGACCCGTGACAGCCGAAGCGATGACGACGGGATGACTCGAGATATTCGTGAGACAGTGTGTGAGAACGATGCTTCCCGACACGACTGATGGTGAAGCTGTTGTTCGGATTTTCAGAAGGCCACCGACATTCGCTTCTCCCCAGTGCTCGTGTCCCTCCGAGCCATGGCTGGTCAACTCCACGTCGAATTTTTTTTCGTCCATCACCAAGCTAAGCCCAAGGTCGCGTACGCCGATGTTTGAATCGGGATCGAAAAAGGAAAGCCCTCGAGTCGTAATTTTCAGTTGCTGCGTCATAGCTGGAAAGTCGAGATGAATATTGAAGGCCTCTGAAGGGAGTGTCTCACTCCCCTGATTTGTCTCCTGTGGGGGATGGCTGCCAGTCCCAAGCCAGAGAGAAGGCATTCTTGCTGGCGACGCGGAGCACCCTCGCCTGACCGGGCTGAAAATCCACACTCAACGGATTGATCCCACGTCCGAAGTCCTGACCATCAACCGTCCACTCCGGCAGGGCAGTTCCCGGCTTTGCGGGCGAACCTGTCTCGTCACGGAAGTGGAGGACCAACTTGCCTCCCTGCCCGGCGGGAGCCCGCAGGGGCAGGAAGAGCTGTTGCATCGCTTCGCCGGGAAAAACACCGGCGGGTGTCCGCAGCGATGGGAATTCACGATCCGATCCCGGGTCTTTTAATTTCCCCTCAATGAGGCGCTCTGTGTTCCAGTCCGGCTGGTAGATGTCCAGATTCGTTGTGGACACCGTGCGCAAACGGGCGCTGCTGCGGACACTCTCAAGCGCAAAGCCCTCTTTCGGCTCACGCAGAAGGACCACGATCTGCGACGGGGTCTGAAAGGCGATTTCATAAACGGTCTTCCCGTCAACCTGCACGGGGATGCTTTTGGCTTCTTTACCGTTGATCCACAAAGCGACGGGTGCAGAAGGTGCGTGAAGATAGACTTTGTCACCTTTGACAATTCCCCCGACTTCAGGAAGCGGGCGCACGTCCATCCACGCGAAGGTGGTGTCGGCTACTCCATCTTCAACACCGCTTTCATAGAACGACGGCGTAATTCCAGCGCCTGGAAAAACCTCAAATGCAGGACTAAAATACACTGAAGGCCGCTGCGCGTCAGGATCCAACACGTAGTAGCGATCCAGTTTCAATCCGCTCGGACCGTCGTTGTTGTAAAACACCCAGCCAGCAATGTTCCCGCCACCCTGATCGGCACCGGGCGCGTGGGTCACGCCATGGGCTCTCCCATAGTGGACGAACGGCTTGCCCTTGCGCATTTCAACAAACCGGGTGCCCCAGGGCATTTTCTCATAAAAAAAGACCTCACCGTTTTGCCCGAGGAAGTTGCTCAGCGCCGTGGCAGGCGCATCCACTGGAAAATTCGGACGGAGACCATGCCGCACAAAGAGCAAGGCCCGCTCGCGATCGAGCTTCGGTTCATTCATCCACTCTTTGAAGGGAACAACCTTTCCCATCAAAATATTCGGATTTTGCAGGGCAAAGCCCGCCACCTCGGCACGCCCTTCTTGCAAATCCATCCCCAAGTGAAAGTTCTGCGCATCACCACGGGTGAAAATATCAGAGAAATGCGGGAACGCGAAAAGCGCGCCATAGGGAGAGTGGAGAGCATTTGTGACCGGGGACGGATGCTTGATACGTTGCCAACGCATATTGGGTGCCTCGCCCCAAAGAATGCCACTGGCGATGCCGAGACTGGAACCCACGGAATTCGCTTCATTCATGTGCTCCGAACCATGAATCGAACCGGGATTTTCGGCGGCGGATTTGTAAAAATAATCAGCCATGCCTTGCGGCGGGGTCATGCCATTCACCAACCCGCGCGAGTCCACTGGAGCAGGGTAGCTCTGGTCGTGGTAGATTCCATCGGCGCCATTCTCTTGAATAAATAAGCGCACACAGCCAAGAAACCACTCCTGCCACTCTTTATGGCCAAGGTGATGCTGGTCAACATATGGAACCTTGCTTCCCGCTGGATCGGCAAAGGCGGAGCGCGTGTCGGCATCATCATGGGCAGCCATGATTCGTTGAATCTCAGGATCCTTCAGTTCCTCAGCCGTGGGTTTGCCCCAGACAATCATGGGCTGGAGGTAGGCCATGAGCTTGGCACCAGATTGTTTCCAAGCGGGCATCTCTTCCTTGAAACCTTTGTAGGGAGAGTTATCCCAATGACGGGTGTCGAAGGCCGCGGCCCGAATCACCGGGGCGAACGTGACGGTGCGGTCGAGATCCTTGCCCTCGAAGAAGGCGTCCAAAATGTCCAGCCATTGCTTTTGGGCTGCGACACCACTGTTTACGAAGGAAATATTTTTGGTCCAGTCCGCCCGGGGAGCGAACTTAACGTCCCGGGCACGCCAGTCACGAAAACGCGCGGCCGCCTGCATCCAGTTTTTGTCAAAGGCCTGAACTCGCCAGGTCACGCCCTCGGCTTTGCGCAGTTTTTCAAAGGGAGGAACGCTCATTGTTCCAAAAGACAAGGCGATGCCCCCATTGCCAGCGACCGGCATAAAAAAAAGATCTTTATAGTTGAACCCCGCATCCTCAGCCCAAATCCCGACGGCTCCTTTTCCCGAGCCATTCAGAGCGACAAAGGCATAGTCCCAAAATTCCGGCCATTTGTTTCGCCATAGGGCTGGTGCCATGTCCTCAGTGATGCGCATTCCGTCAAAAATTGGCGCCTCCACCGAAATATCGCGGCTGGTGGGTGCAACTGTGAGGTTCACCCCATACACCCCCGTTTCGGAAGATTCCGCCCGGGGAGTGAGGAGCAAATCGCCGGTCACGGCATCCAGCGCGATGTCCAGGAGGTAAATATCCTTGGGAAACCGCATTTTCCCGTCGGTGAGTCCGGTGTAACGCAAGGTGCCCCCATTTTCGGAGGGTTTCCACTCGATACGGCTCTCGCTGTCGGGGTAGCGTTGATTCGGGAGCCGCAGGTCAGTCGGAAATTCTCCCCAGCCCTTGATGAGTAACTTTCTGGCCGCCTCGAGCGCCCCGGGTCCTTCCTGTGTGCCGAGTCCGGAAGGCAAATGGGGAAGAATGGGAGCCAAAGCGGTCTCGCCTCGGAGGTATTGCTCTCCGGAGAATTTATTTAAAAAACCAGTGAGGGAACCATCAACAATCTCTGCCTGAAATTTGTCCGTTTCAACGACGATGCCCCGGGGAGTAGGGGAAAAATTCGCAGCTTCAGTAACCTGCGGCGTAATGAGGCCAAGGGCAGTCAATGAGAAAGAAAGAAGAAGGGGCTTATACATGGTTTAAAGTTTGCGGGTTGATTACTTGGCGGATAGGGCTTTCCACTGGTCGGGGGACTTCGATTCCGATTCTCCGGAAATGTTTCGAAGAGCCTCATCCAAGGCCCCACGAATAGAATAGACGACAACGGTTGCATAACCCCGGTCGAAGAGAGCGGCAATGGGTGCCATTGCCTGGCGGTCGCCTATTCCGCCCAAGGCCCGCACAGCTGCGAGGGAAATAAATTCATCCTTCGACTGCAGGGCCGCAATCAACTGTGGAATGGCTTGTTTAACTTTCTTCACTCCTAACACTCGAGCAGCAATCTCCGCAGTATCACGGTTTTCCCCATTGAGCAGATTCACCGTAAGCTCAATCGCCTCCGGGTCTAGCTCCCCACGTATGCTTTCAACAGCGAAAAGCCCATACTGGCGCGTCTGTTCCAAGCGATGGTTTTCGGGAGCGCGAAAGAGTTCGTGTATGGCCTCGATGTTGCCGCTTGCTCCAAGAGCCCTCGCCGCAAACGGAGCCAACATGCCCTCCTTGGGGTTCTGAATGATGGCGAGTAATCGGGGCGCAAGCGTTGCATCCTGAGTTTCAAGTTGACCCAGGGCAAGGAGGGCGTTTTTGCGAACCAAAGGGGATGGATCATCGAGAAGGGACGTCAACGCGGGGAGGGCTGCGGGATCGCCAGTGGCCCCCAGCGCCTCCGCCACGAAATATTTCTCTCGGGTGGAACCGGTGTGGGCGAGCGCGAGAAGATTCTTAATGTCACCTCCCACAATTCCCTTGGGAGGTCCCTCCAATCGGAGGGCTTTTTCTTCATACAGCAACTTGACAAGCTCGTTCCCAGGATCGTCATACCACGCCAGAAAGAGAAGAGAATCTCCCTGCTGGACCTGCTTTGCGTAGGTCTCCCAATTTTGCTCCAACGCCGTGCGATTTTGCATAACGACCGCAAAAGCCTCGGGATAGACCGCCCGCACATCCGGTGGAGTTCCTCGCTGGCGGAGGTTCGGGCTCGCGTAGGGTGCTGTCACCGTGTAATCCAAGGGCATGGACCACTCGGGAATGATCAGAACATCGGGGAACTGACGATTGAGTTCCTCCATCATCGCGACCGGCAAGGTGAAGGGCACATTCTTCATTGCCGCTTTTTGCTCGGGTGTTAGCCAATCGGCGTTGAAAATATTGCTATCCAGATAGAAGATGGTGCAGCCCCAACGCTTTTTGGCGTAGGCAATTCTCTCGGCGAGCTCGGCCACCGGGTCGGGCACTTCCTCCTGGGTCCATCCCCACTTCGAAGTTGCTTTTTTCACAAAGCGGGTCGGACGAAGCGTGAGGCCGACCTTCATTCCTGCGTCGGTGAATTTTTTGAAAAAGGCATCCGCGAACTGATCCATCTCCGGGGCCACTTCGGCGAGGACACGCGGGTCGGCCACATAGCTGATCTGGTGTGGTTTCTCCTGACCCTCCAGGTCCCAAACAATCACCCCCTGCGCGTCCATGTCCTTTAGTATTTTGACGCTGCGGTCGGCATACTCCAAGAGGGCCTTTCCAAAGGCCTCCCGGCCCTCCGGTGTCGTGACATCATTTTTCTCACGCGCTCCGAAAATGTATCCCCGAGGATTCGTCGCCCAGCCGGTGTGCGATTGAGCAATGAAGAGGGTTCCAATCGGCCGGCGATCCGGCCAATTCAGTTTAAATGGGCGTTCTTGAGCAACATGCTTCAGAACCTCCGGAGCGAGTTCCGTTGTGGTCGCATCCGGTGGGCCGAAACTCCACGAGAGGTGAAAGTTGCTGGTCTGCCCCGGTTCGATCACCCGGCGCGCTGGCTCAAGCAAACGATTCTCCACAATGGGGTGCGACGGGCGGGCAGTCACGCGCGGCGAGGCGACCAGGATCGGCGTTCCGGCTAGACCCGCCGCCGTTGGGCCTGTGTTTACAACGGAGGGGTCTTTCACGTTCCAATTTCCCAGAGCAATGGCCGCACCGCGAGCCAGAAGGATTCTTGCTCCCAGGCGTCGCTGATTGTCCACGCCAAGACTCCCTCCTGGGTTAGCCGGCTGGTTTTCCAAGCGATTCAGCAGGTGCAACCGACCCACCATCACCTCGACCCAGTCACAAGCCTGATCCGTTTTGTTTTTCACTTCCACCCGCACATCCACGCGGTTGCCCTTCGCGGAATAGGTGCTGGTCAATGTCGCTCCCTCGTAGTCCACAACAAAACGCCCTGTAGCCTTGTCCACCTCTGAAGAAAGTTTTTTTCCAAGAAGAGACTTCGGTGCCCCGTCAATCAACCCACTCTGCATAGCGGTGATGCCCGGTTCCCCACCGGCCCAGAAATTCACCCCCTGCCAGTCCAACGACGAAACACCATTTTCGACAAACGTCAGTCGAACCGCATCGCCGTTCGCTGCCTCAGCAGGCAGGAAACCAGCACATTGGACAATTGCAACCATGAATGCGCTGATAACAAATCTTGGGGAACGAACTTGATCACCGCACTTAAAGAGGAGGAAATTCTGCATGGGAATCAGTATTTATTCTGGATCTAATCTGTCTTGTCAAACGAATAGAAAAAGAATTTCGGCAAGGGAAGCCTCATCCATCATTGAAAATTTTAAGAAGGACAGAGCAAAAAGGAGGAAGGACTCCCGACACATGGACTTCCCCCTTTTTTGCCTCAAAGGCAAAGGAGCAGGCTCCGCAAACATCCGGCCTGCATGCTCAGTCGTTCCTATTGCCAGGCGCGAAAAGACACAATATCGAGAAAAATGAGATCACCCGAGATGGCTTGCACCGAAGCGGTGAGCATAATTCCCCGCAGATCGTTCAAAGTGGGAGTCGGCCGACCTTCGGAGGAAGTTTCTCCCACGGGTGGTGGAATTTGAGGAACAACTCGCTCGTCGAAAAGCGTGTCGGGTCCAACAACGGCTTTGACAGACAGTGAAAGTCCTCCGGCAGCTTCGATCAACTGCAGGGTGAGTGTGACCAATTCATCCGGCGGAATCTGACCCGCAGGTGCGGGCTTTTCACCCACAGCGGCAGGAAGGAGAAACATGCCCCCTTCATCAGCAGAAAGCGAAAATCCGCCGAGAGAGAGATTAGTCCGAACAGAGTCGTGAACAAAAATCAGCATGGAGTTCAAGCTCATTCCGCCGACAGTTCGCCGGAATTTCAGCTCGATATTCAGCGGCTTATCCGGGTCCACGGCAGATCCCATTTCGCCGTCTTGAACAGTAAGGCTCACGCTATTATGCGTCTTGCCCTCAGCCGGCTTCGGGAGCTGGATGCGCAGAGCCCGCATCTTGGGATCCAATTGAATTGTCTCCAGCTTGACCGCCTCGGGATCGGAAAGCGACAATGCCAGCGGCTCCCGGAGCACCCCTCCCTCATTCTTGGCGGCATCTCCGAAGGCTTCGCGCGAGGCCCCGCCCTCAGGCAGATTGGCGGCATCGAAATGAAACAACCCCCTCTCCGCTTGCTCCTCGGCAAGAGCCCCTGTCAGACAGCAAAATCCTGCAAGCAGCGCAGCCAATTCTATTTTAATTAGCATTCGCATTTTGAAATCGTTCTCACTGAGTCTCCCGCTTTGACAAGAAATAACGCCGGGACTGAAAAGTCCCGGCATTTATTTCCCCCGAAATAAAGGTTCGCAAATTGATAGGAAACTCCCGACCCGGTCAACTCAGACCATCGCCCGCCGACGCCGAAGCGACATCACCACCGTCAGGCCGACTGCAAGCAGGGCAAAGGTTGAGGGTTCAGGGACAATCTGGATGATATAGTTACCAGAAGTCAGACCGTTGTCGATGACCACGATCGAGGAATCAAAACTCGCAAAAGAGCCTGTGATCGTGCCAAGGCCACCTCCGCTAAGGATGGTGTAATTGGTGTTGTATTGAAATCCTGCCAACTCAGTGAAGTCTAAATGTCCCCCCAGTGTTAGCTTAAATGTTCCGTTACCCGTACTAAGCAGTCCTGTAGTGGTCGCGGTTCCCAGCCCAACAAATAAAGAACCGTCGGCGTTGAGAACCAAATCCGCCCGCAAAGTTACTTGACCATCATTCTGGAGATTGATGATTCCACCAGCCTGATTGATGAAATCGCCTGTGCCTGGTGTTCCGAGTGAACCAAGATTCATGGTGCCGCCTCCCGTCCAGTTGAAGGTGCCATTGTTTGTAAAGGAGGCAAGAGTGAGGTTGCTTTGCCCAGAGGCTCTTGTGTAGTTCCAGATTCCGGAGTTGACAGCGGGGCTGGTAGTGACGTTCGAGAGCAAGTTCCCATTTGACCAGTTCACGGTCCCATTCACTCCGACGTTCAGTACGCGGGTAGTTCCAGCGGAGGAAGCAAAAAGTGTCCCGGCGCTGCTCATGTTGAAGACAGCACTTGTTCCCGCTCCACCGGAACCAATGTCAATGATCGCATTGGCTCCGCCGAAGATCCCCGAATGGGCCGCTCCAAAAAGTGCTCCTGAGCTGGCGCTATTAAAGGTGATCGACCCATTGTCGAGTTTAATCTGGCGCAACGCGGTCGTATTGCTGGAGGAACTGTAAGTAACAGAGCCGCTATTTGCTGATCCGCTGCCAACGATGAGACGAGCACCTCCGGAGCCAAAGGCCCCCGTTCCATTCACATTCAGAGAGCCCGTTGTTCCGCTGGCTCCTACAGTGAATAGACTTCCAGCACCAAGATCTAACAGGCCTGAGGAAACACTGACAGCACCGCCTCCGTTGATGTTAGCCGCAGTGGTGATGTAGAAGTTGGAACTGACATTCAATGTCGTTGTGCCGCCACCGGCATTTGACACGTTCAGCGTTCCTAGACGCGCTCCGGTCGGGTACACTTCGGAGTTATAGGTGACTGTTTGAGCACCCACGGTGGCATTTGTCAGATTAGCCGTGTCCCCGGTTACAGGCGCGTTATTGGTGTTCCAGTTGTCACCTGTTGTCCAATTGTCATTCACTCCACCGGCATCCCAGGTGAGAATGGCTGCATGGGATGTAAAAGGCATTAGAACGGCGCTTAATACTGCGATGGTGTGTTTCATGGCGTGGAATTTTCTGGGTGGTTTTTTTGCTGAGATTAACGAAATCTTGACCTAAACTATACTTACGCTGATTTATGTCAAGGGTTTTGGAAGAGAGTTTCTTCACTGGTTGCCCGATCTCCATTGAGGGCGTCGCCAGGGAGGTCGCGACAGATTCCAAGGCTTCTGAGAATAGCCGGGGCGACAACCGTTTTGTCTCCTTCGGGGGTGGGGTGAATGCCGTCCGGCAGCAAGGAGGCGTACAGATGGGGATCGGAGGTTTTGAGGGCAAGCCAGAGGGGATGGATATCCACGAGCGGAAAGCCGCGGGCGGCGGCAACATCGCGATAGTTTTGGTGGTGCTCTTCAATTTGGCTGCGGTGGGAGGGGTGTCCTTCGGGGTGCTGATCGGCGGGACTGGTGGTCAAGAGCACAAACTCGCAATGGGGCAAGATCGCGCGGGTGCGCTCGATCATGGCTTCCAAATTGGCACGGCCCTGTTCTGGCGGACATTTAAAGCGGGTGACGCTATCATTGACCGAGAATTCGATGAAAACGAGGTCTGGACGGTGAGCAATGACACGTTCTTCAAGGTGGTCGAGGCCCCACTGCGAATATTGGCCGGATCCGCCGCTATTAATAACCTCGACCTTTTCTGGATAGCGATGGTCGAAGGTTTCACGGAGGATTTGCACCCATTGACCGGCTTCCGTGAGACTGGTGCCGTAGGCGACTATGGTGGCCCGCCCCCCACTCTCCAGTTTGCGGAGAACGTGGAGATCCCCGGCCTGAGCGCCTTCGATAGCTGCCAGGAGGGCCAGAGAAACAACCAAGGGCTTCACAGTCACTCAAAGTTTAACGAACTTCGGCCCGGATCGGGATGTCGAGGTAGTAGAGGAAGATCGGCGGCTCGCCGGAGCCACCTTGGGAAAGTTTGCCGATATTGCCTGCCTGGGTCACAATCCGCAAAGTGGCGGAGTAAACGCCCGGCTTGTCGGCTCCCTTGAAGCCGATCAAAAATTCCTGGCGCTCCGGCTTCGGGCCGCCTTCGAGACCGCCTTTGCCATCGGTTCCCACGAATTTCAAAGCATTTGGATCGGCCGCTTGCGGACTCTGAAATTCAAAGAGGCGCGCTTCCGGTCCGATAAGCACGGCACCGACATGATCTGTGGGAGCCGCGAGTTTTTGTTCCTCACCGAAGGCATCGGGCTGGAAGGAGGCCAACCCGTAGAGGATGGTCGCAACGGGCTGACCCGGAGTCTCCGCAAGCTGCTCGGCCCGGACATCGGCCTGACCATTCCACACCGAACGCGGCGGGGAAGTGGCAGCCTGCCCGGACGGAAGTGTGCCAAAATCAATGGGGTCGTTGGAACTCAATTCAAGCGTCGGGCGAAGGATTTCCACGTCCGAAAGATTATCGAGAAGGACTGAGGCGCCAGAATCCTTGGACTGGTTGATGAAACGCACGCCGGCATTGCTGGGGAGCAGGATCAACTGGTCGAGTCCGACCTCGCTCATGCGTTGGACGATTCGGCGGGTGACAAACTCCTGCCCACGGACCGAGGCGGTACGCATGCCTCCCCAGGCTTGATAGCCGGAGCCCGAGGCATCCGCACAAAGGTTCATATACAACCTGCCCTCTGCATCTCCGGACTCGACAGACAGATCCGCCGAATAGGAAACCAGACAGCCTGGGCGGAGTGCCACTTTCTGGAGAGGTGGCGCATTCCAATATCCTCCCACCCCAAGGGCGATCTTGGCGGCGCGAATGCAACTCTTACCGGACTCAGGAAACGCGATGGCATGACGCCCGCCGCCCGTCCCTCCCTCAACGACCTTCGCTCCGTCCACCAGCGTCCACCAGGTCGGCACGCCTTTGCCGTCCAGCTCCTCAAAGCCGGGGTTGGGAAAGGAAAAAGCCCCACGGTCAGGCTGAGGCGACTGCGCCCAATCAACGTGTCGGAAGGGTGTGGCTGGAAGGCCCTCCTTATTTTCAAGCGTCGCCAGAGGATTGCCATCCCAGGCATAGCGCAGATGCACAGGATCCGGCACTTTCCCGGAGGTCACGATCACCGTGTCCCCGTCAATCCTTGCTTCGGCAGGATGATATTCGAGGTTCTTGCCAGCGACCTCGAAACCCTCAAGCTTGTCACCCCGAATCTGGAGTCCAGAGCCAACTTCATCGAATGTCACGACAAACTCGTGATTCCTACGGACAACATCTCGTGGAATCGGGCCGCTGGCGACAACCTCTTCACCATAGGCCACCTTTCGCGCTTGGAGGAGCAGGCGGTCCGCGATGGGCTCCTTCTTCTTAGGATGGATGTCATAGGTCTCACCGACATCAATTGCAATGGCCATGCCCGCCTTCGGCACGTTCTTCCAAACATCAAGCTGGGCCTCGCGCATCTCGGTCCAGGTCATGCGGTCCGTCAGCACCTTATATTCGGCCAGAGTCGCGGCATCCATGTCTATCCCGCTGGGGGGCGCTTGCACCGCAACGAAGCCAGGCAACTGAACAAATAAAAACGGCAGTTCCGGCCGTTGCCAAGCCTCGCGCCAGCAGGAAATCAGAGTGGGCATCAGTGTGCGAAACTGCGCGGCCCGGTTGGCGTTGTATTCGGCCTGATAGTAAAGAACGCCCCGCAAGGAATACGGCGCGATGGCCGAAATGACCCCATTGTAGAGCTCTGCGTCTTGTTTCAAGGCATCCCCAAAGACAGACTTCAAGCGCGGATCCCCCTCAAGCAGATCGCGACGCACCCAGCCCTCGGCAGGATAAATGGCGGTGTAGGTGATCATGCCGACCGGCACCTTCCCCTCGAAGTGCTTGAAGAGCTTGTGGGCAAACCAAAAACTCACCGCCGAATATCCTTTCGCAGGCGGGTTCCATACGGCCGGGATGTCGGTCTGCGGCTCCGGTTGAAATAAAAACGGGCCGAGTTGGTTGACCACGCGAATTTTGTCCACACCGTCGTTTTTATGGGCCTCGTAGTACGCCTCGCCGCCCTCCGCCTGATTCAATCCCATCATCATGTTAGACTGCCCGGCCGTGAACCACACCTCACCAACCAGCACATCTTGAATTGTGCGAGCATCGCCCGATTTTGATGTGATCTGCATTTTGCGAGGCTCAAAACTAGCTGGCATCGGGTCGAGGACCACCTGCCAACGGCCATCGTGAGCAGCCATCGCGGATTTTTCCTGACCGGCAAAACGCACCGTTACGGAGTTACCCGGCTCAGACCACCCCCAAACCTGCACCGGCAAGTCCCTTTGAAGCACCATTCGATCGGAAAAAATCTGCGGCATTCGCAACTCGGCTTGCAGCGATCCACCAAGAATCAGCAGGAAAGAGATGATCCTACAGGATGTTCCATTCCATCGTTTGCTGGGAGATGACATAGTAATATGATTCGCGAAGGGTTTTTATTGTTTCTGAATTATATCGGATCAGATTGCGTCTGAGTATAGCTGCTTTATTCCTCTGGCACTGGAACGGTCTCGCCAAGGAAGGACCCGTAGGCGATGGCAAGGACCGCGACTACCAGTGTGCCAAGCGATGCAACCAAGATGCGGTGAGTGCGTGGGCGGCAGGACCGCCATTCGCGGAAGATGAGACCGACAAGTGCGCTGAAGAGCACCAGCATGATCATGTGAATCCCCCAACTCGCAAATTTAAACTCCCCCATGCGTGTGTGTCCGAGGCCGTAGAAGAAAAACTGCCCATACCAGAGTGTGCCTGTAAGCAGTGCGCAGGCGAAATTGAGCGGCAGATGAAGAACTGCTGCGCCTGACGGAAGGCGCACGTATTCACCAAAAGAGTTGTGCCGAGCGTGCAA
Source organism: Terrimicrobiaceae bacterium (assembly GCA_041752695.1). Taxonomy (GTDB): domain Bacteria; phylum Verrucomicrobiota; class Verrucomicrobiia; order Chthoniobacterales; family Terrimicrobiaceae; genus CALCJD01. Next base: position 60,338 of record JBGSVZ010000102.1, read on the forward strand.
TGCAATGCAATACAAGGACGTGGTGAGAAAGGCTCCCGCGTTGGAGAAAATGTAGATGGCGTTTCCCTCGAAATGGCCCGCTCCATAACGCGCCGCGACGTCGGCAATGGGCTGGCCGGCAGCCAGCGAGAATCCGTAAACCGCAGAAAGCACCCCGGCCAGCGTACAGATGGGGAGTCCTTTGCGAAGATTGAAGGTTCCGGTGCTTCCCCGCAAATCACGCTCTTTCGACCGACCGGCCATCCCTGATAGGGCGATGCCCAAGCAACCGATCGCTATCCCGACAAAAATCCAGCCCGCGCCCGCCTTTGAGGCCAACTGGCCGAATTGCCCAGCCACGAGCGGAGGCAGGAGCGTGCCCAGCACACAGGAAATTCCAATGGCAATGGCGTACGTTAGCGAGAAGCCCAAGTGACGGATTGCTACTCCGAATGCCGTCCCCCCCACACCGTAGAGCATGCCAAGAAGGAAGGACTGGAACATCGCTGAACGAGGCGCTTCCACCAAAACTTGACCCAGTTCTGGAACGGTGAGCAGGGCAATAAAAACCGGCAGCAACAACCAGCACACGACTGCTTGAGCCAGCCAAAAACTCTGCCACGACCAACCGCGTGCCGCCCTCTGGGGCGTGTAACAAAAGGCAGCCGAGAGAGCTCCAATCGCATGAAAGAAGATGCCAAAAATGGGACCCGTCATGGCAAATTCACTTTAAGGTTGTGGAAATATTCCACGAATTCGCTGGCAGGTTCTTATGCACAATGGCCTCATGACTACGCAGAGTCACGAGACTAGGGCAGGCAGGATGGGCGAGTCCCCGCGTCTTTTCGTGGAGGCTTGGGTGGCAAGTGGATCACGGCGCAGAGCACCCTCCCGGTAGAGCCCAAAGAGCATGGCAAGCGTGGCCCCGGCGGCCCATGGAAACTCAGCGTGACCCGTGCCACTCCCTGTGAGAGGATCGTAGCATTCATAGATCGTCTCGTGGCGCGAGACGACATCAAGAATCTTCAGCACGGCAGCATCGGCTTCGGCGTGCAGGCCGGCTTGATTCAGCGCTCCAACAAGGAAGTAATTGTAGTTCATCCAGCTGCGTCCCTGCCAATAGGATTGCTGGACAAGGGCACCAGGCCATCCCGGTGGTTCGTAAAGCGAGCCTCCGCTTCGGAACGCCTCATGGGAGCGATCCATGGTCGCGAAAGGCATGGGAGTGTAAAATTTCTCCGGATTCAGCAAATACTTGCGACAGATCTGCCTGGCAATCGGCTCAGGCGCAATTCCTGCGAAGACGGGCAAAAAGCTGTCCGCTCCCACCATCCCCGAAAAGCGTCCATCGGTCGTCCGCCGGGTTTGGTAAATACCGGCCTCGGGATTAAAAAGCCGTTCGTGAATGAGAGATCGGAAATCACCGGCTCGAGATCGCCACGATGAAGCCTCCAGATCCCGTCCAAGTGTTGCAGCCATGAGGGCCAGTGCCTGCATCTCCAGATACAAGTGAGCGTTCAAATCCGGAGCCTCAAAAAGAAATTCTGTTTTCGCTCCCCAGTCCTTTTCAAACCACTTTTCCCCGGGTTTCAACGCGATGGGACAATCCTCCATCGTTGAAAGGGCATCATCAAGGCCGAGACAGCCTTCGCCCCTTGCAAAAGAACACAGACCAGAGGGTTCGCTCCAGTTATCCAACCACCAGTTCACATATCGGCAGAGAGCAGGATAGGCTTCCTCCAGCGCATCTAAGTTGGGGCTGAGCGTATGAAAGTTCCAGATTCCCCAGGCGAGGATTGGATTCTGCGCACCAGCTTCATACTGTCCATCGTGGTAGCGGTAGAACGGCCTCCCGTCGGGCTGGATGCCTTTACAAAGGTGGAGGAAAGAATTCCAGCCGGTCACGCTATCGTTCATCAGACCGCTGCCCAGTGCAGTAATACACGTGTCCCAGAACCACATAGCCTCCACACCGGCTTTTCCGCCATGGATAACCATCAGGCGCTCTCCATCCGGGGTTGTTTCCAGATACCGGCAGCTCTGGACGATACCTGCTGCGCGCAGTGCCAAAGGTTTGAATCGAGCCAAATGGGCCGGAACATCGGGCAGAGCCAGGTAATAGTCCTCCATTCGGCCGATGGCATCTCCAAGAGTGAAGGGAATTTCCGGCTTGGGAGCATCATTGAAGCGTACTTCAAAGTTCCACCGTTTTCTCTCCCCTCCCGCGAGCACAAAGTCCTGCCAGTCGGTCTCCAATTGGCCTTCCGCCTCGCGAAAGGGAAGGCCGCTCATCTCGGCGACCGCCTCGTATTCACTCAGGACCTTCTGACGGCAGGAATGGCGAAAACCCGACCTCCCGACGGTCAAGTGGTGCGCCAGCCCCGGCTCGGGGATCGAGATCCAGCGGGTTCGCACATCCACTGCCGCGCACGACACATTGTGCAGTTCATACTCAATCGCCAGCACGTCAGTGGACGAATAATAAATCACGCAACGCCCCCGTACGGGCGGAGCGGGACGACAGGTCGGAGCCGTGACGTGAAACAACTCCTCCACATGGGAGCGAAAGTAATTAATGCTCGCGTACGGTCGCAAGTGGACGGAACTGCCCGGAAACTCCCATTCTATCCCCAGCAGCTTTCGGAAAAGCAACCGGGCATCCAACTGGATGTGGGAGAAACATGCATCCGGTCCTGGCAAGGTTGCAAAATCCTTGAGTATGGAAAATCGACTCCCTTCGGCACGGAAAGCGAAATCGCTCCTAAACTCATCTGCAAGTTGATCCTGCGGCAGATGCCGGCAAAACCTCACCAAGTTCCAACTCTGGCGCGTCATCGCTGGAAGATCGTCATACATCCAAGCACAGTCTTTTTCCAAAGGCAGAGACGATCTGTCCGGGGAGGACTCAAACACGTCATCCTGGATTGTGGGACTTCTCATCATGTGAACTCAAACTGTATTTCTACTGATGTCAATCCGATTTTGAAAATATCACTGTGTTCCCGGCAGAAAGACGCTCAACCGCTTCCTCACTTGATCAAATCGTGTCCAATACGTAAGAGTTCCCAATTACAGTGCCCTTACCTTCCGACAAACCACCTTCGCCCCAGCGCCAAACCCGCAGAAAGCGCGACCAACTGGCTCCCCACTCCCAACGCCTTTCGGTCCCAGCCACCGACCAAGCCATCCTGAAAGAGTTGGAAACCTGGATTCTCGACGGACGCGTGGAACCAGGGCAACGGTTTCCTTCGATCAAAAAGATTCAAACCATGCTGCGCGTCGGGCAACTCGGCGTGAATTTGGCGATGGAGTCGCTCGCCCGCCGGGGTCTCGTCGAGACCCGCAGCAGGAGCGGGAATTATCTCCTTCCCAAAGCCAGGGAGATTCTCGCGGCAGAGAATGGAGAGTCCCTGCAATCGGCCTGGATGCTGGACCACTACCTGCCATCAACCCGAAACAGCACTCTCACCGTTTTCACCATTGACTGCATCGGGCGGATGCGAGGGGCGTGGAATCGCGCGGTGGCCGCGTTTGGGGAAAGCCACGGCTTTCACGTTCGCTTGCTGACCCCGAACGACGGACACCTCGGCGACCTTCTTGAGAGCCAGAGTGTTGATGTCGTGCACACGACGCCCGAGATTCTCCAGTCGATTGGCTGGGACCGCTTCCAGGAAATTGACTCCGCTCCCTGGCTGGACGACCTCCGCTCCGACTTCCTTCCCCAGGTAAGTTCAAAGTTTGCCACGCGCCCGAACGCCTGCGCGATACCCTTCGCCATCACCGTGATGTATCTGTTTTACAATCGCAGTCTCGCCACAGAACACGGCCTGCCCCTGGAGATCCCCTCCGATCCCTTTGAATTTCTGGAAGCAATGCGCCGCGCGCAGGAGAGCCTTGCCGCGAGGGGACTGGATGCCTTCCAAGTCTCGGCGCTTGCCGACATCCTCCGCATGACCGGTGGACTGCTCGTCTCCATCGACGGACGGGTAACTCTCGACCTCGATCAGAGCTTGAAGACCATTGAAATCCTCAGTGGCTCGAAAATTCCTTTTCCCAACCCGCTCCTCGTCCCAAGCACCTTCGCCTCCGGCCGTCTTCTGGCCATGCGGCATCCGAGTTTCACTTCCGCGGAATTGCTCGACCGCTCTGCCTTCGACTGGCAGGCTCTGGCCGTCCCTCTCGCCTTGGGCATTCGGGATGCCTCCTGGCTCACCATGCTCGCGATGCCCAAGTCTTCGTCTTCGCCGGACGCTGCCGCCGAAATGATTGAACACCTGCTCAGCGAGACAAGCCAGCGTGGGTTCGCTTCCGTGGGGGGCAATCTCCCGGTGAGACGATCCGCTCTCTCGGCGGTCGTGGAAGCGGACCTCGACCATGTCTCTGCCGAGTCTCTCCACCGCGCCCTCTCCCAATCGGAACTGTCCTGGCCCCACATGGCCACCTCGTTCCTAGTTGATAATTCAACTCTACACAGCGAGATGCGCGAATGCAGCGCCGGACGCTCGTCGTCCGCCAAAGTTCTTGGAATTCTTGAGGCCTTGCTCAAAAAGAATTCTCATCGCGCCATCTAAAATCCCATCTGCCCCCCCCCGCGGCTGCGAACCCTTGGACCCTGATTCCAATGGGGGAGGACGGTCCCTGTCCGCCCATCGCGACAGCCGTCAAAAATGCGTTTAAAAGCATTGTTTTGCATCTAGTTTGGATATAGATGAGGTCAGAATGACGGTGAATTCTGAGCCCATCTCTTCCAGCCTTCCGCTCCAGCGGCAAACCAGAGCCGATGTTCTCGTGGTAGGTGGCGGTTGCGGAGGTGTCGGAGCCGCGCTGGCGGTGAGTGCCATGGGTTATCGTGTGGTCCTCACCGAGGAGACCGACTGGCTGGGAGGTCAACTCACAAGCCAAGCCGTCCCCCCGGATGAGCACCCGTGGATTGAGCGATTCGGCTGTACCTTGCGGTATCGGGAATTCAGGGATCGTGTGAGGGCGCACTACAAACAAAACCATCCCCTCACCCAAGCCGCCCGAGAGGATCGGTATCTTAATCCAGGACAGGGGCTCGTTTCCGCGCTGTGTTTCGAGCCGCGGGTGGGCGCATCCGTGCTCGATGACATGATGTCGGCGGCACGATCCCGCGGACTGCTGGATATCCGATTTTTTTGTCGCCCGGTCGGCGTGGAACTTGGGGGGATCGGAGATGAATTCGTTCGCTCCGTCGATTTCCTGAACGTTCGCACGGGCACAAAGGAAACGGTTGAGGCGGAATTCGTGCTGGACGCCACCGAGTTGGGCGACCTGCTTCCCCTGGCACGGTGTGAGTACGTGATAGGGCGGGAATCTCAGTCTCGCACCGGCGAGCCACACGCCATCGACGGCGCGCCTGAACCGCAAAGCCAGCAGGCCATGACATGGTGTTTTGCGATGTCTTACGAGCCCGATGCCGACCACACCATCAACCGTCCGTCCACATACGAGTTCTGGAAATCCCACTCTCCCGATCTCGATCCCCCATGGCCAGGTCCACTCCTTTCCTGGGTTCAAGGTCATCCCATACACGATAATCCTGATCACTCGCTAACGATGCGCTTGTTTCCCGAAAAGCCTGCGGATCCGTTCTCCCGATGGCTATACCGACGGATTCTCTGGGAGGGACATTTCTTGAAAGAGTCCGGAGTGCGTGACGTCACTCTCGTCAATTGGAGTCAGAATGACTACTTCCTCGGGTCCGTCATCGATCGCCCCGAGGAGGAAGTCGCCCGGAACTTTGAGGCCTCCCGGCAGCTCTCTCTCTCTCTTCTGTATTGGTTGCAAACGGAAGCGCCCCGTCCTGACGGGGGCACCGGCTACCACGGGCTCTATTTACGACCAGACGTGATGGGCTCCGTTGACGGCCTGGCCAAGGCGGCCTACATCCGGGAGTCCCGCCGCATCGAAGCGGTGACAACTATCACGGAGTGCCATGTGGGGGTGGATGCGAGGAGGTTGCTCGGTTTGCCACCACACGCGGAGAAATTTCCGGATTCTGTAGGCGTGGGGGCCTACAGCATCGACCTCCACCCCCGTTGTGGAGGCCGGGCCAGTGGCCTGAACCTCGATGCGTACCCTTTCCGAATCCCCATCGGAGCTCTGCTTCCCGTCCGGATGCGAAACTTGCTTGCGGCCGGCAAGAACCTCGGTGCCACGCACATCAGCAACGGCTGCACAAGGCTCCACCCAGTGGAATGGAATGTCGGGGAATCCGCAGGTTTGCTCGCAGCTTTTTGTCTGCAAGGCCACCATTCCCCGCATGAGGTGCGCGAGAAGGAACCGCTCCTCGCCGATTTTCAGAGATTACTCGCTCGGCATGGCGTGGAAATTGAGATGGACTGGGCCACGATCCGCCCGCTTTAAACTTCGAATCCTTTGGAAATGTCCTCCAATCCCGACAATTCCTGTCTCGGACTCATCCCTGGCGTCGTGCTGCTTGAACGCCGCGAGGGTTCGTTCGTGCTCAATGCAAATGTCCGCATCGTAGCCTCCGGCCCCGGAGCCGATGCCCTCGCGGAACTGCTCGGCGAGTATCTCGGGATCGAAACAGGAGCAACCACCGGTCCCGCCATTCATCTTGTCTGTGATAAGGAAAGTGGACTTGGTGAGGATTTTCCCGATGAATCCTACGAGCTAAAAATTGCGCCTGCGGAGATGCATCTGTTTGCGCCCGAAACGGCTGGCCTTGCTCGCGGGATTCAGACAGTCCGGCAGTTGCTTCCGGCCAAGTTCCTGCCGCCCGGTGAAGCTGGGCGGACGGATTGCCGATTGCCTGCTCTCCGCATTAAGGACCGCCCTGCCTTCCCTTGGAGAGGCATGCATCTCGACGTGGCCCGACATTTTTTCGGCGTGGATGACGTGTGCCGGTTCATCGATCTGATCGCCTTCCACCGATTTAACCGGTTACATCTCCACCTGACCGACGACCAAGGCTGGCGGATAGAGATTCAAAAATTTCCCCGTCTGACCGAAATTGGAGGAAGGCGCCCCTGCACGTTAATCGGTCGCGACACCAACCGTCCACGACGCTATGATGACACCCCCCACGAGGGGTGGTTTTCTCAGAACGATATCCGAAAGATCGTTGCCTACGCCAGCCGCCGTCACATCCAGATTATTCCTGAGATCGAACTGCCAGGGCACATGCTGGCCGCGATCTGCGCCTATCCCGAATTGGGAAACGGACTCTCGCCCCGAGAACCGCTCTGCCACTGGGGAATTTCACAAACCATTCTCAATGCCGAGGGGGAGACCATGGGCTTTCTGGAATCCGTCTTCGCGGAGGTGGCCAACCTTTTCCCCGGCACGTTCATCCATATCGGCGGCGACGAAGTGCCAACCGCCGAATGGGAACACAGCAGACGAATCCAAAATCGGCTCGTTGAACTCGGGCTTCCTCACGAACGATCTCTTCAACGGTGGTACGTGGACAACTTACAAAAAGCCCTGGCACCACGTGGTCGTCGCCTCGTGGCTTGGGATGAAATACTCGAGGCTTCACCCTCCACGGACTTGGTCGTCATGAACTGGCGTCACAGCCAAGGCGCAATCGACGCCGCTCGCCGGGGCCACGATGTCGTTAACGCAAGCAGTGATTTTACCTACTTTGATTTTTATCAGGCCGATCCGATTTCTGAGGAACCAATTGCCAACGGCCGGGAAATCACCACGGCACGCGTTTACGCCTTCGACCCGATTCCCCACGGCCTTGAGCCGGAATTCCACCCCCGTATTCTCGGAGCTCAGGGCCAACTATGGACGGAGTACATTGCCACACGCGACCATCTGGATTACATGACATTTCCCCGCGCATGCGCACTTGCCGAAGTGCTCTGGTTATCCAGCCGCCGCGAGCGCTTCCTTCCGTTTCGACACCGCCTGGATTTCCATCGTGGCCGCCTGACCGCTCTTGGCGTCAACGCACACCCCAGGCCGTAAGAAACGGCTTTACCCGATAGAGAAAAGTGCTTCGCGACCGCGCCAGAATGCCACCGGGAAAGCGGACTTGCCCCGTTGATATTTATCCGAGATGGAGCGAAGACAAGAGTCGAGAAGCGAACGAACCGTTGCAAAAAGAAAACTTGCAAAAAAATTACAGTTTAGGTATTGTTTAGCATCAGTCTGCAAAATGTGAACAAACCTCCCAAAACCACAATCCGACAGACTGCGTGGCACGCTTTCGATGCGTTTACCTTGGTGGAGATCGTGCTAGTTGTGGGACTGGTGGCTTTCGTGCTGATTCCCGCCATTGGTGCCCTTGCGATGGCCTATCGCTCCTCGCAGGAAGCACGCAACAATATGGAATCCGCGGTGGTCCTGCAGTCGGCTTCAACCGTCCTGTCCGGCATCCCCCAAAGCCAGTTGCGCCAGCACCTGGATGCCCAAGACTTGGAGCTGTTTTTCGCAGAAGGTGGACGGTTTTTGGGAACCAATGCAACTGCCGCGACGAATACTTTTTATCGGGTTCTGGTGCTACGCACTCCAGATCTTCCGGCGACAAACGCCCTCCGACAGAACGTGATTCTCACGGTCGCGTATCCCTCGCCGACGTACAATCAGACGATACAGACTCCAGTAAGTATTTTCGGTTATGGATCGCGCCGCTAGATCACCGATAGAGGCAAGGAGAGGGTTCACACTCCTTGAGCTGCTTGTGGCCACCGCGGTTTTGGCCCTGCTGCTTGTGATCCTTGCAACGCTGCTCAACTATTCGCAGGATGGATTTGCGCGTCTGAGTAGTTTGGCCCAACGGCGACAGAACGCTCAAACAGCGCTTTTTGCCATGGCCGCCGAACTTCGGTCGGCAACTCGACCCGACCTGGGCCACTATGAGTTGGCAAATCCTGCAAACCGCATACCGCAGTTGCTCATCAACCCGGCATCCCTGGATGCCAATGCAGCCACCCGCAACGCGCACTCGATTTTTTGGCAGGCGACTGGTGATGCGCAACAGGCGGGCTCTTCGCTTGTGGGATACTTTGTTCGGTGGGAGCAGGCGGCAGGGCAACCGCCCCAGCCGCGCTTGTGCCGGTTCGAACTCGATAGTCGGCAATCGGAAACGATTCGCGAAACCCTGCAGCAGCCCTCTGCATCCAGCGATTGGCCCACAGTCTCTCTCATCGACTCCAGGGCTCCCGGCGATTTAGACAATGGTTTCGCGGGTTGGTTGGCTGATGACATTCTTGCACTTTTCATCCGAGCGCTTGACCCGGAGATGAAGCCCATCACAAATGAGGCCCGAAGCGTTTCAGGACCACGGATGAGCGGCGAGCCCGGAACACTGTTTTCTGCATCACTCGTGGGTACCGCTCTCAATGGGCGCTATGATTCGCGCCGGGGATATCAATTCCAACGGGGCTCTGCCACAATCAACTGCCTCGGACCGCGCTATCCGGCAGCCGTTGAAATCGCAGTGATCTCAGCTCCGCCACGTGCTCTGAGAACCCTCACTTCGATTCCCACAACACCTTCCGCCACCAATCCGACACAATTCTGGAGCGACATAGACACCTATGTGGCCTCGCTTCCTGATCAGGTCCGAAAAAACCTTCAGATTTACTCCGTGATTGTGACCCTCTCTCAGCCATGACGCCCTCTCATCTCAAAGGCCGTTGCGGATTCTCTCTGGCACTCGTCTTGCCCATTTTGGCGATCGTGACAATCCTGATTGTGACGGCGCTCACACTCGCCATGTTCGACAACCGCTCGGCGGTCAGTGGGCTGAGATTGTGGGAATCGGAAAACATGGCAAAGATCGCCATCGCCGACATCGCCGAGAAGATCGTCAGCATTCCTCTCGATACCCACTGGGCCGCTTCACCAGGGAGGATTCGCTACTGGGACGGTTCCTCTTGGGAGGCCATTCAACTGTACTCGGAAGGCAATCCCTCGGACCAGGTGGACCTCAATGCTCCGCTCGCCGACGGGCGATTCCCGATTCTGCCCGCCAACATGGAATTTGGAAACGTGCCACCTCTGATGCCGGTGAGTTGGATCTACATTCGTCAAGATGGCACCCGCGAATCCAGCCCCGCCTTCGACGCCGCGAATCCGGTCATAGGTCGTTTTGCCTACTGGGCGGATGTCGAAAACGGTCGCGTCAACATCAACACTGCCGGACTCGGAATGACCGAGTTCGCTTCCAATCTTGCGACTTGGAATTGGTCGACCTGGGCCACGAATCCGAACACGGTGGCAATAACCCAATCGGAATATGAGAATCGCGTGTGGCGCAACAACCCATTCCTCACGGACGAGGTTACAGTCACTGCCTTAGGAGCCCTAGACTTTCCTTCCCTCGATCGGGACTTGGCGCATGGCAACATTCTCCAAAATCTCGTGGCACACCCTAGTTCCATCGATTTGTCGTTTCTTGAGAGTGTTACTGAGCAGGAAAGCTTCAACACCTTTCGTTATGCCGGGTCGTACTTTCTACGAACCGATGCGAGAAACTCGTATCTCAGAGCCGATGGTACAGATTATATCACTGCCGCCCCGGACCTCAGTGTGCGTCGTTTTGTGACACCCGCGGATTGGAGGCTCGTCGTCGGTGCGGACACGTACGAAAAAAACCGGGCCTACATCACAACGCGGGGACGCACTCCGGAAATCACTCCCTGGGGCACTCCGAAATTGAACCTGAGCTTACTCAACGATGATGCGAACTTTCTGGGAGTCTGGACCGAGGACTACCAGCGTCAGTTGCATAGCTGGGGAACGGTGCCGCTCTTTGGCGATGCCAGCTTCGGACTGTATTACGCGCAAGACACCAGGGCGGTCACCGCGCCAGCCATCTACTCTTTCATTAATGCCGGACTGCCTTCCAACCGCGCCAGCTTCCGGGATTTGAGCGGAGAGATTCCCTCATCGGCCAACGACCCGACGATTGCATCATTAGTCACCGCAATCGACCGAACGATGGATGTTCGTTTCCCTGGCTTCTCCCGTTCTCTCGCGGAAAAGTATGACGGTCTCGGTGGAACGAATGGATCGGAGCAGGTGGCAGTGGAGCTTCTCACCTATTCAGATGCCGCGCTCAACGGATTTGCTCCCGGGTGGTCATTTTTCGCAAGTTCGAGGGACGATTTTGTCTCGGGTTTCGATACCACCTCAAATTGGCCCTACAAACTCTACAACGGATTGTGGAACCTCCACGGCTTTGGTTCCAACACCCGCCGGATTGGTTCCTCGGGACCGTTCCTGGTCAATGAACTCAGTATGCAGGCCGACCTGACCACGTGGGCAGGACAGCAATCGGTTTATGCCCTTGACCCATCGCGAGTTGGAACTCTGGCCTCCCCAGGAGCCCACCTAAGCAATCAGGGTGTCCAGGGTCATGTCCTGATCTTTCTTACACGTCAGCCCAATCCGGGCGATGTGTTTATTCAGATTTCAATGGATGCGGAAATTGCGACCCCTGCTCGCTACGGTTTCGCCACCCCGATCCAAGATGTCGGATTTTTTGGTCTGATCCCTGATATAGAATGCACGTATTCTTCGACCGATCCCACTGCGTCGGGCGGGACCTTGCGATTTTCAGGCAATCAAACGGTGAGTTCCTTGATTGCCCCGTCATCGGCCTTCGCGTTTCCCTATCCCAGACGTGGAGCGCTTATGCTCTTCGGGTTGGCCTCAAACCATCCCCGGCCAGCCACCGGAACAAGCTATACGACCATGCGCCGCATGCAAAACAGTAAGTTGCTCGTTGGCCCCTTTGCCCCGGACAGTTCGGTTTCTATCAGTCTGAGACCGAAATTTGTCTTCACGACCGAGTCGTACACGCAAAGTGACGCCCCCCGCAGTACAACCCGCCTGTGGACCATGGTTCCCGGCACATTCCTCGACGCAACCGCAGGGAGTTTGGCGAGTCCCCTCAACGAAAATGACTATCTGGAGTACGATTTCCCCGGACTGGACACAAGTTTCCCATTTGCGCGGAGAATTTCTTTCGAGGTGGACGACCCGAGAGTTGCTCGCAAGGCCTCCGATTGGATCGTCTCAGACGGCGGATCGCTTGGCGTCCAGAATTCAAACTACACCGGGGGCGGAGGAATTGATTCCGACCTTGCCAAGCCGAACACATTGCTCCAATCCGCACGAAGCCGGATCAGAGCCGCCGCAAACTCTTCACCTGTCGGCCAGTGGGCTTCCCACCAGCCTCGAGACGAATTTCAAAATGCCTCACGAATTTTGGGCCTGCCAGGCGTTGGATACCTTTCAAGCGTGCCTACCGGAGTTGACGCCGGTATTCCGTGGCTGACGATGCAATTTCAGCCAACGTCGGACGATCCCCCAGATTGGCTCATGTGGAGCCTTCTGTATGTCCCCTTTGACCGAAGCATCGCAAATCAAACCGATGGCAAACTTAATATCAATGCAACGCTCCACCCTTTCAATATTACACGCCAGAAACCGCTCGAAGCCCTCTTGGGCAACCGGCTTACAAACCCGGCCTCTTTGGCTTCGAACATCGCCAATCGCTCAGTATCAGGAACTCTGGTGGGTCCAGCAGACATGTTTGTTTACCCCGGCCAACTTTGCCAGGTCAACGGAATCACCGATGGCGGAACTCAAGAGTATGACCGCGAGCGCCTGGCACGCGACCTTGCCGACATCGTCACGACTCAATGTGACGACTACCGAGTTTTTGCCATTGGTCAGTCAGGACGCCAACAGGCTGATGGCCGTTTCATACCATCGGCAACTGTCCGCGTGGAAGCGACTGTGAGTCGCAGTGCCGACACGGGAACGGACGGCTACCCCCTCGGCATCTTTACCAATCCCGACACCGGCGGGAATGCCAGCAATCAGTTCCTCGTTCACCGCCGCAGCACCTACGCAGCAGAAGGAAATTCAGCCTCCACCTTTAATGTTTACGCCACAACCGAACGAAGCGCCTACGGCACGGATCTCCTGCCCAATACGGGAGACGACTGGCTCGTGCCGCAGCGCATCGACATTACCAGCTACAGCATACAAAGATGAGACGCCCGCGAATCAGCCCCTATTTTCAGCATCCTAAATATTCATCGGTGTTTTTCGCAACACTCGGGATTCTCTCAGCTTTAATTTCCTCTATGGCGGCGGCACCGGTTTCGGAATCGGCTATGCCACAGGAACTTCTCGCGGTTTTTCCAAAACCTCCACCACACTGGAAGATGGTTTCTTCGATTGCTCGCAAGGACCTTACCGGCGGCGAAAAACCAACCACCACAGCCACTCGAATCTACGAGATAGCCGAGCGTGAAAAAGAGCCGCCAAGGAGCCTCATGATTGAGGCAGTGGATCTCATTGCCCGAACGGATCTATTGGACTATCTCCGGGACGCTTCGCCGACATCCTCCACAGGCGCATCTCCGTTCCAAGTCGGCCGTTTCCTTGGGCGGATTCGACAAACCAATCCCAACAGCCTGCGAATGCAGGCACTGGTGGGCGGTCGCGTTACCGTGCGTGTTGAAACAAAAGATATCTCTTCGGAGGACTTTATCCGTCTGCTGAAGCAGCTTGATTGGGATGAAATGGTCGCCGATACGGCGGAACTCCCGCAGCGGGTCAATTCCAAGAATGAGTTCATTGTGGGCGTCTTCTACGAATTGGATCCGAAACTGACTCAGGCGACCGTCATCCCAGTGTATGTGCCACCGTCAAAGGCACCTCCTCAGCTTGCAGAAGATTTGCCCGTTCCGCCTCAGCCACAAGGTCCATGAACCCTGACTCGTTCATGTCAACCCCCACAATGCGCAGTCTTTTCCCATCCTCTCGCGCTTTCTCGCTTGTCGAATTATTGACGGTAATTGCAATCATGCTGATTCTTGGCGTCGCAATGGCCACAATCGGGTCAGGCTTGCTGGAGGGTCGCGACCTGTCATTCGCCCATGAAATTGTCAAGGGCCAGCTTCAGCGTGCGAGAATGCATGCGGCCTCGAAAGGCGAGCTTTCCATTCTGGTCGTTCGCACAACTGGCGACAAATCGTGGCAGCGTGCAGCCGTTTTCGCCGTGGATCCCCGTTCGCAAAATTGGTCGCAAGTCGAGCCTTGGCGCGACCTGCCCGGGCGAATTTTTGTCGATCCGACATATGACCCCAATTCAGAACCGTGGGACAGCAAACCTATCTCGCTTTCGACAGCCCACCTCGTCACATCGGCCCCCTCTCCGCCGATCAACGATACCGGCACAACACTCACCCACGCCACGGACTACACCACAGTGGCCTTTTATCCCGGCAGCGGTCTCTTGGTGGACACCAATGTCGCTCTTCGGCTTGCAGCGGGCCGACGGGACGGTGGCTCAGTGGAGATCATCGGTGGCTCGGCCCCTCCGAACTGGGTAAAACTGATCGTAGAGAAGGTCTCCGGTCAGACCAAGGAATTACTACCCTGAGCCATTCCCCAACCAATTTTTCAATAGAAAGCAACCAGCACTCTAAAAGCGGCCCATTCATGGATAAAATAAAACAACCCAATTCTTTAAGCGAAGGCACGATTCGCCTCATGCACTGTGACCTCAACTGGGCGGCTGATCCGTGGCAGCGGCCTGCAACTCCCCAAGATTGGGCATTTGTGGATCCTCAAGAGTATTTTGATTGGCACCGGGATTTTGGAACCAATGTGATGTATTGTCAGGCATACCTTTTTGGAGGCACGGCTCTATATCCCACCAAACTGGGGCCGATAGCGCCGGGCACAGGATCCAGCCTGTTCCCGAAACTTTACGAAATAGCCCGCAAGGAAGGTTTTCCCGTCTGGTCCTATTTCTGCGTGGGGGCTGACCTCGTGATGAGCAACCATCGGAGCGATTGGGTCGTTCCAGGCAGCAAAAGATCCTGGCATCCTTACGGATTTTTAGCACCCGAGTCAGGGTGGACTGATCTCCTCTGCGCACGCATACGGGAGTTTCTGGCCCTGTATCCCGTGGATTGGCTCCTTCTGGACTGGTTCGTTTACGGGGGATTAAAACCCGACGAGGAACTCGTTCAGCCTTCCGACTACGCTCGCAGTCCTTTTCAGAGAATCATCGGTCGGGAAATGCCGGATTCCGCGGAAGCGATAACTCCTGAGGAGCATCTGCTCTACAAGCGAACGGTTCTAGCCGAACAGTTCTATCGGCTGAGGGATGCGGTTCGCGAAACCAGTCCCGAAACCAAAATCCTTTTTAATGTTCCCTACAACACAGCAGCGGAACCCCTCTGGGTTGATCACCCGATGCTTCGCGAAAGTGACGGACTCTTTGCCGAATGCAACAAGCCGGACGTGATGGAGTGGCTCCTCGGAGTGCGTTCTCCGAATCAGCGTATTATGACGACAATCATTGGTCGCACAGAACCCGGTGAATGCGAACCTTCCGAATGGCGGCGTTGGCATGACGCGGGATGTGATTTTTTTGGCTATGTCCACTCGCCTCCCCCCGATTTTCGCCCGCCTGCTTCGAAGCAAGGCGAGATACAGGTGGTGAAAAGGGCTTTTGATGCCATGCGGGAACTTGAATCAGCAGACTGAGCGTTTCGCGGGATACGTTTTCCTGATTTCTAATTTTGTGCGTGCAAAAGAATGAACCCCAGGCACCGAACCAAACACTTCTCATGCGCCGTCAACCACCTTTCAACCTTCGTTCTCTGCGGTCATTCGTTTTCCTGATGTTTGCAGCGACATCCCTCCAAATTCCTAGCTATGCCGATTCCCCAAGTTTTTTACGGCGGGGCGATCGGTGGGTTATGGTTGGGGATAGCATCACCCACAATGACCTCTACCGACGGAAAGTTGAGTCGGTTTTTCGACATTTCCATCCCGATGAACCCTTGATTTTTTCCCAAGCAGGGATTTCAGGGGTGACTTCAGAACACCGTTTTGATGAGGCTGCCGCCAGCGAGGCGACCGTTGTCAGCATCATGCTTGGGATGAATGATTTTATTAACAGCGACATGGCCTTCGGTAAGGATCCGCAGCCATATCTCAACGCCTATCGGAGAAGTATGGAGCAAAAAGTCAAAGAGTTTCGCGGCAAAGGAGCGGCTGTCCTGCTCATGTCTCCCACCAAGACCGACCCACGACTGGATCATCTTTTATACGAGTTGCGTGGGGGGGAGACTTTCCTTGATTCTTGCGCCTCTATTCTTCAAGAAATTGCCGCTGAAAATGATGAGGTTTACTATCTTCCGGTTCAGGAAGAGTTCGATCGGCTAGACCGAACCTTAGGTCCTAATCAAATTCTCCGCCCTGACGGGGTGCATCCATCCGGACCTGGACAATATCAAATCGCTCGCACACTCTGGAATCACCTCAATGTGGCTGGGAATGTCAGAGCCACGGGACCCCGCGCCATTTTCCCGGTCCCTCCTCCCCCTCCCTTGCAAGTGACCCTTGCTGACACAATGCTCAAATCGCCCGGAGGCAGCTTGGATCTTATACTCAAAACGGACCAGACACTCAAAGTTCAGGCGACCTGGAGTTGGGGAACCAGTCGCGGAAGAGCGACCATTGATTTGGCCCCTGGAGAAACCCGCTGGCGAGTTCCCTTGCCGGTGGATCGATTGGAAATGAAGCCGGGACAACTCTCCGATGTGGTCGTTGATTTCGAATCCGATGGCAAGCGCATCGTCCATGTAATTGACCTTTCGTGCGCGCCCGTCATTCATGCAAAAGACGGGGTTGTCGCGGGAGAGATTTTTTCAAATGGCCCACGACCGGAGGGCCGGCTTATGGGCACTTGGACGCTTCGGCTGGAGGGAAGGGGGCTCCTGATTTCCGGTGAGGTCATCGACAAGAGTCTCACGGGCGAGGGAGACTGGCCATGGGCTCGCGATGGGGTGGGAATCTGGCTGGATCTCAGACCGGGGAAGAGATTTGCGGGAACCGGGATCGATGAAGACGTTTCCTTTACTCTCTTGAACGTTATCGACAAGCCGTTCTTCGGCTGTTCGCTCATCCCATGGCTTGGACGTGGCATGATACTGGCGGCAGACCACGGTGCTGAACGCACACCTACCGGCTACAAGTGGCATCTGTGGATCCACCGAAAGTTTTCCAACCATACTTCCGCCGACTTCACCAATCGGGATTTCATCGGCTTGAACATGGTTATTACAGATGAGGAAATGGGAGCCAGCGGCCGACCATTTGTGGTGTCCGGCGTTGCATTTCAACCTGGGAACAACGCCATCGACAAACACCCCAACGCCCTCATTCTAGTGGATTTGGGTAACAAAATCTCAGGGGAGCAGGTTATCCACGCTTCCCTATTTTAGCCAAATTCAATAGGAGATCTCCAGGAAGGAGCCAAGGATTTTACCACGCAATATCAGGCTGGCGTGCCCGTTTCCTTACAGGCTGAAAAAGCGACGTTCCTAGGAAAAAAGGCCATGTCAGCCCCCCCTCTTCGGACCCGCCGCTTCCTTCACAGT
Source organism: Terrimicrobiaceae bacterium (assembly GCA_041752695.1). GTDB lineage: Bacteria > Verrucomicrobiota > Verrucomicrobiia > Chthoniobacterales > Terrimicrobiaceae > CALCJD01. Next base: position 77,737 of record JBGSVZ010000102.1, read on the forward strand.
CACGCCGCAGGAATTCAGAAAGACTGGCTCCACAGACGCCGTGGCATTCCATGGACCACCCTTCTCGCCCCCTGCAAGGCTGATCCGGAAACTCCAGAGTCTCACCGCGAGACTCCTTATTTTCCTCGGAGCCCATCACAAACGCACAATCTCTCCAATTACCGCTGGCAAACTACCGCCAGACATCATTGATGCCAATCATCAAGCACAGAACGTCCGGCTGGAGGTCAAGAACATCAATCTGCCAACGCGCGGATACATCGCGCACAGTGTTACCAGAAATCCCTTTATTGAAGACACGAATACCTGCCTCTGGGCAGGCGGCGGTCAGCCTTGCCCACACTCGGGACACATAACCACTACCCAATCCATTTGGAAGCCAGGGTGAGGATTCAGCGGATACATCGCGAGCAGCATCGGTTATCGAGTCACCGATGAATACAAGCCGGGCAGAATGCGGAATTTTCAGAATAATACGTCGCAAGCAGTTAGATGATTGGATTTTTGATACGTCGTGTTTTAGCCCATCCAGCCAACTCATTACCGACACGCAGGACAGTCGGCTTACCGAAGGAAATTGGCCAGGGGAGCTCGGTGGGAATTCCGGGCAGGATGTCGAAAAAATTATCCGTCAACGGGAGGTGCCCGTCGAGGTCGAGGCAGACGCGCCAGGCCACACTATCACAGGTAAAGGTGGCGATTTCATTTTTGTGGTGGACCTCGATGCGTGCCTCCGGCCAATCCATCTCGCGGAAAAGCGGAAGAATAAGCGTGTCACGAGCCACTTCTTTCCCGCCCACCATGAGACGGGCAAAAGCCACGTGCGATTTCACGCCGAGTTCATCCCAACGAGCTGTAGAAAACTCGGCAACCATTGTAGCGGCGTTGGAGGGAATCTCCACGGGCTGCGTGACCGAGTGGGGAAAGTCTCCAAATAAACTGACAAGCCCGAAATGCAGCTCAGCGTCAATGCACCGACCGTCGTTCACTGCAAAAATGCGCACAATGTCGTCGTCACGCACAACGAAGACCGCCAGCGAGGCCATCGCCCGTCGCACCGGCCAGAATGCCGGCGTGCGGCACCCTAGCGCATCCGCAATGCCCCAACTCCGCGTTGCCGGCCACGCTTCATTGAACATCCAGAAAACCGCCGCCGAACTCGTGAACATGCGGCGGCGGAAGTTACGGATTCCCTCGGCCAAAGCCGATCCCTGAACGATCCCGCCAAAAAATACGTAATCCTCGATACTCACTTGCTTGATGGAGACCCCGAGCGATTCCTCAAAAATGCGGTCTGGCGTGTAAGGCGGAATGCTGTCCCAGGAACTAAGGGAATTGTCGTGTATCTCCCATGCAAAGGTGCCAGGACGCTCCGGCCCGCCCGCAAGGGCCGCACGGACTGCGGGAAGGCTGTTCGGCCCAAGAAACCCCCACTCGCTCGGAAACCGGCAGACCATGTCCCGATACTTGCGAAAATCAGTCTCGCCGAACCCGATTTGCCAGGCGTGCTGGTCACCGCAGAGATCGGAATTTGGATTCTCGCCGTCCGGCGACCATGGGGAGCTGGGCTGGTAATACCGCCCCGGATCTTCCTGCTGCAGCAATCGCGGGAAAACGAGATGGAAAAGTGCGTGATCGGGATGGGCGATTCCTTTCTCGAAGCCCCAGTCCCAGGCGGCCCACTCCATTTCATTGTTTCCGCACCAGGCAATGAGCGATGCATGGTGCCGGAGCCGTCGCACCTGGTGCCTGACTTCGTCTTGAACATCCTGCAAAAAAACCTCGTCGGTAGCCGGATATTTCGCGCAGGCAAAAATGAAATCCTGCCAGACTAAGATTCCCTGCTCGTCACAAAGATCATAAAAATCGTCGCTCTCATAGAGCCCGCCACCCCAGACCCGAAGGAAATTGAAGTTGGCCTCGAGCGCAAGAGCGATGTTAGCCGCGTGACGAGCGCGGTCAATTCTGCTCAGGAGGAGATCCGTCGGCACATAATTCCCCCCCTTACAGAATACCGGCTTCCCGTTGACCCTGAGCGTGAATCTCCGCCCACCTTCCGGCAAGGGATCCTGGCAAAACTGAATATGCCGGAAGCCCACACGGTGGCTGCCGATCCCGACCAGATTCCCCTCATGACGGACTTCGATTTCCACCTTATACAGTGCTTGATCCCCATGGCCGACCGGCCACCATAGCGCCGGATTCTCGACGGGAACTCGAACCTCCAGAGCTTGCCGTCCGGCTTCAATAGCGGCGATCTGCTTCACCTCCGCGCCTGCCACCTTCACCGTGATCTCCAACTCGCAGGGATTCGGAACATCCACAAAAATCCGTACTTCCACAGTCCCGGACCTGAGATTCTCCGCCAAATCGACGCTGACGGATGATCGCTCCCAGCGTGGGCCGTTCTTAATTTCCAACGCGACGGAACCGGGGATGCCGACATTCAGAAGCCGTGGTGCCCAATCCCAGCCGTGCTGGCTTTGGGTTTTTCGCATCCACGGCATTTTGGTCAGCAGGTAGTTTGTCTTCACTCCCAAACCCGCCGCCGACCGGTCGCGAGTGAGGTAAAGCCCCGACTCAATTTCCACGATGAGTTCGTTCTCGCCATCCACAAGCTGCTTCGTGACCTCAGCTTCAAACGGACGAAATGCATTCGCATGCTCGCCCACGAATTTCCCATTGAGCAGGATGCGCGCCGCAAGATCAAGTTTCTCGAAGCGCAGCCAGGCACGACTCCCTGTCGAAACCGCTGTGCAGGAAAATGTCCGCCGATAAATCCAAATCGTCTCCTCAACCCAGCGACACGCCAACACATTCGTTCCCAAGTTGGGATCGGGAATCACCCCGGTTGCCAAAAGAGCACCGTGCACACATCCCGGCACCTCCGCTTCCCATCCCCGAGTCCAATCCACGCCGCCTGAGGCAACCCGGTCAGAACGCTCTCCCCGTTCCCCGTCATTCCACCTCAATTTCCAAAGCCCGTCCAACGAAAGAACCCGCGACCAATGCGATAGGGGGCTTGGAGGTGCGATGCTTGACATGAATTTAATCTGAACCCAATCTGATTTTTTATTCAAAACAATTTCGATGAAGATTCTTTTCCAAGGCGATTCGATTACCGATGCCTTTCGCAAACGCGACGAAATCAATCCGGCCTATCAGTTGGGTAATGGATACGCATTTCTGGTCGCGGCGGGCTTGGCATGTCGCGAACCCGGTCGGGGATGGGATTTCGTGAACCGTGGTGTGAGTGGCAACAAGCTTGCAGACATGGCCGCCCGCTGGGAGTTCGACACCATTGATGTCAGAGCCGATATATTCTCACTGCTTGCTGGTGTGAATGACACGATTCATCATTTCCAATGCGGCGGCTCACTGACGGATACGGAGACCTTTATTGATAGCTACAGCACACTTTTGAATCGCGTACAGGCTGTCCGTCCCGACACCAAAATCATCCTTTTGGAACCTTTTCTCCTCGAAGTTGGCGACGTCACATCCGTTTGGAAAGAACACCTCAAGCCCCGTCAGGAGGGGATAGCCGAGATAGCCTCGCGACGCAATTTGCCGCTCGTCCCGCTTCAACGCCTTTTCGACGATGCTCAAGAATCGGCCCCCAGTGCCCTTTGGGCATACGACGGCATCCACCCGACCCACGCGGGATGCCAACTCATTGCGGATGCATGGTTGCGCACGGCGCACGCAGCTGGGTATTTAGCGGCTTAATGTTGATTGATGAAATTCCAATGATACTGCTTACAGCCTACTAGCGATGAAGAGTGTGACATCGTCCAACTCCACACCGCAGTATTCATTTTTGACCGGAGGACCGGCACTCGCGATTGCGATGTGGGATTTTTCGTGGTTGGAGCGCCGCTGGCCTGGAGCCGGCTACGAGGATTGGGATATTGCCCTCGATGAACTCGCCGAACGCGGTTACAATGCCCTGCGGATTGATGCCTATCCTCATCTTGTGGCGGCTGGCGCGGAGCGGGAGTGGGAGCTTCTGCCTGAATGGTCTACAAACGACTGGGGTGCTCCCGCGCGCACTCGTGTGACAATCCTTCCCGCATTATTGGAGTTCCTCGAAAAATGCCGGTCACGAAAAATCTTCGTGGGCCTTTCAACTTGGTTTCGCCAAGACCTCCAAAATCATCGCCTTTTGATTCCGACACCAGCCTCCCATGCCTCAATTTGGATTGAGACACTGGACCGTATTCAGGAGGAGGGCCTGATTGACGTCATCTCTTTTGTCGATCTTTGCAATGAGTGGCCGATTGATGTTTGGGCTCCGTTTTTTAGAGTGCCGGCAGCGGAATCACGCGAATGGGCTGCCCCCACCCCAATGCACTGGATGCAGGAGGCATGTGGTTTGGTCCGCACCCATTTCCCCGCCCTGCCGCTCACCTTCTCTCTCACAACAGACCCGACATCTTCCCACACGGCTAGTCGCCCATCCGGGATCGACTTCCTCGAACCCCACATCTGGATGGTGACTTCGAGCGATTTTTACCAGCGTATCAATTACAATTACGAGCGCTTCGACCTCTCGGGTTACGGGCGACTTGCGCTCCACGGAGAAGCCCTATATCGCAGCGATCCCAGTCACTGGCAAAAAATTCTCACCGATGCGATCGCACAAAATGCCGAATGGTCGCGAGCTACCGGGCTCCCGCTCGTTACGACCGAATGCTGGGGCGTGGTTGATTTCAAAGACTGGCCGCTGCTAGATTGGGGCTGGGTGAGGGAACTTTGCGAGATAGGGGTCGAAGCAGCCGCAGCCACCGGGTGCTGGGCTGCAATGGCCACCAGCAACTTCTGCGGCCCACAATTCCGTGGCATGTGGCGAGATGTGGACTGGCATCAAAAGCAAACGACCAAAATCCGGCACTCTCGCCTCCCAGATGGACAGCCGCTCCGCATGGCTGGAATTGCAAAGGGATAACTCTGGAGAAAAAGAATCGATTCAGATGTCTTGAGTGACCCAATCGGGTGGGGGAATTCCTCCGTCAGCCAACAGCGAGGTTCACCCTCTGTCAAAATTCATCGTAGGCGATCTGTGACGACGGGACACCGAATTGGGCAAGCATTTTGGTGCAGGCTTTAATCATCATCGGCGGGCCGCATAGGTAATACTCAGCGGCCTTCGGATTCGGATGGTTTGCGAGATGGTTGGTTTGCACCACTTCGTGAATAAACCCTGTGAGATCATGCCAGGCATCGTTCGGCAAGGGCGAGGAAAGGGCGACGTGAAATGAAAAATTGGAATGCTCCCGCGCGAGGGTCTCAAAGTAGTCTTGATAAAACAGCTCCTGTTTCGAGCGCGCGCCGTACCAGAAGCTGACTCTTCGTGCGGTCTTTTCGGTTTCAAAAAGATGGGAGAGGTGAGCCCGCAAGGGTGCCATGCCAGCCCCTCCGCCTATGTAGATCATCTCCCTTTGAGTCGGCTTGATGTGAAAATCTCCAAACGGTCCGATCGCAGTGACTGTGTCGCCGGGCTTCAAATTGAAAACATAACTTGAACCGATACCCGGCGGGCAGTCTTGTCCAATTGGTGGAGTGGCAATGCGGACGTTGAAACGGAGAGTGCGCTCCGTACTCTGGTTGCTGGCCAGAGAATAATTATTGCGTCGCCCCGGCTGGGGTGACGGATTGCGACTCACCAAATCAAAGATATGCTGGTTTCTCCACACGGTCGCGTAAGGCTCGGGAATATTGAAATCCGAGAATCTTATCTCTTTGTATGCAGGAATATCGATCTGGAGGTAATCTCCGGGGGTGAATTCAACTCTCTGAGCCATATCGATTGGCTCGAGAATCAGCTCTTTGATAAATGTGGACACACTGCAATTGCTGACAACGCGAAGGTGATAGATTTCCGATTCACGGGCACCAGCCCCAGCGGCTTGGACAACATTCAGCCAGATGCGGCCTTGGCGTTCTTCGATGAAATATGTAGCCAATCCCCGGCAGATGGGCGCACGCGCGGGAGAGCCGTCGGCAAGGTTGAAGCGCCCATTGTGTTTTGGGCATTCGATGATTTTTCCAATGACGAGGCCGTCGGCGAGATGAGTGTTTCCGTGGGTGCAAACGCCGTCCGTGGCATAAAGTATTCCTCCTTCATCCCGGATGAGGGCGTAGGTTTTTTTTCCGTGGTCGAAACGGATGACGTCACTTTTTCCAAGATCAGCTGCCGCACAAACCTCGATCCATCCAGTGCCATCGGGCCTGGCATCGCTGGAGGGGAAGTGCTCATCAGCAGGGGACACGGGCTCGGGCAGTTTGCGTTTTACGTAATATGCGGGGTCTTTGGTCTGGCGAAGGAGAGTTGGAACGATCTCCGACCAAGCTTGAACTAAGCTTGAATAGGGCTGCGGACAATCATGCTTCACCGCCTCGTGCAGCTTCGGCAAGTTGTGGTAGGGCACGAGCGGGAACATGTGGTGCTCGAGATGGTAATTCATGTTCCAATATAGATAACGATTGATCAGGTTCATCTTGACCGTGCGGCAGTTCATCCGGTGATCGAGCACGTTTTCCGCCAATCCAGCATGCTGAGTGAGCCCGTAAATGATCATGAGCCAGGAACCGAAAAAATTGGGCAGGCCGATAAAGAGAATTGGAAGAATACTCCGGGTGACGATCGCCAATCCGATGACGGCGAGATAGATCCCAACATAGATGCGAGCTTTCAGGAAAATCTTGGGAGATTCGCTTTTGGGAATGAAAGTCATTTCATCGGCGGTCATTTTTCCAACGGCGTGACGCAGAATACTTTTGAAAAAGTTCGGATAAGTCTGAAGAGAAAAAACTCCCATGAAAATGGCAAGCAGATCAGGCGGGCGTGGTGCGACAATCTCTGGATCGCGCCCGACGATGATGGTATCGCTATGGTGACGGGTGTGACTCCAGCGCCAGACGGTGGATTCGCGCATGACCATAAATGATGCGATTTCATAGAGCGCATCATTCATCCAATCCGACTTGAAGGCCGTCCCATGGCCGGCCTCATGCCAGCGGGAATCGGACGTCGATCCGTAGAGCACGGCATAGAGGAGATAGGGCAGGGCTGCCCACCATGAGCCCCATAAGGCGATGGTTGCTCCAGCTGATGCAAAAATCAGTGCAAACCACAAGACGGTGTCTCTCACGGCAGGGCCGTTGCGGCGAACAAGAAGTTTGCGCATGGTCTCGCGCGGCACCGGGCATTGATACCATTCGGCCTCGGCCAAACCACGTTCGATGGCACGGATTGAGTCTTCCCCCGTGAGGCTATAGTCGAGCTTTTTAGGGGGACCGGTCAGGGGGAGGGTTTCTGCACTCATGGGATAGTCACTCGGGGGATAGTCCAGACTCTGGGAGAGAGTCGGAAAATGCAATACTAAATCCAAACTGTATTTTTTCTGATTATTTTTGCTTGTTTTTTCATCGGTGTCTCGATCTAAATCCGCGTGTGCCATGAAAGCTGCCGCAATCAAAAGACTTCGCCAGAAACTGGCCGGACAAAAGCAAGTTCATGGACTTTGGGTGACCTTGGAATCCCCGAGCATCACTGAAATGGCAGTTGGACTGGGCTTGGATTGGGTGACGATCGACGCCGAACATGGGCATCTGGACTGGAACGACATCGTCGCGCATCTCCGTGCAACCGTGCGTAGTGACACCGTGGCTTTGGTGCGAATCCCGCAGTTGGATCTGAGCTTCATTAAACGCGCTCTCGACATCGGGGCGGACGGGATTGTCGTACCCAATATCAACACCGCGGCGCAATTGTTCGATGCAGTGAGTTTCAGCCATTATCCTCCGCGAGGTATTCGTGGAGTCGGTGCCGAGCGGGCCACCTGCTGGGGGGAATGTTTTTCCGAACACGCCGACGAGGCGGAAACAAACGCGTTGATCGTTCCTCTCATCGAATCGCTGACAGCCGGTGAAAATATCGACGAGATCCTCCAGGTGGAAGGAGCCGATCTGTTTTTTTTCGGCCCCGCAGACTATTCTGCCAGCGCGGGGTTCCTCGGACAGTGGGAAGGCCCTTGCATCGCACAACAAATTCTCAAGGCCAAAGACCGCATCCTGGCAGCTGGCAAATATGCCGGAGTGATGGCCCGGAATGATGAGGACTTGAAACTGCGCACCGATCAAGGTTTCCAGGTACTTGGCCTCGGGCTTGACGCAGGACTCCTCATTCGCTCATTGAAAAACTCCCTCCACTCCGTCGGTCGGACGGCTCGACTGCTCCCGTCTCTCATGCCCCCAACCGGGAACGACTATGTCGCTGCCAGCCAGAAAAGCCCGCTCACTGTCCTGCCCGAGGAATTCCGCCCGACGTATCCCGAAGTCATGAACCCGCAGGGCTCGGGAAAACTCATGACTCTGGAAGATGGCGTCCAGTTTGAATGTCTGATCGGCACCCACAATAACGCCCGTAAGCTCACGACGGGAATTGTAACATTCGCCCCTGGAGCGAAGCTACCGTATCATGTCCACCCATTTGGGGAATCGGTCACGGTGTTGGACGGCAACTTGACAATGGAAGTGCAGGGGCGGGCCTATCAACTGGGTGCCATGGATAATATCACCATCCCTCGCGGCACCCCGCACCAGGCGGTCAATGCCTCAAGCGAGCCCGTGCGTGCCCACGTTGCCATGGCATCCTCCAATCTTTCGCGTGAACTAGTGGAGGAACCTGCGTCCCGGCAATGCATGCCCGACGATTCCAACGGCGTCCCAGGAAGCGAGCATCTGGTGAGGTTTCAGACGGCGCGCCGATATGTCGCTGGCCCGAACACGGAGTTTATTGATTATCTGAACAGCGAACTCATTCCCGGGATCGAGATGAGCGGCGGCTACGGCCTCTTTTTCAAAGGCGGCCGCCTGCCGGCTCACATTCACGATTTCGACGAGTCCATTTGCATCGTGCAAGGCAGCGCCTGCTGCAACGTGGAAGGACGCCGTTACATCATGACGGATTTTTCCACCGCACTCCAACCACGAGGCCGGGTCCACTATTTCATTAATGAAAATGAGGAGGCCATGGCCATGCTTTGGGTCTATGCCGGTCCGATGCCAGAGCGGATCATCATCGACGAAAGCTTCACCCGGGCTGGCGTCACTGCTTGGAAATAGCCTATCAGGATTCTTTCTCCCCTCATGAAAAGCACCCCCATTGTAGATACCCATGTGCATCTTTGGGATCCGACTAGATTGGGCTACGACTGGCTTCGCGGTCTGCCCACTCTGAACCGCACATTCCTGCTTGATGATTTCCGCAAAGCCAGCGACGCCGCAAATATCGAGAGTTTTGTGTTTGTGGAATGCGGCTGCGATTCTTCCCAGGCTCACGAAGAAGTAGCCATGGTCACGAGACTTGCCGCAGCCGAACCGCGTCTGCAAGGCATCGTTGCCCAAGCTCCCCTCGAGAAAGGCAGCGAGGTTCGGGAGGATCTCGCAAACCTGGCGGCGAACAGTCTGGTCAAGGGGGTGCGACGCATCACACAAGGCGAGGCCGATCTGGAGTTCTGCAATCAGCCACGGTTCGTCGAGGGAGTGCGCACGTTGGCCGAGTTCGGCCTGACATGCGACCTCTGCATCAAGCATACCCAACTGGAATCAACCATCCGATTAGTCCGCAACTGTCCGGAGGTGTGGTTCGTTCTCGACCATCTCGGCAAGCCAGACATCCGTAGCGGGGAGCGCGAGCCGTGGGACAGGCAGCTCCAGGAACTGGCCAGCTTGCCCAATGCTTGGTGCAAACTTTCCGGGCTGGTGACGGAAGCCGATCTGACACATTGGACATATAACGATATCGAATTTTATCTCCAGCACGCTCTCGCCTGCTTTGGAGCCGAACGGCTGATGTACGGAGGCGACTGGCCGGTGGTGACTCTCGCTGCATCTTATTCTCGCTGGATCGAATGCACCGAAAGAGCCCTCGACTCTTTCTCTGCCTCCGATCGTCAAAAGGTCTATCGCGATAACGCCCGTCATTTTTACAAGCTGGAGAAAGGCGATTGCCCGATTCCCGCCTAAACTCATCTCAAAAAGACCATCCACCATGAATCCTGTTTACGCTGTACAAAACTACATCAATGGCCGATTTCAAACCGGCTCCTCTGAACTCGTCCCTGTTCTGAATCCTGCAACGGACGAAGTGCTGACAGAGGTTCCGGAAGCCTCTCCGGCTGAAGTGGAATCCGCCTTGGCCGCGGCTGCGGAAGCGCAACCGGCCTGGGGTCGGCGTCCGGCCATCGAACGCGCGGGTTTTCTCCGCGCCATCGCGACGCGCATTCGCGAGGAGGTTGAACCTTTGGCCCGCCTCATCAGCGAGGAACAGGGCAAGGTTCTGTCCCTAAGCCGCGTCGAGGTCGCCTTCGCGGCGGACTACCTCGATTATATGGCCGAGTGGGCACGTCGTATCGAAGGCGAGATCATACCCAGCGACCGCGCCCAGGAAAAAATCTTTATGTTTCGCATCCCAATCGGGGTGGTGGCGGGAATCCTGCCTTGGAATTTCCCCTTCTTTCTGATCGTTCGCAAACTGGCCCCTGCGCTACTCACAGGCAACACCGTGGTGATCAAACCCAGCGAGGAAACACCAATCAATGCCCATGCCTTCATGCGTCTCGTCGCCGAAACGGGTCTGCCTCCCGGCGTGGTTAACTTCGTTTATGGCCGGGGTGCTACTGTGGGGCAATCGCTGGCTTGCAGCCTCCAAGTAGGCTTGGTGAGCTTTACGGGAAGCATCGCGACAGGCGCAAAGATCATGCATGCCGCCGCGGACCAAATCACCAAAGTAAACCTTGAACTGGGCGGGAAGGCTCCGGCCATCGTCCTGGCGGATGCCGATCTGGACCTCGCCGTCAAAGCCATTGCGGCCTCACGGCTCATCAATAGCGGGCAGGTCTGCAACTGTGCCGAACGGGTTTATGTTCAACGCCAAGTCGCGGCCGAGTTCACCGAAAAACTGGCGGCCACGATGAAAAAGGCACGGTTCGGCAACCCGCTGGAATCCGAAGAACTCGACTATGGACCATTAATCAATGCGGCAGGTTTGCAAAAAGTCGATCACTTGGTGGCTGGCGCAGTGGCTGCGGGCGCCTCGGTGGTGACCGGCGGCCGCATTGCCGATAAACAACCAGGGCATTACTACGAGCCAACCGTGCTGGCGGATTGCGATCAGCAAATGGACATTATTCAGCGGGAGGTTTTCGGTCCCGTCCTTCCCATTGTCCTCGTGGAGGACCTCGAACAAGCAATTACCTTCGCCAACCAGTCGGACTACGGCCTGACGTCTTCGCTTTACACCCGCGATATCAACCGCGCCATGCACGCCTGCACCGAACTCCGTTTTGGAGAAACCTACATAAATCGGGAAAACTTTGAGGCGATGCAAGGCTACCATGCCGGTCTCCGCAAATCAGGTATCGGAGGGGCCGACGGTAAACACGGCCTGTTGGAGTTCACCCAAACCCACATGGTTTATCTCCAATACCAACCGTAACCATTCGCCTGCCGCTCCAAGTCATTGGTGGGTCCTCGCTACGAAACTGAACGCATGCCAACTGTAAACTTCCCAGCCCTCAAGCAATTCATCTGCGAGATTTTTGAGGCCAAAGAGGTGCCTTCCGAAGTGGCGAAAATCGTCGCTGAGTCGCTGGCCCTGGGAAATCTACGTGGTCATGATTCCCATGGGGTTATTCGCGTTCCTCAATACATCGAGTGGCTGGCTCAGGGTTGGATTCAGCCGAAAGAAAAATTGGAAATTGTGCGCGATCACGGTCCAATCCTTGCAGTGGACGGGCACTACCAGTTTGGTCAGGTGATCGGCCGCCAGGCTACCGAAATGGCGATCTCCCGAACTAAATCCGAAGGCGTCTGTGTTTTGACTATTCGTCGCTCCGCCCATCTGGGACGAATGGGAGAGTTCATGGAACAAGCCGCAGGGGCTGGCGTCGCGGCTTTCACCCTGACCAATACCCATGGCGGTGGTGTACTCCAAGCGGCCCATGGTGGCTATGAGCCCCGCTTGTCCGCCAACCCGCTGGCGGCAGCGGCTCCGTTGCCGGGCGGTCGCGCGATCACCATGGATTTTGCGACTTCAATAACAGCCGAAGGCAAAGTCAAACTTGCCCTGGCCCGAAATGAAACATTACCGGAGGGTTATCTTGTTGACGGCTACGGCCAGCCCACTACCGATCCTGCCACCTACTACGCCGAGCCCAAGGGGGCGATTCTCCCCGTGGCCGCTCACAAAGGGTATGCCCTTGCGGTTTTTGCAGACATTTTCGCGGGTGCCGTCGGTGGAGGATGCTGTAGTCACGCCAATCTCGATCAAGTTGCCAATGGCTGGTTCGCCGTTTTTGTCGATCCCGCAGCATTTAGTGGACAGGACTTTTATGACGATCAGGTTGGAAAACTCACCAATTGGCTGAAAGATTCCAAACCCCGTGCCGGTTTTGACGAGGTTCTACTCCCCGGTGAACCAGAAGACCGAACACAAAGAGAACGAGAAGCGCAGGGAATCCCTATTGAGACCGACACTTGGTCGAAACTCGAATGCCTCGCCAATGAGTTAGATGTGAAGCTCCCGACATCCAGTGAAATTAATAAGATAAACAAAAGCGGGTAAGAATATGTTCTCCATCGGATTAGTAATGAAACTAAAACCCGGATGCTATCCGCAGTACAAGGAAGCACATGACAAACTCTGGCCGGAGATCGGAGCATCTATGCGGGAGAATGGAGTCAACATGGCAATCTACCGTCAGAGCGATGATCATCTTTTTGTCCATGCGACGGCCCATTCAAAAGAGCACTGGGAACGCAGCCGATTAGACGCCGCGATGCCGAGATGGCAGGCTGCGATGGCAAAACTGATCGAAACCGACGAACGCGGTGAAGTTATTTACGAAGAGCTATCGGAGGCGTTTCTTTTTGGAGATTTCAAGGCCTCCATCAAGGATCAGTCTGCTCCTGTCCGATGAAGAATATACGGATTGGATTTCTCGGAGCTGGCGAAGTGGCAGAACGCCACGCTGAAGCCATCCAAAAATGCGAAGGCGCGGAACTTACCGGACTTTGGAATCGCAATCGAACCCGCGCTGAGGAAAAAAGCGATCGATTTGGATGCCGACTCTTTGCAACCCCTGAGGAGTTGGTGGCAGATCCTGCAGTGGATGCCGTTTTTGTGCTGACAGATTTGGAGACTCATTACCAATACGCCAAACTTGCACTGGAGGCTGGAAAGCACGTCTTGGTGGAGAAGCCTGTGGCGGTGAATGCGGCGCAGATCGCCGAATTGCGAGACCTTGCGGCGGAGAGGGGGCAGTGGTGCATGCCCGGACATAACTACATCTATGAAACGTCATTAATTCGAACAAGAGACTTACTGCGGACCGGCAAACTGGGAAGGCTGGTCTCCGTCCATATCCTCTACAACATCGCCCATACTGAAGCAATTGCCGCGCGCTATCCGGGTGTCATTAAGCAAATTATGACGCACCACGCCTACATGCTGTTGTATTTAGCTGAGCCACCGGTGCTCCTTTCAGCCTTGAAAAGCTCTCTGCATTATAAAGACATCACGCAGGAGGATATTGCCATGGTGAACCTGAAACTGAAGAACGGCGCTCTCGTTCATTTTGGTGCAAGCTTTGCTGCCGACGATCATTCCGGCGATCCTTGGACCATGATGGTCAAGGTGATCGGCACCGCTGGTGCAACCCGGTATAGCTATCGTGATTGGGTGGAATACAGCCCAGGGGAGGCTCACTCACAAACCTTTTCAGCCTATCCCCAAAGCATCATTGGGGAAGTCGATTATTTCGTTAACCATTGTCTTCGCAGGGGGCTGCCTCCGTTGTCAACAATGGACGATGCACTGGCGGCTCATGAAATTGTTGCAGCCATCGAGAGGAGTGCCGATACAGGCGAGACCATCGCACTTTAAAGGCTGCCGAGAATGGTATGATTGGCTTGTGGTCAAGCCCACCGGATGCAACCGAACGATACTGCCCGGACAGTAACCATTGAGCCGGAAGATCGGGCGGAAAATAGAGATTTTACGAAGTTCGGCCAGAATGAAACCAACAATCTTTTTTAACAGCCAGCATTCACCCGTTGGAGCTTTCGCAAGCTTCACGCTCGAAGCGAAAGGTGCCAAGGGAGGACCCGGGCTTGAGCTTGGTAAACCTACAGACCAAAATGTGTTTATCGGATTAGCCGACGAGAAAAGCATTACCTGTCTGCCCTTCTTTCAAGAAGCAGCAGATGACAGTATGCGCTTTGATGTCGACGCAGGCTTCCGATGCGGGTCAAGCCTTCGACTCTCTTTCGTAGATTTCAGGCTAGGGACGCAAGTGGTTCGAATCAATCCTGGTACATAAAAAGCTTGGTTGCCGACTGACTGACCCGAATATCTCCTCTTGGTCTTTGTCCTTTTTTGAAGGCCTCCCGAATGGCATCGCCGATGTATTTTTGGACTGTTCGTTTCATGGAACGTGCTCCGACAGTTTTGTGCATCCCCCGCCTGACAAGAAATTCAAAAGTGGCTTCGGACAACGTAATGTTGAAGCCTTTTTGCCGGTAGCGGGCGAGTTCCTCAGAGACGGCAAGCCATCCGATCTGCCGTTGGGTTTCCGGCGAGAGCGGTTTGAAGACAATTTTTTCGTCAAAGCGTCCAATGAGTTCTGGACGGAAAGCCCGATGAAGCTCGGCCAGAACCGAACGTTCCAGTGTCGCAAACGGCAGGCGGGTCGGACGCAGTAGATTTTGGGATCCGATGTTGCTGGTGCAGACTATGTAGAATCCAGACAGGTCGTAGGTGCGATGATCGGCCAGGGTGACGCGGGCCGCGTCGAGCATCTGAAGGAACAGATCCCAGATCAGACGGTGGGCTTTTTCGATTTCGTCAAAGAGGAGCACGCCTTCTCGATGTTCGGAGAGGATTATTCCAAGTCTGCCGGGGGCACCGGATTCGTCGCCGAGGAAGAGCTTCACACTGTCGCTATGTTGTAACTCGGACATGTCGAACCGAAAAACGGCTTCATTCCCGAATAGATATCGGGAAAATTCGAGCGTCAGTTCGGTCTTTCCCACGCCTGTCGGTCCTAGGAAAAGAAGTGAACCGAGTGGTTTGTCGGGCGGTTGCAATCCAAGCTGCCCCCGTTCTAGGACGGAGCAAACACGTGGAATGACGTGCCCCTGACCTTTGATTCTAGACGCAAGATGAGGTTCTAGGGCGTTAAGCTTTTCGATGGAGATCGGATTCATGATTGGGTGGGAGTGTGAGATTTGCCCTTGAACCACTGGAGCAGGGCGTAGTCGGGACGGAGGCTGGTAAACCAGCGGGGAAAACAGCCATCGGGTGTGATTGGCGGCACGAGCCGCTTGCGGAAGGGTTTTTCGCAATGGCGAATGATCGCCGTGAATTTCGGCAGCTTTCGCAGACGGAACGGTTCAAAGAAGGGTTTGATCTTCCGTTGGTAGTTGTAGGATTTTCGGCCCTCGGCCCACCCCCAAGATTTTTCTATAACCTCCCTTTCGCCGATATTTTTGGAGGCGATGGCGGCGGAATCCTGATTTGCCACGGTGAAAATAAGTTCGTTGCTCAGGTTGAGCATGAGAACGTCGGCGTAGCGTTTGTCGAGCGAGCCATGAATCGATGTGTAGGCTTGGGTGGCGAGCACGATGGTTGCCCTGGCTTCACGAATGACGCCTGCCGCCCGATGATCCGCGAATGCGGATTCCGCGCCGGTAATAATTTCCTGTCCTTCATCAGCGAAGAGAATGATTAGATTGTCCTTTTCCCGTTCTTCGGCCGATTTGTCGAACCGACTCAAGGCGTGGAAGTAATAGGACAGCTTCAGGATGGTATTGATATAAAGACGCTCGCTCTGGAATTTCTGTGGCATGGCGATGCAGACAATTTTACCCTGGTCGATCTCGGAAACAGAAAATGACGGTTCATTGGCGCAAAACACCTCTGCAATCTCCGGGTGCATGAAGAAGTCCAGATAGTTGCTGATCGTACCTTCCACCCCGCCCAGTTGCTCTGAGGTGCGCGAGATTTCTGGACCACAAAATAGGAGAATAAGAGACAATGAAAGCAGTGACCAGAAAACGATATACAGCAGAGTTCAAAGCCCAGGCCGTGGGCCTTGTGAACCTGGGGAAGCCCGTGCCAGAAGTGGCGCGGGACCTCGAGATCGGTGAAGGGATCCTTTACAAGTGGGTTCGCAGTGTTGGGCAATCTGGGCAGTTCGGGAGCGGAGGGGTCCGAGCCGTAGGCGAGGAGCCCGCAGCGGACGAACTGCCCAGATTGCGGCGCGAAATCCTCACCCTCAAACTCGAGAACGACATTTTAAAAAAGGCTGCCGTCATCCTCGGGACCAGACCCCAGCAGAGTGCCGCACGATGATTGAGCTCATCGCGCAAAAAACGGGCGGCAGCATCCGCATGGTCTGTGCCGTGCTCGGCGAGGCGCGCAGCAGCTTTTACCACGCCGCCACGCCCACGGCGACCCAGGTGGCCGACGTCGAAATTGGTGATCTCATCGAAGCCGTCTTCCGACGCCATCGACGGCGCTACGGCTACCGTCGTCTCTCCCAGGAACTCTCTGATCGCGGCGTGCTTTGTGCGCCAGCCAGAATCCGGCGAATCATGGCCCAGAGATCCTTGCACGCCATCCAGCCGAAAACCTTCGTGCCAAAAACCAGCGACGGAAGGGCGGACAAACCTTCCCCAAATCTCATCTCCGGCAGCCCCTTGCCCGATCTTCCCGATCTGGCTTGGGCGGGAGACATCACCTTCATTCCGACCAGCGCCGGATGGCTCTATCTCGCGGTCGTCATTGATCTCTGCTCACGCCGCGTTGTCGGCTGGAGCCTGGCCAACCACATGCGCTCGGACCTTGTACTCGACGCGCTCCTCCAAGCCCTCGCCACACGTCCCACAGACCGCACCATCTTTCACAGCGACCGAGGCAGCCAATACGGCTGCACGGCCTTCAGAAAGGCCCTGACCAAGGCCGGCCTGCGCCAGAGCATGTCCGCCCGGGCCAATCCCTACGACAACGCCTGGACCGAATCCTTCATCGGAACCCTCAAGCTCGAAATGCTTCAGGACGGCTGCTTTGAAAACGCCGAAGATGCCCAAACAGAAATCTTCGAATACATCGAAGGCTACTACAACACCCACCGCAAACACTCGGCCCTCGGATACAAAACCCCGAACCAGTTTGAGGCCCAGATCCACTCAGTAAACTAAAACACAAAACGGTCCAAAAATCAGTTGCACCTCACTCCGGGGGTTGTTCCAGATAGCTGCGGAAGGCTGCCAGGAGATCCTTCGAGCGTTGGTCGCCAAAATTGGTTAGTTCCTCAAGGGCTGTCTGACCGTCCTCTTTATTGAGCAAAAGCCGGTGAATATTGGGAATGGTGACGTAAAGCTCCAGATACCGCAGGATTTCGAAAGCCGTCTGGATGGCGAGTTGAGCCTTGGTCACAAAAAACGGATTCCCCCCTCGCCCGCCCGTCAAAGAAACCGCCGTATCCACGATGACTTTGGCGTAGGTGGAAGCGGGAACATCCGGGTTGCCCGTGAGATTGATCGTATGAGACGGACGCCAGAGTATGTCTTTTCCTACGGGCCGGGTTTGCAGCAATACGAGATCGTTAGAACGGCCGAAATGTGCAGCCATTTTGACGAGGATCTCCCAATATAGGCCTTTCTGGTCGAGGCAGATGCCGCCCCAGTTTTTGACATTCTGGAAAAGCTGGAAGGTCAACGTGTTGATCGCGGACTGAGTTTTTCCCGAACCTGTGCGCCCGGTGATGAGCCACCCCCGAACGAAATCCTCCATGGTCCAGGAAAGTCCGCCGAGTCGGACGATGATTTTTCCAGAATGGTCCGCGGACACCATCGCCCATGTGCCAAAGACAGCGCAAAGCGCGACGACCATGTAGGACAGCGGAGGAGAGAGGAAGAGAAACGCCGTGATCGCGCCACATGCACATAATACCGCGAGAAATGAATCAAGGATTTTCATCGACTGATCGAGGTTCGAGGACGGAAAGCAGGAAATCGAACAACCGTCGGTTGGGGTCGGGAATGCTCTGGGTATAGGCTTTAAAATTCACCGTTGTGATGGCGGAGCCGTCATCGAAGGTCTGATGGGAAAATCCGTCCACGTTCGCCGGACGGAACGCAAAATTCTCACAGAGGATGAATTCAGAACTTCTGGTTCGTCTGCCGTTGGGCAACTGACTGGGTGCTTCGAGTGGCATAAGAATGGAATCCGTGGAGTTGGGTGTAGCGTTTGTGCGCGGTGCGGTAGTCGCGCTTGATCTTGAAAAGGAGGGCCTGCATTTCGCGAAGCGAACGGGCCTCTACTTTCGTCGCGATTTTTTCGATGGATCGCGTGAGCTTCGGTTTCCGTCCGCTGAGAAACCTCGACAGGTAGTTGACGTTGCGTTGGGCAGCTTGGTATTGCCGTTTGGCAGCGATCGCGGCCTCCAGGTTCCGAATGCTCTGGTACAAATTCTGCAACCGAATGGCCTCGGTTGTCTGTGTGCTGCGAAGGGCTTGCAGATGCGCTGTATTGAGACGCGGAGCGAATACAAATCGATCTGAGTCGAGCCGGCTCGAAATTGTTTGTTGAATTTTCTCCGGTGAACTCAAAATCTTTTGCCACCGCTGGTTCTCCTGTTCGAACCAGGACCGAATGCGGTCCATCTGCCGCTTGTGTTTGGTTTGGCTGAAGCGGGACGTGCTGCAACCGACATAACTGCCCTTTTCGGTACGCGGACAAAGTGCGACATGGACATGAAGATGGGCCGTGTCGTGGTGGAGACCGTAGGCGTACCCAACGGAATCGCCGGGGTGGAATGTTTCCGCGAACCTGCGCATGATCTTTTTCATCGTCGCGTGCAGCACTTGGTCGGGATTGATGCCTGCTGCTACCAGTGCGTTGTGTTGTTCGGTGGACATCGAAAAAATCATCCGATGGGCAATCACCGGGCGTTGTGCCTGCGAGGCGAATTGCCCCAAGTGGCGCTGCCAAGTTTCAACAGTGCGACGTTTGCGTTCCTCATTGGAAAGCCGCGACGGAGCGGTGCTAGATCCATCCGGGTTGATGCGGATGAGATCGTGGAAAAATCCGCCGACGTGAACTTGCCCGAGAGTTTCTTTGGAAGCGTAGTCGGTGAATCCTTTCAGCTTCTTTCCGATCTGCTGATCCATGGCCGCATGCTCGCGTAGCGAAATTTTCCGGCCGGAAGTTTCATCGAGGTATTCCAGATCCAGCCGTCCGCGGGCGGTGGATTTGTGCGCGAAGATCTGCCCGTTCTTCATTGGAAGGATTCCAAAAGACGCTGAACTTCTTTGACCCCGGCTTCGATGCGTCCGAGTGCAGCGGGATCGATTTTGTCCTGGGTCGATACCGAATACAGAATCGCCTGGAAAGTTTGAGTCTTGGTTTTGAACCCAAGCGTGGCATGGAGCGATTCGAAACGCAGTTTTGCGTCGAGTGGGATATCGAGAGCAAATTGGACGATTCCAGGCTGGGATTTGCGGGGCATGAGGGATTTAAGGGGTTGAAAGTTGGGAGCGAATGCGTTGAAAGAATGAGCCGGAGGCGAATGCCCTCTGGAGCGTGCCTGACACGCGGAGGAACGGCGGGAAAATAGCGAACGCGACCCGCCCCGCACTTTCCCTAGGGAAAGTGCTATCCTGTATTACCTCTAACCTACGAACAGGGTTGATGAGGTCAGGGCTGGCAGAGTGCCGGGATGCGTTCACCGGGTTGAACGCGAAAGGTAAAACGGCTGGCAGATTCAGGGATTTCCATGGTGAAAGAGGTAATGTCCGGCTCTCGGACTGGATAAACCCGCCGATTGATGAATGGCCGGGAGCGAAGCGGACGCCTTTCATCAATGGGCGGTCATGGCGCAAATCGCCGTCCCAGGTGAGCTGATTTGCGGGGTTTGCGATGGCAGCCAAGGCGAGAGGTC
>JBGSVZ010000103.1:0-26991 GCA_041752695.1 Terrimicrobiaceae bacterium
GGTTCCCCCCCCCCCCCCCCCCCGGGGGGAAATGAATAATCCGGTATTTAGACTTACCGACGGCGACGGAGAACAAAGGCTCCCGCGAGGCCGAAGGCCAAAAGACCGGCTGTCGTTGGTTCTGGAACAGCGGTCCAGACCAGGTTTACGTCGTTGCCGGTGTAGGTCGTGGAAAACGCTCCATACGATGACCATGCAGAGTTGTCGATCGCGGCGAACGTGCCGGTCAGTGTTCCTCCGCCGGTGTTATCCAAAATCCCCGACCACGTTTGGTCTGTCGTCCAAAAGGCATTCGCCGAAGGAGCAAAGCTGCCGAGGGTGAGGTCGATCGTCGCTCCCGTGAGGTCTACGTTGCCGCCCGTAATGGTAAGGGCATCGAAGTTCGTTCCCGGGCCGGAAGTTGACAGTGCGCCAAGTTCCCACTCGTAAGATCCGTTGAGGGTAAGCCCGTTGGCAAGGGTCATGTTGCCGGGGCTGTTCCCGGGCGAAATGATCCCACCCGCCGCGATCGTGGTCGCGCCGTTGATCGTGCCGGCACCCGCCAGGGTCGCCCCGCTTGCAACCGAAACCAAGGTTGAACCCGTCAAGGTGCCACTGACCACGAGGGTGCCTGCAGAAACGATTGTCGGTCCACCGTAGCTGTGGTTTCCACTAAGGACCCAGCGGCCTGTCCCGGTTTTGTTCAGGCTAGTCAGCACACCGCTTCCCTGGTTTGCGATGGGGGTTGCAAAGGTGTTGTTGTCGGTGTTGGTCCCGCTAAGGGTGATAAAGGTGTTTTGAAAATTGTTGAACTGCGAGCCGTCTCCCTGGCCGTTCGTATAAGTAATCGATGTTGGGGTCCATATGAGCGCCCCTGTTCCATTGGCCTCAATCGTGGCACCCGCGCTCCCGATCGAAAAAGCCCGGTTCGTGGTGGTGGCACCGCCGGTATAGCGGAGGGTCCCGCCATTCATCAGGATTCGACCTGGTGTGTTTGTGATCGTGGTGGCAAATCCGAGTCCGCTGTTCTGGCCAGTGCCATCGACCGTGACCAAGCTGTCCACGCTATAGACTCCCTCAAGAAGGGAAACAGAACCGGTCCAGGCTTTGGCACCGACAATCGAAAGTTCTCCGGTTCCTGCCTTGGCCAGGTTCGCGTTGGCGTCACTTGTCGTCAGAGCGGTCGTACTATCGATGATCAGCTTCGCTCCTTCAGCAATGAAGAACGCGTTGCCATTGCCGCCACTGTTGGCTTGAAGCGTACCATTTTTGATTGTGTAAGTTTTGTTGGTACCATCTCCACCTGTGTAGAGGACGCCCGAGCCCCCGGTACCTCCGCCTCCGTCCATTTTCATAACTCCACCCGTGAGGTTGAGCTCTTGATTATCCGCATTGCTCGTCAATTTCAGTCCCTGAAACTTGGTGTTGTCCCGGAAATCGCGCACCATTCCACCTGTCAGAGAAAAGTAGGTGCTGCCTCCCCCGTCATTGTTTATGGTGAGCGTAGTGTATCCGCTAAACGCGACCACTTCTTTGGAAGCATTGTAGGCGGCAAAATCCTGACCGTTATTGACGAATATATTTCCGCCCGCATTGCTATTAGCGGTGGCACCCGTAACCGTCACGGTGTCCCCGCTTTCAATATTGAAATTAAGGGTGGAGGACCGTCCGTTGTTGTTGTTGCTCAGGGACGCGAATGTCACGGCCATGGAACCTGATCCTGCGCTTGTTGTCTCCACTGACCCAGCGCCGGTCGCCATGAAAAGGGCTCCGATCGTCTCCGTATTCGCAACGTCGGTGGCCCCGGTGAACTTCAACTTTCCGCCAAGCTGCAGCTGACTGGAATCGGCGAGAATATTTGACAGTGCGTTGGTGTAGGCCAACTCCAACGTGCCGCTGTTGATGGCGGTGCGTCCGGTGTACGTGTTGTTGTTGGAGAATTGCCAGGCTCCAGGACCGGTTATGGTGATTCCGGTGGTCCCAACGCCGTTATTGGAGATGATCCCGGAGATCGCATTTCCCGTGGTTGTGCTCCCGAGCACTAGTCGGCTGGTGCCCACGTTGGCAGAAGTCACGTTTCCGGTGATGTCAATATCGACACCGGAGGAGAAGAGTCCTGCAAGGTTGTTGCTGCTACCGGTTGCCCCATCGGCAAAAACCTGCGGTCCTGTGATAGTGTAAACCGGCGTGCCGGTGGCCCCGTCAAGCAGGAGCACTCCGCGATTAGCGGTTGTTAAGTTGTGATTGAGAAAAACACTGGAAACCGACGTATCTCCGGTCACGTTCACCAGGACTTGGGTTTGAGCCTGAAGGGCGGGGGAGAGAGCGGTTAAAAGGCCAAGCAAGGTGAGACTAAGCTTGCTCGAACTAGGTGACGGCAACAGCGGGAGGAGAGTTTTATTCATTTTTCTGGGATGGTTCGGGGATTGCGTGTCAGTGCAGCCCACTTCGCGAGCTAACACGGACTCTGAGACTAGGATTTCACAGATCAGGTCCTCCAGTAAATGCGTGTGCGCGGAAAAGATTTGTAGCACAGCGGCATTTTTATATTCTTGGTAAATGAACATGCGGAAAACCCGGGTTTACCTCGGGGTGGAGCTTTTCCAGGCGCATTTCCGAAGGATCGCGCTTGGAGTGGCGGCTTACGCCCGGGCCCAACATCAGCAGTGGTTGCTGATGGATTCCTGGACTCCTTTGGAAATCTCAAAAATTGGCACAAACGTCGATGCCGCTGTGCTTCAGGGACAGGAGGAACTTTGCCTTGCGTTGGGAAAGGTCGGCACTCCCTGGATCCAAGTAAGCGCCATGAGAGCTCCTCGTCCCGGAGAGGGCGCGGTGTTGCCCGATAACCGGGCCATCGGACGCATTGCGGGCGAACATTTTCTGTCGCGAGGATTCCGGAGCTTTGCCTTTTTGGGCGGCCCGAAGCATTGGTATTCGGATGAACGTCGTCGTGGACTCGAAGAAGCGATTTCCAACCATGAATATTGCTACTCCGACACCGACGACCTGGAGGATGGATGGCTGGATGCCCTGTCCAACGGGACGGCCCTCCTGTGCTGCAATGATATCCGGGCTCGTTCCGCCGTTCGCATCCTGCGCAGCCACGGCCGCGCGGTTCCGGAGGAAGTTGCGGTAATGGGGGTCGACGACGACGATGTTTGTAACGCATTTTCCGAAATGCCGATCTCCAGCGTTGATCCGCGATCCCATTTGGTGGGTCAAACTGTCGGAGCTGAGCTTGCCCGCCTATTTAAAAACAAGCGGGCGAGTCGGCGCACGATTCTGGTCCCTCCCGGAGGGGTGATCGTCCGGCAATCTTCTGATATCGTGGCGATCAGCGATCCCTTTCTTGCAGCCGCGGTTGCCACCATCCGGGAACGAGCGGTGACCGGTGCCAAGGTCGGCGATATCCTCAAGGGGGTAGCGGTATCCAGGCGAACCCTCGAACGGAAGTTCGAATCAACACTCGGTCGGGGGATCGAGGCAGAGATCCGCCGTGTGCGGATCGAGCGGGCCAAGGAACTCTTGAACACCTCCGACCTGCGGATCGGCGAGGTGGCAACCTGCTCGGGCTTCTCCGACATCTTTCATTTCTCGGCTGCCTTTAAGAAGGCGACCGGTTACAGTCCCGGGATGTGGCGACGGAGGATCGAGATTGTGGCTTGATCCCGACCCGGGTGGCAGTCTGCGGAATGTTACGACATAAATCTGAATGGAATCTGAAAAAATGATGCCGACTGCAGATTACCTCAGCTTGTCAGTCTGAGAATTCTCTCTGTAAACGCCGTTTAAAATCGTCAGGAGTGAGCGCCAGTCCGCATCGAAACAGGTTCGATTCCCTTCACCCGCTGAGTTTTGAAGGGACTCGAACGCGAGCCTGCGAGACCGCCCGCGAGGTAGCGCACCTACCGGCGCAGCCACAAACGTGGAGGTTGCGTTCCGGCGGAATCAATTCGATTCCCTTCACCCACTCTCTGTCAATCGGTGGCCTTTATAGGAAGGCGCCACGGTGCAATCTTCAAGGTCCGATTTGGGGTGGGTTGCCGGGGGGGGATTTTTCACGGTCCTGTCGGTCTCTCTCGATAACCTTGCCCGCTTTCCTTGAGCAAATCCCTGGAAGCTGATTGGGGACGGTCAGCTTCGTTTGCGGTTCCGGAGATTGTCGATGGCGACGGCCACGATGATGACTGCGCCCATGACAATTTCCTGCGTGTATTGCGGCCACCCCATTTTGACTCCGCCATTGCGGAGGATAGTGATGATTAGCGCACCGATCATGGTGCCGAGAATGGTGCCCCGGCCACCGAGGAGGCTGGCCCCTCCGATGACTGCGGCAGCGATGACAAACAACTCGTAGCCGATCGCTTCCGTGGGCTGTCCGATGGCTCCCAGGCGCGCGAAAAACAGGATGCCGGCAAACCCGCTGAACAAGCCGCCGATGAGATACACCATCAGTTTGGTAAAGTTGACGGGAACCCCGCAAAGGATGGCGGTTTTTTCGTTGGAACCAATGGCAAAAATATGGCGGCCGAGGCGGGTGTAGCGCAGGAAGAGCGACGTCAGAATCGCCGCAAAAATGACCAGCCAGACGGCGACCGGCAGGAACGGAAAGGTAAAGATCGTGCGGGCGGGGTCGAGCAGTTGCGCAATCCAAAGATCCTGAACTTCGCGGGGCGGGTAGACGTTTTGTTCGTGGGCGACGAGTTTGGCCAAACCCCGCGCCATCTGCATGGAGCCGAGTGTGATGATGAAGGGGACGATGCGCAGGTAGGTGACGAGGGCACCATTGAGCAGGCCGACTGCCCCGGCCACGCCTGACGCCGCCAGCACGGCGAGGATGGGCATGAGGGTGGGATGCTGGGCGACCAATTTGTTTCCTTCAGGCCCAAGGTTCAGGACGGAGGCGGTCGTGATCATGGAGAGGGCGATGACCGATCCCGCCGAGAGGTCGATGCCGCCCGCGATGATGATGATGGTCATTCCGATGGCTGCCATGGCAACGACCGCAATGTCCTGGAGCATGAGCTGGGTGTTGGCGTCGGAGGTGAAGCCTTTTCCGGCGGGCGTGAGCAGGGCAAAAAAGGCATACACCGCCACGAGTGCGGCGAGGCGGCCGGCCATTTCGAGGACGCGGTTTTTCTTTCGTCCGGCAGCGGAAGTTGTGGTGGGAAGGGTTTCCTGGGTCATTTAATCCTTGGTTGGGAAAAGGTCTTGGCCGGTGGCGGCCATCATGAGGGAGTGTTCGTTCCAGGCCGCGACGGGGAGGGCTTCGCCGAGAATTCCGCGGGTCATGACCGCGATGCGGTCGCAGATGCCGAGGAGTTCCGGGAGGTAGCTGCTGATGACGAGGATGGCTTTGGGAGGTTGGTGGCGGGCGGGATCGCCGAGGGCGAGTTTGTCGATCCAGGCGTAAATCTGCGCCTTGGAGCCGACGTCAATGCCGCGGGTGGGTTCGTCGAGGAGCAGGACATCGCAGTCGTGGTGAAGCAAGCGGGCGATGGCGACTTTTTGCTGATTGCCGCCGGAAAGGTCTTCCACGGGTTGCTCCGCGGACTGGCATTTGATGGGAAACGTCCGGATCCACGGTTCGCAGGCAGCCTGCTGGCGAGAGGGGAAAACCAGCCGCCAGGGGCCGAGGCCGTCCAGTTTGGTGAGCGTGAGGTTGTCGGCGATGGAAAGATTCTGCGCCAGTCCCTCGGTTTTGCGGTCTTCGCTGACGAGACCCACGCCCTGATTCCAGCGGCGGGAGGGTGTGGGGGAGGTGGGATTGCCGAGGATGCGCACAGTGCCGGACTTGACCGGATCGAGCCCGAAAAGCGCGCGCAGCATTTCGGTGCGGCCGGCGCCGATGAGGCCGGCAATGCCCACGACCTCGCCGCGGTGGAGCGTGAGGCTGGCGGATTTCGGAAGCTTTTTTCCGGCGAGCCGGTCGATCTCCAGAATGGCTGCGCCGGAGGTGCGGGGAGATCGCGGGTAAAGATCTCCAACGGCCCGGCCGACCATCAGGGCGATGATTTCGCGGACCGGGACATCGCTCACCGCGCCCTGGCCAACGGTTTCCCCATCGCGCATCACGGTGAACCGTGAGCAGATCTCCTCGATTTCCTCCAGCGCATGGCTGATGTAAACGATGGCGATGCCGCGCTCCTTCAGGCGTTGGATGAGGGCAAAAAGGTTACGGACGTCCTTTTGGGTGAGTGAGCTCGTCGGTTCGTCGAGCACCAAAATTTTGCAGCCCACCGCCACCGCCCGGGCGATCTCCACCAACTGCTGTTCGGCGATGGAGAGGTCCTCGATGAGGGTTTCGGGTGACACATTGGTGAGGCCGACTTCGTCGAGCGCCTGGCGGCTGGTCGAGCGCATCTCGCTCCACTTCAGAAAGGGTCCCGCAGTGGGCTCGATGCCAAGCAGGATGTTTTCCATCACGCTGAGATGCGTGGCGAGGGCGAGTTCCTGGTAGATCATGCAGACGCCCAGGGAGCGGGCGTGCAGCGGATTGCGCGGCTGGTAGGGTTGCCCGTCGAGCGCCATGGTGCCGGCGTCCGCCAGGCAGGCGCCGGAAAGGGTTTTCATCAGCGTGCTTTTGCCCGCGCCATTTTCTCCGATGAGCGCATGCACTTCCCCGGGGTGTACGGTCAGATGGACTCCCTTGAGCGCATAAGTCGCGCCAAAGCGCTTTTGCACGTCGCGCATGGTGAGGAGCGGCGTGGGATCGGCGGGACTCACGGAGCGGATGCGGCTAGGGGAAATCGCTGCGGGTTTTGACCGTGACACCAGTATCGACCACGGGCTCGACCGGCTTTTTGTCGAGGAAATCCACCACCGCCTTGACTCCCAGATAACCCATTTTTTCGGGATCCTGCACCACCAGGGCATCAATCACACCGCTCTTCACCCCTTGGACAAGAAAATCCGAGTCGTCGAACCCGACAAATTTCGCGCGGACTTCCACGCCTTTGTCGCGCAGGGATTTGAGGGCATTGTAGGTGCCCTCGGCTGTGGGCTGGTTGGAGGCAAAAATCCCATCGAGTTCCAGTTTGTTGTCCTTGACCGAGCTGTTAAGCAGGGTCTCCGCCACGCGCTGGGCACCGGCCATTGAGCCGTCGGTGAACTGTTCGGAGAGAACCTGGAGGCGTCCATTTTTTTGCACGGCCGCGAGGAACCCTTCTTCCCGCAGGCGGGTGCTCGCCGAGCCTTCGGTAAAACGGATCACCAGAATTTTTCCGCCGTTAGCGGGGTTTTCGCCGATGAGTTTGATCAACTCCCCGGCCCCTGCCGCCCCGGCCTGTTGGTTGTTCGTCGCGACGAAGGAGATGTAATCCACTCCCTGGCGGCCATCCAGCGGAGAGTCGAAAATCGCGACCGGAAGCCCGCGCTTGGCGATGGTGCGAACGTGCGGGGCAAGGGCCTTGTCGTCGCAGGGCGCGAGGACCAGGCCGTCCACGTTGGACGCCGCCAGATTGTTCAGAATGCCGATCTGGTCCGCCACCTTTGAGTCATCGAGGGGCCCCTGCCACTCGAGATTGACATCAAGCTCCGCGGCGGCCCGACGCGCACCGGCTTCCGCCGCTTTCCAATACGAATGGGTCGTCGCTTTGGGGATGACGGCAATGGTCCGTTTTTTAGGTTCCGAGGAGGAACTGGTCGCTTCGGGAGATTTGCCGCAGCCGAGGAAAAGGGCGAGTGAACTGAGGAGAGAGGCGGCGAGGAGGAATCTGGGGAGCTGCATGATTGGCGGTGGGGTGGGCCCGAGAGGGTGTCTGGATATTGCTTAAAACTGTGGGATTGGCGACCGAAAATTCTGGGTGGAATGTCCCGGTGTCCGCGGCCGCGCAACACGTGTGACAGAAATGTTGCGGAAGCAGGGTTGATGTGTAGGGTTGCGGGAGGGTTAACAAGGGTATGCAGGAGATACAAGCAGCAACGGGGCAGGTTGTAGCGAGTGCGGCGGGACGTTACGTCGTGGAGGAGAGCATCGGGCGGGGCGGTGCCGGGGAAGTTTTCCGGGCGCGAGACACCCAGCTCCAGCGGTGGGTCGCCATTAAGAGACTTCATCATGCGGGGGCGGGAAACGCCGAGCAAAAGCTGAAGGAAGCGCGGCACCTGGCCGCATTGCAGCATCCCAACATCGTCACGGTTTACGATTTTCTGGTGGATGAGGGGGATGTGCTGGTGGTGATGGAGTTGCTGCGCGGGCGGACGCTCGATCACATCGCTGGCAATGCGCCGCTGCTCGGGGGGGATTTTGTCGAGATGATGCGGCAAACGCTGGAAGGTCTGGTGGCGGCCCACGACCACGGCATGCTGCACCGCGATATCAAGCCGGGAAATCTCATGGTGCTGGATCTGCCGAGCGGGGCCTTTCAAGTGAAAATTCTGGACTTCGGGCTGGCCAAGATCGCCGCGGGGCCTTCGACCCAGACGGTGGACGAAGAGGGTTTTGTTACGGGCTCGGTCTATTACATGTCGCCGGAGCAGATGGAGGGGATGGAGATGGATGTGCGCAGCGACCTCTATTCTTTGGGCTGCGTGGCGTATTTTTCCCTGTGTTCGCGAAATCCTTTTGGGGGAGCAACCGTGGCCGATGTGATCACGGCTCATCTGGAGCACCAGCTTGTTTCCCTGCGCACCCTCCGCCCCGATCTTCCGGCTCCGCTGTGCGAGTGGGTGGATCGCATGATGGCCCGGGAACCGTCGGAGCGCCCATTCTCGGCCGCGCAGGCCCTGGCAGAGCTCACGGCGGCCTTTTATCAAAACAAACCTCCCGTGCCTGCCCTGGAAGCACCCGTCTTGGAAGCACCTGCCAAGCCGAAATGGCCCCTTTTCGCGGCGGCGGGGGCGGGGGTTCTCGCGATGCTGATGGCCGGGACCCTCCTGCTGGGCAAAAAAGAAACTCCCGTCGTCCCCGCCGCAGCCGTGCCTGTCATGGCGGCAACTCCGGCAGCCCCTCCCGCCCCCCCGGCGGCACCGGCGGAACCTCTCCGTTTGAGTCCGGCCGACAGCGCCGCGATGCTCGCCCAGGTCGGGAAAAAGATTGAGGTGGAGGGCCGCATTGCCAGGGACGGCGTGAGCAAGAGCGGCGCAATTCGGTTTTTGAATTTCGACGGGGCGCAGCGGGGCGACCTGACGCTGGTGTTTTTCGTCAAAGCGAATCCCGAGGGATACACGAAGGAAAATCTGGCCGAGTATATCGGAAAAACCGTCCGCGTGCGCGGTCAGGTGAGCCTGTTTGAAGGCACGCCGCAGATTGTCATTGGCTCCTTGTCGCAGATCGAAGTCCTCTGATCGGAGGGCGCGGGATGTCCGGCTTTATTCCTCGACGCCGAAATAGTGCGTGATCACGGGCCGGCCCGGGCCGAGGTGGAGGGCTTGGGCGGTGGCTTCGATGTCGCGGTCCTGCACGGTGGTGCGTTCGTGCTGGCGAAGGTGATCGGCCCAGGATTCGACGAGGAAAAGTTCCAGCAGTCTCTGGGGATCCTGGGCATCCTGGTAGAGCCGCCATCTTCGCGCGCCATCGCGCAGGCGGCGTTCGCGCACCCCGGTCATGATCTGGCGGAACGCTGCGATGTTCTCCGGCGCGATGCGGTATTCGATGGTGACGAGGACGGGTCCATCCTCAGGGTGGGCTTCGAAGTTCTGGTGCGCGTCCGGCCACAGGGTGGAAGGTCTGAGGTCGATGGTCTCGTCAATCACCAGAGGAAAAAACCGGATGAGAACCAGGCCGGCGAGCAGGCCTGCGCTGGCGACGGCAAAGCAGGTCTGGATGCCGATCACGCCAGCGAGCCAGCCCCAGAGGGCTCCATCGAGAGCCAGCACGCCTTGAAATGCCAGCAGGTAAAACGACAGCGCGCGGCCGCGCACCCAGTCGGGCACGGAGGTTTGCACGGCGACGTTAAAATTGATCAGCACGCCCACCCAGGCGGCTCCGGCAAAAAATAAAAGCACTCCAGCCTGCCAGGGGGTGCGGCAATGCCACAGCCCGAAAAACGCTGCCGCGGCGAGGATGGCGCCGAGCCCGAGAATGCGGTCGAGGACAAACAGGCTGCGCAGGTGGGGCAGGGCGATGGCGGCCACGATCGAGCCGAGTCCGAAGGCCCCGAGCAGGAGTCCGTAACCGACGGCCGTGGTTTTCAAGACATCCCGGGCGAGCAAGGGCAGGAGCGGCCAGACGGCGGCGGCGCAGAGGTTGAAGGCAATGGAACGAATGATGGGAGCCTGCAGGCGTGGCGCGTGCAGCAGATAGCGGATACCGGCGCGGATGGCGCTGAAAATGTCCTCGCTCAGCCGTGGTGCGGGAGGGACGGGTTTCCAAGTGCTGACGGCGAGGATCGTCGCGAGATACGAAACGGCGTTGCCGAAAAATGCCAGGGCCGGTCCCGCAATCGCCACCACCAGTCCGCCCAGGGCTGGTCCGATGGCGCGGGCGACGTTGAAGGCGATGCTGTTGAGCGAAACGGCCGACGCCACCAGCGGTTTCGGGACGATGTCCTGCACGGTGGCCTGCCAGGCCGGCAGGTTGATCGCGCCGCCCAGACCGATGGCGAAAGTCAGGCCCAGCAGCACGGCAGGTGTGGTATGGCCAAGGAGCGTCAGGGTGCCGAGTAAGGCGGCCATCACCAGCATCCAACTCTGTGCCCAGATGAGCAGTTTTTTGCGTTCCGCCAGATCGGCCAGAGCGCCGGCGAGCAACCCCACGAGAAAAATCGGGAGGGTGGAAGCGGTCTGCACCAGCCCAACCAACAGGGTCGACGTGGTGAGGGTGGTCATCAGCCAGGCGGCACCGACCTGCTGCATCATGGTGCCGATATTGGAAACCACATTGGCTGACCAGATTGTGCGGAAGGTCGGGATGGCGAGGGGGGCCAGGACCGAGGTCTTGGGCGCCGTCTTCACCAGAAAAAGCTGAAAAGGAGCACGCCGAAAACGAACAGGCTGATGCCGGTGTAGAGTCGGTCTTTTTGCACCGCAAAACCCAGGGCGGCGAAGCCCACCCGCACAATAGGATTGAGGAGCAGGATGAGGACACCAATCATGATGAGGCTGCGGCGGTGGCCGACTTCCCTGAGGTCAAGGGCGCGCTGCACCATCGAGACGGGATTTTCGAAAAATTTCGGCTCCCCCGAAAAGACATGGTCGCCGGGTTTCAGCCCCGTGTGACTCGACAAATACCAGACGAGTCCGGCCAGCATAATGACGGCCGCGAGCAGCGTGCCGCCCACCATGACTTTGGCCAGGCCGTTTTGGATCTGGGAATCTTTCACAGGTGGGGAAAATTTACAGAAGGTAACGAAGGAAACAAAGAGAAGCCGTGCGTCGTCTTTCCTCGATTTCCAGGCCGCCCTTCGTTCCCTTCGTTTGCTTCTGTAAAACTCATCCTATGTTGATCCCGAAGCCGCGAAGGATCATTTGCACGGCGATGATGGAGACGAGGGAGAGAAAAATGATGCGCAGGAGTTTTACCGGGGCGACGGGGAGGAGTTTGGCGCCGAGGAATGCGCCGCCAAGCACGCCGAGCGCAACCGGGGCGACGAGGGCGGGGTCGAGGTAGCCTCGCTTGAGATAGATGCCGACGCTGGCCGCGGCGGTGACGCCAATCATGAAATTGCTGGTGGCCGTGGTGACCTTGAAGGGGATGCGCATGATCTGGTCCATCGCGACCACCTTGAAAGCGCCGGACCCGATGCCGAGCAGGCCGGAAAGGATGCCGGCCACCCCCATCATCAGAAATCCCGGAACCACATGATGCACCGTGTAGGGTTTGTGCAGCGTGCCCTCGGGCATGGAGCCGGGCAGGCGCAACCTTTCCGCGAGCGGATCGGAGTGGTCCGTGGTTCCCGTCAGGTCGGGATTTTTTCGCAGCGAAAGGGCGACCGTGACCAACAGGGCGATCCCGAAAATGACGGAGAGGACCGCAGCGTTGAGGACCACGGCCAGCATCGCGCCGCAGACCGCGCCCACGGTTGTTGCCATGCAAAGAAACAAGCCGATGCGCATGTTGGAAATGCCGTCCCGCAGATACGCCGCCGCCGCGCCGGAGGACGTGGCGATCACCGAGGCCAGGGCCGCGCCCATGGCGTAGCGGATGTCGACGCCGAAACCCAGCACAAGCACCGGAGTGATAATGACTCCCCCGCCGAGCCCGATCAACGCGCCGATCACCCCGGCCAGAAAGGCCGCCGCGGCGACGAGGAGATCGAAGGTCAGTTCATCCATCGGCAGGCCGCATCAAAAAGCATTCCCCGGGGAGAGGCGAGGGTTTTTCAGGCGCTCGTCTCGTTGAGCACCAACTGCCCTTCCGCCACGGTTCCTTCTGAAGTCGAGGCGCGGACGTCGAACATCCAGAGCCCGCCCATCGCGCCGGTCTTACGCGCGGTGAGGGTGAGGAGCTGGTCGGGGAGGGCGGCGGCTGGAAATTTCATGCCGCGGATGGCGGAGAGGAGGAATTGCCTTTGCGATCCGCTGGCACCGGCGATGCCCGCGGTCTGGGCGAGTGCCTCGGTGAGAATGACGCCGGGAACGATGGGGTTGCCTGGGAAATGTCCGCGAAAGAGAGGGTCTTCCGGGGCAAATGTTTTCTCGCAAATGGCGGAGTTTCCCGGGTCGAGTTCGATCACACGGTCGACGAAGAGAAACGGCTCGCGGTGGGGGAGGCCGAGGGAGGAGACGGTCACGTGCGGCCCGGGGTTTTTTTGGCGGTCTCGGGTTTGACGGGGGGAGGGGTTTGTTTGGCCACCGGGGCGGTCTTGAGGTTTTCGGGCAAAAGGACTTCGTAAACCTTCTGTTTCACCAGCGAGAGAGGGTCGGAGTTGGCAAACGCAATCTGTACCAACTGTTCCCCCTTGGTCCCGTTGGGCATGGGAGTCATGCCGATCACCTGGGCCACGCGGGAGATGGAACTGCCGGCAATTTTGACCGGGAAGGCCGCATTGGCAGCGAGGGCGGCGGCGGATTCTTTCGTCATGGGAATCACGGCCGTGATCCAGCTCAGGTCCGCCACGGTGATCACCACGTCTCCTTCGCCCGCGCGGTCGCCGGGGTATTTGGCGATTTCGACCACGGAGCCTTTGAGCGTGCAGCGGATGAAGCGGCGTTCCAGCATCTTCTCGGCGAGGGACAGTTCCAGTTTTGCCAGTTCGGCGTTCATCCGGGCTTGTTCGAGTTTTCCCTGGGCGGCCTTGGCCTGACCCTGACTTTGGGAAACCTGCGCGGCGGAAACCTGGCGGCGGCGGTATTTCATGTGCATGTCCTCGAGGGAGGCATTTTTTTCTTGGAGTTCGCCCTCGGCGATCATGAGTGCCCCCATATTTTCGGCGCGGGCCTTGGCGACGTAATAAGCGTGAAGTTGGCGGTCGTGCTCCAGCCGGGCGAGCATCTGGCCTTCCTCGACTTTGTCACCGATTTGCACCTCCACGCTTTGGACGAGGCCCGCTTCCTGGGCGCGGTGCATCTGAATGAGCTGAGGTTTCACCTCGGACAGGGCAAAAGGCGACTGGCTCCGGCCGTTGGCAAGGGCGGCGAAGTTGGCGAGACCCAAAAGGACCACAAGGAGGCGCGAACCACTCATCCGTGAACTGAGAGTAAAAAGATTTGGCGAGGGGTCAAGGATGGCGGGCGTCAATTCCGAAAAACGAGGTGCTTTTGCCATCGACGAGCCGGCGTTTCTACAGCGCCGGGTCGAGTTGGAGAGAAGACAGAATTTTTTCGCGCAGGTCCTTGATCGTTTCCGTCTCGGCGACGGGGGACTGCCAGGTGAGGAAATAGAGGGTTCCCGTGGCGTCGTTGGCCTTGGCGATGTTGATCATTTCCACATTGCCGGTCTCGCTTTCGATGAGGTGGGAGGCGCGGTAGCTTTCCAGAGCCCCTTCCTTCACCGGCTCGATTTTCGGCGCCCCTTCGTCGAGCGTGGCGGTGAGCATTTCGATGCCATATTGGCTGGGTTTCATCTCGGTGCGTTCCGGGACCTTGGGAGTGACGGTGAGAATGAGGCCCGTGGAAAATGCGCCGTCACCGGGTTTCTCCCGCGAGAACTGATAAATCACCACGTCGTCTTCCTTGTCCGTTTTCACGAACCAATCCTTCGGCAGGACGATGGAGCCCTTGATTTCCGGCAGGGGCCTTGCCTCCAGTTCGGGCAGATCTCCGGCGAAGGCGGCGGAGGCGAGGAAAAAACTTAAAAGCAGTCGTGCGATCATCGGGAGTCTCGGGAGATTCTGGGGGATGTTTGAAAATCGGGAAAACGCTTCTGCAATTCCTGCAGGGCTTTTTCGGCTTCCATGAGTTCGCCGGCTTTTTTGTACGCATCGGCGGCGCGTTTGAGCGCGCGCGGGGTTACCTGGGGATCGTCGTAAAGGAGGGCGACGGACATGAAGGCGCGGGCGGCGCCGATGTAGTCGCCTGAGCCCATTGAGATCTCGCCGGTGAGCAAACGGCCCTCGGCGTTGAGGCGGCCTTCGGGCTGGAGGAGGATGGCTTCCTCGGTCATTTTGGTGGCCATGGCAAAGTCGCGGCCCGAGAGGGCGACGGCCCCGCTGGCAAGGAGGCCCCGGGCGCGGGCGCGGGGGTCGCGGGCGGTCTCGAGGTATTTGTTCACGTGTTCGGCGGCTTCGCGATTTTTTCCCAGCCGGATTTGCGCTTCGGCGAGTTCGATCAGCACATCGGGTTCAACCGCCTTGCTATCGCGCACGACGGGCAGCAGGCCTTGTTCGGCGCCCTCGTAGTCGCCTTCTTCGAAACTCTTGCGGCCCAGCCAGCGGGTGATCTCCACGGGCACGGCGAGGGATTTGTGGGTGGCGAGCGCCTTCTGCAGCGCGGCGCGATCCTGCAGGTAATAATAGCAGAGAATGATGCGGAGGGCGGAGCGTTCGCCGTATTGGTCGGCGTCGAGCTTGCTGGCGATTTCCAGATTTTGGATCGCGGCCTTGTAGTCTTTGTTTTCGAAATTCGCCCAGCCGATCCAAAAATTTGCCTGGGCCGCGCCGGCGGTTTTCGGATAGTCGCTGAGAAGCTGTTGGAAGGCCGTGGTCATGCCCTTGTAGTCCTGTTGCTGTCCGAGGATGAGGGCCTTCTGCTGGAGGGCGACTTCGCGTTCGGCCCCCTGATTGGTCGCGATGATCTGGTCGAAATCCTTCAGCGCCGCCGGGTAGTCCTTGAGTTGCTGGCTGGCCAGCCCGCGCTGAAGGATCGCGGAGGCGGAGGAGTCCTGGTTTTTTGCGATGTAATCCGTGTACGTTTTCACCGCCTCGGCCAGCTGGCCGGTCTGCGCCTGGCACCAGCCGAGTTTGTAGAGGGATTTGTTTTTGAGATCGGCGGCGAGGTCGGATTCCAGCACCCGCGCGTAGAGCAACTTGGCCTCGGCGTATTTCTGCGCCTTGAAGAGGGCCTCCGCCTTGATCAGGGCGACCTGGGTTTTCTCCCGGGGGTTGGAGGATTTTTCGAGAAATTTGTCCGCCTCGGCGACGAGGCCCGGATCATTGAGTTGATACATGCTGATGAGCCTTTGGAAGCGGGCGTCTTCCGAAGGTTTGGCGTCGGGATACTGGAGGAGCAGGCGGTCGTAGACGGCGCGGGCGGCGCGCTGGTTGCCGAGCTGACGGTAGGAATTGGCGGCCATCAGGAGCACCTCGGCGCGGGCGTCCTCGGGGACGTCATCGAGGGGTTTTTCGGAAAGGGCGGAGACTTTTTTGTATTCGCCCAGCTCGTAGTTCATCCGGAGGGAACCGAGGAAAGCGACGGTCTTCCATTCGCCGGTCTCGGGCAGTTTTACCGCGAGGTCGAAAAGGCGGGCGGCTTTCTTTTTGTCCCCGAGTTCGGCGGCGAGGGCGGCGGCTTTGACCGCGGCTTCGGCCCGCACGGCGGAGGGGCCGGATCCGGCCACGATTTTTTCGTAACTCTTGAGCGCGTCGTCCTTTTTGCCGGCCTCGGTCTCCATGTTGGCGAGGGAAAGCAGGGCGTAGTCGCGGTAGGGGTTATTTTTTTCCACCGCGGCGACCTTGCCATACGCTTTGGCGGCCTCGGCGGGACGTTTGAGGCGGTCGAGCGATCGGGCCACGTTGAAGGTGGCGGAAAGCCGGATTTCTTCGGTCGTCACCTCGTCGGCCGCGGTCTGAAACTGGATGAGAGCCGGTTCGAATTTTTGATCCGCATACAGAAATTCCCCGAGCCGGTAGGCGGCGGAACCGGCAAACTCGCCGCTTTTGGATTCGCGCAGGAGTTTTTCGTAATTTTCCCGGGCGAGTTCGTCGTTGCCGATCATGCGGTGGCACTCGCCGAGGCGGAAGAGGGCCATGTCGCGGCCTTTCGCGGTGGGGTGGGAGATCAGGAATTTTTCATATTCCATGATCGCGTAGTCATACATTTTCCGCGCGTAGATGCTGTTGGCGACATCGAGATCGGTCCGGGCTGGGTCGGCCGGGGTGCCGGCGGGACTCAATCGGATGTCGCCGTTTTGCGGGGCGGGTGTCGGGTCCACTTCGATGCGACCTCGTGGGGTGGGGCGGAAGGCGGGGGCTTCCTCCCGGGGAGTGGCGGCGGGTTCCGCCGGAGCGACCGGGACGGCTTTCGGCACGCGCTGCATCCAGGCGGGGTTGTCGTAGTCGTCGGCCGGCAGGGCGGGGGCGGAGGTTTTGGGTGCGGGGATGTCCCGCGGGGTGGGCGAGGCTTTTTCCACCGGAAGGGCGCGGCGAATCTCCGGTTCGACCTGGGCCTGGGCGACAAGGGTGCCCGCGGCGACGAGCAGGGCGGTGGAGACGGCGCGCATGGCTATTCGGGTTTGCTGGTGGCAAAGGCCACGTTCCAGATGTTGGCCGCCCGGCAGACATCGAGGGCATCCACGATGTGTTTGTATTCGACATCCTGATCGCCCCGAAGAACGACCGCCTGGTCGGGATACAATTTGGCGATGCGCGAGAGAGTGTCTTCGAGTTCCTGCGCGTTCATCGCACGGCGGTTCATCACGACAGAGCCGTCGCGTTTGACATTAAGAATCACCTCGCCGACGGGGCGTTTGCTTTCCTGTCCCTCGCGGGCGGAGGGAACTTTCACATCCAGCTCGGCCTCGGTGCGCGAGAAATTCCAGCTCATGATAAAAAACACCAGCAGGAAAAGCAGGATGTCCACGAAAGGGGCGATCTGAAAAACGATCCGCTCGGGCGGCGCTGAGGAACGAAAATTCACAGGACGTCGCGCCCGTTGTAGCCGTTGGCGCTGATCAGGGCGAGAATGTGAGTGGTGGCGGCTTCGAGGTCGGAAATGGCCGCCTGAGCTTTGCTGCGGTAAAAGGCATAAGCCGCCATCGCGGGAATGCCCACCAGAAGCCCCGCGGCGGTGGCAATGAGGGCTTCACCGATGCCTTGCGCCAGCATGGTGGGACGGGTGGCGGCGGCATCCACGGCGACGACCCCGAAGGATTGGATAATGCCCATCACGGTGCCGAGAAGCCCGAGCATGGGGGCGACCGTCCCGATATCGGCCAGCCAGGTGACCTGCTGGTTCAGCGCGCTGGCCTGCCGCAAGCCTTCCGTTTGCGCGATGTCGCGGGCCTCGGCCATGGTGGCCTTCGGGTTTTTGGTGAGAAATTCCACCGTCCGCTGCATCACCCGGGCCACACCTTCATTGTGGCGGTTGGAAATGGCCAGCAGGCCGAGGTAATCCTTTTTGCGGATGAGCGCGTCCGCTGTGGTCATGTAGCGCCGGCTCACCATCGCGCCCCGGCGCATGGAAAAGAAAAAGATCACCATCAGCATCACGGTGATGACCGAAAGGACACCCAGCGGATACATCATCACTCCGCCGGCCTGGATAAGATGCAGGAGATTGGTGGGTTGAACGGCCTCAGCCGCGGCCTCCTCGGCAAGAAGTGGGGAGGTGGTGGCGAGGAAAAAGAGCGTCGCGTGGACGGATTTCATGAAGTGCCGTTAAAATAGTGCCTTCCCGGCTGGGCGCAAGCGTGTGCTATAATCGATTATGCCCGCCGACTTTCAGGCCCAACTCCGCGACGTCCCGCACAAGCCGGGGGTTTATGTGATGCGCGACCGTCTCAAACGCGTCATTTACGTGGGAAAAGCCCGTGATCTGCGCAAGCGTCTGGCCAATTATTTCACCCCGTCCCGCGCCGCCCAGGCCGATGTGAAAACCCGCGCCCTGATCGACAGCATCTGGGAATTTGAATTCCACATCGTCAAAAGTGACGCCGAGGCCGTTCTTTACGAAGGTCGCCTCATCAAGGAATTCCGCCCGAAGTACAACATCAGTTTTCGGGACGACAAACGCTTCCTCCTTGTTCGTGTGAACCTCAACGAACCCTGGCCGCGTTTTGGCCTCACCCGCCTGCGCAAGGACGACGGGGCCCGGTACTTCGGACCTTTCGCGCACAGCGGTGCCCTCCGTTCAACGCTCAACGCCGTCCGCAAACGCTTCGGCATCCGCTCCTGCCGACCCCCCGAGCCTGGCGAACGCGACTTCAAACACTGCATGGATGCGGTGATCAAAAATTGCGCCGCCCCCTGCGTGGCTCGCATCACCCGCGAGGACTATCTCAAGCGCGTTGAGGCCGCCTGCGAACTGCTCGATGGCGAGGCCTCCCACATGATCGAGCAGGTCGAGGCGGAGATGAAAAAGGCCGCGGAGAAATTGGATTTTGAGAAAGCCGCCCAACTGCGGAATCTGCTCGACGACCTGCGGAAAACGACCAAGCCGATGACTCGTTTCACCCGAAAGGTCCTGCCCTCCGCGATTGATCCCGCCGCCGACCTCATCGCCCTCGCCGACGCCCTGCAACTTGGCCGGCCGCCCCGCGTGATGGAATGTTTCGACATTTCCAATATCTCGAACACCCACAT
Organism: Terrimicrobiaceae bacterium; assembly: GCA_041752695.1. GTDB lineage: Bacteria > Verrucomicrobiota > Verrucomicrobiia > Chthoniobacterales > Terrimicrobiaceae > CALCJD01. The sequence goes on from JBGSVZ010000103.1 coordinate 18,819, forward strand.
CGTCGCCAGCATGGTGCGCTTCAAGGATGGCGTTCCCGACCGCGCGAATTACCGCCGGTATCGCATCCGCACCACCGCCGGACAAAACGATTTCGCCAGCATGGCAGAGGTCGTCCGCCGCCGTTACAGCCGGGTGCTCCGCGAGGGCGGAGAGAAGATGGAAGATCGGAGATGGGAGATCGGAGATGGGAGATCGGAAGCACCTGCGCCGAAGCGCACCACCCGCAAATACCAGCTCGGCGGACCCGTCGTGGACACCTCTCCGGAGTTCAGCCAGCTCCCGCCAGCGGAAATCCTCAATCAACCATCAACCATCAACAATCCGAACCCCAGCCTTCCCGATCTGATCATCGTGGACGGGGGGAAGGGCCAGCTTTCCAGCGCCTGCGGAGAACTTCAGCGCCTGCAACTTTACGACCAGCCGATCATCGGGCTCGCCAAGGAGTTTGAGGAAATCTACCGCCCCGGTCGTCCGCTCCCCTTGCGGCTGCCGGAGGACAGCGGTGCCCTGAAGCTCTTGCAGCGTATTCGCGACGAGGCCCACCGTTTTGCCAATGGCTACCACAGCCTCCTGCTCAAGAAACGCATCAGTGAAAGTGTGCTCGACGACATCCCGGGCGTGAGCGAGGCTCGCAAAAAGGCGCTCCTGGCCGAATTTGGGTCGGTCGAACGTCTCAAAAAAGCACCCGCCGAAAAACTGGCCGCCGTCCCCGGCATCGGTCCGCGCCTCGGCGAACAGATCGCGGAATACCTCGCCCGCTCGTAACCTGGGACTAAGAAATAGGAACCGCGGATTTCGCGGATTTCGCAGATGGGAGAGCATATGGCGTCCTTCCTTATCCGCGTTCATCGCGACATCCGCGGTCGATTCTCTTCTGGTTCTTTCTGGCGAAGCCGCCCTACTTCTGGATTTCCGCGCGAACCTCTGCCGCCGCTTGGGGAGAAAAGGGCTCCCGGCGGCTGCCGAATTCGCTGCGCACATAAACCACCAGCGCGGCCACCTCTTCGTCGCGCAGATAGGCCTGCGCGGGCATGATGCCGTTGAATTTTTCCCCACCCTTCATGCTCACGCCCTGACGGCCGGCAAGAATGACGCGGGCCAGGGCCTTGGGGGGTTCGGCCAGCACGGGGGACCCCTTCAGGTCGGGCGCGGCGGGATTGCCGGAACCGTCGTAATGGCACTGCGCGCAACTTTGCTCATAGAGAGCCTTGCCTTGCTCGAGTTGTTCGATGAGGTTCGCCGCCGGGGCCGTACCGCGTTCTTCGGAACACGCACACAGCGCCAACGCTCCAAGACTTATGAAAAACTTTCGCAAGCGTCTCACTATCCGCAGGTCCGCGGCATTTTCGAGCAGTTTCTGTCTCCTGCTGGCCACCCTGCTTCCTGTCGCGGCGGGCCAGCCCGACCCGAATAAGGTGGTGAAATCGGAGGAAGCGGATTTCCGCGTCGAAACCTTCGCCGAAGGTCTCGATAGTCCCTGGGGCATGGTAAAGCTCCTGGACGGCCGGTTTCTTGTGACCGAACGTTCCGGAAAGTTGCGGGTGATCGAAAATGGCAAGCTGCTCCCCGCACCCGTCGAGGGCATCCCTGCCGTCGCCGCGGGGGGCCAGGGTGGGCTGCTCGACATTCGTTTGCACCCGGACTACGCGAAAAACGGCTGGATCTACCTCGCCTTTTCCAAACCTCTCGAAAAAGGACCGCTCACCTCCATTGTTCGCGGCCGCCTGAAGGGCAATCGCTTTGAGCAGGTGGAAACCATTTTCGAACCGCCCGCCGAAGAAGGGTCCGGCGGCGGAAACCACTTTGGATGCCGGATTGTCTTTGATGGCAAGGGTCATGTTTTTTTCTCCATCGGCGACCGCGGGGATACCACCACGCCCGCGAACCAAGCGCAGCGGCTCGACAATGTGAAGGGCAAAGTCCACCGCCTCAACGACGACGGCTCCGTGCCCGCCGACAATCCCTTTGTCAACAAAACCGGCGCCCGCTCATCCATCTGGTCCTACGGCAACCGCAACCCCCAGGGCCTTGCCATCCAGCCGGGCAGCGGGCTGCTTTGGGAAACCGAGCACGGACCCCGCGGTGGCGACGAACTTAATATTATTCGCAAGGGTGAAAATTACGGCTGGCCGATTGTCACCTTTGGCATCAATTACAGCGGCAAGCCTATTAGCGAACGCACGTCCGAGGCGGGCATGCGCGATCCGGTGAAACATTGGACGCCCTCGCCGGCAGTTTGCGGCATGGCGTTTTACACCGGACGGGCGTTTCCGAAATGGGAGGGAAATTTATTTGTCTCCGCCTTGGCCCACACCAAGATCTTCCGCCTCAAACTCGACGGCGAGACGGTGGCCCACCAGGAGGAACTTCTCGGGGGCTCCGGGCGCGTGCGCGACGTGCGCTGTTTCGACGACGGATTTCTCTACGTGATCTACGACCAGGGAAAAATTGTCCGTCTGGTTCCGGCTTCCGGGAGTTGATCAACCGGAGCGCGGGCATCCTGCCGGCTGAGGTGCGGCAAGCGGGACTGTCAAAGGGTCGGGCGGTTGATTTGCGGCTTGAGAGGGAGGGCCGGTTGTGGGAGGGTCCGGGCATGAGCACCGTTCAAGATATCGAGGCTGCGATTCCCCGGCTCTCTCGCGCGGAGGTTGAGGAACTTCGGGAATGGATCGAGGATTATCTGGAGGACTCGCTGGAGCTGACCGATGAGGTAAAGGCAAAGCTCGATCAATCGCGTCGCGAGATTGCCGAAGGCCGGTTTACCACCCGCCAGCCCGGATAGGCCATGGCTGCGGCGTTGCAAGTCTGGTCGGAAACGTTTTCCCACCAGCGTTTGCAGGGCCGCATCTACCTGCACTATGTGGGCAACAGGCGCGAAATTTATAAGCGCCTTTGGACGTCACCGCTGATGGAATCGCTCCGCATGAGAAGGTTCATGAAACGACTCATGTGACCGCTGTCTCTGACCTCAGTCGTGTGGGGAGTTCTTGCTGTTTTTCGGTCGAGCCAGTTTGGGGCCCGGGACGATGTCATCGTCGGAATTTGCAATTCTCCAAAGTCGTCCGCTGATTATCGCGACTTGCTTGTCGCCGGAGGTGGCGGGATGGAGCCTTAAAGCGATGGACTCCCCTCTCCCGGGAATTGGCGCACCAAGTTTTTCGGCAATCTCACAATGGGCCCGAAACTGACCAAGAATAATCACTCCTTCCGGTCGGAGTGCTGTTCTGGCACCTCCATTGCCGCGCACGCGCTTCATGTAATCGTCCTGCTGAGCAACGGTGGCAACAACCCCGCGTCCGACCCTATGTCCAAGGGTATTCCTGAAGAGTTCGTTAATCCTCTTCTGACCCGATCCCAAGCCCATGATTTTGTTGACGATGGTTCGATCAAGCTGGAGGAGGACATTTGGTGGAAGGATCCCGTTTTCGAAAATCCAATCAATTGCGGCTCTTCCCGCTGCATTGAGTTTCGCTTTGCCATCCCGATTCTTTGCGCCCAAAAGTGAGGCATCTGGACGTATAATTCCCATTTTCCACGCTGAACTTTCATCGTGAGCCCAGACAAGCAGGCAAAGATGTCCGAGAGCTTCGGGCGGAATCATCCAGCCGTAGAGTTCCTGGGTGTATTTGCAATCGACCTCCATCTCCGCGATGCAGTAGTCGAGTAGAGTGCCGTCTTGAAACTTGAACTCGCGGTGCAAATTGATTTCGACCAGCGTTCCACAGTGGGTTTTCTCTGTCTTGTAGAGCTGTTCCCACCGGTATCTTCCGGTTCGTTGCCCGTCATACAATTGATCAATCGTATTGCGCAAAACGCTCGCGATGCGCTCTCCGTTAGGGTCGCTTCTTTTCAGGGTCTCGCAAACGGCCGCGAGCCCGTTGTCTGCCGATCTCCCGGCGGTCATGAGTTTTCCGCCTCCTCGATAAGCTCGGAGAGAGTGTGGCCGAGGGATTTTGCCAGCCGCGCAGCGACATTCAGTGTCGGATTACGAATTCCTCGTTCCACCATGCTGACGTAGGTGGGATGGAGTTTTGCCAATTCAGCAAGCCGTTCTTGCGACATGCCGATGCCGACCCGGTGTTGGCGCACGACCGAGCCGAATCGATTCGAGAGAAAAGACGCAGGCATGGACGGTCGTTTTCCCAGTCATCGCGACAGTCGTCCATAGACTATGGTATGTGATTGTCGATGAAGGGCGGAAGCTCCGCTCACGCGTTGTCAGCGTTCGATCAAGATTTCGCCTTTTTTGCGGTGCCTCGCCTCGGCGGCTTTTCGGGCTCCTCGAGGAGACGTGGTTCCATTTCGGCTTCGGGCGAACTCTGAAGGTATCCCGTTTGCCTTTCAAACGCCGCACGGATGGAACGCCCGACGGCTTTTGCGACCAACGGAGGAAAGGCGTTCCCGACCTGCCGATACTGGACGGTCTTTTTGCCTGCAAATTTCCAGTCATCCGGAAATCCCTGAATTCGGGCGACCATGGGAACCGTGAGTCTGGGTGCGGCGTTCGGATCCAACGTGGCAGTCGGTGGCGCGTCGGCGATGCCCATGCCGTCCACGCCCAACTCGAGCCATTGCCTTTTCGCGCGCGTTGGACCGAGGTCGGGACCCCCGTGTTTTTTTGAACCGCCGACAAGGGTGGGGGCGATCCGATTGGCACGCGCAGCCCATGATTGAGCCCCAGGCCAGCCGTTTGCACCCATGAGGTCGATCAGCGTCTCCCCCACCGTCTTGCGTTTCGCGAGAGGCGACGGCCAACGGAAGCACTCGGCGTCGCGCGGTCTAAGGGCGACAAGAATGAAGCGTGGTCGGAGTTGGGGAACCCCAAAGTCGGCCGCTTGGAGGACTTTCCATTCCGGTTGATAGCCGAGTTTGAAAAGCTGATTTTCGAGATTCTTGCGGTAATCGGCAAACTTTGCAGTGGCCAAGCCCTGAACATTTTCGAAGAGAACGCCGCGAGGTTTGGCCCCTTCGACGATAGCCAGGGCGGTGGGGAACATGTCGCGCTCGTCATCACTTCCCAATTGCTTGCCTGCGACGCTGAAAGGGGGGCAGGGCACGCCCGCCGCCAGAAGGTCCAAGCCGGTGAAGTCTTTCGCGCGCAGATTGCGAATATCCTGTTGAATCACATTCCACCTGGGGCGGTTCCCCCGAAGAGTCGCACAGAATTGGGGTTCGTATTCGACCACACCAGTGTGATCGAACCCGGCCATCTCCAACCCGAGGGCTTGGCCGCCACCTCCAGCGCAGAGTTCGAGTGTGGTAAAATTCATTCTACCCGTCGATGGTCAGTTCCGCGATGGCGGCCATCACGCGGTCGCTGAGGCGTTGGTACGTATCGCGGGTGGTGGGTTCGATGTCATCGCGAGTGAAGTGGATCGGTTTGCCGATGACGACGGTGATCGGGCCGCAGCGGGGGAGTTTGGAACCCTTGGGGAAGGCTTCGTAAGCGCCGAAGATGCGCATGGGCAGGACGGGGGCCATGGTTTTGGCGATGACGAGGCCGATGCCGGCGCGGGCCGGTTGCAGGTTGCCATCCTTCGAGCGGGTGCCTTCGGGAAACAGGACAACGCCGTGGCCTTCGCGGATTTTTTTAATCACCTCGCGCAGGGCGGACATGTCGTTGCCGTCGCGTTCGACGGGGATGACATTCATGTCGGGAAAGAGTGGACCGAAAAACGGCCATTTCAGGAGGTTGGCGCGGGCCAGGTAATAGACGGCGCGTTTTGAGCAGATGCCGGCCAGCGGGGGATCGACAAAGCTGGAGTGGTTGACCGCGATGATGAGCGGCCCCTCCTCGATCATCCGCTCGGGGTGAACGATTTTTCGGGAGAAAAACAGGTCGCCGAGAAAGCGGGCGAGGTTGGCAAAGATGTTGTAGACGATCGTCATCGCACGGGCACGATGAAACCGCCGAGTTTGAGGCGGCCGATCACTTCGCCCACCACGCCATCAACCGTGAGGTGGGTGCTATCGATCATGAGGGCATCCTCGGCAATGACCAGGGGGGCGTTGGGACGCGAGGAATCGATGCGGTCGCGCACGGCGATCTCGTCTTGTTGTCCCTGCGCGAGACGGCGCTGTTTGCGCACCTCGGGGGAGGCGTCGATGTAAAATTTGTACGGTGTGTCGGGAAAAACGACGGACCCGATGTCGCGGCCTTCCATCACGGTGTCGCGTTGGGCGGCGAGGCTGTGGAGATGGCTGGTGATGAGATCACGCACGGCCTGCACGCGGGAAACCGGGGAGACGCTGCGGTTGACGGCGTCGTCGCGCAGATGGAACGGGGCGTCGTTGCCCTCGATGCGCAGAAACGCGTCGTCGCCGTCGAAGCCGGATTCGAGACGACCGCGCGCTATCGCCTCCGCGACCGCTTCGGGAACGAGCGGGTCGGCTCCGGCCTCCAGGACCCACCACGTCAGCAGGCGGTAGAAGGCGCCGGAATTGACATACCCAAAGCCCAGACGGCGCGAGAGTTCGCGCGCCACGCTGCTTTTGCCGGACGCCGCCGGACCGTCGATGGCGATGAGGGTTTTCACTTTTTCCGGCCTTTTTTTCCGCCGTTGAGCGAGGAGATGACGGGGGTGCGGCGACTGAGGACGCTGTTGCCCTTCAGGACCTGTTTCAGCGTGACGTCAAAGCCGGGATACGAGGTGCGCACGCAGGCCGTGTCCTCAATGACGGTTTCGCCCGAGGCAAAGAGTCCGGCGATGGCGAAGGCCATGGCGATGCGGTGATCGCCGTAGCTCGGGAGTTTGGCCCCCTTGAGTTTGGCTCCGCCGACGATGCGCATACCGTCGTCAAATTCTTCGACCTCGACGCCCATGGCACGGAGGTTGGTGGCGACGGCGGCGATGCGGTCGGTTTCCTTCACGCGCAGTTCCCGGGCGTCGCGGATGATGGTTTCGCCCTCGGCCAGCGCGCCGGCGACAGCAAGGATGGGGATTTCGTCGATGACGTTGGGAATTTCCGCGCCTTCGATGATGGTGCCGTGCAGGCGGCTGCCTTTGATGTCAATGATGCCGCAGGGTTCGCCATGCTCGGCGACCTCGACGACCTCCCGCACCCGGGCGCCCATCCGGACGAGGACGTCGAGCATGCCGGTGCGGGTGGGATTGAGACCGACGTTTTTAATGAGGAGGCGGGAACCGGGCTGGGCGGCGGCCGCGACCAGCCAAAAAGCGGCGCTGGAAATGTCTCCGGGGACGGCGAAGTCGCGGGACTCCAGCGACTGGCCGCCGAGGAGCGTGATGCGGCATTCGGCGGGCCGGCGGTTTTTGTCGGGGCGCACTTCCTCGCGGCGCAGTTTCACGAGAAAATACTCCAGCATGCGCTCGGTGTGATCGCGACTGGGAGCGGGTTCGATCACGTTCGTGACGCCTTTGGCATACAGTCCGGCGAGCAGAATGGCGCTCTTCACCTGGGCGCTGGCGACGGGCGTGTGGTAGGTGATGGCCTGGAGCGGGCGGCCTTCGATGACAAGAGGGGGCGTGTCTTTATCTCCGGCGGCGGTGATTTTTGCCCCCATCTGGGTGAGGGGTTCGATGACGCGGCGCATCGGGCGGACGGAGAGGGAGGCGTCGCCAGTGAGGCGGGACGTAAAGGGCTGCGCGGCGAGGATACCGGTCATGAGCCGCATGGTCGTGCCGGAGTTTCCGCAGTCGATCTCGGCTTCGGGCGCGGTGAATTTGCCGTGCGAACCGTGCACGACCACCAGGCCGGGCTCGGGTTGTTCGATGGTCACGCCGAGCTGGCGGAAGGCCTGGGCGGTGCTGAGGCAGTCTTCGCCTTCGAGGAAGTTGGTGATTTTGCACACGCCGTTGGAGAGCGCGGCAAACATGATGGCGCGATGCGAGATGCTCTTGTCGCCGGGAACGGTGATTTCCGTTTCCAGCGGCGAGGCTCGTTTGACGCGCAGGGTTTCCGATTTCATGGCAGGGTGTCCCGCACACTTTTGGCGCGGGAGAGAAAAGTTTCCAAGGCCGGGGCGTCGTTGGAAAGAAGGATTGTCTTCAAATCGTCCAGCGTGGCCGAAAAATCCTCCAGGCTGGCGAGCAGACCGGCTTTGTTTTCCAAAAAAATCTCGCTCCACATCGCCGGGGGTCCCGCCGCAATGCGGGTGCTGTCTCGGTAGCCGCCGCCGGCCAAGGCCTCCGCCCCGCCGCCGTTGCGGGC
>JBGSVZ010000104.1:0-93455 GCA_041752695.1 Terrimicrobiaceae bacterium
CTTGATTCACGGGAACCAGAAGCAACTGCTTCCTCTGTGGCGGCAACAAGGAGCCACTGTCGAAAGCCTGAGTTTCGAAGCGGTGAAGACATCTCGGTTGTATATCCCACTTCTTCCCGAACAACGCGCCATCGCCACCTTTCTGGAGCACGAGACCGGGCGCATCGACCTCTTGGTGGCGAAGAAGCGGGAACTGATCGAGCGGCTCAAGGAGAAGCGCACCGCGCTCATCTCCCGCACCGTCACCCGCGGCCTGCCGCGCGCCGCCGCCCGCGCCGCCGGTCTTCCCGAGGACCCGCCCATCAAACCCTCCGGCGTCGCTTCTTTGGGAGACATTCCAAAGCATTGGGAGGCGGTAGCTTTGAAACACTTGGTTTCGAGTCCAATCATCGATGGCCCTCACGAGACTCCGCTGAAGCAGGACAGCGGCATACCCTTTGTCTCCGCTGAATCTTTAGCCAAAGGATCGATCAATTTTGAGAAGATTTGGGGCTACATATCTGAAGAAGATCACAAACGTTATTCGAAGCGATACAAACCAAGACGTAGGGATGTCCTGCTCATAAAATTGGGGGCAACAACTGGCACAGCTGCAATTGTTGAAACGGATGCGGATTTCAATGTTTGGGTTCCTCTAGCCGCAATTCGGCTAAAATCAAAAATGGAGCCGCGGCTCTTACTTCACGTCTTGCGTTCACGGAATCTACTGGACGCATATCAACTGTATTGGACATTTGGAACGCAACAAACCCTGGGGCTAAAAACTATTTCCGAACTCCGAATCCCCGTCCCACCCCTCCCCGAACAAGCCGCCATCGCCGCGTATCTGGACGAGGAGACGGCGAAGCTGGACGCGCTGGTGGGGAAGGTGGAGGAGGCGGTGGAGCGGTTGCAGGAATACCGCACCGCCCTCATCACCGCCGCCGTCACCGGCAAGATTGATGTACGCAGGAGGGTTGCCACCTGTCAGGGCAATGAAGTAGACTGAATCCTTCCATGAGCTACCGAGAGCCATTGCCCGAAGGATGTCCTCCCGAGGAGGCGGAGGAAATTGCGGAGAGCAGGGAGGTTTTTCGATTGGTGCGGAACAACCCTCCCAGATTCGATGACTTCCGGTCTCAGCGGGCAGAAAAGCCGGATGCAGTGTTCCAAGTGACTGAATGCCAAGCACGCGGTTTGTCGGTCTTTGCCGACCGGCGGGATTCCGAACGGGCGTTAAAATTGCCGACCTTGCGCGGAAGATTGATTTGTCGGTTGCGGCTGGAACCGGGTGCAGGCCGCATCCAGCAGACGGGCCGCCCGTCGCACCACACATGGTGGCCGTTGGCAGATTTCGACATTCTGGCGCATGTTGGAATGGAGGACGCATGAAGACGATCCGCCACACCACCACGCTGTTCTACTACGACGGCCCGCAGGTCTTTGAAGCTCGCGATGCCATTGGCGGTCATTACCTCGGCGTCTTGGTGGAGCCCCAGAGCGATCAGGATTCCTATCTCGTGGCGGGCGTGGCCCCGGAGAGATTGCGCCAATTTCGTTCCGGCACGCTGGATCTCAGGGCCTTGTTGGTCGAGGCCGGTGAGGAGGATTGGTATCTCGCGACGGCGGCTGCTGGTCTCGATCACCCTTTGGCCCTTACGCCCCAGCGGACGCCGCTGAGGGAAAGTACCCTGCTGCCGGATACGGGTTTTCTATTGCACGACCGACCTGCCGAGGAACTCGCACTCAGGGAAGCGCGGGAGCGGAACAATCTCGTCCTGGAAATTGCCGCCGACCCCCCGGAAGCAGCGGAGGAACATCGCATCCGAGTGGGCACGCTCATTGGATTGCTCGGGCACATGCAGACGATGATCAAACATGCCTACGGCGCGGCATTGCGCGAACTCAAGCCCGATAATCGGCGCTCCATTGACAGGACGGACGCCTATTTGATGGATGTTGTGATTCCGGCGGCGGCAGGTTCGTTCCGCGTCGTGCTCGAAGCAGCCAAGACGCCAGACATGCTCGGCCAGAGTGAGCTTGCCCGGGCGTTGCAGCGGGTGGATGTGTTGTTTGAGAATGCGTCCGATCCCGAAAAGGCTCTGGCCACGGTGAAGGCGCATCGCGGGCATTTGGCAGGAGCGTATCTGCGCTTGCTCCGATTCCTCGTTCAGCACAAGACGGGACTGAGCTATTCTTGGGCTGAACCCGCCTTTGCCAAATCAAACAACCGTGCCGTGACAGAGGCGGAGGCGGGTCCGCTGGTGGACGTGCTTTCAGGCGTGTCGAATCTCGGCGGCGAATCGGTCACCATTGTCGGGGCATTCGAGAAGGCCAATCGAAGCACTGGGTCATGGGGGCTCCTCACGGCGGACGGGTTGTTTTCCGGGAAGGTCAAGGAAGGTGGGCCAAGTTTGGAGGGCCTCAAGATTGGCGGAAGCTATAGGTTCTCCTGCGTCGAGGAGATCGAAGAGATCGAGGGCACTGGTCGGGAACTTCGCACGCTTTATTTGAACGAGCACGAACCGGCGTGATTGGGATGGAGTTCTTATTTGATGGTTATTTGATTGGAAGCCTCTTACGGAGGCTGATCGCTCTCGAATGGTCAGCGTGAGATGCTGATTATCACCAGGTTATACATTCTAACCTTGCTCCGGCTTATTTGATGGCCATTTGATTCTATGTCCCAAACCAACGAACGAGCCTTCGAAACTTACGTTGAGGAAATCCTGCTGACCAACGGCGGCTGGAAATCTGGGAGCAATGCGGAATGGGACAAGGCGCGGGCATTATTCCCGGCTCAGGTTTTTGCGTTTATCGCGGATACCCAGCCAAAGCTCTGGACGGAGATGCGGGAGCTCCATGGAGCGGGACTGGAACCCCTGATGTTGACAACATTGGTCAAGGAACTTGACGCCAAGGGTTCCCTTCACGTCCTGCGGCACGGGTTCAAATTCTACGGCAAGACCTTCCGCCTCGCCTATTTCAAGCCAGCCCACGGAGCGAACTACGAGGTCGTAGAGCAAGTCGGTAAAAACCGACTCACGGTGACGCGGCAAGTGCCCTGCCATCCCTCCGACAACCGGACACTGGACATGGTCCTGGCGGTGAACGGTCTACCGGTGGCGACCATCGAATTGAAAAACCCGGGGACAGGGCAGAATTGGCGGCACGCCGTCCGTCAATACCGAGAGGATCGTGATCCCCGGGCTCCGCTCTTCGATTTCAAGAAAAGGGCGTTGGTGCATTTCGCCGCCGATTCGGAGGAAGTCCACATGACCACCCGGCTGGCTGCGGAAAAGACTCATTTTCTCCCCTTCAATCGAGGCAGTCATCCTGGCCAGATCATTTGCGGGTCTGGCAACCCCATGCACGGTTCGGGTTACCGGACCGGCTATTTCTGGGAGGAAGTCCTGCGATTCGACAGTTTTCTCGATATTCTCGGGCACTTCCTGTTCCTCGAAAAGAAGGAGGAGAAGGTGGACGACGGCCGGGGCGGCTTCCGCATGGTGACCAAGGAAACGATGGTTTTCCCGCGCTTTCACCAGCTCGACTCTGTCCGCAAGCTGGTGGTCACCGCAGGCGGGTCCGGTCCGGGACAAAATTACCTCATTCAGCATTCCGCCGGCAGCGGAAAAACCAACAGCATTTCATGGCTTTCCCACCGATTGGCCAGCCTTCACGACAGCACCGACACGAAAGTCTTCGACTGCGTCGTCGTCATCACGGACCGGCAGGTTCTCGACCGGCAATTGCAGGATGCCATTTACCAGATTGAGCACGCCCAAGGTGTGGTGAAGGCGATCGATCAGGATTCCAAGCAATTGGCAGCCGCCCTGATCGACGGAACAAAAATCGTCATCACCACGCTCCAGAAATTTCCCTTCGTGCTGCGCGGGCTGCTCCATGCCGCCGGTGCGGAAAGCCAGGAGGAAGCGACCGATGAACAGAAGATCGATGCCGCCAAATGGGAGGCGGAAATCGCAAAGCGCCGCTACGCAGTTATCGTAGATGAGGCCCATTCCAGCCAGAGCGGCGAGACTGCGCGGGAACTGAAGGCGATCCTCGGCGCTACGGCCAAGGCAGAGAACTCTGGCGGTCCAGAGGAGGAGCCGGATTGGGAAGATCGTCTTAATCAGGTGATGTCATCCCGCGGGCGGCAGCCAAATTTGAGCTTCTTCGCCTTCACCGCCACCCCCAAAGGCAAGACACTGGAGCTTTTCGGCAAGAAGGGGGCGAGCGGGATGCCCGAGGCATTTCACCTCTATTCGATGCGGCAGGCCATTGAGGAGGGTTTCATCCTCGATGTGGTGAAAAACTACACCACCTACGCGACGTACTACCGTCTGGTGAAGGCCATCGAAGACGACCCGGACCTGCCGAAAAAGAAAGCCGCTCGCGCGCTGGCCAAGTTCATGAGCCTGCACCCGCACAACATCGAACAGAAGACGGAGGTGATGGTGGAGCATTTCCGCCAAAAGGTGCAGGGACACCTTGGCGGCCGGGCCAAGGCGATGGTTGTCACCTCGTCCCGCCTGCATGCGGTGCGCTACATGAAGGCCTTCGAGCGCTACCTCGTGGAAAACCAGATCACCGACATTCGGCCATTGGTCGCCTTCAGTGGAACCGTCAAAGATCCCGACACCGGACTCGATTACACCGAACCCAGCATGAACGCGGATTGTGTGAGTGGCAAGGCCATCAGCGAAAAGCAACTCCCCGAGCGTTTCGCCTCGCCGGATTATCAGGTGTTGCTGGTGGCCAACAAATATCAGACCGGGTTCGACCAGCCTCTGCTTTGCGCCATGTATGTGGACAAGCGGTTAGATGGCGTGCAGGCGGTGCAGACTCTCTCCCGGCTGAATCGCAAGATCCCTGGCAAAGAAAATCCGTTCGTCCTCGATTTTGTGAACGAGGCGGAGGACATCTACAAGGCGTTTAAGCCCTACTACGATGCCACGAGCCTACAGGAAGGTTCCGACCCGCAGCGGTTGGAGGAGATCAAACACGAACTCGATGCGGCCCAGGTGTATTTCTGGAGCGAGGTCGAGGCATTCAGCCGGGTTTTCTACAAACCGTTGTCACGCCAGACTGCCCAGGATCACGCCGGCATGCAACTCCATCTCCAGCCGGCCGTAGACCGTTTCAAGGCTCTCGAAGATGATGCCGCCCGAAGCGCATTTCGCGATAAACTGTCGGGATTCGTCAACCTCTACGCCTTCATGAGCCAGATCATGCCCTACGCGGATCCCGCGCTGGAGATGCTTTACAGCTACGGGCGATTCCTCCTGCCGCATTTGCCCCTGGACCGGGACATGGAACAGGTCAAAATCGGTGACGAAGTCGGGCTTCATTATTACCGACTTCAACGGATCTATGCGGGAGAGATAACCCTGCGCGAGGGAGATCCCGAAGGCGTCAAGAGTCCAACCGACGTGGGCACCGGGCGAGCCAAAGAGGAAAAGGCTCCACTCTCCGAAATCATCAAGGTGCTCAACGACCGATTCGGAACCAGCTTCTCAGAGGAGGATCGCTTTTTCTTCGAGCAGATCCGCGAGAAGGCAGTGAACGACGAGCAGGTCATCAAGCTCCGGCAGGCCAATCCCTTCGACAAATTCCAGCTCGGCCTGCGGCAATTGATTGAAGACCTGATGATCGCCCGCATGGACGACAACGACAAAATCGTGACCCGCTACATGGACGACAAGGACTTTGGCTCGACCGCGTTTTCCGTCCTGTCGAAGGCGATCTACGAGTCGATTCCTGCGGCGGAACGCCCGGGAAATATGTAATACCGTCCCAGCGGAACGGCCTCAAAACACCGCCGGTTCGCCTTCGTTGAGCAGGTGGACTTTGTCGAGCAGGTTGAGGGCGAGCGCTTTTTCCAGGAGGCGCTGAGGGGGTTCGTGCAGGGGTTCGTAGCTGAGCCGGAAGGTCCCGAAGTGCATCGGGATCATGGTGGTTGCCTGCAGCTCCTGGAAGGCCTGCAGGGCCTGCTCGGGGTTCATGTGGACATCGCGCTTGGTCGGAGCCTCGTAGGCCCCGATGGGCAGGAGGGCGATTTCCACGTTCGCGCGTTCTCCGATTTCTTTGAAGCCGTCGAAATACGCGGTGTCTCCACAATGGAAGATTGTCCGGCCCGCATATTCGATCAGGAAACCGCCAAACCCCCGGTGGCTGTCGTGCAGAACGCGCGCCCCCCAGTGTCGGGCCGGCGTGAGCGTCACCTTGAGCGAGCCGAGTTGGAAGGTGTCCCAATGGTTCATTTCGTGCACGCGGTCGAATCCCAGATCGTGCACCAGATTGCCGACGTTTTGGGGCACGGCTATGGGCTGGTCACGGGCCACGGCCCGCAGCGTTTTCCGGTCGAGGTGGTCAAAATGCGCGTGCGTCACCAGCACGAGGTCGATGGCGGGGAGATCGTGAAGTTCGATGCCGGGATGTTTGATGCGTTTGATCACCTTCAGCCACTTCGCCCAATTGGGATCGATGAGCACACTCTGCTCAGGCGTCTGGATGAGGAAGGAGGCGTGCCCGATCCACGTGATGCAGACCTGGCCTTCGGCGAGTGCGGGAAAAACCGGCTTGAGGCGGCTGCCGTGCCGTTTGGTGAAGAGCGAGGGGATCACGACCTCGGCGAGAAAATTGCGTTTATGCCAGCCGTCGCCCAGCTTCATGTCCACGTGATTGTGGGGTTTCGCGCTCTTCCTTTTTTGCAACAAACGGCGCACCATAGCTGAAGTGAGGATGTTCGGATGATTCATCAGGAAAAGCAAACCCTGCGCACACAAATGAAAGCAGCCCTGCACACGTTGCCCGGTAAAGCCGCAGCGTCCGCAAGGATCCATGCTCTTTTGCAGAACTGGGCGGTCTGGCAAGCCACGCCGATCATTTACGGATATTCCCCCCTGCGCTCGGAACCCGACTGGCAGGGCGAGGCCTGGCCACTCGGCAAAACGCTGGCCTTTCCCCGCGTGGCGGCCACCGGGCTGATTTTTGTCACCGGTCGGGAGTTTTGCCGGGGACCGCATGGGATTCTCGAGCCCGCCGGCACGGAATCCGCGCCGTCTGCCGGTCTGGTGCTTGTGCCCGGTCTGGCTTTTGACAACCACGGCTTCCGGCTGGGGCGGGGAGGCGGATATTACGACCGCTTTATCACATCGCTGGGCCAGCCGCGTCCGATTCTCTGTGGGGTTTGTTTTGCCTGTCAGATCCTGCCGGAGATTCCGCGGGAGGCCCATGATGCGCGGGTCGATTACGTGGTGAGTGAAGCGGGTCTGCAATCGACTGAAAATTTCGCTTGCCTCCGCGGAATTCCTGAGTAACGTCTCGCCTCCCGCACAAAGTCGGGGCAAAGACCGAGCACCTTGGCGTGCTTTTTTTGTCCTCTGAATGACTCGGGGACAGCCTACTCGCACAACCAATGCCTACAATCAACCAACTGGTCCGCAAGGGACGCAGCAAAGTGACGGTGAAATCCAAATCACCGGCGCTCGTGAAATGCCCGCAACGCCGCGGAGTCTGTGTGCAGGTCATGACCCGCACCCCCAAGAAACCCAACTCGGCCCTGCGCAAAGTCGCCAAGGTCCGCCTCACCAATGGGCAGGAAGTCATCGCTTACATCCCCGGTGAAGGGCACAATCTTCAGGAACACTCCATCGTCCTCGTTCGCGGGGGCCGTGTGAAGGATCTTCCCGGTGTTCGCTACCACATCGTTCGTGGCACCCTCGACAGCCTCGGGGTTGACGGACGCCGCCGCAGCCGTTCCAAATACGGTGCCAAACGCCCCAAACCCGGCCAGGAAGACGCCAAGGGTGCCAAGGGCAAGAAAAAGAAATAACTGATCTCATCGTCCTATGTCCCGTCGCCGCCGCACCATTCATAAAGAAGTCAAGAAGGACGCCCGCTATGCGAGCCCCGTCGTGGCCCGCCTCATCAGCGCCGTCATGCTCGCCGGCAAAAAAAGCATCGCCGAGCGCATCGTTTACACCGCGATTGACAAATCCCGCGAAGGCACCGACACCGTCGATCCTCTCGAGACTCTCAACAAGGCCATCGAAAACGTCAAACCCCGCCTGGAAGTCAAATCCCGCCGCGTGGGTGGAGCCACCTACCAGGTGCCGATGGAAGTTCCTTCCGACCGCCAGATCGCTCTCGCGATGCGCTGGCTCGTCACCTTCGCCGGCAACCGCAAGGGTGTCCCGATGGACAAAGCCCTCGCTTACGAGCTGAAAGACGCCGCCGCCGGTCAAGGCAACGCCATCAAAAAGCGCGACGATATGCACAAGATGGCCCAGGCCAACCGTGCGTTCGCCCACTTCCGCTGGTAGCACAACCCTTTCCCCACCAAAAAACAGAAAAGGCGGCCCATTGAGCCGCCTTTTTTGTTTTCTTATCCAAACGAAAACCACTCCACGCACCCTCCCGGCCGCGCCGCCAGGGTGCCGGCGAAATCCTCGGCGGGATCCACCTGGTGCAAGGTCCAGTCTTTCGGCCCATCCCAGTCGAGCGAAACGACCCGTAACGGGTCGAGGCCGACGTCGATCTTGGAAAGCTCCAAGGCAAAACCCAGGGCAGTGACTTTCATCAGAGCCTCTTTCGCCGTCCACAGACGAAAGAACCCGCGCAAATAGGCGGCCTCATCATCCGCTTCGATCTCTCCACGTTCGCGCTCGCTGAAATACCGCCCGGCAATATCCCGCGCATGGAGCCGTGGGGAGATGTGTTCGATGTCCAGACCCAGCGGCCCGTCGAGCGTAAATGCTACGGCCATCAAATCTCCCGAGTGCGAGAGATTAAAATGCAGCGGCCGGTTTTCCAGGGCAGGTTTGCCATGCACCCCATACGTGAACGTCAGGGCCCGCGGTTCCTCGTTGAGATACCGTCCCGCCAGCACCCGCAGGGCACCGCGCGCAATGGCGTACCGGGTGCGGAGAACCGGCATCTTGAACCGGTCCATGCGGGCCCGTTCATCCGGGGAAAGATAGGTGTGAAAATCCGCCGGGTCCGTCTCATTGAGCGGACACCGCCAGAGATGAATTTCCCCCGGTTGCAACGGGCGAAATTCTGCGGTTCCCATTTCGTCCGCGTTCAAATCGAGTCGGGAAAGGATGTCTTGCCGTGGAGAAATTCCAGCAGGAGTTTGCTGGGCCCGTCGTCCGGCTGTCCAATGTTCAGATTGAGCGTGGTGTGGGTTTTTCCTTTCGTCAGCACCGCGGCGGCGGGGGTTCCGGCTTTCCGCAGGGCGGCGACAAAATCCCGAGAAATTGGTCCGGAAGTTTTTCGGTCCGTATAAAACACAAGAAACCTCGGCCGGGCTTTACCCTCTTGGACATGATTGATGGGAGACGCCTCGGCCCAGACCTTGGGATTCCCACCGAAGGCGTTTCGAAAAATCACATTTTTGATCAGCCCCTCCGAACTCGTTCCCATATGGCGCGGAATGTCATAGCCAGCGGTGTCGAGCAGGATGACGCTGTTGATCAGCGCCGGGGATTTGCCAAATTTCCCAAGGTGGCTTTCGTCCGTCGTGATCAAGGCCGCGAGGTGCGCGCCGGCGGAATGGCCCATCAGGCTCAGCCGCGCAGGATCGCCGCCATAATTCCGGATGTGATCCAGCACCCAGGCCGTTGCGCAGGCCACATCCCCGGCGTGGACCGGATGCTTCACCGCCGGGGAGAGCCGGTAGTTCACCGCCACATAAACAAAACCCTGCGCCGTAAAAAACGCCGCCTTTTTTCGCCCCACCCCGTCGTTTGCCTTGTCGCCCGCACGCCAGCCTCCGCCATGCACCATCATCACTACCGGCCAACCGTCCGGCTTGGCCGGGCCCGCAGGCGTGTATATGTCGAGGCTGAGGAGATTAGACGCCACCCCGGGAATCCGGGCGTAGGGGATATCGCGATGCGTTTTGCCAGTGGATTGTTCCGAAACTTTCACCGGCATGGCGCCCGGCGGCGGAGCGCCCTGGGCGAAACCTCCCTGTGCCCACGCGAGAAGTCCCGCGGAGACGGAGAATAGCTGTTTCATCACCGGCATGTCCTTGGCACGGGCGTCCCGCCACGTCAAGCGTGCGCGGGCAGCCGGGGAGTCGTTCGGCCGTTCCGAAAAGGCCTGGAAACATCCCTGACGGGGAAATTGCCAAGCGGCCCGTTTTCTGATTAAACGCCCTCAGGCTTGCTAACCCCCATGAAAAAAATCCTGCTTCCCGGCGCGGCCCTTTTCCTCGCCTTTGCCCCCGTCCTTTTGGCGCAAACCGCCGACGATCATATTAACGACACCAGCGGCAAGTCCCGCTTCTGGGACTACTACGATCCCTATCCGTCGAACTATATCGGATCGAGGGAGTGGTGGAAGGGAGAAGCCCTGACCGGAGATTGGTGGGGCATCCGCAACATGCTTGATGACAGCGGTGTCGAAATCTCGGCCAACTACACCAACAACATCGCCGGAAACCCGGTGGGGGGAGCTGGTCAGGGTTTTGCCTATGCCGACAACTTCGGCTTCGGTGTGGAGCTCAACTTTGAAAAGCTCATCAACTGGCCCGGCATGACCCTCACCGTCAGCGGCCTCAACCGGGATGGCACCAGCCTATCGCAGGAATATCTCCTCAACCAATTCACCGTCCAGCAGGTCTTTGGGGGGTCGGCGGTGATGTTCTACGCGCTGGCTTTCGATCAGAAGTTTCTGGATGACAAAGTGAGCTTGAAGTTTGGCCGTTTTGCCACCGGTGACGACTTTGCCTCGTCGCCGATCTACTGGCTTTACATGAACAACGGCATCGACGGCAACCCGCAGGCCCTGCCGGTCAACACGCAGTTCTCCGCCTATCCCTGGGCGGTCTGGGGGGCCCGGCTGCGGGTGGATCCCACGCCGGAGTTTAATGGCATGCTCGGTGTCTATCAGGTCTCCGACCGCATCTTTGTGCGTAATTATCATGGTCTCGACTGGAGCATGCGCGGTGATGATGGCGTGCAGTTTATCATGCAGCTGGGATGGACGCCGGAGCTCTTCAAGCGACCCGTGGAAGCGAATGCGACCAACGACGGCAAGACGATTGTCGACGGGAAGTCCTCCAAAAAAACCGTGGCCAAAGCTGAAATGAAAGGCTACCCCGGCCACTATTGGTTCGGTTTGTATTATTCGCCTTGGGATTTTCCGCAGTTTGGCACGACCGAGCGCGCCAGCAATTCGTACGGCTTCTACTGGCATGCCGACCAGATGGTTTTCCAGGAGGTGCCCGGCAGCGACCAGGGCCTGACGGCGTGGACCGCGTTCGTTCTGTCACCACAGCAAAACATCGCCAAGGTCCCCTTCCAAGTGAACGGCGGCCTGGTTTACAAAGGCCTCATCCCGACGCGTGACGATGACTACACCGGGCTTGGCGTGGTGTATGGCAAATTCAGCAGCAACTACGCGAGGAGCGTCTCGGATTCCGGCGGCGGCTATCCCGAGTACGAACTGGTCTTTGAAGCAAACTACAAAATCCAGATCAACAAATTCGCCTTTGTCCAACCCGACATCCAGTGGGTGATCAACCCCGGCGGAACCGGCAACATCCCAAACGCTCTCGTTCTCGGGGCGCAGATGGGCGTGACATTCTAAGATCGGAGTTCGGAGTTGCCCCGCGTCCCCACCCTTGCCTCCTCGCGCAACCTGTGGAAAGGTACGCGCCATGGGAAAGTTCCTCCTTGGGATGGCATTTGCGCTCTGGGTCGTGACGACGCAGGCCATTGCCTTTGACTGGGGAGTGGAGCGGATCGAAGGGCGCGATTATTCGAGCCTGAGGAAAGTCGCGGAGTTTTATGAACTGCCGGTGGATTTTGTACCGTCTGGCAACTCGGTCTATCTGAACCGGGGACGTCGCAGCCTGAGGGCCACGCGGGACAGTCGTGAGTTCGAGGTCAATGGCATCAAACACGTGCTTTCTTTTCCGGTCGTTGAGCGGAATGGCGACTGGTGGATTTCGCGAATGGACCTGGGCAAAACGATTGAGCCCGCTTTCCGTCCGGAACGTGTGCCGGACATTAAACCCTTCACCACCGTGATCCTGGATCCCGGCCATGGCGGTCACGACATGGGGGCGATGAGCACATACGCCGGGGAAAAAAACTTCAACCTCGATGTCGCCCGCCGCGTACGGAATGAACTCCAGAAGGCCGGAGTGCGCGTGATGATGACCCGCAACAGCGACGCCTTCGTGGATCTTCACGAACGGGCCGCACTCGCCAACGCCCGGCAGAATGCCATCTTTGTCAGTCTCCACTTTAATGCCTCGGCCAACCGCGCTGCCGAGGGGCTGGAAATTTTCTGCGTCACTCCGCGCGGATCACCTTCCACCGAATACGATGACCTGCTCGTCCGTGACATGGTGCAGGAATACGGCAACCAATTTGAAGTCCCGAGCTTTTCCCTGGCCAATGCCATTTACCACTCCCTGCATGGATCCCTCAGGATGACCGACCGCGGCGTGAAGCGGGCGCGGTTTGCTGTTCTGCGCCTGACGAAAATGCCGTCTGTCCTGGTGGAAGGCGGATTTCTTTCCAGCCCGAACGACGCCCGCTTGGTGGCGAACACGGATTGGCGCAACACCTACGCCCGGGCGATCGCCACCGGTATCCTCGAATACCGCAGACTTGCGGAAAACAAAATCGCCCCCCGTATTGTCTCGGACTACCGCAGCCCTTCCGCCACCGCTCCCGCCATCGCCGCTCTGCCTACGCCAACCCCAAAACCCAGCACTCTCACCCTGCGTGATCTTCCTGCTGAGGTTTCCAATTAGCAAGCGCCCCTGTTGCTGGCTTGCGCAGCGGCACGCGAGTGGGAACACTTCCGTGCATCCCCATGAAATTTCTCCTCCCTGCCTTGATGCTAACCGCCGTCTCCCTCGCCCGGGCCGAATCCCCGGATTCCCTCGCGGGATTTTTCCAGAAGCTCAAAGCCGGCGAAAAACAAACCGTCGTCACTTACGGCACCAGCCTCACCGCAGCCGGCGCCTGGGTCCCGCTGATGCAGCAGTGGTTCGACGGAAAATTTCCCGGTCAGGTCACGATCATCAACAGCGGCGGGCCCGGCCAGCACTCGGACTGGGGTGCCGCTCAGGTGGAAAGCAAGGTTCTCGCCCACGCGCCCAACCTGGTCTTTGTGGAGTTTTCGTATAACGACGCGCATCTGCGTTTTCAACTCACACCGGAACATTGCCGAAAGAATTTGGAAACCATCCTGGAAAAAATCCAGACTAAGGACCCGGCCACCGCCATCGTTTTACAAACGATGAATGCCCCCTGGGATCCCCCGGAAGGCAAGGGCATGCAGGACAGCGCGACGAATCGCCCGGCGCTGGAAGCTTTCAACGACAACTACCGCGCCGTCGCCAAGGCGCAAAACCTCCCCCTGGTGGACAACTACCCCGACTGGGTGGCCATCAAGGAGACCGATTTTCCCCGCTATCAGACCCTCGTCCCCGACGGCTCTCATCCCAACAAGTTCGGCAGCACGGAAGTCACTTGGAAAAATGTGCAAGCTCTGCTGGAGAAGGCCTCCAGGTAGCGGCGGAACTATCTCCAATCAAAGACCGCGGTCGGTGTCGGCAGGCTTTGATCCAGCAGACGGGAATAAACTTCCTGGGCCTGCTCGGGAGCGTAGAGACCGGCCAAGCCCGCCACTTTCAATCGGCCCTCCACCAGCCAGCCCAGGGCGGCGCTAAGATTTTCCATGATGGAATTCATGGCAAAATCCCGCGGTTGCAGCGGGATCTGCCATTCCCAACCGCTACGCACGGACACGTAACGGTGAAAAATTTCACGCAGCAATTCAAACAAAAAGGTCTCCGTTTTGCGCCGCCAGGGAACACCAACCAGAAAGATCTCCCCGCCTTGGCGGACGCACCGGCATCCATCCAACACGGCCTGCTCGTGACCACTGCATTCCACCTGGAGGTGAACGCGATCCCTTAGTGTTTCCCCATCCACCTCGCCGCGCACGTCCCGCAGTCCCACGGCCCGTGCCGTCTGCCGCCGGGAAGCACTGGGATCCGCCGCAATCACCTCATAGCCAGCCAACGCAAATATCTGACCCGCCAGAATCCCCACCGGCCCCAGTCCTGTGATCAACACTGTGGCGGGCGGTCGCACGACTGTGGCGTTGAGGGAACTCATGCTGACGCCTGCCAGACGGGCGAAAACGGCGACCTCCGGCGGCAATTCCGTCGGAAGCTTGATCACCGTTCCCTTGCTTGCCTGTTGGCGCGCGGTGTGGTTTCCAGAGCCAAACACGATGTCGCCGATCCTAAGGTCGAGAACCTCTGAACCGGCTTCTTCGATTTGAAAAACGCTGGCGTAACCGGGATGATTGGGAAAATCGGAGCCGAGATACCCCGAGTTTAATTCCGTGCCGGGGCTTACCAGCGAGACGAGCGTACGCCCTCGAAGCTCATCCGGCTTCAGGGGGCCGTCAAAGTCCGGCGAGTCGATCACTACGGCCATCTTATGCGCGATAAAAGCGATGCGCTTCATTTCATCATTCCCCGGATGTAGTTTGCCGCTGCGGTGTATTCCGCCTCGGTCTCGAGATGTTCCAATCCCAGCGGAATGTCAGGGTCGAGCATCGCCAGCTCATCGAGAAAAACGCGATAGTCGAGCGTGCCCAGTCCCGGCCGACATTCGTCGAGATGCACGGTCAGATTTTCCCGCAGGATGATATCCTTCGCGTGACAGCTCCGGATGTAGGGACCGAGCTTGGCGAAACAATCGCGAATAAATTCCCCCGAGCGATAGGCCCGTGCGGGGCAGTTGATCATGTTTACTGGGTCCAGATGCACCCCGAATCCCTCACGATCGATGGCCTTGATCAACGCCAGATATTCTTCCGGTGAGGAGGGAAAGATCCACGGCATGGTTTCGAGGGTGTAGAAACTGCGCCGGGGGTTCACTGCATCGATAATCGCTCGGGTGGTCTGTACGATAAGGTCAAATGTGTCCTCTGTGAAATTATCCGGATGGGGACCGTCCCATTTTTGTGGGTTGCGCGACCCCGCGATGTTCACACAGCAGCGGGCACCGGTCTTTTCCGCCCACGCCAGACTTCGCTGACAATGTTCGATGGCGTTCTTCGCCCTCTCCGGGTCGGGATCGATGGGATTCGACCACGCTCCGACCTCGGCCACGACGATATTGGCGGCCTGGGCCGCCTCAAGATAGGCCTGAACGGTTTGTTCATCCGCCGTCATTTCCAACGGAAGATTTGCCGCCGCGTAGCCAGCGTTTTTCACCGCCGCCACCCAGGAAGCCGGGTCAGGAGCTGAAGCAAAAATGGGACCGCAAAGTCGCATATCTCTGAGTCTATTGAAGGTTCATCAGAAAGCACGCTGCTTGCTTTATCTCCTCCAATACTAAACATATCCAGAACTCCCCAGTATGGCACTGCCCCCCATCGCTCCCGAAGTTTTGCGGATCACGTTCTTCCAATCGGGAGGAAGCAAACTTTTCACTCCGGGTTGGGTGCACGAGAAGACCGTCCCCTACATCATCTTGGCTCAGTCGATTCACGGTGAATACGAAACCGCCTTTTCCCGCCGCTCTGTCCGAGTGAAAGCGCCCGGAGCTTTTTTGGCTCCTCCCAACACTCCGCTATGCATCACCCATCATGGCGACCGGCGGGGCCGTTTTCACGCCCGCTGGATCCATCTTTCCTGCACCGTGTTTCACTCCATCGATCTTGCGGACCTCCTGACCCTTCCCCGGCAGGTCGCAGGGGCGGCGGCACGATCTCTGAACGAGATCTTCGACGCTCTCCAGATCCCTCCTCACTCTCTGGGCGACGCCGCTTCGCGCCAGGAAAAGGCGTGGCAGACCGTGCGGTTCCTCTGTGAAATCTCCCGACTCCGGCCGGGTGCGGCCGAACTGCTGGCCGCGGGCGAACTCCTCCAGCCCATGCTGTCGAATTTGCGCGCCAATTTGACTGACGATATCACCGTCGCGGACATGGCCCGCCTGGCCGGAATGTCCGTCTCCAGGCTTTTTGCGTTCTTCCAGAAGCGCCTCGGATGCTCCCCACAATCCTATCTCAAACGACTGCGTCTCGAAGCGGCTGCCGCCCTGCTCGTTTCCGGCGATGCCCCTCTGAAAGAAATCGCGGCGCACACCGGTTTCGCGAACCCGTTTCACCTCAGCCGCGAATTCACCAGGCGCTTCGGCGCGAGTCCGAAAGTCTTCCGCAGGCTAAACGTTCAGACCTCTGTCTAAACCAAGCATCACCTCGGCTATGCCGGTGCTATTTCCCTCCGCCGTGACGATGCCAAACTGGCCCTTGTAGTCCCAGTTGGCCCAGCCGATGTCCTGTTCCTCGAAGGCGGAAATGATGTCCCGGTACCACGCAGAGCGCGTGGGCAGGTCAACTTTGTCGATCACGCCGAATTCTCCGCAGTAGAGGGGCCTCCCCGTCCTTGCAGAAACGGCCAGAGGTTGGACTAAGTCGGCGAGCATGACGTCGCGGTCATAAGGTCGATTGAGCTCCGCGAGATTTAACGCGCGGAGACGGTCGGCTTCGGGTTGGATGACGCGGTGCAGATTCTCCGGGGCGATGGGGGCACCCGGATATTGAATCGGGCCGTCGTACATCCGTCCCTCCAGACTCCAGCCAGCGCGATGATGGGTAACAAACATTGGATGATAATAGTGAAAAGTCAGCACCGTATGCGCGTCGTCCGGCACCCGAAGCCGGTCAAAGGTGAAGACGGAGTTCCATTCATTGGAACCCAGCACAATCGTCCGGCCCGGTTCCCTCTCCCGCACGGCGCGGTGGGCGCGGAGCGCCACCCGGTTCCAGTCTTCCGGGTTTTTCGCCACCGCCTCGTTCATTAACTCGTACCCAACGCGATCCAACGCGCGGCCGTGCATCCGATCCGAGAGCTGCAGCCAAAGGTCCGCCAACTTGCTCTCTTCCGCGGGATTGGCAAAGAGGGAGGGTTCATCGGCCTGGCCGAAAGAATGGGAACGAAGGACGTGAAGGTCCACCACGACGGCGAGTCCGGCCTGCTCCGCCCAATCGATGGCCGCGTCCATCAGGTCGAAAGCCTCAGGTTCCTGAGCGCCGTTTTCCGCCCACATTTGCTCCTCGTCGATGGGAAGACGGATGTGGTCGAAACCAAAGTCCGCGATACGGGATATATCGTCCCTGGTAAACCACGCGCGTCGCTCGGCCCCGCGTCGGTTGCTTTGGCTGAGCCAGTGGGAAATATTGGTGCCGCGTGTTAGGGATGGAAGGATTTTCATTTTTCGAAACGAAGGGGATACATTTTTGCGTGAATTTCCCGGGCCGCTTCGATCAGCTCCGGGTATGGGGTATCGGTGATGGAAACAAAGCCCACGTTGCCATTCTCTCCATCACCGGCACGTCCGGAGGTCGGTTGGTCGGTGTATTGAAACCAATGAGCACCGATGAATTTTGGATGGGTCAGCACGCTCTTGAGGTAATTTTGATACGCCTTGGCCCGTCCCTGTTGGTCGGCCACGCCAATCAAACCGATGTCGAAGGCCCCGCGATCAACCGCTCCGAAATGAAATTCGCCAATGATCACCGGCTTGTCCCACGGATCGAGGACGGCCCATTCTTTGGTCTCAATCCCCAGGCGATAGATGTTGAACGAAAACACATCGCTGTATTTGGCCGCGGCTTCGAGAACCTCCGGGGAATAGCCGGCAAACCGACAGCCCAAATACAAATGGTTGGGGTCGACTTTGCGAATTTCCTCCTGCACGACGCGGAAATACTGGTTGGCGAGACTTTTTAACAGGATCGAGAGATCTTCCAAGAGCCCGGGGCTCAGAGGATCCAGGAATGTGAGGGGGGCATTCAAGTCGCTCCAGTTCGCATAGGACGTGCCCCAGGCGGCATTGAGGCCGGCGATGTCAGGGTATTTGTTTTGCAGGTGTTCCAGAAATGCGCGTTTGGCCGGGGAGGCCTCGGGAGTTTTGTTGAGGGCACTTAGGACGAGGCCAAAGTGCGAGCGTGGTCCGTGACGGAAGTGTCCCCAGTCTTCTTCATTACCCACAAAATACCCGATGCAATACGGATCGTCCCTGACCCGCAATGCCTGCGCCTTCAGCGCCCCGGCCACATCCGCTGCAAATTGCGGATCGAACGGATCGTGCATGGATCGGACCTGCTCCTTGCCGGTGGAAAGCCTGGCATGTTTGCCACCCGGCCAGATCGTGACTGTATAGGGGACTTTCCCATTTTGCAGAGTGTCCCAACTTGAGAAAGCGCCGATGGTGTTGAAGCCCCAGGAGGTTAACCGGTCGTAGGTGCGATCATACCAGATTTTTTTAAAGTCTTCGCCGTATTTGCGGTGCAGGTTAGCCGCCAGAAAATCGAGGCCGTCCTGCTTTTCGCCCGTTTGAAACTTCGCCAGGTGCGCATCGTTTTCTGGAAGGGCGCTGAAAATATCCTCGCGTCCGGTCACCGGCGTGGACTGCCCCGCGCTTACGGTGGTGGGGCCAAAGGAAAGGAACACCCGGCCCTCCGGATCGACGAACGTCCATTTTCCTTGATATTTTTCCACCCGAAAAAATCCCGTCGCTTTCAACTGGGGCCCAATGGCCCAGCCCCCGTATTTGTCACGGTCCGGCAACGTTTGGTGCGCCGCAAGATCCTTGTCCTCCGCCGCCAACTGAGCTGTAAAGTCCTCCGGGCCCTGGACTTTCCCGGGCCAGTTGCTCCGCGTGTATTGGCCGTAGCCATCAATGATTTTGCGGAAGTCCTGCTTTCGTCCCGGCAGCAAACGCACGTTGTCCACGATGATCCGCTGGGGACTCTGCGGACGGGTCACGAAGATTTGCCACAAGACGATATGCCCCAGATCGAATGGCCCGGACCCTAAGGTACCCAGGCTCCGAAACTCCCCAAAGCCGGGCAGGGCTTTCATTTTTAAAGACGCGGGATCGACGCCGAACGGCAGAACAAAGGTGGCCCGTTGCCCGCCATCGAGGGATCCCTTGCCGGAACGCGAGTGCTGCCCGTTGCCATCGACTTCGGCGGAACTGTCGATCCGGACGGCGAAGGCGACGGTTTCTTCACCAGGATTGAAGGCGTCAAAGGCCAGACCACCATACCCCCGAAAATCCCCGGCGGGCTCCTGGGGGAAGCGGGCGTTCGGATAAGCCGCCGGCGGGAGAAAGGTCACCTGAAGCGCCTTGGTGCCATCGGACGCGCCCTCCGTGCCCACCACGGCCTCCGCCGAACTGGTGTGAGGGAGCGCCTCCGATTCGAAACTCTCGAGCGGGTGCGGATCGGTTTTAAGAACCTCTCCGAGGGAGAGGCTGGCGGGCAGGAGAAGGAGGGCAAGGAGGCGCATGGCGGGGAAACAGGAGCATGCCCGGGATGCTGGAAAAGGGGTGAGCCCGAAACCGATTTTGCTTTTGTCGTTTGCTGACTCCGGTCAGGCATCGACACACGTTGGGACAGAAGGGGGCTCACCCGCGGAGGGATTCACGCGATACTCTTCGAATCTCATGGTTCCCTTTACCAACATTCCCCCCGCCGCCAACGGTGCAGTCGGCCCGAGACGCCGGCGCTGGAGCCCAGTCCTGGGCTTGTTCCTGATCGCCTCTAGCGTAGCGGTGCTCCCGGCCTCGACGAACAAGGTCTTCCCGGCGGACGCCGTGATCAACGTCACTTTGCCTCCCTATGAAGCCCGTCCCGACGACGGCGGGGACGATACAGTCGCCATCCAGCGTGCGGTAACGGACCACGTCGACACCGGACGGATCCTCTATTTTCCGGCGGGTGTCTATCGGATCAGCAATACGATCACCTCGAAAAATTCCGCGGGACTTTGGCGGGCGCACCTCACTTTCCAGGGCCAGAACCGGGACACCACGATCCTTCGGCTGGTCGACTCCGCGGCGGGTTTCGGCGATCCGAAAAATGCCAAAGCCATCGTGGCGACCGGCTCCCATTGGCAGGATGGCGACGGGCTCGAAGGCGGGGGCAACAAAGCTTTCCGCAACAATATCTTCGATCTCACCTTGGACACGGGTTCTGACAATCCCGGGGCCGTGGGAATGGATTGGGCGGTGAGCAACCAGGGGGCCATCAAAAACGTTTCGGTGCGAAGCGCAGATGGACGCGGTCTCGCGGGAATTGCCCTTTTGCGGAGAATTCCCGGACCCGGGCTGATCAAAAACGTCGAGATCACGGGCTTCGATACCGGCCTTAACCTTGGGGATGGCCAATACGGGCTGACCTTGGAAAACGTCACCGTCAAGGGCCAGCACATTGCTGGGATTCGCGTGAGCCAGAACCTTCTCCACATCCGGAATCTCGTGAGCAAAAATCGGGTGCCGGCGGTGGTGGTTTCCGATCGCAATGGGGTGGTCACCCTGCTGGATTCCTCGCTCACCGGCGGTGCACCTGGTATTCCCGCCATCGACTGTGCCGGCACGTTACTGGCGCGTGCGGTTGAGATCTCCGGCTATTCCGAGATGCGCATTCGTGGGCAAGCCACGCCCTTGCCGCGAGGTGTAGAATTCTGCGAACCCGCGGCCCTGGGAAAACCTCTGCCGCCGCTTCTGGTGGAAGAGACGCCCGAGTTTTGGAACTCCAACCTCAGCGACTGGCAGGCGGTGGGGCCCAGGCGGGACGGAGAAAACGATGACACCGCCGCGATCCAGCGCGCCTTCGATTCCGGCAAGGGGACCATCTACTTCCCGCACGGTCGCACGTATTTTCTTTCCGACACGGTGGTCATTCGGGGAGCGGTGCGGCAGGTCCTTGGCATGGGGGCCGAGATCAGCCTCGGGGCCGCCAGTCAGCCTTTCGGCGATGTTTCCCACCCAAGACCGCTTTTTCGGATCGACCCCACGGCTGCCCCGACGGTGTTTTTGGAGAACCTTTTCTTCAACGCGCAATACCCGGGGGAGGTTCTCTTCGAAAACAACGGTCCGGCCGACTTAGTGGTCAAACACAGCGCAGGTTGGGTGGGAGACAAGGGCGCGCGTCGGAGCTACCGCAATACTCCGCATGCCACCGGAAAGCTGTTTGTCGAGGATGTCTTCCTGCCGGGGTGGGAGTTTTCTGGCCAGCGGGTCTGGGCCCGGCAATTCAACCCCGAGAATTACGACGGTGACGGGAGCACATCACAGGTCATCAATCGGGGCGGCAAACTTTGGATCCTCGGCTTCAAGACGGAAGGGCCCGCCCCCTTCCTCCACACTACCGCCGGAGGACGCACCGAACTCCTTGGCGCCTACAATTACATCTCCGCCGTCGAGGCCAATCCCGTGCCGCAACACTCCGTGCCTTACCTGTCCGAGGACTCCTCCATGGCCCTCACCTTTGCCACGGACAATTTCCGGGATACGGACTATCCCGTGTATATTCGGGAAGTAAACGGCGGCGCGTCCCTTGATTGGACGGGTTCTGACCTCGCCCCCCGGAATGGAGTTCCCGGCGACAGGTCCTTCGCCGTCCCGATGTTTCGTTCCCGCCCCGCTTCGCTTGAAACCACCAAACAAAGAGTTAAATGATACCATGATCAAAACGCCGCTCCTCGCCCTCCTTCTTCTCGCCGCCGTTGCCGCCCGCCTAGGCGCCCAGACTGAACTCATCCCGAATGATAAATTTGCCGACGACGGCGCAAGTTGGTCCCTCAAGGTGCCCCCGGAAGCCTCCGCAAGCGAGTCCATTGTGGACGATGGCGGGGAAAAGGCCTTGTGCATTGACGTTCAAGAATCTCCGCAGGATCAGAAGACGCCCCCCGATATCCGAGTCCAGCGCCTTTTCGGAGAAATCTCCTCCGAGAAAAACTACCGGATTTCGTTCCAGGCCAAAGCCTCGGAACCCGGGAAGATCGTCTCCTACATCTATCCCAAAAACGAAGGCGCGCGCGTCCTCTGGAGGACCGAGATCAAGCTCGACTCCGAATGGAAGGATTTCACCTACACCTTCAAGGGCCGCGAAACCGCCGATAATTGTGTCTTCGGCTTTTCCGGTCTGGGAAAAGCCACCAACAAATTCTGGTTCAAGGATGTGGTGCTGACGGAGGACTAAGTCGGCAGGCACCAGCCGCTGAGAATCGTCTCCACCTATCGAAGGGCCGCGGCGTCGGCGTCCTACCAACCGAGGTCTGGGCCGTTTTTGTAAGCGTATTCCTCGACGTTTGAGGGGATGAAGCAATGCGTGCCGGGCTGCATCTGTCCAAGCCCGTCGCCCTTGCAACCGGTGGGACCCCCGCCAACGACGATCACATCCCAAGAGTCATCCAGGGACAGTTCGCGGGCGGGAAGATGGTGGCTTTTGTTCACAGTTGCTTCGGAGGGGGGAAAGGAGATGCCGCGTCTGGCATTGTGTGTATGATGTAAGGGGACGACTCTGGGGACGGCAGTCCGATGCCGATTGGCCCTGCGTCGTTTTCCGATGCCTGCAACCACCCCCGCCCCCAGTCCAGAATCTCCCGGCAAGGGACCGCTTTCCGCGATGCCTCTGCTTCAGTCGCTCATGCTCGCTTTTGAGCAGGAAACGGGCATGCACATGAGTTTCGACGATTTTACAGGCGTCTTCACCGGCATCCACCGGGACGTCACTCCGATGAAGCTCGATTGGGACCATCAGACTCACTCCTGTTCGTTCTGCAATTTCGCGAAACTCAACGACCATGGCGAGATGGACTGCGTGCTGAACAAACTGGCTGCAAATCGCCTCGTCAGCCGCCGACGCGAAGGGCTGGAAGGTTTTTGTCATCTCGGGCTTTTTGACATGGCGGAACCTTTGATTTTCCAGGGTCGCATGCTCGGGGTATTCTATTACGGGTCCGTCATTTTGAGGTGCCGTGAAAGCCTCACCAAACGCAAGATCCGCCGATACTGTACCCGCCGCGGCCTCAACCCGGACGGCCATCTCAAGGCCATGGCCGAGGTGAATACCATTGATCCCGACACTATCCCGCGACACCGCGAGGCGCTGAAAACCATCGCCCGGCTGGCGCACTTTTTTTGCGAGGTGGCGGGCGTGCAGCCGGAAATTTATCGCAACCGGCCGTTGAAGTTTCCCTATACCGATCCGCAGGATTTGCCGTACGTGGTGAAGGAGACGATGAGTTATATCAGCACCCACATTGACGAACCGTTTATCGTCAAAGAC
Source organism: Terrimicrobiaceae bacterium (assembly GCA_041752695.1). Classification (GTDB taxonomy): domain Bacteria; phylum Verrucomicrobiota; class Verrucomicrobiia; order Chthoniobacterales; family Terrimicrobiaceae; genus CALCJD01. The sequence goes on from JBGSVZ010000104.1 coordinate 23,116, forward strand.
CTCGCCGCCCATTTGCGCTGTCACCCAGATTTTCTCAGCCGGAAGTTCAAACAACACACCGGAGTGGATCTCCACCTCTATTTGCAGCAAACCCGCGTTGACCGTGCCAAACGGCTGCTGGAGAATCCCAAAGTGGACATCGGCACCGCTGCGGACCAGTCCGGATTCTCCGACCGGGTGCATTTCAGCAAAGTCTTCCGCCGCGTCACGGGAATGACACCCGGACAGTTCCAGCGGGGGTTCGTCACAAAATAGAAAACGTCCGGTTGGCCCCAAACAAGCGGCCTGCCGGACGTTGGTTCCCCCCCAGGAACAAAGATTACCTTCTGCGGCGGAGCGCCGTGAGGGCACAGCCCAGACCCACCAGGGTGAGCGCGGTGGGTTCAGGCACGGGCGAACTGTAGGCGAGAACCGAAAAAGACGAAAATCCCGAGGTGGTCATCGCAGCACCAAGCTGCATCGCGCTGAAAAGCGATGAAGGGTCGTTGGCGCCAATATTGACCAGAGAAGTGCTGACCGTTGCGACTTCGGTTCCGGTCGTCACATTGTAAATGGTCTCGGTCGCAGCCCAGTTGGTGGTGAGGGAGCCGCGGGTCACGGTGAGGGTCATCCGAATCACGTCCGAGGTGGTGTCGCCGGTTCCGGAGTTGATCCCCAAAGCCGCTCCGGCCATCGTCGTGGAGGTCGTGCCGAAAGACGCCATGCGATATCCGTCGGTGGCCGCACTCCGTCCGAAACCCGCCGTCGTACCCCCAATTGTTCCTGAGGTCTGCGTATCGGCATAAACCAGTCCCACCGCCGTGGTGTTTGAACCGATGGTGGCCGTGCCCTGTTCGAACGTGAATTCAATATAAGAAGTGAAGGACGTCCCAACGCTCGCGAAGTTGGTCACGGAATTGTAGCCTATAATGCGGTTGTTGATCGCGGTGCTGAAAGCCACGGATCCTCCGCCGGCGGTATTGACCGTATAGGGAGTGCCGGTATCGTTGGAGGCTGCCCAAAGCGGAGTTCCCGTTGGCTGCCCGTTGAGTGTGCCGTTCGCATAGCCTTCGCCGGCGGTAAATTCGACGAGGACCGCACCGGCATTTGCCAGCGAAAGGAAGGCGGCGCAGAGGCTGATCGCCGTCAGCCGGGAAGTGGGGGAAGGGAAGAGTTGTGCCATGGGGGAGGGTAACTATCGCCAAGATACCGATTTTCCCTCCTCCGCGGGAGTCGAATGCTGATGCCTCGTGTGTTGTTTCCTGTCAATCCCCACGGCAATCCGACTCACCAGTCGCGGTTGCTTTTGTTCCAGAATCCGCCCGAGGGTGCCACGGGTACGCCGGGCTGGCGTTGCGTGTAGATTTGCATTTTGGGCGGCGCTGGCGGGCCCGGTTTCGCGGCGGGCCCGGGAGATTCACCGGGTTCCGCGCCGGCCTGCCGTTGCTGGTCGAGTTGATCGCGGGATTCGCTGAGAAGCTGCTGCGCCTGCTCAAACCCCTGCTGCGCTTTTTCGTCTCCGGGTTTCAGCGCCACCGCACGGGAAAAATTCTGGGTCGAGGTCTCCAGGTACCCCACCGCCTTTTTGAGGGTATCCTGGGCCGGATTGTCGGCGGCCAAGAGTTTTTTCGCCTCCGCCAGATCAAGAGCGGCCGCAGCGGCGTGCAGGTCGGGAAGCATGGCTTCGACCTTGGCGAGACCGTCTTTGGCGCGCTGACTGTCCGGGTTGATGTCCTGCGCCTTTTGAAACTGCTCTAAGGCCGAAGTGGCCGCGCGAAGCTTTGCCTGGGGCGCGGCCTGACGCTCCACAGCCTCGAGATTCTTTTCCCCCTGGGCGAGAAAATCATTCTCCAAGCGCGTATCGGCCTGAGCTTTCAGCTCCCTGGCCCGCGCGTTGTTGGCGTCGAGTTCCAGCGCCTTCGCCAGCTCCTGCCGGCCTCTTTCGACCGTGGACTGGTCTCCCCCACTCATCTTCTCCTTGGCTAAGAGTGGCACGATCGTTTCCTCCGCCCGCTTAGTGATCAGGTTCGACATCTTCGTCTGCTCGGCCTGAATTTTTTGAGGGATTTGTTCCTGATCCGGGGCCTGCGCCTGGGCCTGCCTGAGGATTTCGATGCCCTGCTCGCGTCGGCCGAGGACCATGCGGTCGGCGTTCTTGTCATTTTTCGCCTCGATTTTGTCCGTCTCGGCGATGTGCTTTTCGGCGTCCTTTTGCAAACTCGCGGCGAGGCGGCGTTGGGTTTCCTTTTTCGCGGCGGCGGCATTTTCGTCCTTGGGATCGAGCGTGGTGAGGCGTTCCTGGGCGTCGAGGGCCTCCTGCAACACGCGGCTCAATCGGACCGTGTCGTTGCGTTTCTCCAAGTCATCGGCGGACTTGAGCCGGTCGGCCGCGATCTTGGTGAGGATCTCCTGGAGCGCCTCCACGGCGGCGGTGCGGTTGTGGCGGGCATCACCGGTGGAACGCTCAGCCAGCAGTTCGTCGTAAAAGGCCAGGGACCGCTCCAGGGAGAGCACCGCTCCGCCTTGGAGGCCAAGTTTTTCTCCGAGGCGGAATTGGGCATTGCCTAATTGAAAAAGCGCCCTGGCCCGGAGATCGTCATCGCGCGTGGTAGTTTTGAGGTTTTGAAAAACTTCGATGGCCTCTTCCAGATTTCCGGCCTGATACAGCGTGAGGCCGTAGTTGTACACCAGGAGCGGATCGTCAGGGGTGGCTTCGACCGCGGCTTTGACCAGCGCCACGGCTTCGGCGGGCTTTGCGGCCTTGAGCAGGAAACGGACTTGGTGGTCAAGTTCACTACTCCCGAGTGCCGCGGTGAGGAACCCGAAAAATAACAGGACGACGGGAATTCCCTTCGACTTGGCGAAGGATACCGGGGCTCCCGCCGGTCGGGAGAGCGTTTCCGGGCGCACCACGGCCACTCCGACGCCGGACGGTGCGCGCTTTTTCACCACGGAAATCAGCGGCTCCAGCATCAGCAGGGCGATGGCAAGAAGCAGCGGGAACTGAAACCACTCGGCATAGTCTTGAACATTGAAGATGCGGCGGCTTTTCGCAAGGGGCAGGAGGGCGGTGTCGCGAAGTTTTTGGAAAAATCCGCTCTCCGGAACAAAGACCTCGAATCGACCCCCGCCCGCCGCGGCAATGGCGCGCAACGCCTGTTCGTCCATCCGGCTGACCACTTCCGTCCCATATTCATTGCGGACGTAAGCCCGCCGCTGCTTTTGCTGGGGAGGGAGCTTGGCGAACTCCGCATGGTCCCGTTCGGGAACCTTTGCGCCCGCGACACTTCCGACTCCGACGGTAAAAATGGTGAGACCGTTTTTCGCGTGTGCCTCACGCGCCGCCGTCACCGCATCCCCATCAAGGTTTTCGCCATCGGTGAAAATGACGAGCGCCCTCGTGTCGAGTCCGCTTTTGTCGAGGAGGGTTGTGGCCATTTCGATCGCTTTGGGAATATTCGTGCCGCCTTTCGAAATGGACCGCGGAGCGGCGGATTGCAGGACCCGCTCGAGGGCCTGGTAGTCGAAGGTGACGGGAGCCTGAATGAGAGCCTCGCCCGCAAAGATCACCAGCCCCATGCGGTCACCTGACGCCTGACGCATCCACGCGCTCAGCTCCGTTTTCACCGCATCCAGTCGGTTCGGGCTCACGTCCTCCGCCCACATGCTTTTCGAGACATCAAGCGCCACCACAAAATCCACGCCCTTGCGTTCGGCGTGTCCGGGTTTCGGACCCACCAGCGGTCGAGCCAGCGCCAGGAGGACGCACCCCACCGCCGCCACCGGCAGCACAAAACGAAGGAACTGCTTCCGGCGGTCCATCGACGGCACGGCATCCCGGGCAGATTCCGGTGAAACAAAAAGCCCGATCCGCCGTGCGGCATACCTCCGCGCCAGGCCCCAGAAGACACCGGCACCCGCCGCAAGCAGCGGCAGGCCCAACAGCCACCAGGGTGACGCAAAAATCAGGGTAGCCGCGACCATATGGTATGTCCTCCTATCCAGCCGCCGAGCACCAGCAGTCCGGCGGGAATTGCCAACCAGAAAAACAGTTCGTCGAAGACGCGGTATTTTTTCTGCTCGAAGCGGCTTTTCTCCATTTTGTCGATCTGACGGTACACGTCGAACATGCTGTTAAGGTCAGCGGCCTGAAAATAGAGGCCGCCGGTGATTTCGGCCACCTCCCCGAGCGCGCTTTTTACGGCGCTTTCCGCCGTTACTGTCCGGAGCGGCGCAATGCGCAGGGTATGCACACGCACGCCTGCCTCCCGGGCAACCTTTGCCCCCTCTTTGGGGAGACGTCCCTGGTTGTTCTCGCCGTCGGTCGCCACCACAATGACCTTGGAAGTCCCCCTGGCCTCCTTGAGCAATTCGACTGATGAGACGATCCCTTCGCCAATCGCGGTGCCGGGCAGATTCGATTGGACCACACCAAGGATGTTTTTGATCCAGTCTCCATCCGTGGTGAGCGGGCTCACCATGTAGGTGTCCGTCGCGAAACCAATGATGCCGAAACGGTCGTTGGGCCGCTTGGTGACAAATTCATTCAGCGCCAGATTCAGGGCCTTGGCGCGGGGGATCTTTTTCCCTTCGTACACAAAATCCTCCGCCTCCATGGAGCCCGAGAGATCGATACAGAGGACGATGTCGATGCCTTCCCTTTTGTCGTCGGTGTCGCCCTTTTCAAGGCGGGGCCGGGCCAGGGCCAGCACGAGCAGCGCCAGCGCAATCAAAGCCAGCCAGCGTTTCCAATGTCCGGCGGCGGACTGGGGGAGCGCGCCGATTTTGCGCAGGATGCCCACCGAAGAATACCGCACCGCGGCCACGTTTCGCCGGCGACCCTGCAGCCAAGCCAGGAGCGGCACGAGGCCCAGCAAAAGCAACCACCAAGGCTGGCCGAATTGGAAGGTGAGCAGGCGGTCGATCATTTCCCGACCTCCCCTTTGGGCTCTTCCTTTGGCGCAGTGCCTTCCACAAACGCCTTGGCCGCCAGCAGGAGTGCCTGCATTTCCGGGACAGCCACCCGACGACGGGCAAACTTCACGAGGTCGCACTGCGCGAGAAACCTTGCCAGGAGTCGTTGGTGTTGATCAGCGAGCAACTCGCTCTGCCGTGCCTCGGTGAGGAACTCCTCGGTCGAACGATGGGGCGCGCGCAGGCCGAAACGCGCCTGAATGTAGGTGCGAAGGATGCCTGAGACCCGTTTGACGAACTCCAGATCGGCGCCTTCCCTGGCCAGAGGGGCAAGCTCCCGCAATTCCTTCAGGGCAATTTCGTGCGGGGCCGGGGGAGCGAGAAAGGGCAGATGGCCGGTTTTTCGCCGGAAGAAAAAGAAGCCCCCGGCCACCAGGAGGAGAAAAACCGCCGCCCCCACCCAAATCCACGGGCTGAGGGACGAATCGGCCGGTGTCATCCACCGAAAATCTTCCACAATGCGGGCGGAGGGTTCGTTCATCAGTGCGCCCGGCGGATGCGTTTCAGGAAAAAGTTTTTCAGCGCAATTTCGTAAGGCTGGCCCGTTTCCATCTCGATCACGTCGAGGCCGGTGCGTTTGAGCCATTTCTGACGCTGGGCGCGCTGCGCCGCCGCCTCCGCGGCAAATTGCTCCCGCAAGGCACGATTCGAGGTGTCCACCTCGACCACCTCGCCGCTCTCCGCGTCCTCCAGAGCGATCAAACCGACATCGGGCAGTTCCAGTTCGCGCCGGTCGAAAATGGAGACGGCAATAACATCGTGCCGTTCGTTGGTCACGCGCAGGGCCCGTTCGTAGCCTTCATCCAGAAAGTCGGAAACGACAAATACCACCGCCGGACGCGAGGTGACGAGGTTCAGATACTTCAGCGCCGCCTTCAGGCTTGTGCCGCGGCGGGCCGGACGGAAATAGAGAATCTCCCGGATGAGACGAAACACATGCGACCGTCCCTTGCGCGGGGGGATGAAGGACTCCACCTCGTCGCTGTACAATAGGAGTCCAATTTTGTCGCCATTCTGGCTCGCGCTGAACGCCAGAGTCGAAGCCACTTCCGCGGCCAGCTCCTTCTTGGACTGCCTGCCGGATCCCAGCTGGTCCGAGGCGCTGACATCCACCAGCACCAACATGGAGAGTTCACGTTCCTCTCGATATTTTTTGATGTGGGGCACGCCCGTGCGGGCGGTCACATTCCAATCAATCAGCCGCACATCGTCGCCGGGCTGGTATTCGCGAACCTCCTCGAAATCCATGCCGCGGCCACGGAAGACGGAATGGTACGCCCCGGCCAGAAGATCCTGCGCCAGCTGCTTGGTGCGGATCTCGATCTGACGGATCTTTTGGAGATATTCCCGGGGGATCATGGGAAGCTTTTCGATTTAAGGACGCGCGGTTTTGCCTGAGAGTAACCCTTTAAACCTAAATCCTAATCCTGAAAACTAAGGCACCGGCACGCGATCGAGGATCCAGTTGACAATTTTTTCGGGCGTCAATTCCTCCGCTTCGGCTTCATACGTCAGCAGGATGCGGTGGCGCAGGACGTCGAGAGCGATGGAGCGCACGTCGACCGGAGTGACATAGGCGCGACCTTCCATGAACGCACGGGCCTTGGCGGCCAGGGTGAGGTTAATCGTGGCGCGCGGGGAGGCCCCGTAACGAATGAGGCCCTCCAGTTTGGGATCGATGGAGGCCGGACGCCGCGTGGCGTAGACGAGGGCAATGATGTAGTCCTGAATCTGGTCGTCCACATACACCCGCTTCACCAGTTTCCGCAGACCCAGAATGGTTTCGATATCGAGGATGGGGTCCAGCTTTTCGGGGGTGGCATCGAGCGCCTTGAGGGCGAGGATTTTTTTCTCCTCCGCCTCGGACCCAAAGTCCACCACCACTTTGAGCATGAAGCGATCCACCTGCGCTTCCGGCAGCGCGTAAACCCCCTCCTGTTCCAACGGATTTTGGGTGGCCAGCACCAGGAAGGGATCGGGCAGCGGATGGGTCGTGTCACCGATCGTCACTTGGTGTTCCTGCATGGCCTCCAACAAAGCGCTCTGCACCTTGGCGGGCGAACGGTTGATTTCGTCGGCCAGGATGAGATTGCCAAATATCGGCCCGCGTTTGGTCGAATAGGTGTTGTCCCTCGGATTGTAAACCAAAGTGCCCACCACATCGGACGGCAGCAGGTCGGGAGTGAATTGAATGCGCTTAAAATCCGCACGGATGCAGGACGCCAGCGCTTTGATGGTCGTCGTCTTAGCCAGCCCCGGAACGCCTTCCAGAAGGACGTGCCCGTCGGAAAGAAGACCGATAAGAAGCCGTTCGATGAGGTATTGCTGGCCGATCACCTCCTTTTGCATTTCCTGGAGGATCGCGGGGATCCATTGACTGGCCGCGGTGATTTTTTCGCCGAGGGCGCTGAGGTCTTCCTGGGTCATTGATTTTTGGGGGCAGGGATTGAGGGGGTGGTTCGGAAAAGCGGCAGACTCTTTAATCCCTTGCAGGATGCCAACCGTGAGTCCTCCGCCGACTTTTCTTATGCTGTTTGCTGATTCGTTGCAAAATTTTCCGGAGTTGCCAATATCACATGTTTGATTCTTGAATATTTTCCACGATTGACCCACCTTCAGGCTCCCCCATCCCCGATGGCCAGGCCCAATATCCTCCTCCTGCTGACGGACCAGCAGCGCTTCGACACGATTGAGGCGCTGGGCAGTTCGTTTTCCGCGGCGACCCCGAATATGGACACACTGGCGCGGGCCGGGGTGACTTTTCGCCGGACGTATTGCACGGCCCCGGTTTGTTCGCCCTCAAGGGCGACCCTGATGACCGGATTGTTTCCCCATCAAGCGCATGTTCCGGCAAATTTGGGACGCGGCGTTCCCCCGCTCTCCCCAGCACTGCCGACCGTGGGCAAGATGTTGAGGGCCGGCGGCTACCAGACGGCCTATCACGGCAAATGGCATCTCGGAGGATGTTTGCACGAACATGGCTTTGAGATCGGGGAAGAATGTTCGCACGACGAAACGACCCGGTTGCTGGCTTCGCGGTTTTGGAAGGATCGCGATTGGATGGATCATGACCGTCCGTTTTTTCATGTCGTCTCTTTTCTAAATCCGCACGACAACTATTTTTTCGACCCCGAAGAACGGGTGGAAGGATTTGGCCGACCGTGGCGGAACAACACCCCGGAAACCGCGCCCGCCGCGGTCATGGCAAGGCGCCCGGACTGGAGCGAAGAAAAATGGGGGGCCTATTTTGCGTTTTACGAACAGTTGATCGAGCGGGTGGACGCCGAGATCGGTGAGTGCTTGCATGAACTCCGATGCAGCGGTTTTTTTGCCAACACGTGGATTATTTTTGCGGCGGATCACGGCGACATGGCGGGGGAGCACGGGCTGCCGTTTAAAGGTCCGTATGGCTACGAGGGGGTCACCCGCGTTCCTTTGATCATTGTGCCGCCGCAAACGCGCTTCGCCGGTCCACAGCCGTCGGGAACCTTTGAGAGTGGAATTGCCTCAGGATGCCGGGACCAGCTTTGCAGCCTCGCCGACATCGTGCCAACCATTCTCGATCTGGCTGGTCTTCCGCGGGTCCCTGCTCTCCCCGGCTGCAGTCTGTTGCCGGTTCTGCGGGACGCCACCGCGTCCGACCCCCACGAATATGTCTTTGCCGCCTGGCACCAGCCCGGGATGCGGATGGTTTGTTCGCGTGGCTGGAAATACATCTGCCACGAGGATGGCGGGGAGGAGCTTTTCGATCTCAAAAACGACCCGGAGGAAACATGCAACCTGTCGGCGGTGCCCGCGGCGGTCGGGCCGAAATCTCAACTCATTGCCGCCTTGGCGTCACATCTCAGGGACACGGCAGATCCCTGCGCATCGCGATTTCCTTTAGCCTAAGAAGGGCGGCAGCCAAATCATCGGCAGGACGTCCGGGAATAAACGTCCCGACAGCCTTGGGCTGCCGGTTCGTGCTGACAGCGGCGAAGGAAAGGTCTCCTGCGCGAGCGCGCCTCGGGGCAGGATTCCGATCAGGCTGCGGCGGGCAATCCGTCGACCACGATGCGGTGGGCTTCGATCCACTCGCGGACGGCCTTGCGCAGGTCATTGGCGGACTGCTCGACCTGCCGCTTGAGTTCCTTGCGGTGGTGGCGGGAAATTTCGCCGCGCTTTTCGCGGGCTTCGCGGTATTGCGCGAGTTGGGTTTCCCATTGGGCCAGAGCCACATTCATGCGGTCCTGGGCGGCGATCAGCATGGCGTTGAGGGACTCGGAGAGCGGAACCTGCTGGGCGGCCAATTTTTGATCGAGCAAAATTTTCTGCTCCTCGATCTGGGCTTTGAGGATTTTCTCCTCGGGAACGGTGCGAAGCTTGCTAGCAAGGCCGACCTTGCTCAGCATCCAGATTGTCCACTTGGTGGGGTCGAACTGCCAGGGTTTCACTCCGTTGCGGTAGTCGTGCTGAAACTCGTGGTGAAAATTATGATAACCTTCCCCGAAGGTGAAGACGGCCATGAGAAAGCTATCACGGGCCGTGCAATGGCTGGAATACGGGCGGGATCCGATCCAATGGCAGAGCGAGTTGATGCAGAACGTCATATGATGCACGAAAACCACGCGGGCGACCCCGGCGAGGAGGAAGGCACCCAAGGCTGCCTGTGCACCGCCCCAGAGAAATCCAAGGAGAGTCGGGACGCCAAATCCCATCCCGAAAGCGAGGGGCACGTAATATTGATGCTGCCACCAGGCGAGGCGGTCCTTTTGCAAATCGCGCACCCAGGTTAGTGGGGTCTCCGGCCCAGTCCGGAAAAGGAGCCAGCCGATGTGGGCGTGAAACAGACCCTTGGAAATATCGTAGGGATCGTCGTCATGATCGACAAATTTGTGGTGACGGCGGTGGTCCGCCGACCAGGCGAGGGCGGAACCTTCGAAGGCGGCGGCTCCAAAAAGCAGGGTGAAAAGTTTCACCGGCCACTTGGCGTGGAAGGTGAGATGAGAGAACAAACGGTGGTAGCCCAGCGTGATGCTCAGTCCGGTCGAGATAAAAAAGACCATGAAGAGCGTGATCTGGAAAGCATCGAGACCGAAATGCCAGATGTAGGCGGGAACGGCGATCACCGTGGTGAGGAACGTCGTGATGAGGAACAGGCTGTTCTCCCAGCGCACTTTGTAGGGCAGTTTAAACATGCGGCGGTCAACCTACACGGCGATTGGCCACTGGCTACTCGTTTTTTTGGATTTTCCGGCCGTTTTTTAGACCGGTACCTGCGCTCTCGGGGGTATTGGCGGCCCCACGCTACCAGCGGAAACGCCAGGATGCGCCACCCCTAAGCTCGTTCCAACAAACCGCGGAGGTTAGCGGCGACGGCGGAATCCGCCCCGGGGCTGGAAGCGTTTCTGCCCGCTCAGACCCGGCTCGGGTGGCCGCTCACGACGCACTTCCTGGCGCGAGGCGGTCACGAATCCCTCCAGTTTCAGCTGGGGAATCTTCTGCCCGATGAATCGTTCGATGGCGGCGACCTTCTTGGCCTCATCCGGCGCGACGAGAGTAAACGCGTCACCCGTCGCCTCGGCCCGGCCGGTGCGGCCGATGCGGTGCACGTAATCCTCGGGGTGCTGTGGGATGTCGTAATTGATCACGTGGCTCACTCCGGCGACATCAATGCCCCGCGCAGCGATATCCGTCGCAACCATCACCTCGTATTTGCCGGATTTGAAGCCGTTGAGCGCCTCAATCCGCTGATTTTGGGAGCGGTTGGCGTGCAACACGGCCACGGCGTGGTTCGCACCGCGGAGTTTTTTTGCGATTTTGTCCGCCCCGTGTTTCGTCCGGGTGAACACAATAACACTTTCGAAATCCGTTTTCTCCAGCAACGCGACGAGCAGGTCGTATTTCCGGGAGGCATCGACGGAATAAATGCCGTGGGAGACGGTATTGACCACGGACCGGGCCGCTCCGATCTCGATGCGAACGGGGTCGCGCAGAGCCCAGCCTGCCAGATCCGCGATCTCGGGAGGCAGGGTGGCGGAAAAAAACAGGGTCTGCCGCACTTTCGGACACTTCGTCAGAATGCGCTTCACCGCGGGCAAAAATCCCACATCCAGCATGCGGTCGACTTCGTCGAGGATGACCACTTCCAGGTTATTCAGGCGGATCTCGCCGTTCTGCAAATAATCCTCCAGCCGGCCGGGAGTGGCCACGATGATATCCATCCCACTCTTGAGCGCCGCGCGCTGCGCACCGTAACCGACGCCGCCATAGACGGAGATCACCTTGAGGTCGGTGAAGCGGGCCAGGTCGCGCATGGAGGTTTCCACCTGCATTGCCAGCTCACGGGTCGGTTCCAGCACGAGACAGCGACAGGCCCCATGTTTGTCGAGGCGTTGCAAGACCGGCAGCGAAAACGCGGCGGTTTTCCCCGTGCCGGTCTGGGCCGAGGCAATGACGTCGCGGCCTTCCAGGGCGGGCGGAATGGAGCGGAGCTGGATGGGTGTCGGATCGCCGTAGCCCATGGCTTCGACTCCGCGCAAAAGGGGCTTGGTCAGTCCAAGCTTGGAAAATGGCATAAGATAAGGCCCCGAACCTCAGGCGCGGCGGCGGGGATGTCAATCTTAACAAAAGTTTGCATTTCCCCGCGGATCGACGATGTTACCGGTCCGCACGATGGAATTAGGGCCCGATGCCACGTGAGAGTTCACGTGGCGAGTTACCGGCACAACCTGCCTTTTCTCGACGAATCCTCGTCATTTCCCATTCCGGTCGTTGCGCGCCATTATCTATGAATCAAGAGAAGACCATTGAGATCGAAGGACGTATCACCAACGTGCTCCCGGGCACGATGTTTCATGTCGAATTGGAGAACAAGCACACCGTGCTGGCTCATATCTCCGGCAAAATGCGCAAACGGTTCATCCGCCTGCTCAACGGAGATCGCGTGAAACTGGAGATGTCGCCCTACGACCTCGACAAGGCGCGCATCGTTTACCGCCTCGGCTAAGGCCGAAGCGGATTGCCGGGCACACCCCGGCCCCTCTATTCTCCGGCGCATGAGACGTTTTCTCGCCGGATTTGTTGCCACCGTTTTCCTCGCGCCGCCGTTGCTGGCGCAGCGGGGGAACCCCGAAGTTTTGTTCGCAGGGCAGTCGGTTGATCACATGATCGCCGCCTACATGAAGGAACACGACGTTCCCGGCATGGCGGTGGCCATCGTTCAGGCCCCGTACATCACCCGCGTCATCGGCTACGGAATCGCCGATCTCGAAACTCAGCGTCTCGCGTCCTCTCACACGCTTTTTGCAATCGGTCCGATGGTCGAGGCCTACATCGCCGTCGCGGTGATGCAGCTCGTCGAGGCCGGGAAACTCTCGCTCGACGACCCGACCGGGAAGCATGTCCCCGGGGCTGCGACCGCCACCCTCCGGCAATTGCTGCAGCATCAATCCTCCCTGCCCCGTCCGCTCGATTACGCTGTCCTGACCGAGGTCGTCGCCAAGGCCTCGGGCATGACCTGCGAGCAATTTATCCGGCAAAACCAGTTCGACCGCCTCGGGCTCAAACAAACCTTTTTCGCCAGCGAGCTGAGCGACCTGCGGGCAGAGGCGTCCAAAAAACACGGCGAATTCCTCCGCAACCCACAGCTCATCAACCCGACCGAACCGGCCACCGGCTCGGCTGCCAAATCCGAAAACCCGTCCGCGGGACTGCAGATCTACGCCTCCGCCATGGATATCTCAATTTGGGACATCGGTCTCGCGGGCGAAATTTTGATCAAAGATCCCGCACTCCGGAAAATCCTCTATCACCCCACGGAAGACACCCCGAGTTCCGGTCCCTGGTATTTTCCGGGTCATCCCGGGTTGATGGTGACCACAGGCAGCGGTGACGGCTTTTCCGCGCTGCTCAGCCGGTTCACCGATCCGAAGGAACTCGTCTGTGTGACCCTCCTGGCCAACAAGGACGGCCTGGACCTCACCCAGCTTGCGCGCCGCATTGCGGGGGCTTATGATCCCAAGATCGGCCCACCCCTCCAGACCGCCGCGCTCCGCGTGCAGCAAAGCCCATTCTCCGTGAAGGAAACCCTCGACCGTTTCGAGAAAATCCTGCGCGAACGCGGCGTCGGGATCGTCGCACGGGTCGATCACGCCAAAGCCGCCCAGTCCGCCAATCTCGAACTCCCCGCCACCGAGGAACTGATCTTCGGAAACCCCACTGACGGCACGCTCCTCATGCAGCAAAACCGCGCGGTGGCCACCGACCTTCCCCTGCGCGCCGCCGCTTGGGAACAGGATGGCGCCGTCTGGATCGCCGCCACCGACCCCGTCGAAATCGCCCGCCGTCACGACATCACCGATCTCAACGAGGTCCTGCAGCGCATGCGCGACGGGGTTGATTCCGCATTGCGCCAGGCGGTGGGGGCACCGTGAGGGCTTTCTGAAAACGCCGGGTGGTTTCACGGATTTCTAGATCCACGGTTACACCCCCTTGAGATCAACGGCGGCGCGCAACGCCGACAAGATGCCGCCATCCTTGCGCGACCCTGCCAAATCACCCCTTGTTGAAAAATCGGGCCAGGGCGGGTTCGGATTTGTAGGTTTGGAAAAAGTGGTCTTCCGCGAGGAGCGGGTAAAAGAAGTCGGGCGGCAGGGCGTTGCCAGCCTGATCGAGGAGTTCGATGGCTTTGTCGATTTTTCCCCCGCGGAGAGCGAGGGCGGCTTCGGTGAGGGTCCATGAGGGGTCCTCCGCCTGGGTTTCGCCGACTTTTGGCCGGATAAAGGTGAGACGATCCCCGACCTCTATCTGGGCGAGGCGGATTTTCAGTTGCAGGACCGGGTCGGAGGGCTGCTTTTTCCGGGCGATTTCCAGCTCGGCGAGGGCATCGGCTGGCCGACCGCGCCAACGGAGAATTTCGCTCAGGTTATAATGACCTCGGGAGTTTTCCGGTTCGGCTTCGAGGGCGAGGCGCATCTGACGCTCCGCTTCGGGCAGGTCGCTCTCTCGCTGGGCAAGGAGGCCGAGGAGGGTGTGGCTGTCGGCGATTTTCTGCCTGGAGGCCAGACTTGCCCGGGCAAAGGCGGCGGCCCTGCGGGGGTGACCCTCCCGCATTTCCTGAATCGCGCGCTGGAATTTTAATGCGGGGGCCTCGGGGTCGAGCGCTGCGGCCTCCTCCAGAAGTTTGCGCGAGGAAACCAACCAGCCCCGATTCTGGGCTTCTGCCGCTTGCGCGACCTTCCGCCCGGCCGTCTCAGGGTCCTGGGAAAGCCCGGAGCCCGCCAGCAGAAAGACGCCGCAGAGAACAAGGCAGACCTCCCGGTGAAAGATTGGAAATGCGGGGCGGAAAGGATGCATGGCGACACAGGCACGATGCCGGGGTTTCTCCCCGGGGAAAAGATCAAAGACGGGACGGACCCCGCCGCTTCCGCCAGGGGAATTTCCGGGATTGCCTTTACTGGGCAATTGCGTCAGCGTTGATTTAATTCCATGAAAACTTTTTGCCTTTTGATGGTGCTGTCCGCGGGAGCCGCTTTCGCGGGGGGCGGAGTGGTCGTGCAGGAAACCACCCGTGTCACGGTCGGTGTTTGCTGCCAGCAACCGCCGCGGATTCCCCAACGGATTATGCAAGGCATCAAGGATCTGGCTGTGCGCAGAAACCCGGGTCATCCCGACGACCAGATGGCTGAAGTGAGCGCGGGATTGAACGCCTGGTGCTCCCTGCAGCGGATTCCGAACACGCCGGAAAAGGAGACCGCGGAGGCTCTTTACCCGTTCGATTTCGCCAAGCAGCTTTATCTCGCGCAGCGGCCCTTCCAGAATTAGGACCGGCCAAAGCCTGAGGGAGGGCGGACCAGGCCCGCTCAGTGATCCTCGTGCCGACAGGCATCCGGGGAGGTTTCAAATTGGATCGTTGGGTGCCCGATGCCGAATTTGTGGTGCAGATCCTCGCGGATGCGATCAAGCAGGGCGTCATCAATGGTCGGATCTTTTTTGACGAGGTGCGCCGTGAGCGCCACCTCGGTCGTGCTGAGTGGCCAGATGTGGATGTGATGCACCTCCACGACCTCGGGGAGAGCACCGAGGTATTCGCGGACGGCATCGGGATCCACACTCTCGGGGACGGCATCAAGGGAGAGATTCAGCGAATCTTTAAAAAGCTCCCAGGTGCTCACCAGGATGAAAAACGCCACGGCCAGGCTCACCACGGGATCAAGCCACGTCCAACCCGTGACGAGGATCACCGCCCCTGCGATCATGACCCCCGCGGAAACCCCGGCGTCCGCGGCCATGTGTAAGAAGGCACCACGAACATTGAGATCGGATTTGCGGCCGGACATAAACAGCATCGCAGTAGCCCCATTAACCAGAATGCCAAGACCGGCGACCCAGATGACCGTCGAACCCGCCACGGGGGCCGGTTCCCGGAAACGGCCGATGGCCTCCCACGCGATGGCGCCGACCCCGACGAGCAGGAGCAAGGCGTTAAACAGGGCGGCCAGCACGGTGGCCCGCTTCCACCCATAGGTCCGGCGCGAACTGGCCGCGCGTTTCGCCAGTTCGTTCGCGACCCACGCAAGAATAAGACCGAAAACGTCGGAAAGATTGTGGCCGGCGTCCGCCAGCAGGGCGAGGGAGTTAGAGAAAAGCCCGAAGACGACCTCCAGGATGATGAACCCGCTGTTCAGCAGGATGCCAATGACAAAAGCCCGGCCAAAATCGGCGGGAGCGTGACTGTGTTCGTGAGCCATGAATATTCCAGGAAAACGGCGAAAAAAATTCCCGACCGCGCGGGGCAGAATTCCGCATTCCCGACAGTGTGGCAAGTTGTTCTCCCGAGGAGAGCAACGTCGAATGGAGAAGCTTCCCCCTTGAGAGTTCGAAGTTCGAAGTTGAGCGTTCAGCGTTGCGCGCTTCGCGCCCCCCGCGTTCCCCGCTTGCCTGCCGGGGGGAAACTCCTTCAGGATGTCATCCAGTTTCTCATGAGTCTTGCTCAGCAAACTTTTTTTCGCCGCCTGAGCAGCACGCTCATTTTGTGGACACTTATCGTGGCGTCCGTCGGCCTGGGCTCGGACATCGGGTTTTTCCTGCTCATTCTCTTCATGGCCCTGGTGGGGCTCTACGAGTATTTCCACATGGTGAAGGAGCAGGGAGCGCCGGTCTTCACGCTGACGGGAATGATCTGCGGCGGAGTCTATCTCACGGCGAGTTTCCTCTTCCTGCGCAGCCAGGGCGGCGAGGAGTCGCTGGACCTGGAGATGGGCGTGCTGGTGGCCTTTCTTTTCACGGTTTTTGTGCGTCAGATGTTCCGCGGTGCGGCTTTGCGTGCGCCCCTGGAGGCCATCGCCTACACGGTGTTCGGCCTGCTTTACATTCCCTGGCTTTTCAATTTCATCACCAAAATCATCTACCTGACTCCGCGGACGGAGGCGGGCGATCCCACCGGGCAATATTACGTCATCTTCCTGATTCTCGTGACGAAATTCAGCGACATGGGGGCGTATGTCTTTGGCAGCCTTTTCGGAAAACATCCGTTCGTCCCGCATATCAGCCCGAAAAAGACCTGGGAGGGAATTGTTGGTGCGCTCTTTTCTTCCCTGCTGGGCGGCGTCTGGTTGTACTTCTGCATGCCGGACCGCCTGCCGGCCCTGCGGTTCGGTGATGTGGTGGGGCTGTCTCTGCTGCTGGGGGCGGTGGCGGTGGTGGGCGACCTCGCGGAATCCATCATCAAACGCAGTGCCCACGCCAAGGACTCGAGCCAGATTCTTCCGGGCATCGGGGGGACGCTGGACCTGATCGACAGTCTCCTCTTCACCGCGCCGGTTTTGTACTTTTATCTCAACACCGTGGTGGGCGTTTCATGAAAAACGTCGTGGTACTCGGGGCCACCGGCTCGATCGGCCAGAGCGCACGCAAGGTCGCACGCGACATCCCGAACCGCATGCGGATCGTCGGAATGTCCGCTCATGACAACACCGGGGGGCTCGCGCAGGCCTCGGCCGAATTTCCCGGCGCGCGCACGGCGCTTTCTTCCGGGCCGGACGGGCCCGAACGGCTGATCGAACTCGCCACGCAAGCGGACGCCGACATGGTGCTCATTGCGATTGTCGGTACAGCCGGTCTTGCTCCCGCCCTGGCCGCCATCGAGGCGGGGAAGGATATCGCCGTGGCCAGCAAGGAAATCCTCGTCATGGCCGGCGAAATCGTGATGGCCGCCGCGGCGCGCAAGGGCGTGAAGGTCCTGCCGGTGGACAGCGAACACAACGCCATCTTCCAATGCCTCGACGGCCGTGACCCGGCCGGGGTTCGGCGTCTGATTTTAACCTGCTCGGGAGGACCCTTCCGCCAGACGCCTGCGGCAGAGCTTCCTGCCGTGACGCCCGGGATGGCGCTGAAACATCCCACCTGGACGATGGGACGGAAGATCAGCATCGATTCCGCCACCCTTTTTAACAAGGGACTGGAGATGATCGAAGCGCGCTGGCTTTTTGATCTGCCCATGGCCCGCGTGGATGTAATCGTCCACCCGCAAAGCATTGTCCATTCCATGGTGGAGTTCATCGACGGCTCGGTGCTGGCGCAGCTGAGCCACTCGGACATGTGTTTCCCCATCCAATACGCCGTCACCTGGCCGGAGCGCGTGGGGAACACCCTGCGTCCCCTGGATTTCGCCGCGCTGGGCAAACTCGACTTCGAAGCACCTCGCTACGCGGACTTCCCCGCCCTCGATCTGGCCCGGCGTGCCGGAAAAACCGGCGGCACGCTGCCCGCCGTACTCAACGCCGCCAACGAGGTGGCCGTGCAGGCCTTTCTGGAGGGAAAAATTTCCTTTCCTCGGATCTGGGAAACTGTCGCCCGCGTGATGGAAGAATGTCCTTTTGCGCCGCATCCGGGTCTGGAGGAACTGATTGTGACAGACGGCCGTGCCCGCGAACTGGCGCACCTCGCCCTCCCGAAGGGACTCTGAAAGACCCGGCAGTCGCCCGCCGGACGCGCCACCACAAGACGCGCCCGGGGACGACCGAAATCACTCCGCGGCGCGGGGAACCGTAGTAGGACCCTCCTTTTTCGGCCAGAGCAGCGACAGGACCACCGAGATGGCGAGCACGCTCACGATCACGCCGAGCGAAACCAGGGTGTCAATTTTATAGGGCGAGTGGCCGAGTAGCATTTTCACCCCCACAAAACTCAAGACCACACCCAGACCGATTTTCAGGTAGTGGAATTTGTCCATCACCCCGGCCAGCGCGAAATACAAGGAACGCAATCCCAGGATGGCAAAGACGTTCGACGTGTAAACGATGAAGGGATCCTTCGTCACCGCGAAGATCGCGGGGATGGAATCGACCGCGAAAATCAAATCGGTGAATTCCACCATCAGGAGCACGACAAAAAGCGGCGTGGCCATGCGGATGCCGTTCTCGCGAACAAAAAAACGATCACCCCGGTAGTCACTCGTCACCGGCATGAGTTTCTTGAACCAACGCACCAGCGGATTGCGTTCGGGATGAATTTCCTCGTCCCGCTTCACAATCATCTTGATCCCCGTCAGGATCAAAAATACGCCGAAGACGTAAATCACCCAGGCAAACCGTTCGATCAACGCCGCGCCGAGGAGAATCATGGTCGCTCTCATGACCAGCGCGCCGATAATGCCCCAGAAAAGCACCTTGTGCTGGTAGAGCGGAGGAACCGCAAAATAGGAAAACAGCAGGGCGAAGACAAAGACATTGTCCACGCTCAGCGACTTCTCAATCACGTAACCGGTGAAAAACTCGAGCCCTTTCTGCGGCCCCATGAAATGCGCCACACCCGCGTTGAAGATGAGCGCGAGCGTCACCCAGACGCCCGTCCACGCCATGGATTCCTTAAAGGTGACGATGTGCGCCTTTTTGTGAAAAACCCCCAGGTCGAGGGCGAGCATGGCGAGGACAAAAACGTTAAAGGCAACCCAGGCCCAAAGGATGTCAGTCATGATTGTGGTAAAGAATAATCCGGAGGCGTCTTAGCGGCGGGCCCGGGGCATTGCGCCTGCCTGGAGGGCGGCGGGTTCCTGCAGATTGCTGCGCAGACGGCGGTTGCGGTTGGCCCCGCGATCTTCCATTTTTTCGTGCAACCCGGTCACGACCTTGGCCAGCGCGGCGCGCAGGGTGTGGTCCGCGGCCCGGGCGGTGAAGTCCGGTCCCGGGGTCACCAGATGCACTTCCACGTAAAAGGCCGGGCTGGCCTCCAGACGGTGCTCCAGGGTGACGCGGGCTTCGTCAATCTGACGACGTTCGGCAAAGACCCGCAGCTGCTCTTCGAGATGTGCGACCAGGGCCGCCGAGGGCTGATGATTGAGGTTTTTCATTCGGATTTTCATAGGTGGGTGAAACTTGCGGCAGCATCTGCGTTTTGTATATTCCTCATAGTCGCATCTACGTTTCGAAAAAATGGAATCATCAACCGCTCCCGAATGGCTCAACTATCATCACCTGCGCTACTTCCATGCCGTGGCCAAAGAGGGCAGCCTGCGCCGCGCCGCGGAAAAGCTGAACATTTCGCAATCCTCCATCTGCGGCCAGATTCAGCTTCTCGAATCCGCGCTGGGGGAGGATCTTTTTCGGCTCCAGGCGCGCTCTCTCGTGCTGACCGAATTCGGCCACCTCATCCTGGGTTACGCCGAGGACATCTTCAGCCTCGGCCGGGAACTGCTCAACGCCCGCAAACAATTCCCCGGCGTGCGATCGCTGCGTTTGCAGGTGGGGATTGTCGATTCGTTTCCGAAGCTGACCAGCTTTGACATCCTGCGCCCCGTTTTCGGGCACGAGCCGCCGGTGCAGGTGACCTGCCACGAAGGCAAACTCCACGACCTGCTCCCCCTTCTGGCCACCCATCGGTTGGATGTGGTGCTGGCCGACGAACCCGCCTCACCCGGACTCACGCTCAAAACCTTCAACCATCCGCTCGGTTCCTGTGGCATCACCTTCTGCGCCGCCCCCTCGCTGGCCCGCTCGCTCAAGGGGCGCTTCCCGCGCAATCTCCACGGCGCCCCGGCCCTGCTGGGCACCCAGAACACCACCCTGCGGCGCGACCTCGAACAATGGTTCCGAGCGA
This sequence comes from Terrimicrobiaceae bacterium, assembly GCA_041752695.1. Taxonomy (GTDB): domain Bacteria; phylum Verrucomicrobiota; class Verrucomicrobiia; order Chthoniobacterales; family Terrimicrobiaceae; genus CALCJD01. Next base: position 43,144 of record JBGSVZ010000104.1, read on the forward strand.
GACACATCGAACCCCGTGTGGTCGGGGAATTTGAAGACGGCGCTCTGGCCAAGATCGTCGCCACCGAGGGGCTTGGTTTCATTCATGTCCCGACAGCAACAGCCTCCGAGGCCGTGGAACGCTATGGTTTTGAAGTGCTGGGGCGGACCTCCCAATGTGTGATGCAGTTCTATGCCATCACTGCCGAACGGCGCCTCGATCATCCCGCCGTGAGGGCCATCACGGCCCGCCCCGTCGGCTTGCGGTCTGTCCCCGCGCGAAAAAAGGTCGCGGCCTGAATTTGCCATATTTCGGGTAAACCGAAGGATTCGCTCGATATTACGTAATATACTCATTCTGCGGGCGCACTACGCTCAGAGTCATGTTGCCATTCCGGCCGGATCTCGAAGACACCTGAACCATGGACGCTGCCCTTTTGCTGGCCAATCTGGCGAACCCACCCGTCCTGTTTTTTTTCCTCGGCATGCTGGCCGTCTGGATGCGGTCCGACCTGGAAATTCCGCAGCCCATTCCGAAGGCCCTCGCCATCTACCTGCTTTTTGCCATCGGCTTCAAAGGCGGGGTGGAGCTTCATAAAAGCGGTTTCGACACCCAGGTGATCACCGTGCTCGGCGCGGCCCTGCTGGCGGCGGCCGTGGTTCCGGTTTGGATCTTTTTTCTTCTGCGGCGCAGGCTCGGCGTGCCCAACGCGGCGGCCATTGCGGCAACGTACGGATCCGTGAGCGCCGTAACGTTCATCGCCGCCACGTCGCTTTTGACCCACCTCGGTGTGGCCTTTAGCGGATGGATGGTGGCGGCCATGGCGCTGATGGAATCGCCCGCCATTGTGATCGGAGTCGTGCTGGCGAGACGTTTCGGCGATGGTCAGGGTTCGTCCATCGAATGGTCCGAACTGCTGCGCGAAGCTTTTTTCAATGGTTCGGTGTTTGTGCTGATGGGAAGCCTCGTCATTGGAGCAATCACCGGCGAGAGCGGAGAGAAGTCGCTCGCGCCCTTCACCTCCGGCATCTTCAAAGGCGTCCTCTGCCTCTTTCTGCTCGACATGGGATTGGTCAGCGCCCGTCGCCTGGCGGCCAGCCGCGAGATCGGCCTCTACCATGTGAGCTTCGCCGTGCTCGCGCCCCTGGCCCATGCTGCGCTCGGGATTGCTTTGTCCGCGTTGCTCGGCCTCAGTGCGGGTGACGCGCTTCTTTTCACCATCCTCTGCGCGAGCGCTTCCTACATTGCCGTGCCGGCCGCCATGCGTTTTGCCATCCCGCAGGCCAGCCCCGGTGTCTACGTCCCGATGGCGCTGGCGCTCACCTTTCCTTTTAACGTCCTGATCGGGCTGCCGATCTACCTTGCCATCATCAATCGTCTCTGGAACTAAACGCCATGGAATCCGTCAAACGCATCGAGATCATCATTGACGCCAACGAATTGCGCGAGGTCTGCCGCGTTTTGGAGGCCCTCGAAGTCAGCGGCTACTCGGTGATCCGTGATGTGACCGGTCGCGGCGATCGCGGCGTGCAGAGCGGCGACGACCTGACGGACGTCTTTAAAAACAGCCTCGTCCTGACGGCCTGCCCGGCTGGGTCCGTCGCCGAAATTGTCGATGCGATCCGTCCGCTCCTTCGTGCCCATGGGGGCATCTGTCTGGTCTCCGACGCCCAGTGGGTGATCCACTAGGCGGCTTGGAGCGGACGGTCAAGTGGCGGTAGATTTCCTGTCTGGGGCGGATTCATGTCCCGGCCGAGCGTTTTTTGTCGTCCTCCGTCGAAGGCTCTGCTACGTGCTGGTCTCATGGCCATCGTCAAGGAATTCCGGGAATTTATCGCGCGCGGAAACGTCATCGACCTCGCGGTCGGCGTCATCATCGGGGCGTCATTTGGAAATATTGTGAAGTCCTTCACAGACGATCTCATCATGCCTTTGATCGGCAAGGTGCTGGGAGGCGTGGGGGGATTAAATTTTAACGACTATTTTATTCCGCTGGATGGCAAACTCGGCGTGTACAAGACGCTGGCCGAGGCAAAAGCCGGGACGGCGGTGATCGCCTACGGGTCCTTCGTCACCATTGTGATCCAATTTCTCATCGTGGCCGCGTGTGTTTTCGCCCTGGTCAAGGTGGTCAATAAAATCAAGCGCACCGAACCGCCCGCCCCCGCCGCACCGACCAAATCCGAGGAATTGCTCTCGGAAATTCGTGATCTGCTGAAAAAATGATCCGGCGCGGCCTGGTGGCCTTTTTCGTCCTGGGACGAGCTTCCGGCCTGGTGGCTCAGGATGTTCCACCTCCCACTCAGGGCAGCCAGATCATGCTGATGGCCGAGTCGCCGCTCAGTTCGGGCGGCCAGACCATCCGAATGGCCCCGGCCGGCGCGCAGTTCCAAGTGGTCGCCACAAATGCGGCGCAGGGAACCGTCTTCGTTTCCATTGTGGGTGCGGAAGGCAAAAAAGTGATGGCCAGCCTGCCCCTCGCCAATGTCGTGGTGGTGGACGCCGCCGCAGAATCTTCGCCCACGCCCGCCGCCATGCCACCCCCTCCACCCCCGACCTCCTCTCCGATTGCGGCCAAGCCGGTCGCTCCGCCGGCGACGGAACCCGCTCTCTCTGCGCCCAAACCGGACGCCAGCGGCGCGTACGCCGCGATGGATGTGGCGAAATTTTTCAAAGCGGATCGCGCGGCGGCGAACGCGATGTTTACCGGGCGTTCGCTGAAGGTGCGCGGCAGTATCGAACGCGCGGAAGTGCAGGTCGGTTCGGATGCCCCCATCGTGCTGATGACCACCAGCCAGGGCCTGCCCAAGATCAAACTTCAGGTGCATCCCACCGTGTCGCGGAACCGGGATTTTTACCGCGGCGGCGCAGGATGGTACTACGACGGTTGGTACTCCTACGGGCACAAGCTGGAGTTTCGCCCCGCCAACGGCGGCCTGGAGGCGCGCTTCCGCTACAAACGCACGTCCTCCAGCACGTACGGGGGATCTTCGATTTACCGGGCCTGGAGCGATTGGTTTCCGCTCCTCACTCCGGGCGACGTGCTGACCGCCAGCGGCACCTGCAAGGGGTTGATGATGGACGTGATCCTCGAGGCCGCGGAACTCGACCGACAATCGCTCTGAGTACCCAACCCCGGACTCATTTCGCACGCAGGGATTGAAATTCCGCGCCGTGCAGCGATGCTTCACCCCGCATGATCCTGTCCGTTCTCAAAATTCTCTTTATCTGCCTGGAGGTCGTACTACTTTTTAACCTCCTGATCCTCGTTCACGAACTGGGACATTTTCTCGCGGCGAAATGGCGCGGGCTGGTGGTGGAAAAATTCGCCGTGTGGTTCGGCAAGCCCCTCTGGAGCAAGACCATTGGCGGCGTGGAATACCGTCTCGGCTGCATCCCGGCCGGCGGATACGTGGCCATTCCCCAGTTGGCCCCCATGGAGGTGTTGGAGGGCCAGGTGGAAACCGATCGCAGCCAGCTTCCACCGGTCAAGCCGATCGACAAGATTATCGTCGCGGCGGCAGGGCCGGCCTTCAGCCTGGGTCTGGCCTTTATCATGGCCATCGTGGTGTATTTTGTCGGCAAACCGGAAAGCGATTCGGACAAGCCGATCATCGGCATGGTCGCCCCCGGGGGACCTGCCGAAAAAGCGGGTCTGCGGGCCGGCGACGAGATTCTCAAGGTGGATGGTCACCCGGTTTCCCGCTTCATGAGTGGAACCGACGGCGTGAAATGGCGCATTATTCGCAGCGAGGGCGAAACCATTCCCTTCGAGGTGCGGCGCGGTGACGAGATCCTGACCTTCAACTCGGGTTGGACCAAGCCGGAAACCTCCGGGTGGCGCCGCCCGGCTCTGCGCCAAGTGCAGTTCGGTCCCCGCATCACTCCCGCCATCAATTTGGTGGCCCGCGGGTCGGCCGCTGATCAAGCCGGTCTCAAGTCCGGGGATGTCATCGCCACGGCCAACGGCCAGCCCATTTTTAACCTCGAGGACATCGTTCCGACTCTCCGCGAGAATGCCGGCAAACCGGTTTCGCTCTCCATCGTGCGGGCGGAGCAGACCGTACCGGTCACGCTCTTGGTGCCAGCCGCGGGTCCGGAAACGCCGGATGCCCCCCTGGACCTTGGCATTGAATGGGGCCACATCACGTTCAGCCACCCCACGCCCTGGGCCCAGGTTTCGGACGCCGCCACCAGCATCTTTCGCATGGTGGGGGCCCTGCTTTCGCCGAAATCCGACGTGAAGGCGGCGCACTTCAGCGGGCCGGTCGGCATCATGAAGCTGTATTATCAGGTGTTCGACACCAACTACGGCCTGCAGCTCGCGCTCTCCCTCAGCGTCCTGATCAATGTGAACCTCGCCCTGCTCAACCTCCTGCCCTTTCCCGTGCTCGACGGCGGCCATATCACCCTGGCCATCATTGAAGGCATCCGCCGCAAGCCCATCAATGTGCGTGTGCTCGAAGTGGTGCAGACGGCCTGCGCCCTCCTGCTGATCGGCTTCATGGTGTATGTGACGTTCTTCGATGTGGGCGACTTTGTGCCTCAGGGACAGAAGCCAAAGACGGAGACTGTTCAGCCTGCGAAATGAACCTCGCTGACACGCCGGACATTTTCTCCGCACTGCGCCGGGTCACCCGCGAGGTCAAAGTGGGAGCGGTCGGACTGGGTGGGGCAAACCCGATTCGCGTGCAGTCCATGATCACGTGCGACACGATGGACACCGCGGCGAGCATTCAGCAAACCCTCGACCTCGCAGCCGTGGGGTGCGAGATCGTGCGCATCACCGCGCCGACCGTGAAGGATGCCGCCAATCTCGCCAACATCGTCCGCGGACTCCGTGAGCGCGGTTGCGAAGTGCCCATCGTGGCCGACATCCATTTCAAACCCGAGGCCGCCATGGAGGCGGCCAAATGGGTGGAAAAGGTTCGCGTCAATCCCGGCAACTACGCCGACTCGAAAAAGTTCAAGATCATCGAATACACCGACGCGCAATATGCGGCGGAGCTGGACCGCATCCGCGAGCGGTTCACCCCCCTGGTGAATTTCTGCCGGGAACACGGCCGCGCCATGCGCATCGGCACAAACCACGGCAGCCTGAGCGATCGCATCATGAACCGCTACGGCGACACTCCGCTCGGCATGGTGGAAAGTGCGCTGGAGTTTGCCCGGATCTCGCGCGACCTCAATTACCACAACTTCGTTTTTTCCATGAAAGCGAGCAATCCGAAGGTGATGATCGCCGCCTACCGGTTGCTCGTCGCCAGGCTGAATGCGGAGGGTCCTGATTGGAACTATCCCCTCCACCTCGGCGTGACGGAGGCCGGAGACGGAGAGGACGGCCGGATCAAAAGCGCCATCGGCATCGGCAGCCTGCTGGCCGACGGCATCGGCGACACCGTGCGGGTCTCGCTCACCGAGGATAGCGTGCACGAGATCCCCGTAGCCCAGGCGCTGGTCGATGGGGTTTCGCAGATGGGAGTTCGGAGTTCGGAGTTCGGAGATGGGAGTTCGCAGCAACCCTTCGACCCGTTTTCTTACAAACGCCGCGCCACGACCACGCTGGAATGCGGCGGGATTCGGCTGGGCGGCGAGGAACTGGTGCGGGTCTTTGTCACCCGTGCCACGTACGACAAGGTCGCCCACAAGATCGACCGCATGGGGGACTACCAGCCGGAGATCGTGCTGGAAGATTCCGGCATTTGCGAAGTGGATCCCCGGGATGACGCCGCGATTGCCGCTCTCAATGCGGATCCTGCGGTGCGTTTGGTCACGGTGTCGGATTCGGTCGATCTGCCGGTCATCACGGCGTTTCGCCTGCTTGCCGCCAGGCTCGATGCGCGGCACCCGATCGTGTTGAAAGATGTCTGGAAAAAAACGGGGGGCGACTTTCTCGAAACACTGCTCGCCGCCTCGACGAACATCGGAGCGCTGCTCTGCGATGGGATTGGCGACGCCATCCTTCTTCAGGGCGAGGACGCTCCCGGGCAGTCCCTTCGGCTCTCCTACAACATCCTGCAGGCGGCGGGGACGCGGATCTTCAAGACCGACTACGTGGCGTGCCCGAGTTGTGGAAGGACACTTTTTAACCTCCAGACCACCACCGCACGGATCAAGGCGGCCACCGCGCATCTCAAGGGGGTCAAAATAGCCATCATGGGCTGCATCGTCAACGGGCCCGGCGAGATGGCCGACGCGGATTTCGGCTACGTGGGGGGAGCACCGGGCAAAGTGAACCTCTACGTCGGCAAGACGGCGGTGAAATTTAACATCCCGGAAATCGAGGCGGTGGAACGGCTTCAGGACTTGATCCGTGAGCACGGCAAATGGGTGGACGCCCCTCCCGTGGCCGAGCCTGCGCCGGTCTGACATGGACCTGCTCGGCAAGACGCTGGTTCTCTTCGGCCTGGTGCTCACCGGGATTGGGATCTTGCTTTGGTCCGGCGTCGGCCGCGGCTGGTTCGGCCGCCTGCCTGGCGACATCCATGTCGAGCGGGAAGGGTTTTCCTTTCATCTTCCCCTCGTCACCTGCCTGCTGCTGAGCGTTCTTGTCACCGCGATTCTGGCAATTTTGCGCCGCTAGCGGGGACGATTTTGCTCGCGAATCCGGCGGTCGGATGTTTTCTTAAACCGCATGAAATCCATCGCGAGCCTGCTTGGTGTCGTTGCCCTTGGCCTCTCCCTCAGTTCCTGCACCTTCCTGCACGAAAAATACGCGACGAACGAACAAGCCGCCTCGGCCTACATTGCCGGGAAGAAGACCGGCCCGGCTAAAGTCAATATTGAGGGTGTCTGGTACGCTCCGGGTTGGGGTGTGGTGGTGATCAATCAGGAGGGAAGCAAACTCACCGGCGCCTTCCAGGATTATTACGCCATCGAAGGCGTGGTCAGCGGACGCAACGCGTTTTTCACTCTTCTTGACGACGACTGGCGTGAATACACCGTCGAACTCACCGCCAAAAGCCGGGAAAAACTGGTCGGTTACTTCTCCGCGCACATTCCTTTCTCCGAAAGCGATCAGGAGGAAATCGTGCTGACCCGGATCGGCGATTGATCCGCGTTTCATGACGTTCCGCCTTGCCTTCCTGCTGGCCACTCTCCTGGCGCTGGCCGGCTGCGAAAGTGTCCGGGATTTTAACACCGAACGGTACTCGCGCAATAATGCGCTCGGCACAGCCTGGTTGTCCGACCAGATGTTCCCGCCGGAGATCTCGGTGGCGGGTAATTGGAAGTCCTCCATCTGGGGCAAAGCTTTCCTCGTGCAAACCGACAATAAAGTGCGGGGCAATCTGGGCGATTATCCGGTGGAAGGCGTCGTCAGTGGAAAAAAGGCCTACCTCCTCGTCAGTCAGGGCGGGTGGTTTTATTACAGCGTCGTCCTGGAGATGCCCGCCCCCAATATCCTGATCGGCTATTACTCACGCTCGGTTCCCTACGAGGTCAACAAACGCGTGGACATGCGGCTTGATCGACTTTGAGAACCCTTCGGGTTTTTATTGGGGTTGCGATTGCGATCAGCTTGAGCTTCTCGGCCTGTGACGCCGGGGAGGCACGACTTTATGGTGTCTTGCAAGGTAGTCTGGAAAACGCCGACGCCGGCCGCAAGGCGGGATGGAATGTCGCGGTGATTTCCCTGGCCTGGGACGCCTTCGAACCCTCACCCGGCAAAATCAACGAAGAAGCCGTCCATCGCGCGGCCAGAGAGGCGCAGGAGTTTCGCAAGCACGGCTATCGACTCCAGCTCGATCTCGGTTTGCAATATCCGCCGGCCTGGGTTTTCGACCTCCCTCATGCGTATTATCGCAACCAATATGGCGTAGAGTTTCTCAGCACCGAGCCCGGGAAAAAAATTCCCAACTATGTTTTTAACGCCGCTGTGCGCGACCGCCTGGCCGGCTATATGGAACAGGTATTTGCCCGACTCGGCACCGATTGGGATTGGGTGCGGCTCGGAGGGGGATTTTACGGCGAGGTGAATTTTCCCCAGCATACCTTCGGTGGGCGGCAGAACTGTTATTGGGCTTTTGATGCCCTTGCCCAGGGCCAGGAAACTGGTTTGCCCGAGGGATTGAAGCCATGCCCCGTCCCGGGTTGGATTCCCGGCACGGCATCTCCGGACAATCAACATGCCCGGCAATTTCTGGATTGGTATCACGGAGCGCTGCAAAACTACCACGATTGGCAGATCACCACCGTCCGCCGGTGGTATCCCGGCGACCTCTGCATGCTCTACGGCTCCTGGGGCATCCGCCCCGGTTGGAACGAGGCCGCCATTCAAACCCACCTTGATGGCTCCTCCCCTGCCGAAAATAACGGCGAGATTTCCACGGGCTACGATTGGGCCCGGATGATCCCCGGCATCCAGGATCCGAAGGTGATCGTCTATTGCACCTGGATCGACGCGCCACCGAAGGACTGTGATGACGACGGGAAAAATCCGGCACACTGGAGCCCTGTTCACTGGCAGTCCTCCCTCGCTGACGCGCATCCGCTCAAACTTCGCAAATGGGGGGAAAATACCGGACGCGGCAACCTCGCCGCCATGACCACCACTTTCGCACGTATCAACCGCTACAAATTGATGGGTGTTCTCTGGGCCTTCGAACCAGAATTGTTTGCCACCCCCAACCCAGATGGCTTGGCAACTTTTGCCGACTTCGCGGATTTTATCCGGCAGAATCCCTGAACTGCCGAATTCTATTTGCGTAAAACCATAAACATATCTTCATATGTTTATATATTCCTAACGCGCAGAAACCGCAAGGCCGGGCTGAGTCTCCATCGCCAACCGACAGTAAAGTGCGGGGCAATCTGGGCGATTATCCGGTCGAAGGCGTCGTCAGTGGAAAAAAGGCCTACCTCCTCGTCAGTCAGGGCGGGTGGTTTTATTACCGCGTCGTCCTGGAGATGCCTGCCCCCAATATCCTGATCGGCTACTGCTCACGCTCGGTTCCCTACGAGGTCAACAAACGCGTGGACATGCGGCTCGATCGCCTTTGCAACGGCTCCCAGGCTAGGGGGAAACCGTCCGGTAAAATCGGCGGGCGGGTCCGGTCGCCGCTGTTTCCGACCAATCGAAGGTCCCGCCCGGGTTGGGCTGGGTGAAGACCGTCGTCCAACCGACGAGATCGGGAGAGAATTCAATGCGGCAGGCCTGCCCGGCATCTGCTGAGACGGTCAACTGCAGTGCTCCTTCCGCATTCCACACGAGGCCCGAGATGGGGTTTCGGCCTGGGACAGGAGGGCGGCGTGCTCCAAAAAATTGCAGCGTTTTGTTCCCGTATTCGCTGAAGAATCCATGGCCACTGTAGCAGCAAACGAGCTGGTCCAGGATTGCGGCGATGAAGCGGGGAGGAAGCAGCAGCCCCGCTTGCCAGCCGCTGGTGTTCGGATCCGCCAGCAAAAATCCCCCGGCGTCGAGGTACCCCCGGTCGTTCAAACTCGCAAAAATCAATTGCGCGTCCGCCTCGGTCAGCCCGGGAATGCGAAGGAAACGCCGCGCGTGGACGGGCGAGGGCGGGTGTTCGCGGATTTCCCCCGCGATCGACCGCGCCGTGAGTTTCGCCAGTCGCGACTCCGCACCTTGCAGGAAATTCGGATGCTCGAAAAGGTTGTCGTTCCGGGCAAGATTCCAAAGCGTCGGAACCGTCGTGACCTCGAACACCTGTTGGGGCGCGCCGGACGAGCACCAGATGGCGCAGGCGTTAAAGTTCAGCCAGTAGGCGGGCCTCGGAGCGAAGCCGCCTCCGTTGGACATGCCGACCGAGAACCGAGGCGTGTCGCTGGTGATGAGCTCCAGCCCGACCAGGTAGTTGATGGCCCCCTGCACGCGGACAACGTCCACATTGTCGCTCAAGGTGCTGGCATCCCACTGCTTGTTGATCCGGTCCGTGCTGTCGAGCGCCGCCACGGCGTATCCGGCGGCGACCGCATCGCGCAGGAAGGACACGTTCTCCACATTGTTGCCGAACCATCCGGATGCCGAGCCGCCGCCCCCGTGAAATACAAATATCACGCCGACGGGATTGGGGGGGACGGCATAAATCAGTCTCACCGCATTGGGATCGGACTCGGGCAGACCATTAAGAACGGCGGATGTCGGCGTCCAGACGGGCGCCGGTTTATAAGTGGCATTAAGGGTGGCGGGGGCCGCGGGCATCACCACCGTCGTATGCCAGGCGTAGGGGTCGGCCAGGATCTGGGTGTCGCCCGTCCAACGATCAAAGACCGTGGATTCCGGCGGGGGATCAGCCCAAACGTGATTCGTCGATCCCGTCGCCAGCGAGGCGCCGAGAGCACCACTGTTCACGGTCAAACTTTGCGCGCCGAGGGACCCCACCAAGGCACAGAACAGGAGGCCAATGGCTGCGAGATTTGTCATGGAGTGGGGGTCGAAAAAGCGAACCTGTGGGTAAGGTAGTGGACATCCGGGAATTTGCAAATTCGCCCGGGTTTCCCATCTCCCGCCAGATGGTTATTTCGTCGCAAAATCCCACACTCCGCTCCAGTCCGGCGGCGGCGGATTCGCCTGAAAATCCTCACATCGCTGCCGGAACAGCGCCGACACGCCGGGTGCCAGACCCGCCCGGGACAGTTCGTCAAACGCCCCGGCCGCCTCCTCAAATTTTCCCTCCCGATACTTTTCGCGAGCCTCCTCAAAAGCGTCGGCCCACGGATCCGGCTCATTCCCCGGATACGGAAAATACAAAGACTCCGACTTCTGTCGTCCCTTCACTCGCACCACATCCACCAACAAAAGCTGGCATTCCCCGCGCAGGCTCTCGGCCATCCGGCCATCGACCAAAATGTCGCACACGTAGATCCGGGTGAGCCCCTCGATGCGCGCGGCAAGGTTCACGGTGTCGCCGATTGCCGTGAGGTCCATTTTTTCCTGGCAGCCAATGTTGCCGAAAACCACCGGGCCCTGCGTGATCCCGATCCCGGCCTGCCAGGGCGTGCCTCCCCCACGCCGGGAGTTGATCGCGGCTAGCCTTGTCCGCATTTCAAAGGCCGCCCGCACGGCGTGTCGAGCATCTTCCCGGGGACCGCCGGATTCCAGCGCCCCCCAAGTCGCCATGAGCGCGTCCCCCATGAACTTGTCCAGCGTGCCGCGTTTTTGAAAAACCACTGCCACCATGTCGCCAAAATATTCGTTGAGCAACGCGACCATCTCGCCGGGGTCCATCGTTTCGGAGTCCGCCGTGAATCCCTGGAGGTCGGAAAACATCGTGACGATTTCCTTGCGCTGTCCGCCAAGGGTCTGGAGGTAGGACGCCGGATTGTCCACCAGCTCCTTCACCATGTCCTTCGAAACATAGCGTTCCAGCGCCCCGCGCAACCGCGCCCGCTCCCGACGCTCCAGGGTGGCGTCACAGGCCAGCACCAGGAACCCACAGACCAGCCACGTCACGAGGGGCGGGGCGGCCGGGAGGAACCAAGAAAAAAAGACCAACGCGACCAGGCAGGTCAGTCCCCAAAAAAGCGCCCCCGTCACCAGCCAGAGCAAAAACCACAAGGGGCTCCGGCGCAGCGTCGCCAGGAGCAAAACGCCCACCGCCGCGGCCAAAATCGAAGCGACCGCCACCCAGGGTCCGCTGCTTTTCAACCACCCGTCCCGCAACATCGCCGCCAGAATGTGGAGCTGAATCTCCGGCCCGGAAAGTCGTCTGAAGGGCGTGAGATGATAATCCTTGAGCCCCTCCGCCGTCGCACCAATGAGCACCACGCGGTCACGAAAGATGTCCCAGTTGCGCGAACGGGACTTCCAATAACCGGGCACAAACAATTCCTGCAAAGAGATTGTCGGAACCTCCCGGGGTTTGGAGTAGCGGAACCGGAGAGGTTTGGTGATTTCCGAAGGAAATGGTTTTCCCAGCCGCGACGCCGCCACGGTTGTCAGCGCAGGCTCCACCGTTTCCCCCTCCCAGGGAACCTCCCCGCGAAACCCCGAAATGGTGGAATACGGCAGGACATGCCGGATCTCATTGCGCTCCGGCAGGCTGGCAAAACCAACTCCATCCCCCGCCGCGGCTGCCAGCACGGCCGTGGGCTTCCGATAAGTTTCTCCGTCAAATTGGGCCCCCAGCACAAACCGGTCGGGGTGCTCGCGCAGCAGTTCCGCGAATTTTTCATCCCCCTCCTTGGGCCCGGGATAGACCATGTCGAAAATCACCAGCTTCGCGCCCGCCTCCAGCAGCTTCCTGCCCGCCAGCGCATATACTTCCCGTGACCAGGGAAATCCCTCCCTCATCAACTGCAACGCCCGCGATTCCGCAATTTCCTCCGGCTCCAATGCGTCCAGACTCAGGGAGGCATCATCCAGAGCCACCAGCAGAAAATCCGCAGGCAGAGGCTCCCGCGTTGTCTCGCGCAGCAAACGGTCCTGCAGGCGCAGATTGAGGTCGGAAACAAAGGGCGTGCGCGGATTGACCGTGAGCACCAGCACGACCGCCGTGCCCACCGCCACACAAAGAGCCTGCCATCGAAATCGCAGGGAACCCGGGGCAAGGCGCATGTACCCAGAGGAACCTGCCCGGCCCCGGATTGCAAGCCGCCTGAGGGCAATCCGCTTGACTCCCGGCCGGAATGCGCTGGAATTTCCCACGGTGCACAAAAAATCCCTCATCTTCGTCACCCTTGCCCTGTGTCTGGGCGGACAAGGTCTCTTCGCGCAGTCCGCCGCCCGCCGCACGAATGCCGCCACCAGCGCCGCCCAAAACGTGGACCGCCTGCAATCCGCGACGACCTCTGCGACAGGAGCCAGTTCGGTGCAGGCCGACGCGGATCTTGGCGAACAACAGACCCTGGAATCCCGCACCGGCGCACTCGGGCTTTATGGCTCGGCGGAGACCGGGCTTTTTTACACCTCCAACGCCCAGCTCACCCCCAGCGGGGGCGGCGGGGATATGTATTTTTTCGCACGCGCCGCGGGCGGCCTGCGGCCTCATCTGGGCGGGGGGTTGTATCTCGACGGGTTTGTCGCGCAGGAGGTGTTTGAATACGCCCGTTTTTCCGACCTCGACTTCCTCAAGTTCAGCGCAGGCGGCGGACTGGACTACGTCATCCCCGGCACAAACGGCCTAGTGGCTTCGGTCAAATACAAATACGAACGTTTCCTCGATTCCGGCAGCTTTGACGAGTTTTACGTCAACAACGCGCTCGACGTGGGACTGGCCAAGGAATTTGTCCTCAACGACATCCAGGCCATCCAGGTCGGCTGGAAATCGTCGTTTTCCCTCTTTGCCGAACCCGATTTTGTCCGACGCGACGAACACAGCTTTTGGGTCGGCTGGCGGTGGCGGATCGTCGAGCCACTGGAACTCCAGCTTTATAATTTCCTCTCCCTCTATTATTATCCCAACATGTCCGGACGTGTCGATGTGACCAATTACTCGGGGGCCTCGCTCAACCTGGCGCTGACGAGTTGGGCACAAATTTCCGCCTCGGCTGGCTTTGCGGTGAACTCCTCGAACCAGTCGATTTTCAACTACACCGCCGCCAACGTCGGCGGCACCCTGAGCCTCAACGTGAGTTTCTAAATGAAAACCCGTCTGTTGCTTTTTACCATCGCCCTGGCCGCACAGGGGCTCCACGCGGCCCCATTTGAAGAGGCCACCGTCACCCGCGTCGTGAATGAGGTGGACCTGCTTCGCCCGGATCGCAAACCGGAAAAAGCCTCCGTCGGCACCGAAGTCCGCGGCAGCACCGCCGTGCGCACGGGCGCGGAGTCCCGCACCGAACTGCGGTTCCCCGACGACACCATTACGCGTCTAGGCGCTAATGCCCTTTTTCGTTTCGAGGCCGGATCACGCAGCATGACCCTCGATCAGGGCACCATCCTGTTCTCCCCGGCGAAAGGAGCCGGTGGCGGCGAGGTGCAGATGGGGGCCGTGACCGCCGCAGTCGCCGGAACCACCTTCCTCGGCAGCCATATCCCCAAGGAAGAAATCAAAGTCATCGTGCTGGAGGGCAAGGTGAAGGTCCTCTGGAAAGGTTTCCTGCTCGGCGTGCGTGTCCTCAAGCCGGGCGAGATGTTCCAGCTGCCGCTGAAAACCCCCAACGCCCGCGGCACCGTCTCGCGGCTGGAACTGCGCAAACTCCTGGCCACCAGTCGCCTGCTGGAATCTGGCGGATTTACCAAGCTGCCCAAGATGGCCGACGTCCTCGGCGCGGCCGGACGGCAGCCCCTGCCGCTCAAAAAGATCGCCAATCCGCCGGTCAATGGCCCGCTCCAAGCCCAAACAGCCCGACGCACGGAAGAGGTTGTCCGTGTCCCCCGACCCGACAAAGTGCCCGGGCCTCGTCCCGTCATCCGTCCGCCCGCGAAGCTGCCCGTCCCGATTCCCCGCAGAAACCTTCCTTTTCCCCGGCCCACGCCACCGCCGGACCTTTCGTAAAATCTCCGAACTCGCAGTCTTCGCAGCTTTTGTTTGCGAAAAATTATAAACATATCTATATATGTTAATATGTTCTTCAGGCATGCCCCAAAAGAAATGATTTCCGCTTCCGAAAAAGCCCTTCGCGATTTGCTCGCCCAACGCATTGTCATCCTCGATGGAGCCATGGGCACCATGGTGCAACGGTACAAACTCGAAGAAGCCGATTATCGCGGGGAACGCTTCGCCGACTGGCCTTCCGATGTGAAGGGCAACAACGACCTCCTCTGCCTGACCAAGCCGGAGGTCATTCGCGAAATCCACAGCCAGTATATCGAAGCGGGGGCGGATATCATCGAAACGAACACCTTCAGCGCCACGACCATCGCCATGGCCGACTATGGCATGCAGGCCCTCGTGCCCGATCTCAATCGGGCCGCCGCCAAGGTGGCTCGCGAGGCCGCCGATGCCTGCCAGGACCGCCGGATTTTTGTCGCTGGAGCCATCGGACCGCTCAACCGCACGCTCACGCTTTCCCGCGATGTCAACGACCCCGGCGCGCGCGATGTCACGTTCGAGCAGGTGGTCACAGCTTACCGCGAACAGATCGAAAACCTCGTCGAAGGCGGTGTGGATATCCTCCTCGTCGAAACCATTTTCGACACGCTCAACGCCAAAGCCGCGCTGTACGCCATTGGCGAATATTTTGAAGAAACCGGGAAAAGCCTGCCCGTCATGATCAGCGGCACGATCACCGACCTCAGCGGTCGCACGCTCACCGGCCAGACCGTCGAGGCGTTTCTCAATTCCATCTCGCACTTCCCCCTGATTTCCGTCGGCCTCAATTGCGCGCTTGGACCCAAGGAAATGCGCCCCTATGTCGAGGAACTTTCGACCAAGGCCCCGTTTTTCGTCAGCACCTACCCGAACGCCGGCCTGCCCGACCCGCTGTCCGCCACGGGTTTTCCCGAGACCCCGGAATCTCTCGCCCCACAGCTCCGCGACTGGGCGGACCAGGGTTGGCTCAACATCCTCGGCGGCTGCTGCGGAACCACGCCGGATCATATCCGCGAAATCGCCAAAGCGGTCCGCTCTTCCAAGCCGCGCGTTATAACCCCGCAAGACCAAACCCTGCGCCTGAGCGGACTCGAACCTTTCACCGCCCGTCCCGAAATTCCCTTCATCAACATTGGCGAACGCACCAATGTCACCGGCTCGCCGCGTTTCGCGAAGCTCATCCTCGCCGGGGACTACGACGCCGCCCTCACCGTCGCCCGCCAGCAGGTCGAAGCGGGCGCGCAGATCATCGACATCAACATGGACGAAGGCATGCTCGACGGGGTGGCCGCCATGCAGAAATTCTGCAATCTCATCATGGCCGAGCCCGACATCTCGCGCGTGCCGATCATGGTGGACTCGTCGAAATGGGAGGTCATCGAAGCCGGCCTGCGCTGCATCCAGGGCAAGTGTGTGGTCAATTCGATTTCGCTCAAAGTCGGCGAAGAGGAGTTCAAAAAACAAGCGACCCTCGTCCGCCGGTACGGGGCCGCTGCCGTCGTGATGGCCTTTGACGAACAGGGCCAGGCCGACAACTACGAACGCCGCGTCGAGATCTGCGGCCGCGCCTACCGCATCCTCGTCGAGGAAGTCGGCTTTCCGCCCGAGGACATCATTTTCGACCCGAACGTTCTCACCGTCGCCACCGGCATTGAGGAACACGCCAACTACGCGAAGGATTTCATCGAGGCCACCCGCTGGATCAAACAGAACCTGCCTTACGCCCGCGTCAGCGGCGGTATTAGCAATGTCTCGTTTTCCTTTCGCGGCAACAATGCGGTCCGCGAGGCGATGCACTCGTGTTTTCTCTACCACGCCATTCAGGCCGGTCTCGACATGGGCATCGTCAACGCCGGACAACTCGCCGTTTACGAGGATGTCCCCGCCGATCTGCGCACGCTCATCGAGGATGTGCTCCTCAATCGCCGCGATGACGCCACCGAGCGCCTGGTCACCTTTGCCGACGAACTGAAAAACAAAGCCAGCGGAACAAAAGCCACCACGGCCGATCTCAGCTGGCGCGAGGGTTCCGTCGAGGAACGGCTCAAACACGCCCTCATCAAGGGTATCGTGGATTTTGTCGATACCGACACCGAGGAGGCTCTGCAAAAATACGGCAAACCACTCCTCGTCATCGAAGGCCCCCTCATGGCGGGCATGAGTGTGGTCGGAGATCTTTTTGGCGCAGGCAAAATGTTCCTGCCCCAGGTCGTGAAAAGCGCGCGGGTGATGAAAAAATCCGTCGCCTGGCTCACTCCGCTCATGGAGGCCGAACGCGCCAGCAATCCTAATAGCCGAACCCAGGGCCGCATCCTGATGGCGACGGTCAAGGGCGATGTCCACGACATCGGGAAAAACATCGTCGGTGTTGTGCTCGCTTGTAACAACTACGAGGTGATCGACATGGGCGTGATGGTGCCCTGCGAAAAAATTCTCGCCACCGCCAGGGAGAAAAACTGCGACATCATCGGCCTCTCCGGCCTCATCACCCCGTCCCTCGACGAAATGATCCACGTCGCCAAGGAAATGACGCGCGAAGGTTTCACCATCCCGCTCATGCTCGGCGGAGCCACCACCAGCAAGGCCCACACGGCCGTGAAAATCCAGCAGCACTACCCGCACGGCGTCGTCCACGTCCTCGACGCCTCACGCGCCGTCAATGTCGCCAGCTCGCTCCTCAGCCCGGAACAAAAGCCCGACTACCTCGCACAAATTGCGACGGACTACCAAAAGCTCCGCGAAGATCACGCCAGCCGGAGCCAGGAAAAAGCCATGCTGAGTTTCGAGGAAGCCAAAGCCCACGCCTTCCGCCTCGACTGGCCCACTGCCGACATCGCCGTGCCGGAAAAATACGGCGTCCAGGTCTTCGACAACTTTCCCCTCGAGGAACTCGTTCCCTATTTTGACTGGTCGCCGTTCTTCCACGCCTGGGAACTGCGCGGTCGTTTCCCGGCCATCTTCGAGGACGAGTTTGTCGGCACCGAAGCCAAAACCCTCTACGACGACGCCCGTCGGCTCCTCGACAAAATCGTCGGCGAAAAACTCTTCCGCGCCCGCGGCGTCCTCGGCTGCTGGCCCGCCAACTCCACCGGCGAAGACATCGAAATCTACGACCCGTCTTCGATCTCCGATCTCCCATCTCCGACACCCCTCGGCCGATTCCATTGTCTGCGCCAGCAGATGAAAAAACCCGCCGGACAACCCAACTGGTCCCTTGCCGACTTCGTTGCGCCCAAATCCAGCGGCCGCCTCGACAGCGTCGGAGGCTTTGCCGTCACCGCCGGCCCGGAGGTGCATGAGCTTAGTGAGAAATACAAAGCCGAGCTCGACGATTACAACAGCCTGATGGTGAGCGCGCTCGGCGACCGTTTTGCCGAGGCCTTTGCCGAGTGCCTACACAAAAAAGCCCGCGACCTCTGGGGCTTTGGCAAAGAGGAAAACCTGAGCAAGGAAGAACTGATTAAAGAACACTACCGCGGCATCCGTCCGGCCCCGGGGTATCCATCCCAGCCCGACCACACGGAAAAGCCCGAGCTCTTCCGCCTCCTCGATGCCACCGCAAACACCGGCATCACCCTCACCGAAAGCATGGCCATGCACCCCGGGAGCAGCGTGAGCGGACTCTATTTCGCCAGCCCGGAAGCCAAATATTTCGGCGTCGGCAAAATCAACCGCGACCAGGTCGAGGACTATGCGACCCGCAAGGGAATGAAACTTGCTGCCGCGGAAAAGTGGCTTCAGCCGATTTTGAATTATGAGACTTGAGCGTTGGGAAGCGCACGCATCCTGCGTCCGCTCCCCGATGACCCAATCACCGCCTATCGAGAAAAACTAACCCATATTCCCAAAACCTGACGCTGCATGGAATCCCGTGAAAATCGGGAGCAGTCGCGCTGCTGTAACTGGACACAACGTTCCTTATGCCAATCTCCGTTCGCGGAGGTGAAGGCGGGACGAAGGCCCCTTCCGAAAACCGGAACCCATCCAGGAGCCAGAATACTTCATCGTCAGGCACTCATTCGTCCCGGCCCTCCCCACGGCGGCCGGAACGCCAAACCTTCTTCGCAGAAGCCAAAGAAGAATGAGGATCGCATGGATTTGTCCGCACCCGGACAAGGCCTCCGGTCCTTTGACCCGAGACCCATATCCATGAAAAAACTGTTCCTGTTCCTGCTGGCCATCACCGGCTTTTCCCTCACCCCTGCCTTCGCGCAGGTTCTTGTCGGGAGCGGCACCACGTCCTCCTATCTTGTCATTGAATCCGCCGACTTCGGCACCCCGCTGGTTTACGAGTTCCGCTACAATTACGACCCGTTGAGTCCGCTGACGACATCGGACATGCTAATTGCCGTCGATTTCGCCGCCGCCGATCTTTCATTTGAACTGCTCTATGGCGGGGCATTCCTAAACAGCGTGACGTATCTCTCCCTGACTCTCACGAATAGCGTGGTCGAACCTTATAGTCCGTTCTGGGCGCAATGGGTGAGCAGCGGCGAATCCGGCGTGCCGCTTGCCCCCATGCCGGACAATGTCTGGAGCGAGGGATTTGGGCCGATGAACCGCACGCTCGAACCCGGTTCCTGGGACGGGTTTATCTTTAACGGCGAATATGGTCCGCCGCCCAACTACGCCGTCATCTCTGCTCCGCCCAGCGTGGCTCCCATTCCCGAGCCAAGCACGGTTGTGCTGCTAGGATTGTCCACGGCAGGAATTTTTCTTTGGCGGAGACGACAGGATGTTGAAGTCGAGCCTTTAGGCTGCCTCGAAGGCGCACGCTAAAGCGTGAACTCCAACGGATCCATCTTGCGCCGAAGGGCCTTCAGCCTGATCGAGCTCCTCGTTGCGGCGGGCATCACGTCCGTCCTGGCCGCGTTGCTCGCCGGCACGGGGTGGAGCGTTTACAAAAATTCTTCGCTAGCCGTTTCGGCCAACAATATCCGCCAGCTCACGGCGGGGGGCGCGGCGTATCTGGCGGACAATCACTACGTTTTTTGGAAATTTCGCGAGGATCGCAGCACCAATGGATCGGTCTGGTGGTTTGGCTATGAAACGACCAAAAGCCGGTTCCACACTCCCGAAGGCCAGAGAACCTTCGATCCTGATGACGGCCCCCTGGCCGGCTACATCCCGGCGGCGGTGCGGCCCGATCCCAGCTTTTCCCTCACTGGAAAAGCCTTCAAACCCAAATACAAAAACGGCTACATCGGCGTGGGTTACAACATGCTTCTTTCCGGCACGAATGCGTCGTATTGGAGGCTGCCCGAGCCTGGCAAAATCGTCGTCTTCGCCACGTCCGCCCAGGTGAACTCCTTTCAACCGCCCGCATCGGCCAAAAATCCGATGATCGAAGAGTTTTACGGGCTCAATGGCAGCGACGTGACGGTCCATTTTCGTCACGGGAATTCCGCGATGGTCGGCTTCGCGGATGGTTCCGCCGGATTTCTTCCGATGGACGCCTCGACGAAGGATCCCACCGCGCCCAAAGCCAACATCGGCCGGTTCGCGCCGAAGGGAAGCACCCTTTACCTTCTCCCCCCGGCTACAACCCCGTAACCCACAGCGCCGCCGCCAGGCTAAGCGCCGAGAGGATCGTGCTGAGGGCGATCGACCCCGAGGCCAGCGCTTCGTCGCCGCCCATTTGTTTGACCATGACAAAGGACGCCGCCGCGGTCGGGCACGCCGAAAGGACGAGCGCGATGCGCAGTTCGTGGGGCGCCAGTCCGCAAACACGGCCGAGTCCATAGATCAACGACGGCAAGAGGACGACTTTCAATAACGCCGCCACGACAATCCACGACATCCGGCCTCGAAGTGGCGTGGTGGCCAGGGAACCGCCGATACAAAGTAACGCAATGGGCACTGCCGCCGCACCGAGGGAAGTCAAAGCGCGATCGACAAATGTGGGCAAGACCAGCCCGGTAAACGGCAGGGCCAGCCCGAGCAGACCCGCCAGCATCAGAGGGTTGGTGGCGATGCCTTTGCCCACGCGGGTCCAGTCGGCTCCGCCCGTGTGGTGGTTGGGCTGTTGGAGCACAACCACCGCAAGGATATTGTAGAGCGACATGAGCAGCACCATGACAATGACGGCCGTCGCCATCGCTTTGGCATCCCCGCCCAGACTATAAGCCAGCACAGGAATCCCGATATACGCAAGATTGCCCCGGAAGGCCGACTGCATCAGCGTGCCGCGGGCGTGGGCAGGCATGCGCAGAAGAAAACTGACTCCCCAGGCCACCACGGTGATGAGAAAGGTTCCCGCAATCAGCACCCCGAAGAGCAGCCAGGTCTGAGCCCCCGGCTCGGCGGCGTGATTGGCGGAGGTAAATAGCAAAGCCGGCAGGGCGATCCAGAATGCCAGTTTGTTCAGATCTGCCATGAACTCCCGGCCGAGAAACTTGATATGCGCCAGACCCGCGCCAAGAATAATCAGCAGAATCAGCGGGGCGAGGGTTTCGACGATGGTCATTCGTCAGAACCCCTAAGTCCCTTGTCCGCCAGCGTCCCCCGCGTCACGCCGAGCTGGGACTGCGCCTTGAGGTCACGCCAGAGGCCTTCTCCTGTGGAATGCCCCGCCAGGAGTCTCTGGTAGGCTCGGAGGACTTTCTCCGTCTCGGCGGCGGATTCCTCAAGCAGCTCGATGCGGAGATGGCGGAGTCCGGCCGCGCGCAGCTCGTTGAAATGGGCGGCCCCGGTTTGGGCGGCGGCGTTGAAAAGGGTGTTGCGGCAGCCCACGTCGGCGCGAAGGGGATGTTCGATGCCCACCCTGTCGCGGAGATGGACACGATGTTTTTCGCACGGACGGCCGCAGTCCAAAAAAGTGGAACCTTCGGAAAGGAAGGCGGCAAAAACGCAATGCTCCATGTGAAACATCGGCATGTGCTGATGCAGGGTGAGCTCAAACCATGCAGGCGGGGCCGCGTTCAGCAGGGCAAGGACCTGCGTGATGTTGAGATCGTAGGAAATGGTGACCCGCTCGATGCCTCGGGCGAGGAAGACGGCAGCGGCGGCGGGATTGGCCACGTTGAGGGAAAAATCCCCGATCCGGCGCAACGGAGAGTTTTGGAAATACGAAATGGCCCCGACGTTGCGAATGAGGACGCCATCGGGTTCGGCCGCTTCGATCAGTTTGAAGAACCCCTGTTCGCCCGCTTTCTGGATGCGCGGGGTGGCGAGAAAAATTTCGGCCTTTCCCCGCGTGAGGGCGACAGCGTCCTTGTACCGCCGGATGTCTTCGAAGTCGGCGTAAAGGGTGGTGATGCCGCAGGCCAGCGCGGCTTCGATCTGGTCGGTGGTGCGGCAGAGGACGGGTAGGGAGGGTTGTCCACAACCCTCCGTCGACGGATGTGTGGGGACACACATCCCTACCATTTCGCCAAGCGCTTCGCTAAGAGTCACGCCGGAGGGTCTGCGGCACTTGGCAAAATGTTCGTCGAGGAGGCGTACCATCTCGTGTTTGAGCGGGTTGATGGCGCTGCGGGGGAGGAAAACCTCGCCGTCGAACTCTGCCGTGAGACTCGCCAGCCGGTATGGCGTGTCGTTCAGTCGCGAGAAAACCTCCGTCAGCGCCTCCTCGGAAAGACCAAATTTTTTGGCGGGCTCCAACGGGGACGGACTGAAGAAGGTCAGGCCTTCGACACGAATCCTAAGCGGCTGTCCTTGGCCGCCGGAGATCACAACGTCGAGCGGATATTTTCTTTCGTCCCCGGCTTCGATGCGGGCCTGCCAGGCTTTCTTGAGTTGCCGCTCTAAAACAGGGTCGCTGGTTTTCCAGACCCGGGTGCCGCGCGATATTTTGGCGAGGTCGAGGCGGTCGTGTTCGAAAAACAGTTTTTTTCCGCGCACTTCGTAGATGCGGCCGCCCTGTTCGGCGTTGGTGTTCGCGGCGTTCTCGAATACGACCCCTTCGCCGGCTTTCAGTGCGGACGTACTTTCCACCTCCACCCAGTCGGGTCCGGTGGCGGCGACCGTGCCCGCCAGAACCCCGCGCTTTTTTCCGTAGGTCGCGTTGACGAGGCGTTGATGATCGACACCGTGCATCCAGCCACTGAAGAGGCCGCGCGAAAATGTCATCTCCAGCTTGTAGAAGTCGGAGGGCGGAAGTTGGAAGTCGGACGTGTTCGCCAGGGCGGCGTCAATGGCTTTGCGGTAAACGGCGGTGACGGCGGTCACGTATTCGGGCGTTTTGAGACGGCCTTCGATTTTGAAACTTTTTACTCCAAGGCGGATGAGTTCCGGAATTTCCCGCACGGCGGCCAGATCTTGGGGCGAGAGCAAATACCGCTTGTCCCCGAGGTCGCGTTTCTGGCCATCGACGATGATCTCGTACGGCATGCGGCAGGCCTGGGCGCATTCGCCGCGGTTCGCGCTGCGCTGACCAAGCGACTCGCTGGTCAGGCACTGGCCGGAATAGGCCACGCAGAGCGCCCCATGCACAAAAACTTCCAGCGGGACCGAAGGTTCGAATTTCGCCAGTTCCCGCAGCGACAGTTCGCGCGAGAGCACGACCTGCTTCGCACCCAGTTCCTCGGCAAACCGGACGCCCTCCGGCGAAGTCACGGTCATCTGTGTCGAGGCATGGACCCGCAGGGCGGGAAAGAGGCGACGCGAAAGTTCCGCCAGCCCGACATCCTGAATGATGACGGCGTCCACCCCGGTATCGTTGAGGAGGCGGAGTTCGGCGACAGCTTCCTCCAGTTCGTCCGTAAAAATCAGAACGTTGAGCGCGACGTAAGCCTTCACCCCGTGGCTGTGGGTGAAGGCGACGATCTTTGGCAGATCCTCTTCCGAAAAATTCTCCGCGCGCATGCGGGCGTTAAACCGGGGCATGCCGAAATACACAGCATCCGCCCCCGAGGCGACCGCCGCGCGCAAGCAGTCCCAATCGCCCGCGGGCGAAAGGAGTTCGGGCTTATGGCAGGGCGAATCCGTCACCCGATCATCCTAATTCAGGACAAAACCGGACGCCAGCGTGGCGAAGGGGGATTTTCGTGTGCCCTCCGATGCCGGCACCTTCGATTGTCCTTATTTCGACCGGCTCAACCGCGAGAGCTCCAGCGTGTATTCGAGCAGGGTACCGAGGCAAAACTCCAGGGCGACCTCGCCGGTCTTGAGTTCGATCTCCGGCGTCTCGGGCGCTTCATACGGGGAACTGAGCCCGGTGAATTGTTTGATTTCGCCGGCCCGAGCTTTTTTATAAAGACCACGCGGGTCGCGGGCTTCGCAGACCTCGAAGGAAGCGTTAACAAAAACCTCCGCAAATTGCACCCCGTCACGGTGGCAGATTTCGCGAACGCGTTTGCGGTCGGCGCGAAAGGGCGAGATGAGCGAGCAGAGAACGACCAGGCCAGCTTCGGCCATGAGTTTGGCGGCTTCCCCGGCGCGGCGGATGTTTTCCGAACGGTCGTCGTCGGAAAAACCCAGGTTAGAACACAGACCATGACGGAGATTGTCTCCATCAAGAATGAAGGTGGTGATCCCCTTGCGATGGAGGTGTTGTTCGAGGCCGGTGGCAAGAGTGGATTTGCCCGATCCGGAAAGACCCGTAAACCAGAGCACGGCACCGCGGTGACCAAAATGCTCCGCGCGTTCCTCACCCGTGATCGGGCTGTCCGTCCAGGTGAGATTGTCACTGGTGATGACGGGGTCGTCGGCAAGATATTCCGCCTCGCGCACGATGCCGCCGCCCCCGATGCGTTTGCCGGTGACAATGACAAATCTCCCGGTTTCGCTGATGCGGTCATGGCGGTCGAACGCGACCGGACGACGGGCGCGGATGCGGACTTCGGCCACTTCATTTTTATGCACCGCCGTGGGCGAACCCGGCATAGGCTCCAACGTGGAGGAGTCGAGCACGCGTGTGATCTCGACCAACTTCGCCTCGACGCTCTGGGCGCCCAGCTTCAGGGTGAAAGGCACGTTGAGCGGCAGAGACTCATTTTGCAGCCAGAACAGGCTGGCGTAAATTTCCCGGCCCTCCGCGGGACCTTCCTTGAGGTGACCGCCAATCTGTCCGCGCTCGACAAAAATTTGCTCCTCGAGGGTGATCGCCACGGATTCGCCAACCGACGCCTCGGTGGGCGGCGTGGCCGCGTTCCATTCCTCGATGGATTTGATGCGACTCTTTTTGCCATCGGGCCAGAACATGATCTCCTCGCCCACCTTGAGGCGACCGGCTTCGATGCGACCGGCGAGGATGCGGCGCTCGTCGAAACGGTAAATGTCCTGGATGAGAAACCGCAGCGGCAGCCCCTCGGGCGGGGCGGAGATTTGAAATTGTTCCAGCGCCTCCAGAATGGCGGGACCTGTGTTCCAGGCAATCTCCGGGCTGGCCTTGGTGATGTTCAGCCCAAGTTTGGCCGAGATGGGAACAAAATGCTGGGGAACGATGTCGAGCTTCCCGAGGAACTCCGTGTAGGCCTCGCGCACCTTGTGGAAAACCTCCTCGCTGAAATTCACGAGGTCCATCTTGTTCACCGCGACCACGATCTGCCGGATGCCCAGCAACGAGAGCAGATAGGCGTGACGTTTGGATTGTTCCTGGATGCCCTCGTTAGCGTCGATGAGCAGGATGGCGGCATCGGCGGAAGCCGCGCCGGTGACCATATTTTTCAGAAACTCCTTATGGCCGGGTGCATCGATGATGACGTATTCGCGCTTGTCCGTACGGAAGGGCAACTGCGTCGTGTCGATGGTGATATTCTGCGCCTGCTCCTCCAACAGGGCATCAAGCAGGAAGGCAAATTCAAACTCCATGCCCTCCGCCTCGCTGGCCTGGCGGATCTGCTCCACCTTGCCTTCGGGCAGCGAATTGGTGTCGTGAAAAAGCCGCCCGATCAGAGTGGACTTGCCGTGATCCACATGGCCGACGATGACGATGCGAAGCTTTTCGGAAGTCGGAGGCAGGAGGTCGGAAGTGGGAAGTGGAGCAGTCACGTACGTTTTGATTTTGCCGTTTTAATTGCGGTGACGATGATTGCGCAGAGTTCGTCGGCTTCTTGACGGAGCGGGGCCAAAGCGGACGGTTTAACCATGCTCATGGCATCAACCATATCGATCCAGAACAACGTCTCATCACATTCCTCCTCGGCGATGCCGAGCTTCGAAATAAACTCCGCCGTGGAACGCGCCCGCCGGGCCGCCCGATAATTCGCCCCTACCGACGTTCCGCTTCGAATCAACTGATTGGCAAAAGTATTTCCCGAGCGCGTAGACGGAAGTGCCTCGGCCAGCTTGGCGCAGCGAACCCCGAACTCAAAGGTGCGCAATTTGAGGTCCGAAACTTCCGCATTCCGCCTTCCCACTTCCACCTTCACATGAACCCTTTCGCGCGAAGTTTTTGCATGGCGTTGCGCTCGTGGTGGTCCTGGGCGCGGCCGGCGCGTTCGCTGGTCTTGGTCACAAGAAGTTCCTGGATGATTTCGGAAATATTGGAGGCTTTGCTTTCGACCGCCTTAGTGATCGGCCAGCAGCCGAGCGAGCGAAACCGGTAGTGTTTGCCATCCTCTCCCTTGCGGGCAAAATACATCTGCGGGATGGGGATTTTCTCGCGCTCAATGTAGCGCCAGATGTCCACTTCGGTCCAGTCCAGCAGCGGCTGCACGCGGATGTGTTCGCCGGGCTCAAGGGCGGTGGTGAACTGATTCCAGAACTCCGGCGGCTGATCCTTGTAATCCCATTCGAAGTCGGCCGTGCGGGGCGAAAAATAGCGTTCTTTGGCCCGCGTGGGATCTTCGTCGCGACGGATGCCGGTGATGAGGGCATCGAACTTTCGCTCGGTCATCACCTGCTGCAAGGCGACGGTTTTTAACTCGTGAGTGACCGTCACCGGGTCATGGGTCTCGTATCCAACGGAGGATTCGTAGGCCCCGCGACCTGCGCGCGCGTCCTCGTTGATTTTGACGATGAGGTCGAGTTCGTAATGCTTCAGAGCCCAGTCGCGGAACTCCAGCATTTCGGGAAACTCGTAGGTCGTGTCGATGTGCATGACCGGGTAGGGAATTTTCCCGCAGAAGGCCTTTTTGGAGAGCCAGATGAGGACGTTGGAATCTTTACCCATGCT
Organism: Terrimicrobiaceae bacterium; assembly: GCA_041752695.1. Classification (GTDB taxonomy): domain Bacteria; phylum Verrucomicrobiota; class Verrucomicrobiia; order Chthoniobacterales; family Terrimicrobiaceae; genus CALCJD01. The sequence goes on from JBGSVZ010000104.1 coordinate 69,613, forward strand.
CCAAGGCATGCAAAGATTGGAAAAGCTATGGTAGGCCTCCCTCAGAAGATACACACTCTGGGCCTCCAATTCGTCGAGATGGTCCATTAAGAACTCCCATTAAGATGGCACCCCCCGGGGTTCCGCAACTAAAATTTTTGTCATGAATGAGCCCCATAACCCGTTGAGCCTGCAAAAGATCGGTCAGGAACTGGCCGTGGCCTGGAGCGACGGAACCGAAAGCTACCTGCCCCTGGAAACCCTCCGCCGCGCCTGTCCGTGCGCCTCCTGTGGGGGCGAACCCGACGTGCTCGGCCGTGTGATCCGCCCCGAGGTTACGTACTCCCCCAACAGCTTCGAACTGCTCGGCTGGGAAACCGTCGGCGGCTACGGCATCCAGCCCCGCTGGGGCGACGGCCACAAGTCCGGGATCTACACGTTTGCGTATTTGAAAAAATTGGGTGCGGCGTAGCGGGTTCGGAAAGGCCAGGGAGCGCGAGTCGCCGGCCTGCGGCCCCCCTTGCGGGCTATGCTTTCTTGGGGCGGCGTTTGAGTTTGGTTTCGAGGGCTTTGAGGTCCGCCTCGTCCTCTTGATCGGCTGCCAGCGCCTCCTGGGTTTTCCGGCGCTTGTCGTAATCGAGATAGAGGGCGCTTGTCTTGCTCTCCATCTGTTCATGGCTGACAGCGCCAGCATGAGCCAGCAACGGGAAGCCGTTGGAGGTGATGATCTGATCCACGTTCTGTTTCCAGAAAGCCATGCGCGTCTCCTGCTTGCTCTTGGCTCGCAGTTCGGCGGTTTCCAGGAAGATGACCACCAGCCGGTTTAAGGTGTCGATCTCGTCCTCGGTCAGGTAGTTCTTGGCCACGACGATGTCCGCCTTGCGCACCTTGTCGCCCTTCCACGCGAGCAAGCCGAAATGGGGATCGGCGGGATTTGCCCGGGCGGTGATGAGTTCGGCGGCGGATTTCCGCGTCACGGCGTGGATCAGCAAATTCTGCACCGTGGCAAAGAAGACCTGCGTGGCCTTGTCGGTCTTGTCGTAGTCGCTGCTCAGGGAAAAGAGGTCGCGCACCTTCTGGTAGAAACGTTTCTCCGAGGCCCGGATGTCCCGGATGCGCTCCAGCATCTCATCGAAGTAATCCGGGCGGCCATCCGGGTTCTTCAGCCGCTCGTCGTCCATCACGAAACCCTTGAGAAGAAACTCATTCAGGACGGAGGAGGCCCAGCGGCGGAACTGCACCCCACGGGGCGAGCGCACTCGGTAGCCCACGGCGAGGATGGCGTCCAGATTGTAGAGCTTGGTGAGGTAATTTTTGCCGTCGGCGGCAGTTACCGAGGATTCCTCGGTAACTGACTTCTCCTCCAGTTCCCCGTCCGCAAAGATGTTTTTGAGGTGCAACCCCACGTTGTCCGTGCTCACGTCAAAGAGCTGGGCCATCTCACGCTGGGACAGCCAGACGGTTTGGTCCTTGGCCCGGAGCTTGATCTGGCTGCGTCCGTCTTCGGTGGTGTAGAGGATGAGATCGTTCATGGACGGAACGCGCCGAAGCTGTGATTTAACAAGGCGCGGGGGAAATAGGAAAGAAGATTGCCGGGTAAGGTAGCCTGTAAAGGAGCCGCGCACCTCCTGTTGCTGAGCTATTGAGCCGTGCGAAGCGCGGGACTTATTGGTTGGGCGGCAGGGAACCTGCCACTCCTTGAGGTTGTGAGATCAATCTGCACATGGAGATTCCTCTACAACGGAGGGGCGAAATCCGGTCGCCGAGCGAGCCGGTCAGCTCCGCGGTGCTCGGGACTTCCCTATGTTTTATGGGAGGCGAAAGTTCGCGTGGTCCGTATCCTGATTGAAATCAAACTCTCGCCGCCTCTCGTCAACCACACGGGTCAGTTTGAGGCGGCACACAAATTTTCGTGAGGCCGCCTCGAAGTGAAGCACTTCAAAGAGTCTGATGTGAGTGCTCCAATCAATCAGCGCGTGGCTCTGAAGCGTGGCTTGATCCACAATTTCGCCTCTGGCCACGCCGCTCTGCACAACGGAAATCCAATCTCCGATGGCATATCCCAGATGGCGATCCAGATCCAGGTTGGCCATTCCTTGCGCGCGATCCAGCGTGGCGGTGAGCGAGGAATACCGTTCCTCGATAGTGGAAACATCGGCGGTATCGAGGAGGAAATTCAATTCCATATCGAAGCATGCGATCTTCGCCGCGTCTGTGACGCCCCACGGGAAACCGGAATAACTCGGACAGTGATTTTCCAGTGCACCAAGCGGAAGCAAATGAAGCCCGGCCTCCGCGCAGACTGCTCGCAATTTCGAAAGAGTGCCCGTCAGATATTCGAGCGTCGGGACTTGCGCAGGAAGCGCCATGCGGAGCTCGGCGTCGAGATGGAGCAAGAGCAAGAGCAGACGGTAACGTTTTGCCTCACGACTTGTCTCTGCATCGATGACCTCACGCAAGGCGGCGAAGGAAATCTCCGCGTTTTCGCCGACTTCATCTCCAAGCTGATCGAGCTTGATCCAGATTTTCTTCAGGGCATCGCGCAGGTCCGTTCCCAACCCCTCTTTTGCCATTCGGGACGACAACTCCGCGTTTGCTGCCAGGGAATCGCGCAACTTACCACTGGTCAGAGCATCCAAGTCCGAGATGAATTGACCCTTCACGCGGTATTGCTGGCAGAGTCTGTAGAAGAGATCCTGCTCATCCTTGCCGTTTACATCGATGAAACAGGCCCCAGTGACGCCAAGTATTCGGCCACGTCGCTCTTGAATTAGGGTGAAAATTTGTTGGTCCCGGTATCCCTCCACAAAGATCGGGCGGGACGCAAAAAAGAACTGTTTATGATGGGTGTTCAGTCGCGGCAAGAGACGCCTCAACCGATATTCATCATCCGCCGACAAAGCTCCAAGCACGCGGGGAACTTGGTCGGGTTGAAATAGGACCAAGCTTCGCAATTCCTCGATCGTGCGAAAATCCAGCAAGTAGGGAGAATGCGTGATAAGAAAAAACATCTTCTTCCCCGGCTGCGTCCTCGGATCCCCGGCGAGCAGACGAATCTCGGATAGGAGAAAGGACTGAAACTGCGGATGAAGATTGATTTCCGGTTCGTCAATAATGAGGCAGTTAAACTCGTCGTCGTAAAGGAAGGTCAGGATGGCGAGTAGCTCCTTTAATCCGTGGCATTCACTCTCTTTCAATTCGTATTCGGCACCGCCACCATTAATCCGCTGAAGCCTGGGCTTGAGATATCCGCCTTCCTCTGCAAGTCGGAGACGCCGATGGAAAAAACTGACGAGCAATGCTTCGAGGCGGATTCTGACATCGAGCTTTTTCTTTAGGATAATGAAGGCATCTGCACCGCGTCCTTCGGACGCACCTTTATTACGATAGTATTCAAAATTCCCGATATTCAGGCCGCTTCCGAAGGCTGAAGAATGCCCGTAGACGCTCCCCTTCTCTAAGCCGGAAAGCCTGTCAGCACCTAAAAAACGGGGCTTCAACTGCGCATGGCCTAAATGGTTCCTCAGTTGATCGGCAAATCTTGTCTTCCCCGTTCCATTTGCCCCCACGAGAAAATTGATCGGCCACCAGGTTTTGTTTTCGAAAGGAGAAGAACCCCAAAGATCTTGCAGGGTAATCTGAACAGGAATTTCGATGGGAGTAGTCGAGGTCATCAGGCGCGGCAGGAGAAGATGTGTGACGGGAGTTCAGGCAAGTGGATTCGGAGAATAGCCCCTTCTTCAAAACCTGCCGAGAATAAGAAGCCGGGAAAACGGTAAATTTCGAATCACCACCCCGCACATGGACACTCGCCGTTTTTTTGAACGTCAATTCTTGGCACGGCAAAGGGGCGTTTTTTCATTCTACACGTGCAGATTGCTGGCGGAGGGTCGCCGGGTGCCGATCGGCACGTGCGGAAAGTGGTCACAAGGAGAGGAGATCGAAGGTCGCCCCTCCCATTGTGGTGAGCGTGGCCGAATGGGAGCGCGATGCGACGGCTCGCGCCGCTTCGCCACTTCAGCGTTCAGCGTTCAGCGTTGGGCGTTCAGCGTTGGCGCGCCGCGCGCTATTTCAGTTCCGCGCCGGTGAGCGCGTTGGTGATGATGAACTTTTCCTGATGGAAGGTCGCGTCGGATCGGAAGCTCAGGCGGCCGGCGTAGCGGCGTTCGATATCAACGAGGTGTTCTTCGTCGTCGGACCGCAGGCGGGCAAGGAGGTCGGGGTGGACGATGACTTTGATCTCGTGGACGGTATCCTGATGTTTCCGCATCACGGTGTGGAGAGACCGCTGGAGTTCCACGCTCATGGTCATGGCGCTCTTGATCATGCCGCGGCCGTTGCAATGCGGGCAGGGGTCAAACTGCGTGCTGGCCAGGCTCTCCGCGGCGCGCTGGCGGGTCATTTCCAGGAGACCGAGCGGGGAGATGGGCAGGACGTGGGTGCGGGCTTTGTCGCGTTTCAGACGGTCCTTCACGCGCTGATAGACGGCCTGCTGGTCTTTGCGGCCCTTCATGTCGATGAAGTCGCCAATGATGATGCCGCCGATGTTGCGCAGGCGGACCTGACGGCAGATCTCGTCGGCGGCTTCAAGGTTGGTCTGGAGGATGGTTTTCTCCATGTCGCGCGAGCCTTTGTTGCGGCCGGTATTAACGTCCACGGCGATGAGGGCCTCGGTCTCGTCGATCACGATGTAGCCGCCGCAGGGCAGCCAGACCTGGCGATGGAAGGCGGTGTCAATCTGGGCCTGCACGCCGAAACAATCGAAGATCGGCTGCGCGCCGGTGTAGTGCTGAATGCGTTTTTTGGCGCGTTTGGAAATCTGGCCGACGATCTCCTGCATCTGTTCGCAGGCCTTGGCGTCGTCGATGATGACGGCATCCACTTCGTCGGTAAGAAAATCGCGGACCGTGCGTTCGATCAGACCGGGCTCCATGAAGAGGCAGGCGGGCGCGGGTTTTTCCTCCATGCCTTTCTGAATCTCGGCCCACTGCTCGAGCAGGATGCTAAGGTCGCGGACAAAATAGCGGGCGCGCTGGCCCTGGCCGACCGTGCGGATAATGACGCCCATGCCGTCGGGGATTTCGAGTTCGCGGAGGATCTTGCGGAGGCGGTCGCGTTCCTTGGGATCGTCGATCTTGCGCGAGATGCCGCACTGTTCGTTGAAAGGCATGAGCACAAGGTACCGGCCGGCCATGCTGATGTCGGTGGTGATGCGCGGGCCCTTGTTGCCGATGGGGCCTTTTTTCACCTGTACCAGAATGTCGGAGCCGACGGGGTAGATGTTCGGCACATCCTTGTGGGTGATTTTGGGGCCCTTCTTCTTCGCGTTGCCGCCGCCGGCGCGGGCGACGGTCTCGATGCCGCTGTCGAGGGCGGCGGGGATCGCATCCCAGAATTGGAGGAAGGCGTTTTTCTCAAAGCCGATGTCGATGAACATGGCTTTGATGCCGGACTCGATGTTGCGCACCTTGCCCTTGTAAATGGCGCCGACGATGTTGCGGTCGGAATCGCGTTCCGTGGTGTATTCTTCGAGGCGGTTATCCTCGAGGAGGGCGACGCGCTTTTCGAGGCGTTCGCAGCTGACGATGAGTTTGATGCCGGTGGATTTTTTACCGAGGCCGAGAAGTTTTTTGACAGTTTCGATCATGTAATGGTGAGGGTTGTCCTCCGGTGAGGGAGGAAAGGGGTGTTGGGGTGACAGGGGAGTTCATCGGCGTCCGGAAGGTGGGGGAGATTTTTTTTCCTCCTTTTTCTTTCCGCCTTTGAAAATGTTGTTGAAGAAGCTTTCGATCTTGGAGGGTTTGCGTTCCTTGTTTTTCACCTTGCCGCGGTCATCGGCATCGGCGCGGACGCTGGGCGCGGCGGGTTTGTTTTCCTGGCTGGAACCCTGGCCGGGCTCGCCCGCGCTGGTTTCCTCGTCCGCGGCGATCATCGCACCGGGGATCTCCCGGTTAAAGTCCACGCTTTCAACAAACTTAAAGCTGCCCTTGGCCGGATCCAGGCGGGCGAGTTCAAAGGGTTTGGGCGGTTCCTCGCCGGGCACAGGTTCCTTGTCGAGAGCGAAGGACTCCTCGAGAATCTTGGCCGCGATGGGGGCCGCCACGCCGCCGCCGGACTTGGCACCCTGTACCAGCACGCAGACGGCGTATTTGGGTTTGTCGTAAGGCGCAAAGGCAATGAACCAGGTATGGTTGTCCTTGACCCCGCTGCGCCAGAACTGGGCGGTGCCCGTCTTGCCGGCGACTTCCATACCCTTGATGCGCGCCTTGCCGGCCGTGCCGCCGCCTTCGTTGACGACCTTCTTCATGCCAAGCCGCACTTTTTCCATCTGCTCGGTCGTGATGCCACCTTCGGTAATCAGGTTGGCGCGGACTTTGGCGGGTTCCTGCACGATCACATTGCCATCCTGCGCGACGACCTTGTCGATCATGCGCGGAAAATAGGCGGTGCCGCCATTGGCGACAGTCGCGGTGACCATGGCCATTTGCAGCGGACTGGCCAGTACGTCGCCCTGGCCGATGGAGGTGTTGGCGGTGAGCCCGGAGGTCCAGCGGGCTTGGGGATTGATGGCGGTGAGCCATTCCGGGCCGGGAAGTACGCCGGGGGCCTCGCCCGAAAGAGGGATGCCAGATTTTTGGCCCAAGCCCAGGAAATTGCCCATGGCGACAATCTGATCGATGTTGGCGGCGTTGCCGTATTGATAAAAGAAGGCATTGCAGGAAACCTTGATGGCTTCCGGGAGACGCAGGGAGCCGTGGGAACCTCCTTTGTCGGCGATCCAGCATTTCATGAATTTATCCCCGTAAGTCACGCCCCCCGAGCAATGGAACGAGCGGTCGCCGATGCCCGCCCGTAAACCGGCCAGACCGATAGGGATCTTATAGGTGGAGCCCGGCGCGTAGGCGCTGATGGCGCGATTAAGCAGGGGGTCGGTGTCGTCTTTGTTGAGCTCCACCCAATCCTTCGCGGCGATGGCGGGGATGAAAGAATTCGGATCATACGACGGCACCGAGGCCATCGCGAGAATGTCCCCATTGTTGGGATCCACCACCACCGCGGCGCCGCGGCCGACGGCGCGAAGGGCCTGCTCGGCGATGAATTGGACGCGGGCGTCGATCGTCAGATAGACGTTCGCGCCCTGCTTGGGCTCGACGATTTTCACATCGTCCTGCTTGATCACGCCTTTGACGTCGCGCTGCAATATCCGCACCCCAGGCGTGCCCTTAAGGTATTCGTTCAGGTAGAGCTCGATCTGCGCCTTGCCCTCCATGTCGGGGTCGTAAAAATTGAACTCTTTAATGTCGGCTAGCTTATCGAGGTTGTTCGGCATGCCGACGTAGCCAAGAAAATGCGCGCCGAGTGCGCCGTAGACATACTGGCGGACAGGTTTCTGTTCGATCCGGACTCCGGGAAGCCCCAGGTTGCGTTCGGAGAAAATGGCGTTGGATTCGAAGTCGATATCCTGGCGGTAATTGAAGGGGACCTCGAAATTGTTTTTGTAATGAACCTTCAGCTTGTTCGAGTTGTAGTCCTCCGCGAGGCTGAATTTTTCCAGTTCAGGAATGATGATCTCGCGGACGATTTTTTCGATGTCCGCGGTTTTGGTATCCCGCAGCATGCCATGGACGCGGATGCGGTCGTCGGATTCGGGAATGTATCCGTTCATCTGCCGGTAGGCGCGAACCATGTCGGGCAGATAAAAATCCACATCGACGCTCATGCGATTTTCGACCAGCGGGATGCCATTGCGATCGCGGATCTCGCCGCGCACGGCGGGGATGCGCACGGTCACGCGGGAACCCGAGGCGATGCGTTTGGTGTATTCGGCCCCGTGTGCAATCTGCACCTGCCAGAGACGCAGGACGATGGCTCCGAGGAGGAGCATCATGAAGGCTCCAATGAAGATGAGCCGCAGTTGAGGGGTCCCGCGTTTCATCGTTCGTTGCTGTAGCCCCCGAGGTGCTGGAGATCGTCGGGCAGGAACTGGCTGGCTTGGACGATGATAAGGTGGAGCAGCGGACTGAGGGCGGCGGCGATGAGCCCGGGAGCGAGAATGCGCCAGACGACCAGTTCGTTAAAAACGAATCCCTCGCGGCGAAAGCTGATCATGGCAAACTGCAGCGCAAGGAACACCGCTGTGCCCACCGCGGAGAGCAGGGCGTGCAGCCACCAATGTCCCCGCCGGAAGGCAGGTTGGAAGCCATTTGCCAGAAGCCCGAAAAGCACAAAGAAGACGATAGAGAATCCCAGCCCGATTTCAACCTGTCCGTCCACGACATGCAGGTAGGTCAGATCGGTCACGAAGCCGGTATAAAATGCCGCCAGCAACATCGCCCAGGTGGGCATCACCATGGCGGCATAACAAAACAGCATTGGCACCAGAAGCACCCGCGCTCCGCGCAGCGCGTGGATAGGACCGATAAATTCCTGGATCACGTAGGCGAAAAAAACCGCCACCATCAAAACCGCGCCGCCAATGGCCAGTCTCATTTGTCGCCCACCTTCACGAAGACATCCTCGACCGAGGACAGATCCACTGCGGGTTCGGCAATGGCCTGTCCATCAAGAGAACGCACCTTGAAGCTTTTGACCGTCCCGAGCAAAATGCCCGAGGGAAAAACGCCATTGCTCACGCCGGCTGTGTAAATTTTCTGGCCGGGCTGCAAGTCCGCCAATTTGGTGAGAAAGTTCAGCTGCAGTTCGCCCGCGCCCGTCGAGTCCTGCAGCCGCAGGCCATTGAGGATGCCCGACTCGCGGGTGCCCTCCACTTTGGCGGCCACCCGGCAGCTTTCATCGGTGATGAGGAGGACGGTCGACATGTTTTTTCCCACCGTGGTGGTTTTTCCGACCAGGCCAACATCGGTGAGGACCGGTTGGTTTTCCTCGATGCCGTCCTCGAAGCCGCGATTGATCCGGACGATGTTCCACCAGGTGGACGCCTCCCGGGCGATGACCCGGGCCGGCACCAGTTTGAAGACGGAATTTTTTTGATACCCGAGGGAGTCGCGGAGTTTGTTATTTTCGGCCTCCATGTCGCGCAGGATGAGGTTGGTCGCGCGCAGTTCCTTGTTCTCCGTGGTGAGCTTGGCATTTTCCGCCTTCAGCTCGTCGAGGGATTTCAGCTTTTGTCCGACCGAACCGATCTCGGTCGTGACGGCGGAACTTGTTTTGAAGAAGGGCGAAAGGATGCCGAAAAATCCCCCCTGCAGTTTCTGCACCACGCCTGAGCCGAGGGTGGAAAGGAACACGGCCACGACGAGGATGACGGCGACAAGAATAATGTTCAGCTTGGTCATGCCAAACCCTCCCTAATCCTTCCGCTGAATGTGCCAGCCACGATGCGGCGTATCCTTAATGTCCCGGAGCCCGGTCGTAGGAGGCCACGGCCTTGAGGAACTTCAGTTCCTGCAACGCCTTGCCCGTTCCTTCCGCCACCGCACTGAGAGGATCTTCCGCCACGTGAACCGGCAGGCCGGTTTCTTCCTGGAGAAGTTTGTCCAGGCCGCGCAACAAAGCGCCGCCGCCGGCCAGCACCAGCCCGCGATCCACCAGATCGGCGGAGAGTTCGGGCGGGCAGCGCTCGAGGGTGATGCGGACGGAATCCACAATGGTAGAAATGGGTTCCAGAAGGGCCTCGCGGACTTCCTGGGAGGAGATCGTGATCGTCTTGGGCAGGCCGGCCACGAGGTCTCGTCCTTTGACCTCCATGGTGGTTTCCTTCTCCATCTTATAAGCCGAGCCGATCTTGATTTTGATCTCCTCCGCCGTGCGCTCGCCAATCATCAGATTGTAGGCGCGTTTCATGTAATTGATGATGGATTCGTCCAGTTCGTCACCGGCCACCCGGACGCTGCGGCTAAAGACGATGCCTGAAAGCGAAATCAGCGCCACTTCCGTGGTGCCGCCGCCGATATCGATGATCATGTTGCCGGCCGCATCCTGCACGGGAAGACCGACCCCGATGGCCGCGGCCATGGGTTCTTCGATCAAATAGACCTCCCGAGCCCCTGCATGGGTGGCGGAATCTTTTACCGCGCGTTTCTCCACCTCAGTGATGCCGCTGGGCACGGCAATGACCACCCGGGGGCGGACCATGCGGCGGCGGTTGTGCACCTTGCTGATGAAGTGACGCAGCATCGCTTCAGTGACCTCAAAGTCGGCGATCACGCCGTCCTTAAGCGGCCGGATAGCCACGATATTGCCAGGGGTGCGGCCGAGCATGCGCTTGGCTTCGTCGCCCACGGCGAGGACCTTGCGGGTGCCCTGTTGCACGGCCACCACAGAGGGCTCACGCAACACGATCCCGTGATCCTTGACATAAACGAGCGTATTGGCCGTACCGAGATCGATGCCGATGTCGTTGGAGAAAACTCCGAGAAGATTATTAAACATGGATGTTAAAAATGTACCTTGCGAGCGGACGGCCGCGCCAACGTCGCCAGGCGCAACCATGCCGAAACAAGGCCCGAAAATTGGTGCGCTACCGGGGCGGCGTCAAGGCAATCCTCCAGAAGATTGGATTCCGGGGGCAAAAGGCCCGAAAAGCACCGGGTTTCGGGGCTTTTCGACCGAATTTCGCCTCCTCGTGGCGGCAAACGCGAGTTTTCCGCCGACTCCGCCTACACCGCCTTGGTGATGGCGTCGCCCATCTCGACCGTGCCGACCCGGGTCGTTCCCGATGTGTAGATGTCCCCCGTCCGAAGCCCATCCTTGATCACCTGGCGGACGGCTTTTTCGATGGCGACGGCGGCTTCTTCCTGACCGCAGGAAAACCGCAACATCATGGCTGCGGACAAAATCTGGGCGATGGGATTGGCAATCCCCTTGCCGGCAATGTCGGGCGCCGTGCCGCCACTGGGTTCGTACATGCCGAAACGCGAAGCGCCGACGGTGGTTTCCCCCAGGCTTGCGCTGGGCAGCATGCCGAGCGAACCCGTGATCATGGCCATCTCGTCGCTCAGAATGTCCCCGAAAAGATTTTCCGCGAGCACGACGTCGAAGCTTTTCGGGTTTTTGATGAGCTGCATGGCGGCGTTGTCCACATAGAGGTGATTGAGGATCACGTCGTGATATCCCTTGGCGACCTCTTCCACCACGCGTCGCCAGAGGACGCCGTTTTGCAGGACGTTGGCCTTGTCGATGGAAGTCACCCGGCCCTTGCGTTTGCGCGCGGCTTCGAAGGCGACTTTGGCGATGCGGCGGATTTCGCTTTCCCAATAAATCATCGTGTCCACCGCGAACGACTCGCCGTTTTCCTCCTTGAGATATTTGGGCTCGCCGAAATACAGCCCTCCGGTTAGCTCGCGGACGCACAGCACATCGAACCCGCCATCCACAATGTTGGGATGGAGCGGCGAGGCGTGGGTCAGTTCCGGCAGACAGACGGCCGGGCGGAGATTGGCAAAAAGCCCGAAATGTTTGCGCAGGGGGAGCAGGGCGGCGCGCTCCGGCTGTTCGGCAGGTGGCAGACCTTCCCATTTCGGTCCGCCCACGGAACCAAACAGAATGGCATCCGCCGCCTCGCAACCTTTCAGCGTCTCCGTCGGGAGAGCCTTGCCTTTGGCGTCAATGGCCGCGCCACCGACGAGGTGTTCTTCAAATTTGAAGGTGAGGGAAAATTTCTTCGCGACGGCGTCGAGAACCTTGAGGCCCTCCGCCATTACTTCCGGTCCGATGCCGTCGCCGGCGAGAACGGCGATTTGATAAGTCTTGCTCATGGAACCGGGCATCCAATCAGTCCGCGGCATGGGTGGCAAGCCAAGGAGGGAGGCAGTTCAGGGGAAGCTGGTCAAAAACGCTGGTTCCGCCGCGCCGGGCCGACGCACTCAAACTACGCGCTCTTCGCCGCTTTGATGAACTCCCGCACCAAATATTCGTCCTTGTGGCGCGGGTCTGCTTCCACCCCTCCGGCCACATCCACCCCGAAGGGCCGCGCGATGCGAACCGCCTCGGCCACGTTGTCCGGCTTCAGGCCTCCGGCCAGAACGACTTGGCGGTCCGGCTGCGCCAACACGATCTGCCGCGCCACGTCCCAATTCAGGCGCCGGCCGGTTCCGCCATAGGAAACGGCCGACCACGAATCAATCAGCAGGAACGGAGTCTGATAGGATTCGACCCCTGCGAGGGAATCGCCATCCTTCACGCGGATGGCTCGCATCCAACGCGGAAAGGCCACCGACGCGCACTGCTCCGGGGTTTCGTCTCCGTGAAATTGCACCGCTTCGAAACACCCGGAATCGCGCAGCGCGGCAAGTTCGGCCGGGGTGGCATTTACCACTACCGCAACACGATCCACCTTCCCGGCCAGAGCGCCGATCCAGTCGCGATGTTCTGCGAACGGGATGAAGCGCTTCGAACCCTGATAAAAATTAAACCCCAGCGCATCCGCCCCTGCCGCCACCGCCATCTCGGCATCAACCGGATTGGTGATCCCGCAGATTTTCACGCGAAGCGGACCAGCGGTGAAGAAGCCCATTACGGCAAGACCTCCAGCTCGGGGATATCGCGAACCAATTGGATCAGGCCGCTCTGCCAGCGCTCGCGCACCGTGCGCAGATAAGGATCGCCCTCCTCAAACTTCATTCGGTGCCGCGCCTCCAGACTGTCTGTGCGATAACAAAAGATCTCAAACGGCGTGCCCACTGAAAGATTGCTGCGCGCCGTGGCATCGAGCGAGAGCAGGCCAAACTTGACCGCCTCTCCCAGCGGAGTTTCATAACTAAATCCCCGATCCAAAATCGGCTTGCCGTACTTAAGTTCGCCGATCTGCAAAAACGGAGACTCCCGGCTGGCATGAATAAAGTTTCCCTCCGGATAAATCTGAAAGATCCGTGGAACCTGCCCGGTGATCTGTCCACCAAGCAGGAAGTTGATATTAAACGCGATGCCGGCGCGATGCAGCGGTTCGGCATCAAGCTTGCGCACTTCGCGCACCAATTCGCCAAGGTATCTCGCGGTCTCGTGCAGGTTGGCCTGATTCAGGAGATTCGGCCCGTCCTTGGCCTCCAGGTCGCGTTCGATCAGGGCAACCACGGCCTGGGTGTTGGAAAGATTTCCGGAACTGAGCAGGCACAACACACGGTCGCCCTTGCGCTCATAGACCCGCATCTTCGGATGAATCGTAATATTATCCACACCCGCGCTGGTGCGGGAATCGGAAAAAAATGCCAACCCCTCGCGGCAATGCAAACTCAGGCAGTAGGTCATGGGGAAGTCGGAGGTTGGAACTCGGAAGGGGGAAGTGAGGATACGCCGGGACCGGCTTCCCCTTCCCACTTCGCGCTTCGTCCTTCCGCCTTCGCTGTCATTCGATCACCCGCGCATTGGCCGGTTTGATCGGCGAGGAGTGATGCGTGATGGTGTAGATTTTTCCATCGCTGCCGCGGAAAAAGGAACTCAGGACCCAACTGACCAGACTGATGATGATGGCGCCGAAGAAAGCCGTCCAAAAACCGTCCACTTGGAAGGGTGGGATGATTTTCGAGACGAGGAGCAGGAGCAGCGCATTCACCACAAAGATGAAGAGGCCCATCGTCACAATAATGAAGGGCAGGCTGAGCAGGAGCAGCACGGGGCGGACGAAGGCGTTGATGATGCCGAGCAGGAGCGACGCTCCAAGGAGCGGACCCCATCCGTCGCACCGGATGCCCGGGAGCAACCGCTCGGCTACCAGCACCGCAATGGTTGTTACCAGCCACCTCAAAAGAAACGCGCTCATCGCCGCATGGTAGGTTTGCGTGGCATTTTTTTGAAGATTTATTTTGCCAACACCCGCCGCCCTGAAGGTAATGGAGGGGCAACACGGGAGGACCATCATGTCGAAAAAGAAAAAGGAAAAAGTTGAGGAACCGAAAAAAGGGAAGGCCGTGAAGGAAGCTCCGGTCAAGGCTGCGAAGAAGAAAAAAAGCATTGTTCCGGCCAGTATGCCGGTGCTGGTTCCAACCAGCGCTCCAGCGACCGCGCCTGTTGAGATGCCGACGACATGCGTCGTAGAGGCCAAGCCCAAAAAGGCCGTGGCCAAAAAGACGCCGGTCGCGAAAAAGCCCGCAAAGGAAAAGAAAACCGCGCCGGCGGTCGAAATCGTGGAGGTCGAGGAGATCGTGATTTCCAACGACGACATCGCCCTGCGCGCCTATTTCATCGCCGAAAAGCGCCGTCAGCACGGCCATTGGGGAGACGAGACGGGCGATTGGGTCGAAGCCGTCCGGCAGCTTCGCGAAGAAGCTCGGAAAAAGTAACGCTCTGTGGCCACCCCCGGCCTGAGGCGTCGTCAATTTCTCCGCACGGGGCTGCTCTTCAGCGCCTCGCTCATGGTCCCGCGCCCGGCGTGGCCGCAACCTCCCTCGCCGGACGCCCTGCATCTTTTTTGTTTGGGAGATTGGGGCACACACGCGGATGTTCACCAGACCGCCGTGGCGCGTGCCCTGCAAGAATACGCCCGCGCCCAAGCCATCACGCCGCAAGCCCTCGTCTTGTTGGGGGACAATTTTTATGGCCATCTCGCGGGAACGGATTCCCCGAGGTGGAAAGCCGAATTTGAGGACATGTATCCCGCTTCGGCCTTTCCAGGCCCCTGCTACGCAATTCTTGGCAATCACGACTACGATGACCAGCCCGGCGGGGAGGAGTTCCAGCTTGCCTATGCCCGGCGACCGGACACCCGTTGGAAGATGCCGGGCCTCTGGTACCGCGTGGAACTTCCCGCACGCAACCCGGTGGTGACTCTTCTCTGCACCAACACCCACTTTGCCAAACTGAGTCCTGCCGAAATCACCACGCAGCACGCGTGGTTGGAAAAGGAGCTGGCAGCCCCGCGGACAAACCCCTGGCTGATCGTCTGTGGTCATCACCCCATCATGAGTTGCCGGGAACGCCACATCGACGGGCGTCTTGCCCTTTGGAGAAAGCTTTTCGAGACCCATGGGGTTCACGCCTATCTCAGCGGCCACGAACACGATCTCCAACATTTACGCGCGGTGGGCACCTTTACGGACTGCCTGATATCCGGCGGGGGCGGCCGGCAACTGCATCCTGTGAATGCCAATTCGGAAACCCAATTCGCCCGGGAATCATTCGGATTTCTCCATCTTGCCCTCGGGACCTCCGGGATGAATGCGACCTTTGTCGGCGACGACGCCGCCCAGCTCTATTCTTTTGAGCGCAAGATCTCAGCCTAACCCGTGGGGCCGTTTCTTGCTTGAAACGGCATTGGGCCTCCGCTGCGGAAGCCGAGCTTGCTCTTCGAGCTTGAGGGCGCTGGAGTAGAGACGGGTGATCCGTTGCGGTATTTCACCACCGCTTGGAGAAGCGCAACCGTTCCGGCGGGCGAGGAAAAAGGGGCTCCAAGGACATCGTAGCCATCTTGAAGGTGCTGATTCACCAGCTCGGAAAGTTCCGCCGCGGTACCAGCGGTAAGGAGGTGATAGTGGGGAAGGGTCTCGCTCATGGTATCTGATATTCAGGAACCATCGCGGCCGCGCCCTACTCCGGCTGTGCCTAATTTTTTATTTTCCGTAACTCGCAGAGGTGGTCGTTGTCTCGACGGTCACCGTGGTCTGCTTTGTCACCTTGGGGATGCCTTTGCAGAGCATCTGGCTGTAGGGACCATTCACCTTTTGGGGAAAATACATGTCGCGGCGATTTTCCAAGGTCACCGACTTGCACGGCCAGGAATTTTTGCAGCAGCAGGAGGAGAGCAGGACCGACATCGCCACAGTTGCAAGGAGGAAGGCAGGTTTCACGGGGGAAAGATAAACTGCTTCCCGGCGAAACTGTCAATGCGGGACAATTTGAGAGTTGAGCGACGAGAGTTGAACATGGAGAGTCTGGCGCTCCGGCCATGCTTGCCTACTACGTTCACGACCTCAGTCCGTTTCTCATCCGATTTAACGAAAGCTTCGGGCTTCGTTGGTATGGCCTAGCTTATGTTGCGGCGTTTCTTGTTGGCGTGGTGGTGGTGCGTTCCCTCTCCCGCCGCGGCTGGTGTGATATTCCCGCGGACCAGGTAGCGGACTTCATTATCGGCGGGGCCATATTTGGAGTCCTGCTCGGCGGGCGGCTGGGTTACATGCTGTTTTATGACTTTGCGGAATTTGTCCGCAACCCGCTCCTGATCGTGCGGGTCTGGGACGGCGGGATGTCGGCCCACGGGGGCATCATCGGGCTCATGCTTTACACGTTGTGGTACGCCTGGAGGCACAAGGTCGCCTGGCGAAACATCGGGGACAATCTTGTCGTGGCCGCCCCCATTGGCCTTTTCCTCGGGCGCGTGGCCAACTTTATCAACGGGGAGCTTTATGGGCGTGTCACCAGTGTGGCGTGGGCGGTGCAGTTTCCCAAGGAACTGCTCGATCCCCACACCCCGGTCGAAACGGTCCAGCTTGCCGCCAACGAGGCGTTCGGGCTCAATCCCGCCTGGAACTCCGCCGACGCCATCGTGGAGGCAGCCGTCAGTTCCCCGGAATTGCGCGCCCAACTGGCCGGCACCCTCACCCCCCGGCATCCTTCGCAAATTTACGAAGCCCTGCTCGAAGGGGCCCTGCTTTTTGCCATTTTGTGGGTTATGCGCACCCGTTTCCGCCTGCCCAACGGGGTGCTCACCGGCACATTTTTTCTTGGCTACGCCGTGCTGCGTTCCATCGGCGAGGTGTTCCGCGAGCCCGACGCCCCGCTCACCGGGGCGCTCACCCGCGGGCAGTTTCTTTCCATTTTCCTGGTGGTCATTGCCATTGGATTTTTCCTCTCCGCCTGGCTCAAGCCCGCGTATCCGAAGGGAAAAAGTTGAGCCGGCGGGCTTGAGGGACGAACGTTCCGCGTTTTGAACGCACTCACCATCGAATACGATCGCGGGGTCTTCCTGCCTGGCGTGAATCTCTGGCTCGATCCCCGGGGACCCCGGGACTTTGCCTTTGTCTCCCACGCGCACAGCGACCACACCGGGCGCCACGCGCGCACGTTGTGTACGCCGGCCACCGCACGGCTGATGGAGACCCGCATGGGCGGCGATCTGGGGGTGCTGGAGACGATGGAATACGGCGAGCGCCACGCATTTGCCAACTGGGCCGCAACCCTCCTTCCGGCCGGTCATGTGCTGGGTTCCGCGCAGATGTTTTTTGAGAGCGCGGAGGGGAGTTTGCTTTACACCGGGGATTTTAAATTGCGCTCCGGCCTCTCCTGCGAGTCCGCCACCGCCTGCCATGCCGGCACGCTGGTGATGGAGACCACCTTCGGGCTGCCAAAATACCAATTTCCACCCGCCGCGGAGGTCAGTGCCGCCGTCGTGAAGTTTTGCCACGAGGCGCTGGAGGATGGGGACACCCCGGTCCTATTGGGGTATGCGCTCGGCAAAGCACAGGAAATCCTCTCCGTGCTCAGCGGTGCCGGCCTGCCCATCATGCTGCACGGGGCGATCGCCAAGATTGCGCGAGTTTACCAGGATTTCGGCATCGTTTTTCCGCCGTTCGAGAAATACGACGCGGCCGCCCTCGCAGGCCACGTTCTGGTTTGTCCGCCCAACGTCAATGGCTCGCGTATGCTGAGCGCGATCAAAAAACGCCGCGTGGCCATGCTGACAGGCTGGGCGATGGATTCCGGCGCGGTGCATCGCCTGCAGGTCGATGCAGCATTTCCCCTCTCGGACCACGCCGACTACACCGACCTCCTGCGTTATGTGGAATTGGTCAAGCCGCACCGCGTGCTCACCCTCCACGGTTTCGCGCAGGAATTTGCCCGCGATCTGCGCGCACGAGGCATTGAGGCCTGGTCGCTCACCGGGGCCGATCAACTCGAACTCGCCATCGTTGCGCCCGTCCACCCGACGAAGCCTGCCGTGCCAACGCTGCCCGTGGAAAACGCCGGCTTCAACGCCTTCGCCCTGGTGGGCGAATCTCTCCGCGCCACGACTGGAAAATTGGAAAAGATTCGCCTCCTCTCCGCCTATCTCGGAAGCCTCGATGACACGGATCTTCCGCTGGCGGCGGTGTGGTTCACGGGGCGCGCCTTCCCGCAATCCGACCTCCGTCCCCTCAATGCTGGAGCCGCGGTCATCACCAAGGCCCTGCGGTCCGCCAGCGGGCTGCCGGAGGCGGAACTGACCGCGATGCGGCGGCGCAACAACGACAGCGGACTCACCGCGGCTGAAGCCATGGCCTCGCGTCCCGGATCACGCGCCGTTCCGCTCGGGGAGGTGGCGGAGTTTTTGGATCATCTCCGGACCGCCCGCGGGCCGTCGCGGAAGATCGAATTGGTCGCGGACTTTCTCGGGCAGTTGCCCTCCGTGGCGGCTGGGTATCTGGTCCGAATCCTCACCGGCGACCTTCGCATCGGCCTGAAGGAAGGCCTGTTGGAGGAAGCGCTGACCAGTGCCTGCGGGGCCGAGGCGGAGAACTTTCGCGAGGCGCACATGCTCCTCGGGGACATTGGCCGGGCCGCACTCCTCGCCCGTCACGGCTCTCTCGACCAGGCCGGGCTCGCCCTCTTCCAACCGATTAAATGCATGCTCGCCAGCCCGGAGCCCGACGCGGATTCTGTCTGGGAGCGGCTCGGCAGTTCCGGCACCGTCTGGCTGGAGGACAAGCTGGATGGCATTCGCGCGCAAATCCACTGCGCCCCGGACCGCGCGGAAATTTTTTCCCGCGACCTCAAGCGGGTCACCGACACCTTCCCCGAGGTCGCCGCGGCGGCGCGAACCCTGGGTCGCGATGCGGTGTTCGACGGGGAAATCCTCGCGTGGGAAAACGGGCGCGCGCTCAGCTTTTTCGAATTGCAGAAACGCCTCGGTCGCCGCGATGCCGACCTTTTTCTCGGCGCGCAAATTCCCGTCACTTGCGTGATTTTCGACCTCCTGCGCCTCGACGGCCGATCGCTCCTCAAGCTCCCGCTGACCGAGCGCCGCGCTTCCCTCGAATCCCTCAGCCTTCCCCCCGGCCTGCAATCCGCACCCGTTATCGCGGCCCGCCATCCCGCCGAAATCGAATCCGCCTTCGGTCAGGCCCGCGCCCGGGGCAACGAAGGGCTAATGGCCAAGGATCCTGCCAGTCTCTACACACCGGGCCGCCGCGGCCTCGCCTGGATCAAGCTGAAAAAAGAATTCGCGACCCTCGATGTCGTGGTCGTCGCTGCTGAATACGGCCACGGCCGCCGCAGCAAAGTCCTGAGCGACTACACCTTCGCCGTCCGCGACGATGCCACCGGCGCATTGCTGAATATCGGCAAAGCCTACTCCGGCCTCACTGATGTCGAAATCGCCAGCCTCACCACGGAATTCCTCGCCCTGACCCGATCGCGCCAGGGCAACCGCCTCGAGGTCGAGCCGCGCGTTGTCCTGGAAATTGCCTTCGACTCCATTCAGCCCAGCGAACGCCACGCCAGCGGACTCGCCTTGCGCTTCCCGCGCATCAAGGCCATCCGCCGCGACAAAACCCCCGCCGAGATCGACACCGTCGGCTCGGCGCGACGGCTCGCAGGACTGGAATGAAATACCCCACCCTTACTCCAGAAGGGCCCGGAGCGGAATAGCTGTATCACGGCCCTTCAGGCCGCCTTTTTATCTGGCCAAAGCCCCGGACCTTCGACCCGGGCTGTGGAATTGCCGGGCCTTCAGCCCTCCCGCAGACCTTGCCCCCTTTTATTGACACCGCCGCGCCCCTCCCGCCGATCCGGATTGACGTTTGCCAGCGGCTTAGTTTGCTTCACCACCATGTCTGGACTCATGCACCTCCGTCCGCTTCTTCTTGCCGCAGTATTCGCTATTGTTGTGCCGCCTCACCTCCGGGCCGCGGAGGAAGAACCGGAATGGGAGCCCGACGTCTATCCGGAGAACAACATCTTCCCCTCCTTCCTCATCGGCACCGCCCGCGTGGATCTGCCCGAGGAGTTGTTTTCCACCTGGGAGGGCAATCATTTGGGCGACCCGCAGGGCGTCATCGGCATCACCCTGCCCAAGGCCAAGGCCGGCTCGAAGATCGAAGTCACGGTGAAAGCGAACGAGTTCATGGAGGAAAGCCGCTTCGTCAAAACGCTCAAAGAGGACACGACCGACCTCTTTATCCATCCGAAGATCGCCTACAAATTCGGCGCCCTCGCCTCCGTCCATCAGGCCGTCCCCCTCAATGTCACTCTTTCCCTTTCCGTGGATGGCAAAAGCGAGGGCGACAAAACTGTCACCGCCACCATGCGTCCGATCAACGACTGCCTCTTCGGCGTGGTGGAAGAGGGTGAGGATGGCGAGGAGGATTCCACGTCCGACTACAGCTGGCTCTTCTCGGCCTATGTGAATGAAAATCATCCTTGGGTGGACACCCTCCTCAAGGAGGCGCTCGACACCGGCATCGTCTCCTCCTTCGACGGCTACCAGAGTGGAAACCCCGACCAGGTATTGCTGCAAATTTTTGCGATCTGGAACGTCATGCAGCGGCATGGCCTCAAATACAGTGACGTCACCACCACCGCCGCCGAGGACGACGGGGTTTACAGCCAGCACGTGCGCCTGTTCGACGAATCGGTCAAAGCCTCTCAGGCCAACTGCGTCGATGGCACGGTCCTGCTCGCCGCCATGCTGCGGAAAATCGGCCTCCACCCCGCCCTGGTTCTCATGCCGGGGCACATGTTCCTCGCCGTGGATCTCGACGACGAAACCACCGTCGGACTCGAAACCACCCTGCTCGGGGAGAATGACCTCCGCACCGCCAGGGATGCCACCACCGCCAAGCTGAAAAAGCTGGAAGCCAAACGCAACGAAGATTCCTGGAATTCCTTCGAAGCGGCGCTCTCCGCCGGGACCGAGGCGTTGGAGAAAAATAGCGAAAAATTCGAAAGTGACGATGTTCGCTATCAATACATCGATATCGCCGAAGCCCGTGCCGCCGGCATCCTCCCCATCACGTACACCAAAAAAGACTAAGCCCCCAGGCAGGCCCTTAGCGAAAATCGTGGGACTCCGGCGTGGCGCATTCGCCGTAACGGAGAGCCTCAACGCGACGGGCAAGGATGTGAATGGTGCCGCGTTCGTTCTGCGCCGGGCCTTCAATGATCAAGAACGGCTCCTGAGTGACGGTGAGGCGGTGTTTTTCAAAAAACGGCGCGTAAAGAACCGCGTTGGCCACGCCAGTTTCGTCTTCCAGACTGACAAAAACCACCCCCTTGGCGGTGCCTGGACGCTGGCGGCAGATGACCTGTCCGGCGATGCGTACGGGCTGGCCGTTAGGGACGGCGGGAAGGTCGCCGGCGCGGGTGATGTCGGGCAGTTCCCGGCGGATGAGGGCCATGGGGTGGCGTCCGGTGGTGACACCGGTGCCGGCAAAATCCGCCGCCAGGCGTTCGAAGGCATTCATGGCGGGAAGCGGGGCGGGCGTTTCGTTGTCCAGATGAAATCCCGGCAGGTCGTCGGCGCGCAGGGGGAACTCCGTTTTCCAAAGTCCATCGCGGCGGTGTTCCACCAGGCCATTGAGCGCGCCGATGCGGGAGAGAACGCGCAGAGCCGGACGGTCGGGTTCCGTGCGGCGGCGGAAATCCTCCAACGAGGCAAAGGGGCGAATGTGACGCTCCTCCGCGATGCGCCGGCCGGTGGCGGTGTCCAGGCCGCGGACCAGCCGCAGGCCGAGGCGAACGGAATCGTCGAGTTCGATGGTGCAGTCATAATCCGAGTGCAGCACGGAGACGGGGCGGATTTTCAAGCCATGCGCCCGCGCATCCTGGATCAGCGTGGCGCTGCTGTAAAATCCCATGGGCTGGTTGTTCAGCAGGGCACTGTAAAACTCCGGCGCGCGATGGACCTTCAGCCAGCAACTTGCATAAGCGATGAGGGCAAAGCTAATGGCATGGCTTTCGGGGAACCCATAGACAGCGAAGGCCTGGATGCTTTTGACGATTTGATCGGCCGCCTCCGGCGCGACGTCGCGTTCCGCCATCGCCCGACGCAGCTTTACGCAGACCTTGTTCATACGGTCGTGCGAGCGGTGAAAGCTGAGAGCGCGCCGCAATTCCTCGGCTTCGCTGCCGCTGAAGTCCGCCATTTCCATCGCGATTTTAAGAATTTGTTCCTGAAAAAGCGGCACCCCGAGCGTGCGCCGCAGGGTGGGTTCGAGCCGGGGATCCAGATAAGTGACGGGCTCCAGACCTTCCCGGCGGGCCAGCAGGGAACTGAGCATGCCGCCTTGAATGGGGCCGGGTCGGATGATGGCGACCTGCATGACCATGTCGTAAAAGCAGGCGGGTTTGAAGCGCGGCAGCGTGGCCATTTGCGCACGGCTTTCCACCTGGAAGGTTCCGATGGTGTCAGCGCTTTGCAGCATCGCATAAACAGCGGGATCCTCTGCGGGAATTTTAGCAAACTCCGTCGGCCCTCCGTGGCGGTCCTTGCAGAGGGCAAAAACATCCTGCATGGCCGCCATCATGCCGAGGCCAAGAAGATCCACCTTCACGATGCCGAGATCTTCGCAGTCGTCCTTGTCCCATTGGGCGACCACGCGGCCAGGCATGGAGGCGTTTTCCAGCGGCACGACGGAACTGAGCGCATGCTGGCAAATGATCATGCCGCCGGAATGCTGACCGAGGTGGCGGGGCAGGCCGTAGATTTGCTCGTAGAGCATTCCCGTCGCCGCCGAGCGGGTGTGGGTAGCGGGCAGTCCGGCCTGACGGAGTTGTTCGGGGAAATCGATCGTGTGGGGAAAGTCTCCGTTGGCAAAGAGGCTGGAGAATCGGTCGATGATGTCGGGGGAAAGGTTAAGCGCTTTACCGATCTCGCGCATGGCACTGCGACCGCGGTAGGTGATGACGTTGGCGGTCATGGCGGCGCCGTGTTTGCCATAGCGTTGATAAACTTCCTGGATAACCTGTTCACGCCGCTCGCCGCTGGGGAGGTCGAGGTCGATGTCGGGCCAGGAGGTTCCGCGCCCTTCGCTGAGAAACCGCTCGAAGAGCAGTTCGTAGGCAATGGGGTCGCACGCGGTGATGCCGAGGCAATAACAAACCACGCTGTTGGCCGCGCTACCGCGCCCCTGCACCAGAACGTTGTGGTGCAGGCAATATTGGACGATGTCCCACACGATCAGGAAATAGCCGGAAAAGCCAAACCGCGAGATCAGGGCGAGTTCCTTTTCGATTTGCCGGAGCACGGCCGAATTCGGGGTGCCGTAACGTGTCCGGGCGCCTTCCGCCACGCGTTCGCGGAGAAAGACATCGGCCGCCTCGCCGGAGAGGTTGTTGTATTTGGGAAATTCGTAGCCAAGATTCTCCAGGGTGAATTCGAGCCGTTCGGCGATACGTTCGGTATTAGCAATCGCCTCGGGCAGATCGGCAAAGAGGGCGGTCATTTCCTCCGCGGATTTGAGATGACGCTCGGCGTTTGGGCTCAGGATTCGTCCGGCGGCGTCGAGGTGGGTGTGGTGACGGATGCAGGTGAAGACATCCAGCACCGGGCGGCGGGAAGGCGTGGCGTACAGCACGCCATTGGTGGCCAGGAGCATGAGGCCGCGGGAACGGGCGAGGTCCACCAGCATTGTGTTCCGCCAGTCCTCGCCGCGCCGGTGATGGCGTTGAATTTCCACGCAGACATGGTCCTGGCCAAATGCCGCCACCAACCGGTCAAGGTCCGCGGCATTTTCGGGATTTCGCAGGACGCCTTCCTCGTCGCCAGTCAGCGCGATGAGCCCTTCGCTGTAGAAAGGCAATTCGTCCCAACGGACGGGGCTGTGGGTTTTGCTGCCGCGCAGTTTGGCTTCGGTGATAAGATGGCAAAGGTTTTGGTAGCCAATGCGATTTTTCACCAGCACGGGCAGGACGGCACCGTCTTCCAAAGTGAGCTCCGCGCCGACCAGGGCGCGCAGGCCGGCCTCCTTGGCCGCGCCATGCAGGCGGGCCGAGCCGTA
>JBGSVZ010000105.1:0-24096 GCA_041752695.1 Terrimicrobiaceae bacterium
TATTTCCGGTTATCCCAGGCTTACACCGCGGGCCGTGATGCCGCCCAGGGTTGTGGGAATTTTGGCGCCACCGTGGCCCTTCTGGGAGCGGGTGAAATTGGTTCTGCGCTGATCGAGCGTCTCAGGCCGTTCGCTTTGCGCCTCCTGGTCTTTGATCCTTTTCTTAGTCTTTCGCGAGCCAGAGAACTTGGAGTCGAAAAAGTCTCCATGGAGGAAGCCTTCGCGCTCGGTGATGTCGTCTCCAATCACCTGGCCGACTTGCCGGCCACGAAGGGGATGCTGCAAGGCCGCCATTTCGTCACGATGAAAAAGAATGCGACTTTCATCAACACCGGCCGCGGTGCCACTGTGGCTGAGGACCAGATGGTCGAGGCGCTTCTCGCGCGTCCGGATCTGACCGCGCTCCTGGATGTGACCATGACGGAGCCGCTTCCCTCGGCTTCCCCCCTGAGGAGGATGCCGAATGTCCACCTGTCCCCCCACATTGCGGGATCGATCGGAGCGGAACGGGAGAGGCTGGCGGAATGGATGATTGGTGAGTACGACTCCTGGCAAAAGGGAGGCGCGGTGCGCGGGCGGGTTTCCACCGAGCTCCTGGAAAGAATGGCCTGATTGCTCGCGCCCTGTGTTGGTGCCGGTGGTGGGAATCACCCCGCGAACTAAACGGGTTAATCGGCCGATGAGTTGTCGGGGAGAGTGATTCGGGGCAGGGTGCTGGACTTCTTCATTTCATGAATTCTGGTTCTAAAATTCGTTGGGGCCTCGTCGGGTGCGGGCAGATTGCCATCGACAAATCCCTCCCTGGTTTACTGGCGGCAAAAAACGCCTGCCTCGTTGCCATTGCTGACCCCCTGGAATCTCGCAGAGCGCTCGCGCTTGACCGTGCCGGGCAAAGCAACATGCAGCCCACGGCCTACCAAGATCTTCACGAACTTCTGGCCGATCCAGGTGTTGACGCTGTCTACGTCGCGCTGCCCACCGGAATGCATAAAAACGCCGTGATCGCGGCAGCAAAGGCGAAAAAGGCCATTCTTTGCGAAAAGCCGCTAGGCAACAGTGCGGCAGAGGTTCGCGAGATGGTCCGCGCCGCCCGTGAAAATGGCGTTCCGCTCATGACGGGTTACATGTCGCGCTTTAGTGATGTCTTTCAGAAGGCTGCGCAGCTTGTCAGGGAGGGAGCAATCGGCAAGGTGACTTATGTCGCGGCAAATTTTTCCTACCCCTGTTCCAAATATTATCCGCCGGGAAAAGCCGGCGGCTGGCGTTACACAGACGAGCTCGGTGGCGGCCCCCTGCTGGACGTTGGCATCTATCTGGTCTTTGGCATTCGCGAGATGTTGGGGGAGCGCATTGCCAGGGTTGCCTCCCTGAACCGAAACACGCACGCACCGGAGGGTTCTGTCATTTCCGACACCACGATTTCCTGGTTCGAAACGGAAAAGGGAACACCAGGAACATTAGTCACTAGTTTTTCGCACGCCGCCCAATACATCAACTTTTTCGGAACCCAGGGAAATCTCATGGTCAGTGATTGTTTTTACCAAACGCCCGGTGCCCGTTTGGAGTGCGTCACGGG
Source organism: Terrimicrobiaceae bacterium (assembly GCA_041752695.1). GTDB lineage: Bacteria > Verrucomicrobiota > Verrucomicrobiia > Chthoniobacterales > Terrimicrobiaceae > CALCJD01. Next base: position 1,577 of record JBGSVZ010000105.1, read on the forward strand.
GGACGGGAACACACCTCTTATTCTCGACACCAAGACCGAGGCGAACCTCGCCCATTTCGACAATTATCGGCGCGAGTTCGAACATTTCTCTGCTGCCTTGCTGCAGAAGACGCCGCACAGTCCATCCGAAGACGACGTGCTCTCCGACGCATTGCTTCTCGACACGCTGAAAAAGAACGCTGATGCGATCGATGTTCCGTCGCTCGTGGAATTTCTAAATTAACGCACATGAAACTCGCCATCAACGGTCAGCAACTCTCCGCGACTCACTCGCTCACCGAAATTCTCGACGTGCTTGACGGTCATGGAGTCAGGGCCGTTGAACTTTGGCCCTGGAACATCACAGGCGACGCCGCGACCGACGAGGAAAAGGAACGTTTTGAGAAACGCGACGTGGCGGCGACGGCGAGACTTCTCAAGGACCGTGGCTTCGAATGCGCGTGCGTGACCCTCGGGTTCTGGGCGGCTCCGCTCTGCTTTGCCGTCGGCGGCGGTGAGCGTTACACGGAGGCACTCAAGGGGGCGGTGGACGCAGCGTGCACTTTGGGTTCCAGGCTCGTGAACACTTACAACGTCGGAATCCCCCTTTCGATCTGGGGGGATGCGGTTAAACCTGCCGCCGCCTATGCGGCTTCCAAAGGGATCGCGATTACCCTGGAAAATGAGGCTCACGACGAATCGGCCTTGCCGGAAAACGTCGCCGCCGTCTGTGAGCGGGTCTGCTCAAGCGGGCTGAAAACCCAATACGACCCGTGCAACTACTATCATGGCAACGTAGAGCCCTATCCCCACGCCTACGAGGTCATCAAAAATCATATTGGGTACGTCCACCTCAAGGGCGGTTGTCGCTTCAATCCAGGCATTGCGGGAGTCCACCAAGGTTCCACCATGCGGGATAGCAGACGGGACTTCATTGGTTATGTGCCGCTGCCCGAGGCCTCCTTCAATGTCGATGCTATCGTCCGGGCTTTGAAGCGTGACGGCTACGAAGGTTGGATCTCTCTCGAGCCTCATGTTGGTCCGGCGGATGCCCTGGAATTCTATAAAGTTGAAATTCCCTATTTGCAGAAGCTGTTGGCCAACTGACGGCTTCGCACCACGCACCCCCCACATCCTCTTTTGTTGAACATGACTCCCGCCCAAAAAATAGGCTCTGAACAATTCGCTGTCCGCGCGGCCCGCCTCCACGCCAACCACGAGGAGTTAATCGCCCGTCCTAACACGATTCATCCGGAATACGACAGCGGATTCTTCAATCGCTACACCAACCCTCTCCTGACCGCGGCGCACATCCCCCTGGAATGGCGTATTGACTTTGACGAGGTCCGGAATCCGTTCTGCATGGAGCGTCTGGGTATCAATGCAGTATTGAACTCGGGAGCCATCGAGCACGATGGCCGGTTTCTGCTTGTTGTTCGAGTTGAGGGGTATGACCGAAAGTCGTTTTTTGCAATCGCAGAGTCCGATTCTGGCGTGGACAACTTTCGCTTTCGGGAGGAACCGGTGATTTTTGCGGAAAACTCTGCCGATGAGACTAACTGGTACGACATGCGCCTCACCAGGCACGAGGATGGCTGGATCTACGGGACGTTTTGCGTGGAAAAGAAAGATCCTGATGCGTCGGATTCCGACACTTCCAAGGCGGTTGCATCCTGCGGAATTGTTCGGACGAAAGACTTTGTGACCTGGGACCGCCTGCGTGACCTGGTGACTCCTTCCGCGCAGCAGCGCAATGTGGTGGTGCATCCCGAATTCGTGCGAGGCAAATATTTCTTCTACACTCGGCCCATGGAGTTTTTCATGCATGCAGGCGGGAAGGGGGGCATTGGCTATGGTTTCGCCGAGACGATGGATGGCGCTGTGATTACGGAGGAGATCGTCATGGAGGAGAGGGTCTATCACACGATCAAAGAGGGCAAAGTAGGCCCGGGTGCTCCACCCATCAAAACCAAGTCCGGCTGGTTGCATCTGGCTCATGCGGTCCGTGAAAATGCCGACGGCATGCGTTACGTGCTCTATGTTTTTCTGTGCGATTTGCAGGAACCCTGGCGCGTGATTGCCCGCCCCGGCGGCTATGTGCTTTCGCCGCGGGGCTGGGAGCGCGTGGGAGACGTGTCGGATGTGCTGTTCGCCAACGGCGCGATCGTTCGCGAAAATGGGGACCTCTTCTTTTATTATGCTTCGTCCGACACGCGAATGCATGTGGCGACGACAACGATTGATGTCCTGGTGGACTACGCGCTCAACACCCCTCCCGACGCGGGCCGCACGTGCAAATGTGTGGAACAACGACTTGAACTCATCCGGCGGAATCGCGCCATTTAGCCAAAAGCTATGAAGGTGATTCCCCAAACCCACATTTTCATCACTGCCTGGATTCTGTTCGCCTCGGGTTCCAAGCTACTATTGGCATCGGAAGTGGACGGTGCAGTCCAAGCCGCCGCCAGCTCCCAAGGTCCCGGAGTTTATGTTCCCGTTCCTCCTCCGCCCCCCATTAAGATTCTCACCCGTGCCATTTATGTCAGGGACACAGGAGATGATGGCAACGATGGTCTATCGGTCGAAAAGGCTCTGCGCTCTCCCCAAAAGGCTGCGGACCTGACCTTGCCGGGCGATGTGGTGTTTTTCGATGGGGAGTGGGAAAAAACATCGGGCAACGCGCCGCTGATCATTACCCGTTCCGGTGAACCGGGAAAACCCATCACCTATGCACCGGCTCCGGGCGCCAAGGCGATCATTCGGAATAGCGGTGCCTGGGACGCCATCAAAATTGCCGGTGCCCGGCATATCGTCCTTCAAGGGTTCCGCGTCATCGGCAATGCAAAGAATGTGACGCTGGAGCAGGCCATGGCCACGAAGGACAATAACCTGCTTCCCTCGACCAGTGGGAATGGCATTGCGGTGATGGATGACCGACAGACCAAAACGCCGGCAGCCCACATCGTGGTCAGAAACTGTGAGGTCAGCGATTGTAGCGGCGGCGGCATCTTTGCCAACCATGTGGATTATCTGACTTTCGAAAACAATGTAGTCTACCGCTGCGCCTTTTGGTCGCCCAACGCCAACAGCGGGCTTTCCGTCTATCAACCCACCGCGATTGACGATACCACCGACTATAAGATCTTCATTCGAAACAATGTATGTTTTGAAAACTATGAGTATATTCCCTTCATCCACTCAAGCAAAGACCCCGCAAAACGAAAGGTGACGGACGGAAATGGCATCATCGTTGACGATTACCTTAACACCCAGGCGTTTGGTGGGGGCAGCGGCAAGGAATACACGGGACGGACCCTGGTATCTAATAACATCTGCTTTGCCAACGGAGGCTCCGGGATCCACTCGTTCAAATCCTGCAATGTGGATTTTGTGAATAATTACGCTGCTGATAATAACCGGCATCCGGCCTTGAAGGACGGCCAGATGTTCCTGCTCAAATCGAAAAACGGGCGGGTTTTTAACAATATACTCGTTGCTCCGCCGGGGAAGCCCGTGAACACGGACACCGGCAACGAGAACTCCATTTATGACAATAACGTGTATGCCAACATCGATGGCAGCACTCCGTTCTTCCGTGGGGAGAAAGCCAACAATATTGTCGCCGCACCGGGCCTTGATCTCGTGGGGTGGAGTGAGGGCAGGCGAGTGTTCCAGGCAACGGCGGATAGTCCTTTGCGCGGCGCAGGATTGCCGTTCCCCGAAGTGAAAACAGACTTTTTTGGCGCACTGCGCAACACCGAAAAACCCGATATCGGTCCATTTGTATTGGGCAACCCTTAAAGATTCCAAGCACCTCAGCTCTCAAACATAACATCCAGAAACCGAATACTAAGCCATGAAACCCTATATTCTCCCCTTCTCTTTCCTTCGTAGAGGAAGCGCCGCAACTCTTCTCGCCTTGCTGGCAATTGTCACCGCATACTCGCAAGACGGCACCGTGATCACTCTTGAGGCGCGCGGACACGGACCCGTCGAGAAAACAACCAAAGTGGACAATGTGCCGGGTCCCGCAGTCGATTCCACGGCCATCCAGGTTACCATTCCGGAGGGAACCGAAGGTAAAAAACACCGGGTGAATGCCAAGGGGGAGATTCCTGTGGAAATCTCTGCTGAGAAGCCGATCGTCGTCACCTTCATGGCGCGCTCGCCGGATAAAAACAAGGTTCTCGTGATGGTGCATTCGGCGGGGAATCCCGATCGAGTGAAGGCAATCCTCGACGTCCCGCTAACGCCCGAATGGAAGGAATACAAGGTCAAGGGGGATAAGCCCGAGGCCTTCGTCGATTTCATGATGGGTGCCTCGCCAGGCGTGGTTGAAATCAGCAATGTCGTGGTCACTCAATAATTTGATTTGAATTTCCCGCGCCAGATACGTCCGGATCTTTAGGGATCCGCCGGGCCGGCCTAAGGATCGGACACTCCCATGGAGAAACTTTCGAGCTTTGTCTTCGGCGACATGGTTGCCATTTATCATCGCCAGCGGGAAACCGGACGTGTGCAGCTCCAACTGGTGCCTAAGGCGCTCGTGCGCAAACTTCCCGGGCACCGCCGCTTTCTCGACGAGACCAGTGAGCCCGCGTTGCGCCAGCACGAACGAAAGCCTGCCTGGCAGATGGACTCGCTTGTGCATGTGCGGCTGACAGGCGACCCGTGTGTCGGCGAGTTCGCCAATGGGAGATCCCTGCGGATGAGCGAGGCGACGCTGGAACTGAGGTTTGTCCGACAGCGCGTTGCGAAAAACAAGGTTGTGACTCTTCTCCGCAGCAAACGGGGCTTCCGCTGCGAGCACACGCTGGAGGAGGGGGGGGGCGGCGCGCTCCGCTCCCGAACCACATTTACCAATACCTCGGAGAACGCCCTGACCCTTGAGTTGCTGACGAGTTTTTCCCTGGCGGGTATTACGCCGTTTGCCAGTGATGATGCGCCGGGCCGGCTGAGATTGCATAGGGCCCGGAGTTATTGGTCGGCAGAAGGACGCATGGAAGCCCTGCCACTGGAGGGCCTTCACTTGGTGCCGTCGTGGACGGGCTATGGCGTGACCTCCGAGCGTTTCGGTCAGGTGGGCTCCTGGCCCACCCGCGGATTTTTTCCGTTCGCCGCGCTGGAGGATACGGAGGCAGGGGTGACCTGGGCGGCGCAAATCGCCTGGCTCGGTTCCTGGCAGATTGAACTGTGGCGACGGGATGATTTTGTGCAGCTCTCGGGCGGTTTGGCCGATCGGGAATTTGGTCACTGGTGGAAGACGATTGATCCCGGCGAGTCGTTCACCACGCCAGATGCGCTTCTGACGGTGGTGCAAGGCTCAGTGGAGGGGGCCTGCCAGCGGCTTATTGCCGGCCATCGATTCAGCGCACCTCGAAGCGAGGAGAAACTGCCTATCATTTTCAACGAATGGTGCACATCCTGGGGCCATCCGAACCACGACAACGTGATTGCGCTAGCTGACCGGCTGGCGGGTTCCGGCGTGAAGTATCTTGTGATTGACGATGGGTGGGCGGAACGCCCGACCGAGCGGATGCAGGAAAATGGCGACTGGATTGTTGCCTCGAAAAAGTTTCCGCATGGTCTGCGCGCGACGTGTAATGCCATTAGGGAGCGAGGTTTGATTCCCGGGATCTGGTTCGAATTTGAAGTGGCCAACAAAGGGTCGCATGCGTGGAAGGAGACCTCGCATCAGCTTCACCGCGATGGCTCCGTCCTCTCTGCAGGCACGCGGCATTTCTGGGATTTTCGTGATCCTTGGGTGCATGAATTTCTCGCGGAGCGCGTCATTGGGCTGCTGCGCGACTCCGGGATGGGGTACATGAAGGTGGATTACAACGAGTCCATTGGCCTAGGTTGTGACGAGGCTGCTGCAACGGATGCGCTCCAACGGCCAGGCATTCAATCTCCTGGTGAAGGACTGCGCCAGCACCTCGACGGCGACCGCGCGTTTTTCCAGAGAATTCGGCGGGAATTACCGGATCTAGTCATCGAAATTTGTGCGTCGGGCGGAATGCGCCTGGAACCCTCGATGCTCGAACTCGGCGCGATGTTTTCCTTCTCCGATGCGCATGAGACGCTCGACATTCCACTTCTCGCGGGCAACGTGCAGCAGCTCGTGCCGGCCCGTGCCTGCCAGATCTGGGCTGTGCTTCGCCCGGGTGATGAAGCCCGACGGCTGGTTTATTCCCTGGCCAGTACTTTTCTGGGTCGCATGTGTCTCTCGGGAGACATCAGCAGTCTTAGTCCCCGCCAATGGGGGGTTGCGCTTGAAGCACAGGAGCTCTACCGCCAGGTCGCTCCGATCATTGCCGACGGCGTATCCCAACGGACCGGCCCCGCGCAGGTCAGCTATCGCCATCCCCGCGGCTGGCAGGCGATTTTGCGTGTCGCGCGTGGCGGACGACAGGCGGCTGCGGTCGTCCACACCTTCGCGGATTCACCCAATAATCCCATTACGGTGGATTTGCCGGATGGCGATTGGAGGGTCGCGGGGTTTCTGCACGCAGGAAAACGCAAGCCGGTGGTTCGTGGACGAAAGTTAGTCTTGCCCCCGCACGCGGACTTCGAAGGATGCGTTGTCCACCTTGTCCGCCAATCCTCCCTTCAATAACGCGTGTTTGTCGGCCCAGGTCCCCGGGCTACCTTCCGAAGGGAGTTCCCGGTAATCCAGAGACCCTGGGTCAAAACAATTTTGGGACTGGCCGGAATCCCGTGCTCGTTCCGGTTGACCTGGCTGACTATCATGTCGATGGCGGCGGCACCCGCCACCTCAAATTGTTGATCAATGCCAGCCAATCCCACCTCGTCCGGCGAACGATCCAGAGTCGCTACCCCGATATCGTTCGGGGCCGACAGACCGAGAGCGGACAAGCTCTCCAAAATTGCGTCGTTTCCCGAAAGAATCGCATCGGGTTTCCATCGATCCAACCATTTCGAAAAACGTGTGGAGTCGGCTTCATCAAGATAAAAGATGGGAAGCCGGTCCTTGACCGGGCGGGTGAGTTGGTAACCCGCATAGGCCGTTGACCAGTTAAATTCATTCCGGCGATCCTGCATTTTGCTAATGGCCAGGGCAATTCGCCGATATCCCCAATAGCGCATGTGATGCAAAGCCGTCCGGAGGGATTCGATCTGGTGGCAGACTGCCCGATGAATCCGTGGTCTGACCACCGAATGACCCACTGTGGCCACGGCAAAGGTACTGAGATTCAGGGAAATATGCCCCATTCCCTCGGGCCGGGGACCGATCAGGAGGCCTTGGATCCCCCGGTTGATTAGAATCGAATGCAGCTTTTTTGCAGTCACGCCTGGCTCTCTCATCCAGATTTCATCGAGACGGTAACCCATCTGATCGGCCCGGGACTCCGCTCCTTGAAAATAGCGAACAAAAGTGGAGTATTGTCGCCATTGGCTAGGGGTGGAGTGGGATGTCAGAAAAGGAATCGAGGCCAGGTTTTGCGAGGGCTGCACCCCCTTGAGATGGGCCATCAATGCGGAAACCATCGCATTGGGCCGATATCCGAGGTCAGCGGCAATTTTTTGAATTCGGTCCCGCGTTTCCGACGATATTCCCGATTGATTGCGCAAAGCGAGCGACACAGCCGCGCGTGACACACCCGCAAGGTCGGCGATGGTCTGCAGGCTGGGTGTTTGGGCGGGGGGAGACACTTAACGGATTGAGTTTTGGTGAATCAAGCATTGCCGCCGACTTCGGGCAAGAGCAACGTGGGTTAGGCGTGCAATCAGTTTGACGAGTCTGCTCGTTTCCGAACTTCCTTCACCATATATACAGGCTTAACGAGTTGAGTAACTCGCGCTGGATCCCTAATTGCGCGGCGAGCATTTCCAGGACATCCTAATTCAGCGATATGCAATGTAGGTATTGTGTAATGACAGTCCGAGCCCCCATGAAGACTCTTCGATCCGCCCCAAAAAGATATTCTCGTTCCGACGACACTTCGGCGTTCACTTTGTTTGAATTGCTTTCGGTTATCGCGATTGTTGCGGTGATGACCGGCCTGGCGGTGCCGGCACTAAGTGGTTTGATCGGGGGACGTGCGGTGGAAAAAAGCATCACCGATGTCACCGGGATTCTTGAGCTCGCCCGCACTGAGGCCATGGCGAAGCGAACATATGTTTTGGTGGCGTTCAAAAATGCGGTTAATTCCAGTGGAAGTCCCGAGCTGCGAATCGGGTCGGTCGTCTCGCTCAACGGTCTGAACCAATACCAGTCGGCCAATGTCAAGCCGTTGGCCCGGTTGGTGAAACTGCCTAATATCCGCTTGACGGATTACAACGGACTGCCCCAGGCGGTGAAGACCTATGTGGACAGCAACGCTGCCGACATTGGGAGTGCTAGCAACGGTCTGTACGTTGCCACCCGCAGTGGGTGTCCCTCATTTTCCCTCGGTGGTGAAAATTTTTCCGGTAGCCCCTATTGCACATTTTCCCCGGAAGGGGACGTTCTGGGGGGCGACACCCATAATCTCACGTGGCAAAGTCAGTTAAGTGTCGGGCTCTCCCCCTCGAGGGATGGCATGGTGCCAGCCGGCACTTCCGACGGAGCCGTCGTGACTGCCTATGGAGGCAGCGCCCGGATGCGGATCACACGCCCATAAATGTATGCCAAAATGGTCCCGTTCTCGTCGCGGTCACTCCGGGTGCCATGGCGGATTTTCGTTGGTCGAAGTGACGCTTGCATTGGGAATTCTCGCCTTCTGCCTCGTCACCATGGTTGCGCTCCTTCCCGTGGGACTAAATTCTCAAAAAGATGCCATGGAGGAAGCCCGAGCGAGCGGAGTCCTGCAAATGGCAACAGCCGCGGTCCGTTCCGCCTCTTTTTCCTACCGAGATGCAGCGGGGGTGGCAACCTTTGCCTTGCCGGAATATTTCTCCGACTCCGCGGGGGTTCCACGGACGTTCGCGGTTGGAGAAGGCGCGCAATCGTTCACGCTTTTCATCGGAGACGACGGCTCCATTCTGCGGACAACGGACACGGAACCTCCGCAGCAAATTCTGCATGTTCGATTAATCCCGCCGGAATCAGAAGGCAAACCGGTGAAAGTTTATGCTGCGGTAGCCTGGCCTTGGCAGCCTGGGGACAGCCCGACAACAGTCGCGGCAGACCTGGCTTCGCGGCAGGGACTTGAAGATACGTTCATCGTGTATGTCCCGAGAAATTAAACTAATCAGGGGCCTTCTTGCCCAAGCTCGGGGCTTCAGTCTGGTCGAGATTTTGGTAGCGCTTGCGGTCCTAGCCTTCGTGCTTGTCATGACGGCTAAAATGGCCGGCGAGACCCTGCTTGTCACTCAGGCCTCCGGAAAGCAAATCGATGCCTCCTCCATGGGTCGGGTTGTCCTCGACCGACTGGGAATTGACTTGTCCGGCGCGCTCCTCAATGGCGGTGCAACCATTCTCTTCGACGGGGGTTCGTCGGGTGGAACAACCGATCCCTCCGGAAACTCCGCTCTGGGTTTCGCCTCCAAGTCCCGGGCCCGCCTGAGCTTTAATGACCCCGTGGACGCGGATGTCCGAGGGATCGTCCTGGGATATAAGATCAGGAATCAGGCGACGCCTCTGGGAAGCGGTTCTACGGCGCAAGTTCCTCTGATTGCGCGGGGGGACGGAACGCTGACGTTCGCCCAGACGAGCGCGGGATATAAGGCCGACTTTAGCTTGTGGAGTATCTTTGGCGAGAATGGGCGAAATCTCCCCTCCGACATTTCCAAGGCGACCTCGGATACTTCGTTCCTGACCTGGCAAGGGTTGGGCGATGGTGTCATCCGGTTTCACGTTACGTTCCTGTTGGATGACGGAAGGATGGTGCAAAGCCTGCAGCAAGGCTCTGCTCCGAACTGGACCTTGAATGCCACCTACCGGGACTTTCCCTCGAAAGGTGGGACGGGAACGACTCTTCCCATTGCGTTTTCAGCGGCGACCTCGGCCGATCCTAATGGTCGTTATGTCAAAGGAATGGTCGTCGGGGTTGTGGTTCTCGATCCGGCCACGCTTCGCTTGGCGGTCACCAACGACGCCAACTACCCCCTAACTCTGGCAGGCCAGCTAAAGCGTCCTGTCGGTGATGGAGAAACGCCCCAGGGAGTCTGGCAATCCAATCTAGACAAAATTTCCTTTCTGCCGGTCCGTCAAAACATCCGCTTTTATCAGCGTTTTTATCCCGTGACCCTTTGATCCATGAGGAGAAGAAATCAAGTTTCGAAAACTAGCGGCGTTGCTTTGATCGTGACGCTCGCCATGTTGACCTTGCTGGTGTTTGTCATCGTGGCATTTTTTACGCGGGCGATGAACAACCGGCAGGTTGATGCTGCATCTGCTGGCGGCGCCCGCGCAGAGATCCTAGCGAAAAGTGCAGCGGAGTTCATTGTGGCCGATCTAAAGGCGGAGATCGTCGCCGGTTCGACGGCGGCAACTTCCCCAAGTTTGGCCCCGGTTTATCGCCCGCTTGCGCCCATTAATGCCACTCCCGCCCTTTCGCGAGCCTCCGGGATTGCCGCGGGCGATGTTTCCTTTCTTAGTCTCGTCAAACAATCCACCGGAGCGTTTTTTTCCGTTGGAGTTTCCTATCCGAATGCCAATCCGCTGATTCAGGCAGATACCGGCGTGACGACGGCGACACCGTCGGCCAATCGCAGGCAAGTCAGTCCCGCCCGCTGGAATGCCCCGCAAATGACAACGGGGGGCGGCTTCACGAATGGTGACCAGATCCCACGGTGGGTTCTCATGACCCGCGATGGGATTCCGCTCTCGCAAAGCTGGAACGCCGGTTTGAAGAATCAGGAGGCAGGGAATGGGAGCGCCGCGATCGGACGTTTCGCCTTCAATATCTACGACGAGGGTGGGTTGATCGATATCAACGTCGCGGGATTTCCGGAAACTCTGCCGGTGGCTGCTGTTGGGAGGAAGGGAACGCTCGGGCTTGCCCAAATCGCGTTGGTGCCGGGGATCGATTCGGCGGCAAATGCGCAGAAGTTTGTCGCCGGTTGGCGCAACCTTGCCAGTGGTTCGCGGGCCGACAACTATCTCGCCTACCTGGGGATTCCCAAAAATGGGCCGACGAGTTTGATCGGCAATCCGTTTTTCGCCGATGGGCCCTCCAATGGATTTCTAAAGATGGCTTCGGAATCGGGTGTCTCGGACAATCTGGTACTGGGCCGCCAGGATCTCATACGGCTCGCGGGAAAGAACGTCTATGGAATCAGCCCGGACTCCCTGCCGTATTTGACTCATTTCACCCGGGAGTTGAACGCCCCGGGGTGGTGGCCCGTTCGCGACGCCAGTGAATTGGGCGGCGTGGATGGCACCGGCATCCCCGCTCCGTTCGCTTATGCCGCCAACGCCGAAAATCCGGGAGTCGCGAACCGGTTTTTCCCAAACGTGAGGGTCGAAACTAACGCCGGGTGGAGGCGGCTGAGCGGTGAAAAATCCAAGCAAGGAGAGAGTCTGGCGAAATACCGTTTTCCCCTTTCCCGGCTGATCGTGCTCCAGGACGGAAACCATCTCACGAGGACATGGGACCTGAGCCCGCACGCGCTCCTGATCTTGAATCGGCTCGAGGCCCGTCGTCTGGCCAACGGTGCCGGCTCTCTCGGCGGAACACCCGAGATTCAAGCGGCAGCATTGGTTCAGGCTTCCTTCGGATTAGTTTGGGACGCCGCCAATGCTTTATGGAGGTATGCGGGGCCGTCAGGGTCCACCGTTCAGGGAACGATCAAGTCGCTCGCGCAGGTGGCTGCGGAAAACCGGGAGCCAAACTTCGTCGAACTCCTGAAGGCAGGCATTCTGGCTGGCTCACTGGGAAATTCCAGCGACTTTGAGAGTCTCTCCGCCAATGTCGGCGAAGACGCTAGTCCCGACAATCAAATCATTCAGATTGCCGCCAATATTATCGACCAGTCTGATTCGGATTCTTTTCCCACCCGTATCGCTTTTGGCAAAGAAATGGATTCTCCCGCCAGCGTAATCTCTGCCCTGTCCTCCTCCAATGCTCCGACTCCCACGACTGAGGACAAGGTCTTTGCCGGAGTGGAGGATATTCCCTATCTCCAGTCGGTCGTGCTCACCCCCTATCGGCTGCCTTCCGGCATGGCAAATTTAGGCGCGTCGCCAATCGATGCGACGCAAAATGCGCCGCGTGACTACATCAACTGCTGGGCGCAGTTCGTGCTTTGGAAACCCCAGCAGGAATCACTGACGGCGATTGCTCCAGGAAGTTTTCGAGTGCTCTACTCCGGTGCGGGCGTGCAGATGAAATATCCCGCCTCACCCGCGGTCGAATACCCGATCGGCTCGGGAATCCGATATGGCAATACGGTGGCGAGCGGCGCTTTCCCCGCGCGATTCACGGATCCCCCGACTCCAGGCGGAACAGTGATCGAGTTTGGTGACGCCCCATCGTCTTTTAGAGTTCCGTCCCTTCTGACGACGGGCACCTGTTCCCAACCTCATGGAAACAATCCGCTCTTTCCGCGCGGGATGTGGATGGGAGAAACCTACCGCCCGCAAAAGCTTAACAATCCCACCCTGAACCGGACCACCGCCCCGGATCGAAATTGGGTGGAGTTTGAGTTCTCCAATGATTCGCGCCTCGAGCTTCAGTTTCGGGACGGTTCAGGAGCATGGCGGACCTACCAGCGGTATGACCGCGTTGGCATGGGGTCGCTCACCTCTTTCAGGTCGCGCGGCAAGTACGGCCTCGCCATCAACCCAAATGGCGCGGAGGCGGGCCCGGCAGGAAACAGGCCTCTCGCCGGCGACGGATTCGATACGCCCGCCTTCTCCGTTCTTGATGTCTCCGCACTGGCAATCAGCGCGGCTGATCCCCGCACACAGCGTTTCGGCTTGATGGCCATGTACATCTACAACTTCGCTCCGAATACTTTGCCGCCCGCATCAGCTTTGCCGGATTTGAATGCCGCGAGAAATGCCTTCAAACAAGGCTGGCAACCTGACGCGGGGGGCGGAAGCGCCTACCGGGCTTTGTTTTATCCCTCCAACGTGAGGTTTACACCGAGCTGGGGGAGTGCCACGGCAACCAATCCGTGGAGCGGCTTGGGCACGGCAATCGCCATCACCGATCCGACGAGCTTCTGGGTGGATAATCCCGGAAGCGGCAGTTTCTACAAAGACCCGGACGGGATTGCCCGCCGGGCCGATGGAGACTCTGCGAACAACGTTCGCCCGATGCAAATGGCCAACCCGACTACCGCAAACTCGGCGGCGCTGGGAGTCATCCTCAACCGTCCGTTCCGCAGTGTGGGCGAACTGGCGTGCACCTTCCGCGACTCCCCTTGGAAAAGCTTGGACTTCTTCACCTCGAACTCCGCCGATGGCGCACTGCTCGATATTTTTTCCGTGGACGAACAACCCGACGTCGTTGCGGGGAAGCTCAACCTCAACACTCGCAATCCTTTACCGCTGCAAACCATTCTGGTTGCAGCCTCCCGGGATGAGTCTGATCCGGCCAACACCATCTCTGCAGCGGAAGCGCAAGCCCTGGCTGAAGCCATGGTGAACAATACCTCGGATACAAGCGGCGCGCCCGAGACGGGCCCGATGCGTAATCCTGGGGAATTAGCCTCCCGCCTGTCGAAGCTCCTCGCCGTTTCCAATAGTCCCAACGCGGCCATCAAATCTCGACGTGAGGTCATCGGGCGGGCGTTGGCCGGGTCTGGACAAACCCGGACCTGGAACCTGCTCATCGACGTTATCGCGCAAAGCGGGAGATTTTCGGCCACAGCCACCAATCTCGAGCAGTTCGCTGTCGAGGGGGAGAAGCGCTATTGGCTCCACGTCGCGATCGACCGCCACACCGGCCAGGTTATCGACCAGCAACTCGAACCCGTTTTTGAATGAAAAAATTGCTATCATTCGCACTTTGCCTCGCGACTTATGGTGTTGCGATGGCCCAACAGACCGGGCGAAGCCGCACCGAAGAGCCTCCTGCGCCCCCCTTGATCAAACAGGCGCCCAATCCTTCGCATTGGACGATGACCTTTACTCCAAAGACTCCACCGAAGATGGCTGCTACTCCCGACGAAATCCGCCTGCAAAAAATCCGCCAGCGGTTCAGTCCCCTCATTCTTTCCAAAGAAATTTTCAAGAACGGAAACGAGCTGGCCATTTTCACCACGTACGAAGCTGGCCTCACCACCGAAGCCAGGACATTAAACGGGTTTCTCTACGAAACTCCGCTGCGCAAAGGCGAGGCGATTCGCACAGAGGCGAGGCCCAGCGGAGATTTTTCAGAAATTTATGGGATTTCTGCGCAGACTTTTCGTGGCACCGTGGCATGGGAAGGCCGCAAGGTTCATATTTATGAACCCGAACCCGTTGAGCCCCCACGGGATCTCGCGCAGCCTAATACCGGGGAATCCAATGATCTTTCGTTGCCGGACAAGGTCGTGACGAAGCGGGTTTACATCGACGCGGATTCGCGACTGCCGGTGGCGTTGGATACAGGCGTAGAGCTCGTCAAATATTCATTTTCCTCCAGCGGGAAGACTACTCCGGCACTCGACGATCGGCTGGCGTTGATTCTGAAAGAGGCGGGGGATGCAAGGACTTTGCCGCGTTCCGCAGCCAAATAGGCGTGATTGGCTCCGCCGGGAGTAGATAAGCTACGGCTTGGTAGGGCGTTCCGTTAATCTGCCACGCTGACGGTTTTCCGGCCTTTTCTTTTGGCCTTGATTCCCTTACGGGGCCCTTCCGATTCTGCTTCCGGCGCATTTGCTCTGAGGTTCCTCACCGTATCGCCGGGTACCCAAACGCCACCGGTCAGCATGACCTTTGGCACTGTAGGAATTCCACGTTCGTTGCGGTTGATCTGCGCGACGATCAGATCCACGGCCCCAGCGCCCACGATTTCCGGCTGCTGGTTGATGCCGGCCACGCCATCATCAGTCAGGGCGCGATCCAGCACGGCTACACCGAGCTTTGCCGGCACAGGCCACCCCAACTTTTCGAGCCTGGCGAGGATTTGTGAGTTTCCAGAGAGGATCGCGTCGGGTTTCCAATCATCCAGCCATTGCGCAAGTGTCTGGTCGTCGCCCACTTCGAGATTGTGGATGGGGATCCGCGACGTCGCCCGAGGATTTTCCTGGCTGATCAGATATCCGGCCGTCCAATTGAAGGCATTGCGCTGATCCTGGCTCCGGTTCAACGCCAAGCCGATCCGGCGGTATCCGAGACGGCGCAACTCCTGAAGCGCCAGGCGCACCGAGTCATAGTGGTAAGATACCGCCCGGTGGACGCTCGGCCTCAATAGGGAATAGCCCATGGTCGCCACGGCAAAGCGTCGGATATCCAGAGACACATGGCCGCGTCCGATCGGCAGAGGCGCGAGGAGGACCCCCTCGACTCCACGGTTGCGGAGGATAGAGTCCATTCTTCGCGCCGTCATCCCCGGTTCCTTCAGCCAGACCTCATCCAGCGCGTATCCCATTTCCCTCGCGCGTTCAGTGGCTCCCGCGAAGTACCGCATGGTCGTCTGATAGTCCCGCCATCCATGCTTGGTGGGAAATGCGGTGAGAAAGACAATGGATCCGGCCTCGGGAAGGGCGCGCCCCCCTTTAATGTGGGCCATCAAGGCAGAAACCATGGGATTGGGCCGGTAGCCGACCTCCTCGGCGATAGCTTTGATCCTTTCCCGAGTGGCTTCGGGAATGTCGGGCTGATTCCGAAGGGCGAGAGAGACCGCCGCCCGGGACAAGCCAGCTCGGTCAGCGATGGTTTGGAGGGTGGGTTTGGGATTCACTTAACGGGTAAAGCGAATACTTGAAGCGGAAGACTTGCAAGCTCAAACGATGAGGCGAATTATCGGGAAGCAGAAAGTTAATCCTCCCATCAACCGTGACCATACTTCCACAAACTATGAAAACCATCCCTCCAAAAAGCCTCCTTGCGGCCTCTACTACCGCTTTCCTTCTTGCTCTGTCCGTTCCCTCGGGCATGGCGCAGACCCCCTACACGTGGGCGGGAACGCTCACTGGAGGCGCCCAGGACTGGGGATTGGACACCAACTGGTCTGGAGTCGGCATTCCGAATGCCACTGATGACGTTGCCAATGTTACGGGAGATTTTACCACAACGGCTCTCCTTCTGGAACTCAATGCCAATCGCACTCTGGGCACGCTCTCCATCGGAGACACCGGGGCAGGCACTGACACGGGTGTTACCATTCGCACTGGTGCCGGCGTCAATACGCTGATCTTCGACGTTTCGAGCGGGAACGCATCGTTGAGCTCGCAAGGTGCGAGCAGCAATTTGATCAGCGCCAATGTGCGGCTTGACGATAATCTCACTGTCGCGACGACAAGCTCGATGAGTATCACCGGCACCATCTCCGAGAGTGGCGGAGCGAAAAGCATCACCAAAACCGCTTTGGGAAACTCCCTCACATTGAGCGGAAATAATACCTTCACCGGCGGTGTGACGGTCAATCAGGGCACAATCAATATCGGTGGTGCGGCCGCGAACACGGTGCTGGGAAGCGGGACGTTCACGTTTGCGAATGCCGACGGCGGCGCCGGCAACACTCTTTCGCTTAACGCGTCCGTCAGCAAAACCTTTGCCAATAACTTCGTGCAAAACAATGCGGACGTCCAAACGGGTGCTGAGTATGCACAAATTAGCATTTCTGGTGGCGCCGTCGGCTACCGGACGATGACATTTACCGGTAACTTTTCGACCGGGAGCAATTTTTACGGCGGCAATGCTAGCAACATCGGGGCTCAAAGCCTTTTCCTGGCGGCGCATCAAGGAGCAGCCACCAATGAGGGGACCTTCTTCTTTACGGGAGATTGGTCCGGGTATAACGGCATTGGAACCAGTGGCGCTACGACGAATGGCCAGGCCTTTCGCTTGCAGAGCGGTTCGTATGTCTTCGACAAAAGCGCCAGCACTGCCATTGGCGGCTTTGCCTTTCAAGGCACCGACGCAAACGTCGCAGGGAAGCTGATCCTTTCCGAAGACACGACGAATATGGCGAACGCCCTGCAATTCACCAACCAAATCGGCCAGCGTCACTCGGTCGGTTTGCGGGCGGGCGCCTCCACCACCGGAACGCTCTCGGGAGCCATTTCGATCAGCGGCACGATGGGCGCTGGGATCTTCGCGAGAGATACAACTAGCAAGCTCACGGTGAGCGGGCTTGTTTCGGGAGCTGGGGTGGGCGGACTGGAAATCAATAAGTCCTATACCTACACTTCTGCCGATACGGTGAACTCGACCGAAACACCCACAGGCACTGTGGAGCTTGCGCGTCTGGCCGGGAATACGTATTCCGGAGGCACTATTGTTACGGCGGGAACTTTGTTGGTAAGCAACACCTCCAATTCCGCAACTGGGTCGGGGACTGTCAGTGTGTCCTCGGGCGCTACCTTGGCGGGCACAGGCATCATCAGCGGGGCGACGACAATCCTCTCCGGGGCCACTTTGGCCGCTGGAACCAGCCCTGGTTCGCTGGAATTCGGGAGCAACCTTACGGTGTCGGGCACCTCGGTGTTTGAGATCAGCGGTACGTCCTTCACGCTCAATGGTACGGAAGACTACGACCGTCTCAAGCTCACCTCCGCCAGTGCCTCATTGGATCTTACCGGCAGCTCCTTGTTGGTGTTGGATATCGGTCACACTTTCGCCAATGGGGATGCCTTCGGCATCGTTCAACTGGGTGCATCTGCCAGCGTGACCGGTTTGCTGGGCGGATTTGCGGAAGGCGCCACAGTGGGAACATTCGATGGCAAAGCGCTGCAAATCACTTACGCCGCTGATTTCGGCGACAGCGGAGTTATCGGACTTACAGGCGGCAATGATATTGCCCTTTACGTGGTCCCTGAGCCAGGCAGCCTCGCATTGCTGCTGGGTGGCCTTGTCACTTTGGTCACTGTCCGCCGTCGCCGCCGCGCCTAGGCACGCTTTGCGATTGATCCTGGGTGTCGGTGGGGACCGCCAGGGGACATGAAGTTTGGGAACCGCCGCGATGTCGAGGACATCGCGGCGGTTTTTTTTGGTGCGGAACGAGCGGGGAGCCCTTCCTGGCTCGTTAAACCGAACCTTGGATGATATTTTTAAGGTACGAGGTAAAAAGACGGCCCGTGCTGGATTCGAGGTTTTGCTCGAGCCATTGATTTTCGGGCAACTGTCGAAGTTTTTGCGGGGTGAAATCCTCCGGGACCCCTCCCAGCAGGAACTCGGGATCAGGTGCGCTCATCAGGTGGGCATCTTTCCATTGTTCGATTAGTTCACGATAAACATGCGCCAGCGGTTTTGGACGGTTATCCGTGGTGAACAGGCCAAGATCGTATTCCAGGGAATCAAAACGGAACTGCCGGTCGATATCGTGGCTGCACCACCAGGTAAACCACGTCGCACCCGCGGCGGCGGCGAGCTCCACGGAGCGGCGCATGTAGGTTTCCTTCTCGGCCTCGCTGCCCCATTCATTGCTGCAACCGAACTCCTGAATCCACACGGGTTTGGAAGTATCGCCGCCGCGGAGGATATGCCGGACTAGGTAGGTGAGGAACGCGGAGAGGTGCTGTGAGGGCAGATCTGCCAGCCCGCCACGCAGTAGGGTTCCCGTAAAAAGGGGCCAGGCGTGCAGACACACGGCGTCATAGTTGCTGACAAGGTGCTGCAGGCTGAAAACGTTGCCGAGAAAAATCGGCATGTGATCAATGCCGTTCACGATCCATTTGCCGGGCATGCGTGGCCGCAGGTACGAGACAAGCCGATGCGCCCAATCATCGCCGGCTTCGGACGATAGAGCGGGCGCAAGCACGCTCAGCTCGTTGCCCAGGTCCAGGCCAAGGAAATTTTCATCGCGTCCGACCGCCGCAAGGATCGCGTCAAGGTACCGGCATTCCTGCGCGAATACCGCGTCCTTCAGGAACACGTCCGTTCCCGTTATGCCCGGAGGAAGAAATGAATAGCCCGACAACCACCCCGTGAGTGCGGAGAGGACCACCTGCATCTTTCGCTCACCGGCCAGTTCCATAAGCGCGGCAAGCCGATCCAGATGTGCGTTGGAAACGTAGTTCGGATTCGGCTGAAACCACGGCCAGACGAGCTGCACGCGCAGGTGGTCGATGCCGAGAGTGGCGATGGCGTCAAAATCAGCGGCGATCTCCTTTGCGTCCCAGTCGTTCCAGCAGAAGTACCAGCGTTTGGAGGGGACGTAGTTGAGGCCGAAATGATGGCTGGGCATCGTCACTGATTACCCGGGATGTGTGCCCTGTGCGACCTAAGTTAACGAATTCACCAAAAGTCCCTACCGTGAAATCGGGACTCTCCATGAAAACGTGTTACGTGTCAGGGACCCCATGGCGAAAAGTAAGACATCCGGCGACGGCAGAGGCGGCTGCGTTTGGTTCATTCTTCTTTGTCTGCTTGTGGGCACGGGAGCGGGGTGGATCTTCTCCCAAGCGCGGCCGAAGCCGCCAATACCGACGTCCGTGGCCGTCCCATTGCCTGCTCCGGTCGAAATCGCGGCTCCAATGCCACCGCCGCTGCCAGTACCAACCTCAACGCCGACCCCTCCACCCACTCCGGAACCGGTAACCAAGGCGACTCCCACTCCAGAACCCCGTCCGGCCCTGACTGCGTTGAGCGGCCGTCAATTGCCGCTTCAGGTGAAGCTGGTGAAGCCAACCACTTTTACCTTAACGAGCAAAGGTCGGCCGGCCGGCATTGCTACTGTTCCTGCCGGGGTCATGCTGCGGCTGGAGCGCGTGCGAAGTGAGGAACTTATTGATGTTCAGTACCAGCAAGCCGTCCAGAGCATCCCGGCAGATTCGACGGACATTTTCGACCGCGTCCGAAGCCTGGGCCAATATGTCGTCGCCCCGACCCCTGCTCCTGCGGTCGTCAAATTCACCGGCTTCGCGAGCCCGACGCCGGCGCGAACCGCGCGAAAAGCAGAGCCCCTACGCCCCGGCTCGCTGCTCCAGGAGGATTTCGACAGTGGGAACATCTGGCCAGGCATCGCATCGGAGGCGGTGGGCACCATAGATGAGGCCGGGTCAAAGGAGCCGTCCCTCGGGCTGCGGGCCAACGCTACCATTTCCAGCGGCCCTCTCGCGGTGAAGAGCGGCGGCGCCGATTTGGAGAAGCTCACGCTGGCCTTCAGTCTTTCGGCAAGTGCCGCCCTCCCTGTCCATGTGCGCATCGAATCCTACGATGCGGGGAAATCGCGAACCGGAGGGCTCGAAACCGTCATCTATCCTGCAGCCCCGGATTTCCATCAGCGCTACGCGCTCGATCTGGCAAGTTTCAAGCCGTCCGGTATCGGCACATTCGCTCCGAATGCGTCTTTTGTAAGCTTCACGTTCTCCATCGCGTCCACGGATTGGAAGGGTGTGGAGAAACCTGAAATTCGTGTGGATAACCTGCACTATGCCAAGCCCGCATTTTATGTGAGCGCGGAGGGAAGCGACAACGATGATGGCCGCTCGGACAAGCAGCCGTTTGCCACCATCCAGAAGGCGCTCGATGAGTCCGGCCCCGGCGACATCATCGTCCTAATGAACGGTTCTTACAGTGCGACTCCCGGGCAACAAAGCGTGGCCGCCTTCAAGCAATCGGGCGCTCCCGCGGCGTGGATCTCCTTGAAAAACCACCCCGGCCACAAACCGGTCATCACGCCGATTGGCGTCTGGAGCGGTGTGATGATCAGAAACGATGTTTCGGAGCTTGGCTGGTTGGAAGTGCGCGGGCTGCACATCCGGGGCGATGCCGATGAGGCGAAAACGAAATACGCCGACGCAATCGGTCAGGTTGACCCGCATACCAATGGCAACGGCATCTCCACCGATGGAAGCAAGGGGACGCTGCCTCCGCATCATCTCCGCTTTGCGGATAACCTCGTCGAATACTGTGCGGGAGCGGGTATCGGCACCGGGGAGTCGGACTGGGTGACGGTCGAGTATAATATCGTCCGGAACAACTGCTGGTGGATGATCTATGCTGGCTCGGGCATCTCGTTGCTTGGCGTCGCGAATTTCGATGCGGTGGATAACACCTACCGCGACCTGATTCGCAATAACATCGTCAGCGGCAACCGCTGCTTCGTCGAATGGAAAAAGATCGGAAAAATCTCCGATGGCAATGGCATCATCATCGACACGAACCACCTTCCCGACGAAGACAAGTCGCACCTTGGACGGACGCTGATTCAGAACAACCTGGTCTTCAACAACGGCGGCTCCGGCATTCATGCCTTTAAAAGCCACCGGGTGGACATCATCAACAACACGGCCTATCTCAATGGGGCGTCGCCGGAACTGCGCTGGGGACAAATTTTTTTCCAGCGCACGGACGACGGGCGGATGATCAATAATATCCTCTGGGCGCGTAACGACCAGCCGGTGAACACTGTGGGCAAGGGCGGCGATGACAAGGCAAACACGAACATCGAGCGTTCGCACAACCTCTATTTCAACGGAGAGAATCCCATCATGGGTCGAAGCGATAGAGTCCGTGACCCAAACTTCGTCAATCCATCGGTCGATCCGGCCGTCGCCGTTTTTCGTCTGAAACCAGGGAGCCCGGCCAGGAATGCGGGAACCCTGGAGCCCTTTGGACCCAGTTTGGACATCGAAGGAAATCGCCGGGCGGACAAGCCGGATCTTGGCGCCTACGAGATGGGTTCGATCGGGCCGGGAGCCGTTCAATAAGCCTTTTGATCTCATGAAATTCGCACCCGCTTTTATCGCCGCTGTATGCATGATTCTGGCTTCGATCCCGGTGCCCGGTGCTGGCCTTGCCGGCGTGGAGCTTTCGGCGCTCTACAAAAACCAAGTCGAGAGCGCACAGCGCACGGTGAAGCTTTTCCCTGATCGCACCGTTTCCATCGAGGATGAATGGAAGACCGCCGCAAGGCCGGTCGAGTACGCGTTTCAGTGGCTCACCAAAGCCAACGTTTCGCGTATCGCGGGCGGTGTGCGGCTCGATCAATCCGGCGAATCCTTGGAGCTCCGCATTGACTCGACCGTCGAAGGCCAGAATGAAATCGAAGACCAATCCCAAGCCAAGGCTCCGCAAGACTCTCTCAATGCCAACCTAAGTCGCATCGTCATCCGCCAAAAAACCGACGCGGAGAAAGTTGGTAGGAAAAGAGTGACAACCGCCTATCGAAACGCGTTGGCAACCATCAAAACGTGAAACTTTTCCTCCACATCGTATTCGCCACCGCAAACGTGCCGCGAATCGTCGCCCGCAGCTGATTCCGTTTCTTCCGATGCACGCGCTTCAAAAACTCACCCGTCCCCGCGCCATCACCATGTGGGATTTTTCCTGGCTCGAACGTCGCTGGCCCGGTGCCGGCTACGAAGACTGGGATCTCGCCCTCGATGAACTCGTCGAGCGCGGCCACGACGCCGTGCGCATCGACGCCTACCCACACCTCCTCGCCGCCGACCCGGTGCGCACTTGGGACATCCTGCCGCCCTGGAGCACGCAGGATTGGGGCGCGCCCACGCCCGTCTCCGTGCAGGTCTGGCCCGCGCTGCCCGAGTTCATCCGC
>JBGSVZ010000106.1:0-4803 GCA_041752695.1 Terrimicrobiaceae bacterium
GCGCGGAGACGGAGGTGGTGTTTTTCGGGCAGGGTGCGACCGAGCAGATCGAGGGCGAGGAGGTCGTGGTAAACATCCCAGGCCAGGCGATCAAAGCGGGCGAGGCGGCAGGTGCGGATCTCGCCGAGGTCGGGGGCATCGGTGTCGGGCGCTTCGCCCCAGAAGCCCATGAGACCGGTGATGGCGGCCTCGATGTAGTGGGTGTGGTTCTCGCCTACCCGGGCCTTGCGGGTGAGCGGGTAGTGGGAACGCACGTCGGAGAGGCCGTTCCATTTGAAGGTGACGAGGCCCTGGAGCGGGTGTCCGTCGGCGTTCCAGACCAGCATCTCGGAGCGGGATTGCACGCGGAGGTGGACCTCCTGGCCGCGCCATTCGGGCGGGATGACGGACGCGACGCGCAACCAGTGGGTGGACCATCGCGGGCCGAAGCGCTGGCCCTCGTGCGCGGGGCGGTAGTCGCCCTTGATGGCCTCGGCGAAGGGGATGCGGCCCGGGGCGGAAAAGACGGTGAAGGCGATCCGTCTTTCCTCGGGGTAGAGGCGCGGGAGAAACGCGGCAGTGAACTGCTTCACGCGCTCGGTGGTGAGAGGGAGATGTTTGAGCATATCAGCGTTTCCAGATGCGGACGTAGTCGATGCGGAGTTCGGCGGGGAAGATGTCGGGGGCGATCCCCTGTTCGCCGCCCCAGTTGCCGCCGATGGCGAGGTTGATCAGCAGATATTGCGCGTGATCGAAGGGCCAATGGGCCTCGCCTTGGCCGTCGTTGGCGAATTCGGAAACGCGACGCCCATCGAGGAACCAGGTGATTTTCTCGGGAGTCCATATGATGCCGTAGCGGTGAAAAGAATCGAAGGGTGAAGCGATGTCCACGGAGGTGGTCCGGTGCGTGCTGCGGCTGTGGTTGAAGGCCTCGGTGTGGGCGGTGAAATGGACTTTATTGGGCGTGTGACCGACAAATTCCATGATATCGATCTCGCCGGAAAGTGGCCACGGCACGTCTTTGATGTTGGCGCCGAGGGTCCAGAGGGCGGGCCATACTCCGCGGCCCCTAGGAACCCGGGCGGCAATCTCGACCTTGCCGTAAGTGAAGGTGTAGCGGCGGTTGGTGTGCAGACTGGCGGAGGTGTAGTCGGCTTTTTTTTCGTCGGCGGACCACGGTTCCTTGCGGGCGGTGACGATGAGCTGGCCGCCCTCTACGCGGGCGTTTTCGCGGCGATCCTTGGTGTAGAACTGAGCCTCGTTATTGCGGACGAACCCGACCTCGTAGCCCCACTTGGCGGGATCAGGTGCGCCGTTGTAGTCAAATTCGTCGCTCCAGACGAGCTTCCAATCGGGCGCCGCGTAGGCGGCCACGGCTTCGGCGTCGATGGCCGAAGTGGCCTTTGCTGCGAAGGAGGTCGAAGTGGTATCGGCCCGGGCGATCTCGCAAAAACCAGGTAGTGCGACCACTACAAGGGCGAGCGGCAGAGAGAGGTAACGTCGCATGGCGGGGTGGTCTCAGACGGTGGTAGCGGAAACGGTTTTTCGTCCGGTGGCCCAGACGACCTCGACAGAGCAAGGGGAGTTGGCGGTTACGGTGATGAAGGGCTCGGTATCCGCTGAATCACGCGGGGCGCAGGACAGATCCAGCACAAGGTTTTCGCCAAGCGGGTAACGGGCGACGCCGTGCGCCTCGGTAAGGCGGACGTCCCAGAGGAGGCGGTCGGGGGTAATTGGGCGAAGGCCAAAGACCTCCTCGAAGAGGACTGCGACCGGTGGCACGCCGGTCCAGCCGACGAAGTCGGGCGTGCTGCGTCCGGCACCGAAAAAGTCGGGCGCGTAGTTTTCCCACAGCGTGCCCGTGTTGGCGTGGGCGGCGACGACGTTGTCGAGGTGGTTGCGACCGATGATGTGAGCGAGGTCCTGTTGCCCGACGGTATGGAGACCTCGCAGGAGCATGTAGTTGGTCGGGGGCCAGATGGCACCCTTCCAGTAACCGCCGTCGGGATCGTAGCCGGGAGTGTCGGCGGAGAGAGAAGGAACGAGGTGGGCGCGTTTGAAGGCGGATGGATCGCTGAGGTGGGAGAGGAAACGCGGCAGGCGGTCGGCGGGGACCACGTCGGCGAGGAGAGCCCAGTAGGCGCCGATGGTTTTGACATTGTGAATCAATGTGCCGTCGCGACGCAGATCGTGGTAGTAGCCGGTTTTTTCGTTCCAAAGGTTTTCATTGATCCAGGCGGTGAGGCGATCTGCCTCGATTTGAAATTCCTGTGCATCCTCTGTCCGTTCAATTTCTGTGGCCATCCGGACGAGGATCCTATCGGCAAGAACGGCTTGCATGCAGGTGTCCACCCAAGTCTGATGGCCATGTTCGTACCACTCGTGAAGGCCATCTGGAATGCGGGGTTGGTTGTCCATCCCCGTGCTCCAACCGGTGCCCCAGTATGATCCATCCGGCCATGTGCGATTGAGACGGAACCACCGCGTGTAAGCAGCCAGCGGAGCAAAGACGCGGGCAAGCCGGTCTCTGTCGCCAGTATGAAGATAGTATTCCCACTCTGCCCATGGAAGGACATTGGGACCGGTGCCTGCCGGGTCGAAGCGCTGGAATTTGTCTTCGCCGTCGAGCTCACGGATTTCACGGCAGATAAAACCATCGGGGTGCTGCTTGCAGTAGAAGTTGTCGAGAGTGCATTGGAACGGCCAAGCCCGGCGCCCATATCGCCCAAAGAGTGCGATGAAGGCGGAATCCCACATGAAGGTAGCGTCGTTAAAGGCCGTGGCATTAAAGTCCGAAATAAAGCGGTTTTCAGAGGTGGCTTTGCGGAGTTTTCGGTCAAATGCGAGTTCCCAAACCTTCCAATAGCAGCGGATCACGTCATCGCGTCCGTACCAAAACGGAGAAGGAAGGTTTGTCCTGGCCTCCTCGAAAGTTGGCCACTTTGGTGGCCGGTGGCCATCGGGAAAATTGTTGGCCAGAGCCTCGGGATGTTCAGAGTTAAAGTGAGCCCAAGGCCACGGTTGGCAATGGCGTGCTCCATAGGCATTCTCCTCAGCAAAGCGATTGCGGACGTAGCTGTGGTAAAACGCTGGCCGGCACGGAAGGCTCCCGTTTTGTTTCGAATGGAGTTCGTTCGTTGTCATTCTTTATTTAGATGGCAGGGATTGCGAGCCTCATGGAGCGTTGACGCGAAGGCGTAAAAATCGTTTGGAGGGAGAGGGTAGTTCGATGGTGTCACTGCCGGTTGTTGCCACGATGAAATCAGTCGCAAGCCCGGCTGCCGCCATAAAAAAACAACGACAGCCCCCAATAGCCACTCGCTTGTTGTCCGGCTTAAAAGTGCGACATTCGACATTAATTTTACCTATAGCGAGAACTCACCCGTCACGAATCCGATGTCCTCTGACAGTCCGCAGGGATTTGGCTGCCAGCCGACTAAAGCATCGCCGGCTCTTCAATCATCTCTTTGGCGTATAGTCGGGCTAAAAGAACCTGCCATTGTTGGCCGTCCGCATCTTTTCCCGGGAGAAACGCCCCATTGTTTTCTCCCGAGTATTGTGAGGCCAGTGTGCCCAACTGCCGCAGATTGGCCAAATTTTGAACGTTCTGCGCCTTTTTTAGGCCCCTGCTGATTGCAGGCATCAAGAGAGCCGCCAGAATGGCAGTTATTGAGATCACTGCCAGCAACTCAATCAATGTAAAAGCTTTGAGGATATTCCGTGTGGGAATGGGAGAACGTGGAAATTTTTGCATAGTGGGGGATCCGAAACCAAGAACCAACAATGCAGGTTAAGGGTCTCATATCCATATTTTCGTGATCTGACAGTCCGCTCTCTGATGGGAATTACAGCGCGGAAGCAGCCAGCAGTTGCTCCAATCGTCGGGATGGAAATCCATGTTTGGAAACAGGGGACCGCTCTCTGGCAATGCTTCCAGCAGGCTAGCAAGTGGCAGCGTGATGGGAATTCGCGCGGCTTCTGAATGGAATCCCGCAGATTTTCCCGGTATATAGACAAGTTCAGTTGCGAGATTCTCAACGCTCTCGGCGGTCAATTTGACGATGTCTTGGGGGCGAACTCCGGTTTCCCAGAGAAATTCAAGAAACTGTTGGAACTGTGGGTTTTTTTCGTGGGCAAGGAGATGGGTGTGCTCGTCTTTTGTAATCGGGTGGGTTGTCTGCATTGCGGTCCTTTCGGGTTGTGCAGAAATCGTACCGTTTCTCCCCCAGATGCGTTACCGAGCAGTCACTGAGTAGTGAACTGGGGCGTGGCCATAAAGTGACAGAGTAGCCTCCCGCAGGACTGCGGAAGGGACACTTTTAGGGACACTTGGCCCAAAACCAGCCTTCTTGCACCCGCCGCGAAAAGCGTAGATTCTGTGTTTATCAGGGTTTGCGGGCGATTGTGGGTCATGGCGGAAGGGGTGGGATTCGAACCCACGGTGAGTTTTACCCCACGCTCGATTTCGAGTCGAGTGCCTTAGACCGGGCTCAGCCACCCTTCCATTATTTGCCTGAGATATCCCAGGACAACAAAGGCAGCACGATATCGCAGTGTGTCCATTTCCCGCAAGAGAAATTGGGTGCAGAAGAATCGGCACATGGATTTTTTTTTTGCTGGTGCAACAATTTTTCTGGACTGTTGCACGGAAACATGATGTGGTGTAGTTATGAGAACCAAAAAAGCGGGGATATTCAATGGTTTCGCACTCGTGGAGTTGCTGGTCGTGATTGCCGGGTTGGGCGTGATTTCTTCCATCGGCTACTTGTCTGTTGTCGGTGGACAATCTGCCGCCAGGGAAAACAAACTAATTTCCGACACAGG
>JBGSVZ010000107.1:0-24785 GCA_041752695.1 Terrimicrobiaceae bacterium
ATGCACCATTTCTTGTTCGGCTTTGTTTCATTTAATAATAGGAGCCGCATTGAGAATCGTAGCCGAAATGAGAAATCCGACCAAAAGCGATGCATATTCTTGCTTCCTGGACTGACCAGTTCGGAAGACGAACGCTGAAAATATCAGCGATGCAATGGCGGCAAAGCAATACGACCACGCAGAGTAATATCCACCAATCGGGCGGTGAACAAAAATTGGTGCTGTAGCTAGCGAGGGGATTATCCATCCGAGATAAAAGGAGAAAATTCCGAAAAAGAGGAATGCTGGCATGACCTCAAATCGATACAGCGTGAAAATGAAGAACATTAAGAATGTTGCAGAAATCGCTGGAGCGAACCACGAAATCACGCTCAATGGTCTGCCAACGAGTTCGGCGAGAAAGAGCATATATTTTTATCAACCTCCGCGATCACCAGCAACCGCTTGCTTCTGGCGCGACTTCTTGCGTAAGCAAGAATCGTGACAGAAGTCCCGAAGGGACGGCTGTTTGGTGCATCGCTCTGTTCGCATTTTAATTTCTGGAAAGTGGGCTGCCTCCATCGTCTCTCCAATATTGCATCAGATCCTTCCATGGACTGAGAAGCGTCCGCTCGGCATCCCCTCCGTCAATATCTCTGCCTCTTGCAAGTAGCCAATAGTAAATCTGCATCCGCTTCATCTGGCTCTGCCTCAATAAATCACCTGAGAGGGATGACTCCTGACGGTCGAGCAAACGATACTCTTCAATCTTCTTATTCATGTAGTCTGAAGAGGTGGATGTTGCGTAAATCTGGCGAATGATTCCTGGTCCGAGGACGAAAAGCAGTAATACCACAGCGAATGGAGCAGCTATGGCAAAAAGGCGCTTCATATAATCTGCGAACGTCCCCAGTGAGCTGCCCCGGAAAGCGGGCGCGCCTCGTGCTTTAGCACGAGAAGTGCCGGCTTGTAGGGGTTAGCTCGACTGGCCGGTTCGAAATTTTTCTCTATCGCCATAGATAGGACGCTCCAATCAGGAGGGCAGAAAGCAGGATACCAATCAGACTCAATAACACGCCTCGGTGGTAGAGAACGCGAGCATGCTCGGGCAGAGCGCTTGGTCCAATGCTGAAATACATCCCCTTCCGATAGAGGGGCAGCTTCGCAACGAAGATGAGGGCGGCTCCAGCGACGGAAACAAAAAATGCTCCGGCATATGCGACAATCCATGCAGTGCCCTGCAGGCCAAATAGCCATGAAGAGAGGAGACCAATAGCCGCGAATGGCAGATACGATTGGATAAGCAGGTCTACCACAATGAACTTCCTTAAGGACCCAAGGTGACGATCTCGATGAATCATATCCTTTTCGAACGTCCCCGATGACTTGCCACGGGCGGCACGGCGGTTGCCATCAAAGCGGCGGGAGTGAAGGCACGCAGGCTGCTCTTCGTCTTCGCAGCCTCTGTGCCTGAACGGGTAGCGGCATCCGTGCTCACCACCGAAAGTGCGGCATTGCCCGGGGTTAAGTCCATCGGTCTGTTCGCATTTTTGTTCATTTGCAAAAGAGCCGCGATCCGAGCTCCTCGCTGGGTTCTTCTCTTCCGGCAAGGAAATCATCTGTGATTTGGTTCCAATACTCTAGCGTCTCATGAATCGGAGCGATTTCCTTAATCATTCCTTGTGTGGCAAGCGTGGCAAATTCTTCAGATATCCTGAAACGGGTCCATTCTACCGTCCTCAAATCGTCAGGCATGAAGTCCAAGGTGCAGAAGATGGAATATGCCAATTGCCTCGCATCCGCCTGCGTCATCGCCCCACCAAACCGGGCCGTAACAAAATCAGTGAGAATTGAGCGCATTATATCCGCGAACGTCCCCGATGACCAGCTACCACTCGCTTCTGGCGCACAGCCTGCGCAAGCAGGATGTGTGACAGAAGTCCCGAAGGGATGGTAGTTTGGTCCATCGGTCTGTTCGGATTATTTTTTTTCGCATCCACAAATGGTGTCAATCCAACCAAGTGAATATCCGATTCCTTTCAAAAATCGATGCTTTCTAAAATAGGCATACACCCGGTCGTGAAGCATCCTCAGTCGCTCAGCATCAATCTCCTTCTTATTGGCTTCACTGATAATCTCACGGAATAGATCCATCAGTGGCGGCGCCCAATCTAAGCCATCGCGTTCCCAGGAGGCGTCAAATTCTGCGATCAAACTCTCAAGCTCCTTGAGGGCTTCTTCGCGGGACAACTTTTGGAATGCGGAAGTCATATTTTTTCCGAACGTCCCCGATGAGGAATCCCCGCTTGCTTCTGGCGTGCTTCCTGCCCGCGAAGCGGGATCAGCAGGAAGCATGTCAGAAGTCCCGAAGGGACGGGGATTTGCTCCATCGGCTCGTTCGGCTTTTTCATTCTGTGAGCGGTGGTGGAGTGAGTTTCTGTTTGGTGGCGATATGGATGACTACCCCGGCAACAAGAACGAAAACTCCGACGATACCGATGGCGATTCCTCCCGCAGTGGACATCAAAGTAACTCCGATATTTGATGCAAGCGATTCTGGATCAGCAACGCCCTCCTTCCCCAGGGTGTTGAAACTCCCCATCATCCCAATAATGGTTCCCAACAGTCCGAGTGCGGGTCCTCCGAGGGTCAGGATCCCGCCACCAATAAGGAACCATTTAGCAAGTGGATTCATATTTTTCTGCCGAACGTGCGCGATGACGTGCCCGGAACCGTTGGCACGCCGGGTGCCAGGAGCGAAGCGACCAGCACCCAAAGTGACGGCGGTGGAGGGTTACGTCGATCGCTTGGTTCGCATTCTATTTATATTTTAGGAGCAAGTCGAGATTAGTCCTTCCCCGGTCCGCGTCAGAGATCAGATATACGCATAGAGCCCACACCACCAAGACAGGAAAGAGACCCGCTACATAGGTCCATCCACGTGCCGTTTGGGCTGGTCGGCGTGCCACTGGCGGCAAGAGTAACATCCAAGAGTTTATCACAATGCAAACAAACAACATCGGCGCAAGCTTCACTGCATCGATCGCTGCAAGCAGCCCCTCATATCCTGAATTGGGTCGCTTGTCGGCAAGGAATGGCAAAGATATCCAAAGGAGACATCCAAGACCAAGTGGCCAAGCGACACCGCTCACTAAGTATAATTTGAACCGTTTTGCCATTGCGACTACTCCACGGGTTGCTGATATTTTTGCGAACGTCCCCGATGACTTGCCACGGGCGGCGCGGCGGCTGCCATCAAAGCGGTGGGAGTGAAGGCGCTGAGGCTGCTCTTCGTCTTCGCAGCCTCTGTGCCTGAACGGGTAGCGGCATCCGTGCTCACCATCAAAAGTGCGGCATTGCCCGGGGTTAAGTCCATCGGTCTGTTAGCTTTTATTGTTTAAAGGATGTGAATGCCTCTCGGACGTCGTCACGGTCAATAACTTCCACGTAACAAATCCTGTCGTCTATCAGATCGAGTACAACCATACCTTTGTCTGGCGACAACGCGAGATTCGAATGTCCTGCACCCCATGCGCCGTTTGGTTTCGGGACGGTATAGAAACTGGAGCAAAATTCATCTTCGCAACGGCATCTTTCGAAAATCTCAAGACGATTAACCTGTTCTGCTAGGTCAGCACGCTCCGTCTTCAGGATGAGTTCATGCAATTCTACCGCGAACGCGGGCAAAACGTCATTAAGAGGGCGAAACATTTTTTCCAGCTAACGTATTGTAGCGTTATATGTCAGTTTATTGGAAAAACATGATGTCATGCTATCCTGGAAAATGTGACTCTGTAAAATTCCGCAAGTCGTTTTTGGCCAACTTGTTAGAAAATGCAACGGTTGCCTGAGTGTCTTCATTAAGGTGGCTTAACTTTTATTTCGAGCCCCCAATTTTCGGCGTGAAAATCGCGGAAAAATGGCGGTTTTTGGTATGTTTTTTGGAGAAATAGGGGGTTGGTTAAAGTGCGCCAACGTGACGCTTACTATGCCAACGTTGGAAAACCGTGAAAGTTTTTTCCGTTTTTCTCAGATTTTTTCGGGAATGGGATGTTCGGGGCGTCCCGCCTAGGGAGTACTTGAGGTCGGGTTCCCGATGTTTTCGAGAGTTGCGAGGGAGACAAGCTGCCGCCCTTGGTCAGGTGAGAAAACTTTTCCCCGGACCATCAGCGCGTGAGAAATGAGGCTGTTCACCCTGGGGCATGCAGCAACTCCCAAAGAACGACATTTTTTGGGAAGTGGGAAGTCAGATGTGAGAGGTCGGAAGTTGGAGGTCGGAAGTCAGAGGTCGGGGGGCGAGGGGCGAGGGGCGATGGAGATAGACTGATCAGATCAGCCCCGCAGGGGTTCTGGAAACGGGAGGTTCCCGAGATCAACCCTGCGCGGAGCGCAGCCCAGGGGGCGCTCCTCGCCGGGGGGCGAGAGCGGCAACACCGGAGGGCGGGGGCCCTCGGGGTAGCCTGCGTGGAGCGCAGCCCAAGGGGCGCTACTCGTCGGGGGGCGAGAGCGGCAACACGTGGCCAGCGGGCGCTGGCCGGATAGCAGGTCGCATTTCTTGGTTTTGGGTTCCGGGGGCCCGGAACCCTCCAGGTGGGTTAGGGTTCCAAGAATCGGAGCGCACGCGTAGATAGCCTTTGCGCAGCAAAGCCCGGAGGGCGGTTCTTTATCGGCAACCTGGAACTCTCCATTTAAGCTTCCCAGGC
This sequence comes from Terrimicrobiaceae bacterium, assembly GCA_041752695.1. GTDB lineage: Bacteria > Verrucomicrobiota > Verrucomicrobiia > Chthoniobacterales > Terrimicrobiaceae > CALCJD01. The sequence goes on from JBGSVZ010000107.1 coordinate 4,683, forward strand.
GGCAAGGGCCTGCCGCCCTCCATTCATTGCGGCAAGAGCCTGCCGCCCTCCATTCGTAACGGCAAGGGCCTGCCGCCCTCCATTCGTAGCGGCAAGGGCCTGCCGCCCTCCACGCGCGGGGGACTTTTTTGCCCCTACGGGGCGGTGGGGGCGATGGCGGTGGGAGCAGCCGCCGCGGGAGGCAGAAGCACATCGATCTCTTCGACCTGACTTAGAGCGAGACGGGCCAGGGGAGAGTTTTGGTGGGTGGTCACGATTTTGCTGAAGACCTCCTTGGCTTCCGCGAGTTTGCCTTCGCGCATCAGGGTGCGGCCTTCCAATACCGCGGCGTAAGGCGCGATGTATCCCCCGTTGGCTTGCGCGACTTTTAATGCCGCCAGGGCGTCTGCAGTCTTGCCGGCCGCGCTGTAATTTTCCGCAATGCCCAACCGCGCTCCTCCCGTGAGAGGGTGCTCGGGAAATTCGGTGAGGAAACGCTGGTAGGTGGCGGTCGATTCGTCGGTGTTTCCCTGCTCGCGCTGGGATTCGGCGAGGAGAAGCATCGCGTCCGCCGCCGGCATGGTGCCGGGATATTTGGCGATCACCTCGCGCCAGGCCTCGGGGTTTTTCGCCTGCGCAAAGAAGGCTTCCGCCGCCAGCTTCACATTATGCAAACTGATCATCCACCAAATCGTTCCCACCACAGCCAGAACGGCCACGGCCGCGGCAATGAGGATGGTCTGGCGGTGTTTTTCCCAAAAAATTTCGGCGGCGAAACTTTCTTCGGTGAAAAGCCGGTCTTCGGCAGGAGGCGGGGTGTTCGACGACATGAGGTTATCCTCCCACCTCCGCGCGGGCCTGTTCGGCGAGGGCTGTGCTGAGATACCGCTCACCGGTGGAGCAGCCGATGGTGACAATCAACTTGCCGGCGTTTTCCGGACGTTTGGCAAATTCGATGGCGGCATGCACATTGGCCCCCGTGCTGATGCCGACCAGCATGCCCTCTTCCTTGGCGAGGCGGCGGGCCATGGCAAAGGCGTCGTCGTTGCTCACCTGAATGCACTCGCTGATTTGCGATTCGCCGGCGGCGTTTTTCAAATGCAGATTGTTGGGGACAAAACCGGCTCCGGTGCCCTGGATCTTGTGCGGGCCGGGTTTGACCGGTTCCCCGGCCAGAGTCTGCGAAATGACAGGCGAATCCTTGGGTTCCACGGCGATGGCTTGGAATGAGGCGCGGCGGGGTTTGATCACTTCCACACATCCGCTGATCGTTCCGCCCGTTCCAACCGCGGCGACCAACACGTCCACTTTGCCGTCGGTGTCCTCCCAGATCTCCTCCGCCGTGGTGGCGCTGTGGATGGCGGGATTGGCGGGGTTGTTAAATTGCTGCGGCATCCACGAGCCGGGCGTCTCCCGGACGAGGGACTCGGCGCGGGAAATGGCTCCCTTCATTCCTTCGGCACCCGGGGTGAGAACGAGCTTCGCGCCCAGCATGGCGAGGAGCGTGCGACGCTCGAGGCTCATCGTTTCGGGCATGGTGAGAATGAGTTTGTAACCCTTGGCGGCCGCGACGAAGGCCAGCGCGATGCCGGTGTTGCCGCTGGTGGGCTCGATAATCACGGTATCCTTCTTCAAGATGCCTTTTTTCTCGGCATCCTCGATCATGGCCATGCCGATGCGATCCTTGACGCTGCCCAGCGGGTTAAAAAACTCACACTTCACCGCGATGGTGGCGTTGAGGCCTTCCGTAACCTTGTTCAGTTTGACGAGCGGGGTGCGGCCGACGGTTTCGACGATATCGTTGTAAATCTTGCCCATGATATTTGGTGAGGGATTGGGTGGGAAAAACTACACAACCGCCCTTCCGCGGGCAACGGCTTTCTTGCATCCTGGCTCCCGGCCTTTTACGCTTCTTTCTTCCCGTCCCCCCTCCCCGGCCAAAAAATTCCGGTGCGAGATCGTGGATGGGGCGATAAATTCCGAAATTCCTCCCGTCATGCCTCCCCTCGTCCCCGAATCCGAAATCCCCTCCCTCCTCGCCAAGATCCCCGGTTGGAAACGCGACATCGTCGAAATTTCCCGGCGGTTCCAATTCCGCGACTTCCCCGCCGCCATGGCCTTTGTGAATGCCGTCGCAGAAATCGCCGAGACGGCGAATCACCATCCGGATATCGACATCCGCTGGAACAAGGTGTTGATCCGCCTTTCCACGCACAGCGATGGTGGTCTCACGGACAAGGATTTTGCCCTCGCCGAGCAGATCGACCGGTTGGACTGAGCGCGTTCTTCCCGGAGGGGGGGGAGGGGGAGGAGATGTCGGATGTGAGAAGTTCGATGTGCGATGTGGGCGCTTCGCGCCTCGTGCCGCCTCCGGCGGGATTCTCAAAATCTCCCATCAAACATTGGGCCCCTATAGCGTTTCAACTAATCCCATAGCCAGAATGCGACGACCCTGGTAGGGGCGCGAGACCCTTCGCGCCCAGGGACGGCAGCGGTGTGCCGCCCCTACCGAACGCTGTCAAACGGCTCGTGTTTTCGTTGAACCGCTTAGCCCGGGATGTTTTTTAACAACTCGGCGTTGGTGGGGTATTTTTTGATGAAAAACAGGAGGCGCTCGATGGCTTCGATGGGCTTGTGGCCGGCGAGGCCGCGGCGGATGACGCTGATTTTGTGCAGCTCTTCCGGGCTGAGGAGAAGTTCCTCGCGGCGGGTGCCGGAGAGAAAGATGTCCACGGCCGGGTAGATCCGCTGGTCGCTGATCTTGCGGTCCAGGACGAGCTCCATGTTGCCGGTGCCTTTAAACTCCTGGAAGATGAGGTCATCCATCCGGCTGTTCGTCTCAATGAGGGCGGTGGCCATAATGGTGAGCGAGCCGGCTTCCTCGGTGTTGCGGGCGGCGGCGAAAATTTTGCGCGGGATTTCCAGGGCTCGCGAATCGACGCCGCCGGACATGGTGCGACCGCCGCCGCCCTGGGCGTTGTTGAACGCGCGGCCGATGCGGGTGAGCGAGTCCATGAGCATGAACACGTCCTTACCCATTTCGACGAGGCGCTTGGCGCGCTCGGAGGCGAGTTGGGCGATGCGGGTGTGGGTCTTGATGTCGGAGTCGTTCGAACTCGCCATCAGCTCCGCCGTGGGCACGGTGCGACGGATTTCTGTCACTTCCTCCGGACGTTCGTCCACCAGGAGAATGATGAGTTTCATCTCGGGGTGATTTTTCACCACGGCGTCGGCGATATGCTGGAGCAGAGTGGTCTTGCCGGTGCGGGGCGGGGCGACAATGAGCCCGCGCTGGCCTTTGCCCACGGGGGTCATGAGGTCCATCACGCGGGTGGTGTGGCGCTCGGTCGTGGTCTCCAGTTTGACCCGTTTATTGGGGCTGATGGTGGTCAGTTCCTCAAAGACGGGAAAATTCGCCGGGAAGGTGTCGGGATCCTGGCCTTCGAGCTCGGTGAGCTTGTAGAGCTGGGGTCCGCGGCTGCCGCGGCGGGTCTCGCCCTTGATCCACATGCCATCGCGGAGGTTGTGTTTGCGGACGACCTCGGGGGTGACAAAAACGTCGTTGTTCGACTGGGAGAAGTTGCGGCGGGGTTCGCGCAGGAAACCAAAACCTTTCCCGGAAACTTCCACGATGCCTTCGGCAAAAACCGGCGGGGCGGGAGGCGGCGGGGGACCGGCGGGGACCGCCGGGGCGGCGGGTTGCTGATGGGTGTTGGGGGATTGCTGATTCCCGGCAGGCTGGCCCTGCTGGTTGGACTGCTGATCCCGGAAGCCGTCACGGTTGCGGTTATTGCGGTCGCGACGAAAACGTCCGCGGCGTCCGCCGCCCTCGCGGTCGTTCCGATCATTATCGCGGGGATCGGGGTGGATGATTTCGGCTTGCGGCACCGGGGCGGCAGGGGCGGCGACCGGAGCGGGCGCTTCGGCGGCAGGCGCAGGGTGAGGTTCAAGAGGAGGGGTCGAGGGCGCCACGATGGCGGGCTGGGGAGCATCGGCCGGCTTCACCGCTTCGATGGTCTCGACCTGCTCAGCCTCCCGGTTGTTTTTTTCTCCCTCGGCCGAAACGGCAGGCGTGCTGGTCGCTTTTTTGGGAGCGCGAGGCTTGCGGGGGGCGGCCTTGGCGGCTCCGGCGGCCGCAGCGGTGCGACGGGGTTTTTTGGCGGGCGCGGCAGGCGCGGAAAGTTCGGTGTTGTCTTCAGTCATGGCAAAAAGTTCAGTTGTCTTGCAATCGGGCAAGGATGTCGTCGGGGATGTCAAAATTGGCGTGGACGCTGAGCACGTCGTCACAGTCGTCAAGGGCGTCGCAGAGTTTCAGCACCTGGGAGGCGGTTTGCGGGTCGGTGACGGGGATGGAATTTTCGGGGATGTAGGTGAGTTTCTGGCTGTCGGGTTCGACGGAGGCTTTTTTGAGCGACTCGGCGACGGCATACAGTTGATCGGCCGGGGTGGTGATCACGTGATGTTCTTCGTCGCCGCCCAGTTCCTCGGCACCCGCTTCGAGAACGACTTCGAGAAGCCGGTCTTCGTCCACGAGGGAGAGAGGAACCGTGATCTGGCCCTTGCGGTGGAACATGTACGAAACACTGCCCGGCCCGCCGAGGTTGCCGTGATTTTTGGAAAAAATGAGCCGCAGGTCCGCGGCCGTGCGGTTTTTGTTGTCCGTCGCCGTTTCGATGATGAGGGCGACGCCGCCGGGGGCATAACCTTCGTAAACCAATTCTTCCACGGCTTGGACGCCGGGCTCGCCGATGCCTTTTTTGATAGCGCGGTCAATATTGTCATTGGGCATGCTCTGGGTGCGGGCCGACTGGACGGCGGCACGCAGCCGGGGATTGAAGTCGGGGTTGCCCCCGCCGAGCCTCGCAGAGACGGTGATCTCCTTGGAAAGCCTGGAAAAAAGCCTGCCGCGTTTGACATCCAAGGCACCTTTGAGGCGCTTGATCTTCGACCATTTATTGTGGCCGGCCATGAATAAATATGAATATGGAAATCCTTCCGCTCGCGTTGGGGAGCCTCACTGGCACACACAACCGGCGTGGGGTTGGGTTAAAAAGAAAATCGAACTTTACGGATTCGATGGGAAGGAGCCGCCGGACGGCTGCCCGAATCGAATGATGCGTCAAAGAACTGCAACCGGCGGGCAATGTCAACGCCTTTTCACAAGAATCGGAGTCGAAGGACGCATCGCCCCGTGGCAGCGGCATCCTTAATTCAGCCGGCTGCGCTGACTGCCGATCCAAGCAACAAAGAGCCCAATGATGATATGCGAACAGAGCACCCAAAGGCAGAGTGCGGCCGGTGAGAGGGCGGTCTGCGCCACCATCTGGACGATGTCGTAATATCGCTCGCCACGCAGAGTTTGCAGCACGCCCGACCAGCTCCAGTAGGCCGAGATAAACGGCCGGGTGAGCGAGCCGACCCAATCGGGCAGCGCCAGAACTGCGCCGGAGAGCGGGAGTTGGAAACCGACCAGATAGATGGAAACCAATGACGCTTGCTCGGCCGTGCCCATGAGGCTCGAAATCGCCAGGCAGATGGAGGTCATGGCCGCATTGACAAGGAACAAAAACAACAGCTGCGCCGGCAGGTCCCCGGGAAAATTGCAGACAAAATGCACAAAGAGCCCCATCCAAAACGACTGGGCGATGACGAGGGTGAGCAAAAACACCGCCTTGCTCCCGATGTACGCCAGCGGGCTGAGGCCGGAGAGTTTTTCTTTCTCGAAAATGAGACGCTCGGCAGCGATCTCGCGGCCGGAGTTGTTTGCCCCCATCAGGGTGAGCAGGATCACCTGGAACATGACGATACCGGAGACAAGGCTGCCGATCTTGCTGCCCTGAACGAGGAAATCGACGTTCTCCTTGAGCTGTTGGACCACATTGAGGTCCATCCCCATGGAGAGGTTCTGAATGGCCGGAAGGCCGTTCCAGGCGAAGATGGCCACGAGGATGGGGAAGCCAATGATCAGCCCGATCTGGAGAAAAATCTGCGCCTTGGTGCGGGAGAAAATCCGGAACCGCCGCGAGGTGAGAGTGAGAAACTGACTGCATGCCCCCGGCTGCGGCAGCGTCTCGCTGCGCTGGGGTTCCGGCGGCAGTTCGATGGTCTGGTCGGGCTCCTCGATGGGGCTTTCGAAATGCACGTGGTCCAAGGCCCCTCGCTCCTGTCCGGCCATGGTTTCCGCGAAGGCGTGGCGGTGTTTTTTCCACGACCCCGACCATTCGCGGGCTTCGCGCAAGGCGAGCTGGCCGTAAAGATCCTGCGGGTCGTCGCAGCGGAAATAATGGGACAAATATTCCGGCGGCCCGTGGTAAGCGACCACACCCTGATAAAGCACCAGCACCGAGTCGTAATAACTGAGATGGCGCAGGCTGTGCGTGACGGAGAGCACCACGCGGCCGTCGGTGCGGGAGAGGCCGTGAAGGAGGGTGACAATTTCGTCCTCGGATTGCGGATCGAGTCCGCTGGTCACCTCATCGCAGAGCAACATCACCGGCTTGCTGGCCAGCTCCATGGCGAGGGCGAGGCGGCGTTTTTGTCCGCCGGAAAGTACGTGGACCAGGCGGTCGGAAAATTCGGTCATGTTCACCTCGTCGAGCACCCGGGCGACGGCCTCGTCAAGCGGGTCGCCATGCATGCCGCGGACCCGGAGTTTGATCGAATACGCCACACACTCCCGCACGGTCAGCTCTTCGTAGGCGATGCTGAACTGCGGCGCGTAGCCAATCTCGGAGGGCGAAAAATCCTGCTCCATGAGATTCTGACCATGCCAGCGAATTTCCCCTTCCTCGTCCCCATGGGCGATGCCGGTGATGACCTTCAGCAGCGTGCTTTTGCCGCAGCCGGAAGGGCCGATGATCGCGCCGAAATGACCGCGGGGGAATTTGGCATTGATATCGGACAGCAGAGGTTTGACCTCGCCGCCTTGTCCGATGAAGAGGGTGACATCGCGGAGTTCCAGCACGGCGGGCAGGGTTGCGAAACTCAGCCGGAATGACAAGCGTTAGCGCGCGGGACGGTGAAAAAGACGCGGCGCTGGAGACAACGAACTACCCTTTCTTCCCCGGTGGTCGCACAACTTCGCCGGTGTAAGGATCGATGTAGGGAAGGCCGGCTTTCCGCCGCTGTTCCAGAAAATTGCGGGAAAGGTCACACAATGCTTCCAAGCTTTCCAGCTTCTGACGAAAGGAAAGCGCCAGATACTGCTGGTGTTGCTGGCGGCGGCTTCCCTTCCATGTGGTCAGGGACCAGTCGATTTCCTCACCCTTTGCGATCATAACTTGAAGGCTTTCCATACAGGAGATTCAACTCATCGACATCCGCAAGGTCTTTGGGGCGACCGGCCGCTAGCTTCATAGCCAGCAAGGCTTCAAGCCGCAAGACCCTTGCGGCTGTGCCGGGACCAACTTCGTGAAGAAGAGCGTCTCGATATTCGGCTTCAAAATGGAACGGCTCGGTGACAAAAATATCCAGCGGAGTCTCGCGATGGGAATCGCCCCACATTTTCAACACCAGCATGCCCTTTTCGGCAATCCAGGAAGAGCGGAGCGAGGCGTCCGAAAATTGGTCCGCGTTGATCGGCACAGTAGGGCGATAATCAATCGACTCCAACGCTGCGAAGGCCTCTCCGATATTCTCGGGATTCAGTTGGATGACGATATCCACATCGAACGTAGTCCGACCAATACCATGAGCGATCACGGCCAGCCCACCAACCACGATGTACCGAACGCCCGCCTCATTAAGCGCTCGGACGATGGCCTCGAAGCTGGCGAGTTTCATACGCTCAACCCATCAAATTCCCAATCGTCTCCGCCCAGGAGACATTCAGGGTGGGCAGGTCCCAGTCGAAGGTGGCCCCGTCGGCTTTGACGGACAGGACGGTCTCCTCCGTGACCGAACCGAGCGCACGGGCGGGCACGCCATGGTCGGCGAGCAGGGCCTGTGCGGCAGTGGCGTTTTCGGGTTTCACCGAAATGACGACGCGGGATTGAGATTCGTTGAAAAGCAGGACATCGGGACGCAGCCCGGTCGTGCCAAAATCCACCGCAGCACCGAGCAGGGGTTCGGCGGAGAGGCAGCTTTCGGACAGGGTCACCGCGAGACCGCCCTCAGCGCAATCGTGGGCGCTCTGCACGAGCCCGGCGCGGATGAGGGCGCGGAGCGCTTCGTGGAGGGCTTTTTCTTTCGTGTAGTCGAGGCGAGGCGGGGCGCCTGTTTTGCGGCCGTGGAGGACCTTGAGATAATGGGAGGCGCCGAGTTCGTGGCCAAGTTCGCCGAGCAGCAGAACGGTGTCCCCCGCCTGTTTAAAGGCCTGGGTGGTGACATGGGCGGGATCATCAATCACGCCGACCATGCCGACGGTGGGCGTGGGGTCGATCGCGCCGGCAGGGCTTTGGTTGTAGAGGCTGACGTTGCCGCCCGTGACGGGCGTGGAAAACTCGCGGCAGGCTTCAGCCAGCCCTTCGACGGCCTCGCGGAGTTGGAGGAAATTTTCCGGATTGTGCGGGTTGCCGAAATTCAGATTGTCGGTCACGGCAATGGGCACCGCGCCTGAGCAGGCCAGATTGCGCGCGGCTTCGGCCACGGCGATGCGGGCCCCTTCGCGGGGATCCTGTTTGCAATAAATCGCGTTGCAGTCCGACGTGGCGGCCAGGATGCGATTGGCTTCGCGCACGATAAAAACGGCGGCGTCCGAGCCGGGCAGCACGGTCGCGCCGAGGCGCACCATGTGGTCGTATTGACGCCAGACCCAGCGTTTGCTCGCGATGCTGGGATCGGCCAGCAGGCGGGGCAGCGCGGCGGGAATGTAGGCGGGGGGCAGGGAATGCGGGTCGAAAGGGGCGGGCGTTTTTTTCTCCGCCACTTCGCGGTGATAAACCGGCGCTTCGTCCGCGAGGGCGCGGGCGGGAATTTCCACGACGGTGACGCCGTTTTCCTTCACCCGCATCATGCCGTCGTCCTTCACCACGCCGACCTCGGCGTAGGGGAGGTCCCATTTTTCAAAGATCTCCTTCACTTTGGCCTCTTCGCCTTTTTTGACGATGACGAGCATGCGTTCCTGGGATTCGCTGAGGAGCGTTTCGTAGGGCGTCATGCCGGTCTCACGTTTCGGCACAAGGGCGAGGTCAATTTCCACCCCGGTGCCGCCGCGACTGGCGGTTTCGCAGGTCGAGCAGGTGAGGCCGGCCGCGCCCATGTCCTGGATGCCCGCAACGCAGCCGCTGGCGAGAAGTTCGAGGCAGGCTTCGAGCAAGAGCTTTTCGCGGAAAGGATCGCCCACCTGCACGGCGGGGCGGTCTTCCTTGGATTCTTCGGTGAGGTCGCGCGAGGCAAAAGCGGCGCCGGCGAGTCCGTCACGGCCAGTTTCCGCGCCGACGTAAAACACCGGATTTCCCACCCCCACAGCGCCGCCGCGGGCGATCTGTTCGTGGCGCAGGACGCCCAGACAGAAGACATTGACCAAAGGGTTGCCGGAATAGGACTCGTCGAAATACACCTCGCCGCCAATCGTGGGAATGCCGATGCAATTGCCGTAGTGCGAGATGCCGCTCACGACGCCGGCGAACAACCGGCGGTTGGTTTTGGCCTCGGCTGTGTCGCCCTCGATGGGGCCAAAACGCAGCGAATTGAGGCTGAAAACGGGCCGCGCACCCATCGTGAAGATGTCGCGAATGATGCCGCCCACCCCTGTCGCCGCGCCCTGGAATGGCTCGATCGCGCTGGGGTGATTGTGACTCTCCATCTTGAAGGCGACCGCCCAGCCGCCTCCGATGTCGATGACTCCGGCATTTTCCTCACCAGCCTTGACGAGGACTTTTTCGCCCGTGGTGGGGAATTTTTTCAGTTCGGGACGGGAGTTTTTGTACGAGCAATGCTCGCTCCACATGACAGAAAAAACGCCGAGTTCGGTGAAGTTGGGTTCGCGTCCGAGGATGGAAAGGATGCGTTCGTATTCCTCGGAAGTGATGCCGTGTTTGGCGATGAGCTCGGGAGTGATGGCGGGGTCAGGCATGATTCAGAGAGACGCGGAGATGGAGAGGCTCGGGGACGCGGAGAGGAGGCTGTCGAAAATGGCGCGGCCGTCAGTGCTGCCGAGTTGGGAGTCGCAGGCGCGTTCAGGATGGGGCATGAGGCCGAAAACGTTTCCGGCGGCGTTGCAGATGCCGGCGATGTTGGCGCGGGAGCCGTTCGGGTTGGATGCCGGTGTGACCTCGCCGCGGACGTCGCAGTAGCGCACGAGGATGCGGTTTTCGGATTCGAGGGCGGCGATGGTGGCGTCGTCGGCAAAATAACACCCTTCGCCATGTGCGATGGGGACACGCAGGACTGTGCCGGCGGGCACGGAATGGGTGAACCGGGTGTCGGAGTTTTCCACCCGCAGATGGACATGCTCGCAGAGGAAATGGAGGTCACGGTTGCGCACCAGCGCGCCGGGCAGAAGTCCGGACTCGCAGAGAATCTGGAAGCCGTTGCAAATGCCGATGACCGTTCCGCCCTCCGCGGCAAAGGTTTTCAGCGCCGCCATGATGGGCGAAAATCGGGCGATAGCCCCGCAGCGGAGATAGTCGCCATACGAAAAGCCGCCGGGAACAACCACGGCGTCAAAACCCGCCAGCGAAGAATCCTTGTGCCAGACGTAATCGGCGGAAGCCCCGGGAAAGGTAGACAGGGCCTGCAGGCAATCCTGGTCGCAGTTGGACCCGGGGAAGCGAAGAACGGCAAATTTCATGGGAGAAGAAACCACTAATGGGCACTAAAAGGCACTAAAAATCAGAGGACCATTCGCTTCCACTCGAGTTGGGGATGGTGGCCGAAGTTGATCAGATAACCGACCCGTTTTTGGAGCGCCTTCAGGTAATTGAGGAGTTGGGCGTCATGCTCTGGGGCCAGTTGTTGCACGGCTTTCAACTCCGCGACAATTCCGCCAAAGACCAGCAGATCCGGTTCGTATCCCTGCTGAAGTGGTTCGCCCTTGTAGAAAAGCTGCAGCCACGGTTTTGCCTCAAATGGCATGGCGCGAAGGCTGAGTTCCTTCTCCATGCACTCCTGATAGACATTCTCAAGAAATCCGTGCCCCTTTTCGTTGTAAACTTCGAATGCGGCGGCCATGAGATCGTAGCCTTCCTGACGGAAGAGATCGTGAGTGCCCATTCGTGGCAATTAGGGGTTTATCTGGATCGTATAGTCCTCAATGACGGGGTTGGACAGGAGGTCCCGGGCGACTTCGTGGAGTTTCGCCTCGTCGGGGGCGGCGGGAAATTCGATCTCGATGGACTTGCCCACACGGACGCGCCCGACGGTTTCGAGGCCGAGGTGTTTCATGGCTTCGGCGGTGGCGGCCCCCTGCGGGTCGAGGACGGACGGTTTCGGCATCACGGTGACGATGGCTTTCATCTGTCGGAGAATTTCGTGTCCACGCGCCGCGGACAAGCGGATTTATGACTTCCGTCGAAAGTAGGCGACCCCGCCGGTCAGAATCCCCACCGCCAGACAGGCCAGGGAAAAGACGTCGCCGTTGAGGGTGTAGAAGGTTTTGGCGGGATTGACAGGCACTGCGACCTCGCCAATCAGAAGGCCTTCAAAAAACGTCCGGCCTTGTTCGTTGACCAGGATATTGGCGGGGCGCCCGAAGCGGTCGATAATCCCGCTCACGCCCGTGTTGGCGGCGCGGAGCATGGGGAGTTTGGTCTCGGCGCAGCGGAAAAGCGCGTGATGAAAATGTTGCTGCGAGCCGGCACTTTCCAGAAACCATCCGTCGTTGGTCACCGTGACAAACAACTGCGCGCCCAGGCCGGCAAATTGCCGCGCCAGATCGCCCAGGGTATCTTCGAAACAAATCAGCGGGGCAATTTTCACAGGCTGGGCCGCCATTTCCAGGAGCTTGGGGCCTGGTCCGAAGGAAAAATCATCGGGCACCAGGTCCCCCACGATCATGGCAAAGAGCGGAAAACTTTGCCGCAGAGGCACGTATTCGCCAAAGGGCACGAGGTGAACCTTGTGATAAAGGGCGGCTTTCGCCCCCTGTTCGGTGAGGAGCGCAGCGGAGTTAAAATCGCCATAGACGGTGCCCAGCAGGAAGTCGCCCTTGTGCTGCTTGGCGACGGCGAGGACAGCGTCCCAGTTCGCCTGGTCCTGCAGAGCCGGCTGGGGCGTGGCCGCCTCCGGCCAGACCAGCAGGTCGGGTTTCATGGCCAGCGCGGTCTCGGACAGTCGCGTGTGCAGATCCAGAATGAACTTCTCGTTCATCAGATCGCGCTTGGCATGGACCGGAATGTTCGCCTGCACCGCCGCGACCCGAAGGGGCAGGGATTCCACCGGTTTGGCAAAAAGTTGCCGGACCCCGTAGCCAAAAACGACCGCTACCAAGGCCACGGTGAGACTGAAATCGTAATGCGGACGCAGGGCATGGCGGCCGAGTTCCGTCCTCACCCGCTTCACCGTGATGACGATCATCACATTCACCATCACCAGCAAAAACGACAACCCGCCGACTCCGGTGATATCCGCAATCTGGATGAGGGCGAGATTGCGGTGCAGAGCAATCCCGAGGGAATTCCAGCCAAACCCGGTGAAAATTTCCCCGCGCACCCATTCCAGCCCGACCCAAGCCGAGGCCGACAGCGCGGCGACACGCAGATTGTTCCAGGATTTGAGCCAGACCGGACGGGCTTCATAAGGCGACTGGCGCGGACACAGAATCGCCCCGGTAAAGGCAGCCCAGAGCGCGGGGTAAATCGCGACATAAGCGGAAAGGGCGATCCAGCCCAGCGTGGTCACGGTGACGAGCCAATGGAGGCTGCCCAGAAAATAACCGAAGCCCGTTAAATACCCGAGTAGGAAAAGCCGCCAGTCGTCGTGTTTTTTCCAAGGTTCTGAAAACCAGAGCGCCGCAATGAGAGGCGTGAGCGCAAACCACGCGAAGCCGCCCTGGTCCACCGGAGCAAAACACAAGGCCAGCATCACTCCGCTCGCAAGCGCACACAGCCATGGCCAGAAAGTTTTCATCGCGCCGCAGAGAAAACACCGACCCCGCGTTTCCGCCAAGGCGTTTTCAAGGGGCCTCCGGAGAATCCTTGAGCAATTCGGGCGGAAGGGAAAGGTCCACCGTCACCTGGCAGGGCGTGCCGGCCTTGGCCCCGCGGAACGGCTCCAGCAGCCGGAGCCGGAACCGGGTAGTGTCTCCCGAAGGAACAAGCTCCGCCACATACCCGGTGCTCCGCACGCCCTCCACGGAAACAATCACCTTGGCCCCCTTGCGAATCAGTGGAGCCTTCTCCGGGGCGAACTCGGCAAGGGCCAACTTCTCGTCCACCAACTCCGCACGAACAGCACTGGGGCGCTCGGCAATGTAGTTTCGCCACGTCATCGCACCTCCCAACGTCGCCAGGACGATCATGGTGATAACGATGGCGGGTCCGGCGAAGTTTCTTTTTTGGCCTGTCATGTGGGGAAAAACTTATCTGCGAGGCACTCGAAGGAAAGGAAAAGACTGGGGAGACCTCGCTTTCCGGCCCCTTCGCCTCCCGACGGTTCTCACCCTTGGGAGCACCCTCGCGGCGACCATTCGCGCCCCGGGCTCGTTGACTTTTCTCCGCCGGGATTTTCTCGGAGTCGGCCGATGGGGCGACCCCGGGGAAAATCGCGCAGGTTTCCGCTTGTCCGTACCGGGGAAACGGGTTTCTATTTGACACTCTGTTTTACCGCCACAGCCCGTATTTGAGACGATCATGCGAATTTCCCCCAAACTGACAGCCAGCCTCGCCGCGACCCTCTCCGCAGCCGCTCTCCACGCCCAGGCTCCCGCTCCGGCCGCCCCCGCTCCGAAAAATCTCGTTAGCAACGGGGGATTCGAATCCTCCTTTCGACGGGAAAATCTCTGGGACGGCGTGGACAATGCGGGCTACCTCACCGGGGAACGCGGCGCCGTGCCCATCCTCACCACCAGCGGACAGATCAGCGAAAGCGCGATGCCGGTCTCCGTCTCCGTGGCGGATATGAACGGAGACAAACTGCCGGACATCGTAACGATGGATGTCTTGAGCTATCTGCGGATCTTTTTTAACAGTGGCACCCCTCAAGCGCCGAAGTTCACCGTTGGCGAACTTGGCGGAATCTTCCTGAGCAGAACGCCGGGGACGGACCCCATTCTGGACGGCGGGGTAAAATCCGCCGACCACGCCCGCATGGCGACCCGCATGTTCCCGACCGAGATCATGAAATCCGGGAAGAAGGATCTGATTGTCGGCAACTATATTGGGGAAGTGCTCCTGATTCCCAACTCGGGATCCAACCAGGCGCCCGACTTCAAGCAACCCCCCGACGTCGGCCGTGCGGCCGTTCCGACGATGAAAGATCCCACCAAAAAATGGGGCAACGTATTTGCCCCCACGACTTGGGATTGGAACAAGGACGGCAAGGAAGATCTTCTGCTGGGAGAGGGTTCGTATTCCGCAAATAACATCCACCTTCTCCTCAATCTGGGTTCGGGAGCCAAACCCACCTTCGACGAATCCAACCGTCACGTCATTGCTTTCGGCGATGGTCTCGAGCAACTCACCCCCGTGGTGGTGGATTACAATGGCGACGGCGTCCCTGATCTTCTGGTCGCCGAACGCACGGGCAAAATCGCCGTCTATCTCAACAAAGGCCAAGCCCTCAAAATGGGCGAAAAGCCCGCGGAACTTCCTTTCGCCTCATTTGTCAGCGGAGCCACCGGCAGCACCCCTCTGACCTTTGGCGGCATCAGCACCGTCTCGACCGGCGACCTTAACGGGGACGGACTTTTCGATCTCGTCGTCGGAAAAACAAACGGGCGCGTCGCCATGGCAATGAACACCGGGACAAAAACGGAACCCAAGTTTGCCGCCCCGGTGGAAATCAAGGGGGACACGGGCACGGTTCCACTGGCAGTTCCCTCGGGATGGGACGTCGATTACGGGCTCCGACGCGGCAACTTTTACGGTTACATGAGCGTGGTCAAAGCCGAGGAAGATCCGGCAGCCATCCCGGCGGAAGGCAAGGCTGCGCTCAAGGTTGGCTACATGCCCTCCCCCAACAAAATTATGCCGGCACCGACGACTTTCACCCAGGCGTTTGCGAACTGGAGCCTCAAAAAACCGGATTTCTTTGGCGGTGCCGAAGCCCAAATGAACGGCGCCCCGGCGCGGTATTTTAACATGCGCCAACTCGGTCGCTTCCGGCTCAAGCTCAATGGAAACTACACGTTGACTTTCAAAGTGAAGGGCAAGTTCAACGACGGACAGGCCTTCATCGGCTGGACAGGGTACAAAAAACTGGGGGAAGCCCGCGTGACCGTGGGCGACCGCGGCTCGGCTACGGTCCAGGCCAACGAAGTGCGTGACGAAAACTTCGAGACCATCAAGTTCTCCGGCGGCCCCGCCTGGGTCGAGGTGCGGAAGGACTTTAAGGTGACCCTTCGCCCGAAGGAACTCCAGGATCTGAAGGATACGACCACCACCCTGCTGGATCTCTCCTTCACCGTACCGCAGGACGGCGTCGCCTACTTTGACGACGTTAAGATCGTCGAACGTCCTTAACACGTGGCTGAGGGGATCGGGACGGCCTTTGTCCTCGGCGCAGGCCTGGGCACCCGGCTAAGGCCACTGACCGAAGAGCGCCCCAAGCCGCTCGTTCCCATCGTCCACAAGCCCCTCATCACGTTCGCGTTCGATCACCTACACGCCTGCGGAGTGCGGCGTTTTGTCGTCAATACGCATCACCGTCCGGAAGCCTATGGCGAATTACTCGGGGAAAAAAACGGCTGGTCGCAGTATCGCGACAGCGAGGTTCACTACCGCCATGAGCCCGAACTTCTCGAAACCGGAGGAGGCATCGCAAATATCCGCGATCTCGTGGGGGAAACGCCATTTCTTGTGCACAACGGCGACGTTCTGGCCGACCTGCCCCTGGCACAGTTGGTCGAAACCCATCTCGCCACCGGCAATATTGCGACCCTCGGTCTGCGGAGTTTCGGCGGCCCCTGCCAGGTGCAATACGATGCGGCAACCGGCCGCGTCACCGATATTCGCGGAGCCATCGGAGGCCGCTCCGAGCCGGGCTTTCTGTTTACGGGAGTCTATGTCCTCTCCCCGGAAATTTTCCGTCAGATGCCCGACGAGCGGATTTTTTCGATCATCCCGGTATTTCTGAACCTCATTCGTCGTGGCCTCCCGGTTGGCGGGGTCGTTCTGGACGAAGGTCTATGGTTCGACCTTGGCACCCGTTCCTCCTACCTCGCGGCGCACGATCTTTTTCTCCGAAAAGGGCAGACGCTCTCCTACCCCGTTGACCGTCCCTGGCCGGTGCCGATCGACCCCACCGCCCACATCGCCGCAGATGTCGTGATCACCGGGGCCTGCGTGATCGGCCCGGGCGCGGAGGTCGCCGGCGGAGCGCACCTGACCGATTGCGTGGTGTGGGAAAATGCGAAAATCGCTTCCCGCGCGCGACTCGAGCGCTGTATTGTCCGGAACGGTCGCTCCGCCGCAGGAACCCAGCGCGACGCCGATTTTTAAGCATGCTTCCGCGCACTGTCATCAACCAAACCATCGAGCGTTTTCCCGATTACGCAGCGGAGGATTTTGAAGTTCTCCCGCTGGAAAAGGGCGGTTCGGAGCGCAAGTTTTACCGCATCCAGTCCGGTCCCAGCCACTCGATGATTGTGGTGAAATACTCCAGCCAGAAGGAGGAAAATCGCCACTACGTCACCATCGCCCAGTTCCTGGCAGGGGCCGGGGTGAGCGTGCCGAAGATTTTTTTCCACGACGCCGACGAGGGGCTCATCTGGATGCAAGACCTCGGCGAAGAAGACCTCTGGGCCTCGCGTCACGCCCCGTGGGAACACCGCCGCCCGCTCTACGAATCCGCCTTGGTGGAGGTTTGCAAGATGCACACCGCCGCCACCCGTCGACTGCAAGGCTCCCACCTGCAGCTCGAACGGGAGTTCAGCGACCAGCTCTACCTTTGGGAACAGGGGTATTTTTTTGAAAATTGCCTGAGCGCCCACTTTGGCCTCGGAGAATCCGCCGTCCGCCGTTACGCAGAGCTTCCCATTTTTCCCGACATCGCGCGGCGTCTCGCCTCCCTGCCCCGTGTGCTGGTCCATCGGGATTTCCAGTCGCAGAACATCCTCATTCAGGACGCTGCAGCCTGGTTGATTGACTTTCAGGGCATGCGCCCCGGCCTGCCACAATACGACATCGCCTCGCTGCTCTACGATCCTTACGTCACACTGCGCGAGGAAGAACGCCTCGTTCTGCTGGGGCATTACAAACGCAACGCCCGTCTTGCCGGAATGGAGATCGCCCCGGACTTTGACGCAACTTTTTACCACTGCGCCCTCCAGCGCCTCATGCAGGCACTGGGCGCCTACGGGTTTCTCGGCCTGCAAAAGGGCCGCGCCGATTTTCTCGCCCACATCCCCGCGGCCCGGCGCTCCCTCCGCGAAGTGGCCGCCCGCATCGACGGACTCGATGAATTCGTCACCCTGCTTGATACCTTGCCATGACCCTGAGCGACGCCGAGACAGTCATCATTCAAAACATCACCCCGCAACTCGACCACGGACGCTACGCAATCAAACGCGCCGAGGGCCAGAATCTTGTCGTGGAGGCGGACATTTTTAAAGAAGGTCACGACGTCGTTTCGGCCCTTTTGAAATGGCGCAAAAAGGGCGCCGCCACCTGGCGGGAAACCCCGATGACGCCGCTGCTCAACGACCGCTGGCAGGGCGTATTTTCCGTCACAGACATCGGCCCCTGGGAATACACCGTCGAAGCCTGGGGCGACACTTTCAAATCCTGGCAGGAAGAGATTCACAAAAAATTTCACGGCGGCCTCCGCGACCTCCGCAGTGAATCCCTGGAAGGCGCTGCGCTGGTGACCCAGGCTGCTGCCCGCGCCGGCAAATCTCCCGACGCCAAGAAGCTCAAAACTTTCGCTGTGAAACTCCAGGAAGCCGATGCCGAGTCCACCAACCAACTCGCCTCGACCAAGGACCTCGCAGCCCTGATGACTGTCTGGACCGACCGGTCGCTCTCCACCGAACACTCCCCCTCCCTGCCGCTCTGGGTGGACCGAACCCGCGCCGCTTACGCCGCTTGGTACGAATTTTTCCCCCGGTCCGCCGAAGGCAAGGCCGACAGCGGCTCCACTTTCCGCGACTGCCTTGGCCGCGTGGACGATGCGCGGGCGATGGGGTTTGACGTCATCTATTTTCCGCCCATCCATCCCATCGGGGAATCCAACCGCAAGGGGCGCAACAACTCCCTCAAATGCGAACCCGGGGAACCCGGCGTGCCTTACGCCATCGGCAACCACCGCCAGGGCGTCAACGGCGGCGGCCACAAGGATGTCGCACCCGAACTCGGCACGCTGGAGGATTTTTCCTGGCTGGTCGGCGAGATCAAAAACCGCGGTTTGGAAGTCGCCATCGATTTTGCGATCAACTGCTCCCCCGACCACCCCTACGTCGAGGCCCACCCGGAGTGGTTTTTCAAACGGCCGGACGGCACCATCAAATACGCCGAAAATCCGCCGAAAAAATACGAGGACGTTTACCCGCTGAATTTCCACAACGCGGACTGGAAGGCCCTTTGGACCGAGATGAAGGACGTCATCGCCTTCTGGTGCCGACTCGGCGTGCGGATCTTCCGCGTCGACAATCCGCACACCAAGCCGGTGTCCTTTTGGGAATATCTCATCGCGGAAATCCAGGCGGAATTTCCCGACGCCATCTTCCTCAGTGAAGCTTTCACCCGGCCCAAAATGATGCAGGTACTCGCCAAGGCCGGCTTTACCCAGAGTTACACGTATTTCACGTGGAGAAATTCCAAATACGAACTCACGGAATACCTCACCGAACTCACGCAGACGGAGATGAAGGACTATTTCCGGGCGAACTTTTTTGCCAACACCCCGGACATCCTCCCGTGGTTTCTCCAGCAAAGCGGACGCCCGGGTTTCCTCATCCGCGCCGCCCTCGCTGCCACGCTCTCGCCGGTGTACGGCATCTACAGCGGCTTCGAGCTCTGCGAAAACAGCCCCGTGCCCGGCAAGGAAGAGTACACCGACTCGGAAAAGTACCAGTTCAAGGGCCGCGACTGGAACGCGCCAGGGAACATTAAAGACTATCTCACACGTCTCAACGCCATCCGTCGCGACAACCGCGCGCTCCAGGAATACGACAACCTGCGTTTCCACCTCGTGGAAAACGAGAACATCCTCCTCTTCAGCAAAACGACGGCGGCGAAGGACAATCTCCTCCTCTGCGCCATCACGGTAGATCCTGTAAATCCTCAGACCGCCTTCGTCCACACTCCGCTGGCCGATTTCGGAATTGCGGACACAGAAACCTACCAAGTTGAAGATTTGCTCACCGGCGAAAGGTTCTTTTGGACGGGGGGGCGCAATTTCATCTCGCTGAATCCTCACACGCGCCCGGCCCACATCTTCCGCATTCGACGGAAAGCCGGACGGGATCAGGGCGCGGACCTGTATTTGTAAGACCCTGATGCCTCAGAGAGGCCTTCGCACGAGAGCCACCGGGCACCTCCCGCCGCGATTCCAGGGTATGAAAGTTCTTTGTCTCTCATCTGCAGTCGCCGCCTTCCTCCTTTTGCCCCTGATGGCTTTTGCCCAACAACCGACAGGAGGTCCCACCGGAGGGGGCGCCGGAAAACCAGCCGCGCCAGCCGCCGGGGTCCGCCAATCCGATGCCGGGCAGACTCCGAACATCGATCCCCGCCCCAACCCACAAGCCACGTCGCCTTCCCCGACCGCAACCCCCTTCCCCAGTCCGACGTTCGCTCCCACCGCCACGCCGTATCCAAGTCCGACGTTCGCTCCAACCGCCACCCCCTTTCCGAGCCCCACCTTTGCTCCCACGGCAACTCCCCTTCCCTCTCCCACCATCGCGCCCACGCGGGCTCCTTTGGGAAATTGACGCATCCCCCAAAAATACGCAGCAATTCTCATTTTAGGGAAGCGCTGATTAATTCACCGAAGCCGGTCGGCATGACCGGAGTGAGGAATTTTCGAAAAAATGGCTACAAGGATCCGGTGCGTGGTGACCGAATCTTCGATAATTGCAGCGATGTGGTA
>JBGSVZ010000108.1:0-4486 GCA_041752695.1 Terrimicrobiaceae bacterium
TGGACTGCGCGTCGTGGGCTGGTCGGCCGAAGGCGGCGACGGGTGCCCGGCCACCCCCACCTCCATCGTGCGGCGCATCATGCGGGGTGTCTCGCCGGGAGCGATCATCCTGCTCCACGAAAGCGGAGCTTCCCGCCACCGCGCCCTCACCCTTTCGCGCCTGCTGGATCAATTGGCCAAGGCCAACTACCGCTGCGTGTTGCCCCCGGATTCCTCCCTGCGTTGATGCCCAACGACGCTCCGCACACCGAGCGGTGGGCTTATCGCAAGCTCTACACGCCGGAGATCTTTTCCCTCGCCACGCGGCTGTATCCCTTTCTCGGCCGCGCGGGGTTTCAAGCCGTGAGCCGCACCGTGGCCTGGACCTATGCCGTCACCCAGCCCGCCGTGCGCCAGGTTGTGCGGGACAATCTGGCGTTGCTACAAAAGGAACCCGTGACGGAGGCCGACGCGGTACGGGTGTTCGTGAACTTCGGCGCGACCATCGCGGATTACGTCGCCGTGGGAGCGATGCCAGTGAAAAAGGCACTCGACCTTTGCTCGATGTTGGAAGGAATGGAACATCTCCAGACCGCCAAGGCCGGAGGGCGCGGCGTGATCCTGGCGACCGGACACTACAGTTTTTTCGAGTTTGGTTCCGCCGTGCTGGGCGGCATGGGGCATCCCGTCACCATCGCCACCCTGCCGGAGCCCTCCGGCGGCCTCACCGAATGGCGGGCCAACTGGCGCAAACGTTGGGGCACCAAAACCATCCCGGTGGGCGCGGACCCGTTTTCCTCGATCCAGGTCATTCGGGCCATCCAGGGTGGCGACTGCATGGCCATGCTGGCCGACCGACCCATCGGCGAAACCGGCCTCCCGGTGGATTTGCCGAACGGCCGCATTTTGTTTTCCACCTCGCCCGCCCTGCTGGCCTGGATGACCGGCTGCCAGATCCTGCCGGTCGTCATTGTGCGTCTGCCCGGTGGCGGGTATCGCCTGACGGCCCGCGAGCCCGTCGTTATCCGACGTGACTCCGGGCTGGGGCGCGAAGCCGAGATCGCACGCTGCACCCGCGAGATCGCCGCGGCGCTGTTCGCGGAAATCTGCCGCGAGCCACGCCAGTGGTATCAGTTTGTGCCGGTGGGCGTCTGAGGTTTTCCATCGAACCGAGACGCCGATCCGGCCCAATTCTCGTCACCATCTCCAACGGGTGGCACAGAAATGAACGGCGTATCGCTCGCGGAATGACGGGCACGAGGCTCCTGGACTTCGGGGATAGCTAAGGACTGACGATCTCTTACTAACAACCCGGAAACGAAAGCTTCCTGTAATCCAAAGGACTCCTCATACGAATCCTACACCTTCCTAAGGCGGACATTTCGAACTGTCCGCCGAAGTTCTGCCATTCAAATGGTATGAAAATTGGGAGTGGCACTTTCCTGACCCCTCCCAGCATGAGCACCCTGGACTGCAGGACGATCTCTTTTTCCTTCCCGATAATTTGTTATTCTGCGCACGGTAGGCGACATCATGATTTTAGAATCGAAAACAAGCCGATTGTTCTTGGGAGCCGTCGGCCTGCTTCTGTTCTCACTGGCACCTTCCTTTGCCCAGGTTCTCGTCTTTTCCGCGACGATCCCCCCGTCAGCGCCGGGTTTCTCAACGGGTTTTGCCCTCCCGGCGTTTGATTCCGATCTGGGCACACTCGATCTTATCGCCTTTTCTTATGACATCTCGGCGTCGGGCTCTCTGCCTTTCCAAAGCGACTCCGAATTTGGGGGTTTCGGTGGATCAATCATATCCGTCAACATCCTCAGCACTCCCAGCAATACGGGTCCGGGTTTGCAGCCGGCGGTCATTCCCGTGTCGGTCGGAGTGAGCGGCGGTGGTTTACCGCCAGGAGATTACACCGCTTCGGGAAACGGAGGAGCCTCCGGTGACGCTTCCCCCGACTTGGCGAGCTACTGGAAATGGCAATCGCCGGGAGGCGGCCTCTTGGGTTTCAATCTTTCGTCCGGTGGCGCCTCCTTCCAAGGAGGCGGGTCTTACACGTGGGGAGCGCCCACGATGGAGGAAAGCTCAATTTTCACGGTGACCTACACCTACACGCCCGTCCCCGAGCCGACTGCCCTGACTCTGGCTGGTGTCGGCTTTCTTGGCCTGCTTGCTCGCCGACGCAGGCGATAGGAGTGAATGGGTGCTAACCGAGGACATCGGTTACGCAAAAACCGAGGAGAGGGGAAGGCGGAAGGAGTCCACGGAATTGGAGGGGGCGCGGAGACTTCTCGCTATCCACCAATCACCACATCGCCCTCGAAGCGATCGGCGGACGAAAATTTCGCCGGACCGCGGACTTCGAGTTTGTGGCAATGCAGCAATGACGGCACACCGTCGGCCAGCGCGGCGTCGAGTTGATCGACGAGCTTAAAATGGTCGGCGTCGAGGAGGATTTCCGGCGGCACCCCGTTACGCTCGGGGGCGAGTTCGGCGCGGCCATCCTCGGTGATCACGTAGGCGTCCGAACGCAAGGCCAGCAGGTCGCCGGTGGTTTTCACCGGGGCGAAACGGGAGCGCGGGACCACGACGGCACCGGCCCCTTCGAAACATTCGATGGCCGCGCCCATGGCGGTTTCGAGCTGATAGACGGCGGGGGATTTTTTGTCGCGCGGATCAACGGTCTTTTTGTTGCGAATGACTGGCAGCGGCATGAGCCCGCCATTTTTTTCCAGTTCGGCCGCCAGCGCGTCAAGGCGCAGCCAGAGGTTGTTGGTGTTGAAAAAACGGTGAAGCGAAATGTCCTGAAAAGCCTCCATGTCGGCGTTGGGACATTGCGCCGATTCGCGCAGGAGGAGGCGTCCGTCGGCGGCGCGCACGGCCAGATGACCTCCTTTGCGGTCCGCTGCGGTGCGCGGGGTGACCTCCATCACAAAGGGTTTCCCGGATTCGGCAAACCACTTCAGCAGCGCCGGGTCGAGGGTGGCGCCGAGGTTGTCAGAGTTGCTGACGAACAAATAAAGAAACCCTTGGTCGAGCAGGTTCTGCAAGAGGCCGGACCCCAGGATCGCGGGATAGATATCGCCATGGCCCGGGGGGCACCACTCCATCTCGGGGTCAGCCGGCCATTCGACAGGGGCAAAGGTGGCAGCATCGATTTTCGGGACCTTGTTTTGCATCAGCTCCAGATCCTGCGGGCGGCCGAGTTTCGGGTAGCGGGCGAGATGCTCCAAGGTATCGGCACTGGTGCTGAAACTGTTCATCAGCAGAAAACGCAGTTCGGCACCGGTCTTCTGCCGCACGGAAAGGACCTGCCGCGCGATGAGATCGAGGAACGTCTCCCCGTCGCGGACGGGCAGGAGGGACTTCGCTTTGGCCAGGCCCATGCCGGTGCCGAGGCCACCGTTGAGTTTGAGCAGGACGGCTTTGGCGAGCAGCGCTTCGTCTGCCGGGGTGGTGGCGACATCCTCGTAGGACACAATATCCCGCGCGGGAACGATAGTGGCCTCGGGAATCAATCCGGATTCATTGGCGGCCAGAAGGCTGAAGGAACGTTCGAAGGCGGTGATGGCAGCGTTGCTGAGCCCGGCGTCGCGCATTTTATCCGCGACGGGAGAGAATGAGGCATTCATGGAGGCCTTCACCACTACCACCAGTGAGGGGAAAAACTGAATGAGAAAATTCAGGTCTGGCCCGGCGGCTTCGCGGCGCGTTTTTCCGCCTCGGCCTTGATCGCGCGCACAGTGGCCTTGGCCTCCGTGAGGGCTTGGTTTTTTAAACCAGCCACCAGGTTCGTAATCGGCACGACAAGATTGGTGTAGCAGAGCAGAGTCTGACCATTCCCGTAAGGCTCGATGCGCAGGGATCCATCCACCGCCTTAGCCAGCGGAGATTGGATCAGGGTCCAATCGACCTCAAAAGATTTGCCCTTGCGAATGTAGGTGTTCCGCACGGTGTAACTGATTTTCTGCAGGATCGGCACTTTGACCGTGTACTGCACGTCCTTCGAGCCGTCGGCATTGTCGGCGACCACCTTAGCCGCAATCATGCCCGGGGTATAACTGGGCGCCGCGGGGTAATCCATAAAAAGGTCCTCCATCACATCCGGAGGTGCATCCACCACCTGGTAGAGGCTGAGTTGCGGCCAGGGAGCACCCGGCACGGTCTTGCTCTTCACCACCACCTGGCCTTGCGTCAGTTCATCGCGGCCATTGGCAGGCACTTCATCAAGCAGGCCGGCCCAGGCCAGGGAGGAAAATCCCAGGACCACAACAAAGGGAGTCAGAGTTCGGAAGCTCATGGCGATTACCTATACTGCATCGCGACGGATTGGCAATGGATCCAAGCAGTCCCACTGTAGGCCGCACCGCCGGGGCGGCAATCCGTCCCAGCGGGACGGACTACAGCGTCACGGACACAAAAAAAGCCCCGGGAATGACCCCGGGGCTTTTTCGAAAGAAGGCTGGTTTAGTAACGACGGGATCCGCCGCCGCCGCCACCGCCGCGGTTT
>JBGSVZ010000109.1:0-45486 GCA_041752695.1 Terrimicrobiaceae bacterium
GCTGCCGATCGCGGCGGCGTTGCGGGAGATCTAATTCAGCCCTTCATTCCCAGAACAAGATTCTGGCTGCCTAACGGATTTCCGACAGGCTTAGTCCCGGTGGGGGGCTCTCGCCGAGGAGGCTGGTTTGGTCGGAGGTGACGATGGGGACGACGTCCTCAAGCACCCGCCGCCGGACGTCCGGGAGGCCCCAGGAGCGAAGTTGGGCGTTGATCTCGTTGCGGGTCTGACGGGGCACATCCAGCGGACGGAGGCCGGTGAGTCGGGCGGTCCGCAGCCAGGCGGCGGCGGCTTCGGGGCGGAGGGATTCGGGAACCTCCACGTCGCGAAGGGTGTCCCAGATTTCCACGACGAGATCGGGCGGGAGCACCTGGTCGGCACCACCGTGAAAAAGCACGCGGGAGAGGAGCCGGCCGAGGGCTTTCCAGTAGGCCGGGTTTTGCGGTTGAATGGTGATGGCGGAGGCGAGGCGGGTGGCGCCTTCGCGACGGAGTTCGATGGGCAAAGACTCGAAGGCGCCGGCAAGGAGGGCAATTTCCGCGGGGGGTGGGGTGGAGTCTTTCCACCCCGCGCGAGCGTCCGCCCACAAGGTTGCGGCTTGCGTGGTGTCCAGGCCGGCGGCGATGCGCCGGGCGGCGATCCAGCGCTGGATTTTCACAGCACCGGACGGCCAGGTCGGTGGAGAAGTGAGGGTGCGGGTGAGGCCGGCCACGCGGGTGTCGTCGCCGGGAACCCCACAGCCAGGGCGGAGGAGAAACCCGGCGACTTGCAACCAGGACTCTTCCTGCGCAGCGGTTTCGGCACGGTGGGGCCATTGATCAAAAAGTTCGCGCACGATGCCGCCGGTCCACGATGTTTTGGCGAGGCCGAGGGCTTTTTCCCCGGCGGCGAAAATGGTGTTGGCGGTAATCTTTTGACCGGACCGCTTCGGGACATCCAGGGCGGCGGACATGGCAAGGCCGGCGCGGGCCACGGCGTCGGTCTGACCCGGAAGGCGCACGGAAAGAGGCGCGGCGGATGGTGTTGGAGTTTTGCGGAGGGAAAATTCCAGCGGCCAGGGGGTTTCCCACCGCAGTGAGGGGTCGGCGCAAAGGAGTTCGAGGCGGAGGAGTCCGGTGGAGCGCAGAGTCGTGCGGACTTTCACCTTCACGCTGGGACTTTTGGCAGGTTTTCCGCCAGGGGGAGGAACAAGGATGGTTTCGAGGGCGGGCACTTCGGCAAAGCCGTCGCCTGTGACCACCATGCCGGGCCGATCCTGCGGGCGTCGCGAGTGACGGGACAGGGTGAAGGTGGAGGGTTTGCCGACAAGGGCCTGGAGTCCGTCCACGCTGGCAAGGTGCGGGGATTCGGCAGACGCTCCGAGGGGAAGGACGCAAAGCTGCCGGGCGTCCCCGAGGCCGATGTAATACGCATGGGCGGCTCCGGCTTCGATGCGGGAGGCGTCGCCGGCCGCGCGCAGATGCAGGAACCGGGCGGCTCCGCGGGCAACGGCGAGGTCGGGGTCCGCGTTGTCGAGGACCTGCGGCGGGCGGTCTGGCTGCCAGCGGGACAAGTTTTCCAAAATGCGCTCGCGAATGGCGGGAGCCTTGGTGATGCCGCCATTGAAGAGGACAAAATCCACCGGAGGGCGGCCGCGCAGAAAGTCCGCCAGATGCCGGGTGATGGCGGGGTCTTTGGCATAGGGCAGGCCCATTTCGCGGAGTCCGGAGGCTGCCCGCAGCGGGATTTCGCCGGGCCCAACCGGCGGGAAAAACCCTTCCAGAATGAGACGTGAAATCTCGCGGGTGGAAATTTCTGCGCGCAATGTGCCCTTGAGCAGCGAGGCACCGGGACTGGCCACGGCCACAGGCCAGGAGCGGTCTTCGGCAGTGCCCAGTGCTTCCTCTTTGATGTCCCGGCAGCGTGCGACAAGCTGCGCGAAGGACCCGGCGGGGAGTTGCGAACCTGGGGCGAGTTGCGTTTCCAGATGATGGGCCAGGGCAAGGTCAAGGTTGTCGCCGCCGAGAAGCAGGTGTTCGCTCACGGCGATGCGGCTCAGCTTGGGCACGGGCTGGCCCGGCTTGATGGCAAAGAGGCTCAGGTCGGTCGTGCCACCGCCGATGTCCACGACGAGAACGTGCGAGGCGCCGGAGGGCTTGAGCGCCGGAAGATTCGCATTTTCCATCCAGGCATAGAACGCGGCCTGAGGTTCCTCGATGAGAATGGTGCGGTCGGGAAACCCCGCGTCCCGCGCGGCTTCGAGGGTGAGTTGTTGGGCGGCGGGGTCGAACGAGGCCGGAACGGTGATGGCAATTTCCTGAGCGGCAAGGAGAGCATCGGGATGCGCGGCGTTCCAGGCATCCGCGAGAATTCTCAGGAGCAACGAGAGGGCACCAACGGGGCTAAGGCGGTCCTGCGCGGCGAGGTCCTGGGTGCCAAGGGGAAGGAAGGGCGAACGCCGGTCCGCCGCGTGATGGACCAGCCAGGATTTGGCGGAACTGACCACCCGGCCCGGCACTTCGCCCGCGCGGGTACGAGGCCAGCGTCCGGCGATCCATTGGGTCGAGCCCGGCGGCAGATAAAGAAACGACGGGAGAGTGGGAAACGCCGCGGTCGAGCCTTCGGAAACGGTCTGCGGAATTTCCAGGAGAGACGTCTCGCTGGCGTCAGCGGCCACCGCCGCGAGGGCGCAGTTCGTCGTCCCGAGGTCAATCCCGATGCGGAACCGGCTATTGCATGCGGACATGAAACTCCAGTTTCCAGCGGTCGCCGGAGGGCTCGTGGACAAAATACACTTCGAGGTTGCCGAGTTCGGTGACCTGGGTTTCCACCTTCACAGGGACTTCCTCGCCGGGCGCGTGACCGGGCGGGGGAGGGATGGCAATTTCCAGGCGGGCGCTTTCTTCGAGCACGGCGGCGTCGGGAAGGAGATCGCCCGGAAGGTCTCCGGCGCGAACTTCCGAATGGAAAAACCGGAATTCCGAAACCTCGCCGGTGTAGAGGAAAAACTCCTGTCCGCAGACGGCGTGACGCGATCCTTCCTCCATCCCCTGCGGCGCCACGCAAAGCGCCTTGATGAGTGGTCGGCGTCCCGGGACGGCCATCGCCGCCGACTCCATGCCGATGTAATAGGAGCGAGCCGTGCCCGAGCGGATGCGCAAGCCCTGGCCGGTGGAACGCAGTCGGGCATAAACCGCCGCTCCCAGAGCGACAGCATGATCGGGCTGGGCACCTTCAAGAGCCCGCACGGGGTGGCCCGCCCAGCTTCCGAGCAAAGCCAGCACACGTTCGCGCAGCACCGGTGCGTTGAAAACCCCGCCGTTAAAAAGCACTACGTCGGGCACGAGCAGGGGGGAGCGGGCGAGGCGGTCGGTGCCACCCACGGCGGCGGTGAGGTGCGGCGATGACAGGGCGTTTTCTCGCGCCCGGGTGAGGAAACGCGCGAGGTGTTTGGAAATGGCGGCGTCTGCGGCATACGGCAGCCCGGCTTCGCGCAAGCCCCCCGCGCGGCGCACGGCAGGCATTTCGTCGGCAGCAATGATCGGAAAAAAACCGTCCAGCGCGATGGCATTGACTTCCTCGCGGGTAAGGACGCTGCGGAGGGTCGACGCGACAAGTTTCCGTCCGCGCGCGGGAATCGCCAGGGCACATTCGGCAAGGGAGGCATCCGCGAGGAGCGATTCCTTGGCGGCACGGACCGCTTGCACCAAGGCAAGGAACTGCCAGTCATCGACAGGGGTTCCCGCGGCGGCGAGTTTTTCCGCGACGCTGTGCGCGAGGGCGAGGTCCATGTTGTCCCCGCCAAGGAGGAGGTGTTCGCCGACCGCGACGCGCTCCAGAGCGAGTTCGCCCTCCTGACTGGTAACGGCAATGAGGCTGAAATCGGCCGTGCCGCCGCCGACATCGCAGACGAGAATGAGATCCCCATCACGAACCTGTTTCCGCCAGTCGGACCCCTGATTTTCCAACCACGCGTAGAAGGCCGCCTGCGGTTCTTCAAGCAAAGTGACTTCGCCAAGTCCGGCCAATCGGGCCGCTTCGAGAGTAAGTCCGCGGGCCGCCTCGTCGAAGGACGCGGGTACGGTGACGACTGGGGGAGCGGACGAAATCCCGTGGGCCTTCACGTTGTCGATCAACTGGGTCAACAACTGACGGGAAACTTCCAGCGGCGACCACTTTTGAGCGATCGCGCTGCTGCCCCAGGGGAGAATCGGTCCGGTACGATCCACCTGGGGGTGGCAGAGCCAGCTTTTGGCGGAAACGATGAGGCGATCAGGCTGGAGGGTGCCCCGGTCC
Source organism: Terrimicrobiaceae bacterium (assembly GCA_041752695.1). Classification (GTDB taxonomy): domain Bacteria; phylum Verrucomicrobiota; class Verrucomicrobiia; order Chthoniobacterales; family Terrimicrobiaceae; genus CALCJD01. Next base: position 4,276 of record JBGSVZ010000109.1, read on the forward strand.
CGGGCAAACGTGCCGAGCACCCAAGAGCGTGGGTCGGAGTGCCAGGGCAGGGCGGGAACTCCGCCGGGAAATTCTCCCTCGGAAGGCAGATAGACCGCGGAGGGAAAAAGCGGCTTTTCTCCGATGCCATTTCCCGAGACCACCTGGGTAAGCGGAACAATCTCTGGTCCTGCCTCGCCGTGGATATGGGCGAGGGCGCAGTTGCTCGTCCCCAGATCGATGCCCAGATAAGTGTCCATGGATATACTCAGCTCAATTCCACCTCGGCGGGCGCGACGACCGGCCAGGGGCGTTGTTCGGTCACTCCGGTGATACGAGGCAGTTTGACGGAATGAGCCGTCCAGCCGGGATGCAGAAGTTTTCCCGAGTAGGGAGGTTGGTCGGGCACCGAGCCGAGAAGGCGGTAGGCTGGCGCGTCGAAGCCTTTCTCCAGCACAATGCGGGCGTCTTCGGATTCCTCACGAATGGGGCGGATCTCAAAATATTCGGTGAGCACCTTGCGGCAGCCGGCATGCACAACGCGTGCAGCCGCGCCGAGTTCTTCATCGGTCGCGCCGGCGATGTCCTCGCGGACAAAATCAACGAGACGGCCGTTTTCCTGAAGGAGCGCAAGAAAGGCCACGATCTCCGCTTCGGCGCGGGGCGGGAGCGGGGCGGGAGCCGGTGACGCGGGAGTTGGCGCAGCCAAAGGCTGGGAACTTCGCTGGTTTACCCCCAGCACCAGCAAGCCGCAAACCGCGGAAAAAATTTGCACCGCTGCTTTTCCCGTGGGGTCGGGACAAAACAGAATCCCGACGTTCAGGAACACCAGCAACCCACCGGCAGTGAGCAATACTTTCTTGGTCATGGAAGGGAGTCTGCAAAACCGTCCGCGGATGGCAATGACGAGTTGCTGGGCGGGCGCTGCGAGGGAGTCCCGCCTTCAAGTTGTTCCCGAAGACACGCTAAAGCGTGGATTCCAACGTCTTCCTGGAAAACTGGTACGTGAGATAACATTCCCCGTCCCCCGGCTCCATCTTGACGAGACGGGCGTGGAGGGTTTTGGGGAGGAAATCGCCCGGCAGGCCCGTCAGCGTTGGCGCGGCGGCACCACCGAAAACCACGGAAGCCCAGGTGAGACGAAGTTCGTCGATGGCACCAATTTCGAGCAGCGAGCGGAAAAGCGTCGGCCCGCCTTCGCAGACCAAAGTGCGGACCCCATAGTCGGTCCGCAGGATTTGCAGGGCCGCGGAGAGATCGACGGATTCCGCGTCAAAAAGCCAAAGGTCGACGAGGGGCGTAAGGTCGTCGCGAATTTTTTCCGGCATCCGGCGGGTGGAAAATATCACTCGGGGTGCGCCACCTTTTTGAAAGACCTTGCCCTGGGAGTCGAGTTTGCCGCGGTTGGTCACGATGACGCGAAGCGGCTCCGGCGCTGCCCCGCGGCTCATTCGTTCCGCCCTGAGATCTTCGGCGGAAAGGCGCATGCTCATGGTGTCCGCGGACACCGTTCCGGCCCCGACGATCAAGGCATCGCCGAGCGCGCGGATTTCCTGAAGGCGGCGTTTGTCGGCGGGCTGGGTGAAACCGGTGGGCGTGTGATGCCGCGTGGAAACTTTGCCATCCGCCGTGAGGGCGAAGTTGGCGATCACACGCGGACGTTTCATGCCTGATTCTCGATGGAGTCCTCGACGGCATCGACTTCACTTTCCACCTCTTTGAGATGAATACCGCCGCTCGGACGATAGACGAGGTAGATGCAGCCGCCGACCAGTGCCCAGAAGACGGTCATCATAAACCCGGTGATCGAAATCATCACCGCAACACTTTCCGTGGTGCCGAAGAGGGTGTTGAACAAATCGTAAAAAAGTTGCTCGCGGATACCCACGCCGGAGAGGCTGATGGGAAGGGCGGTGATCGTGTTGATGATGGGGAGAACGGAAAAAATATCCAGTACGCCGGAGGGGCCGGTGAAGGCTCCGAAGGCGCGGGCGGCAAAATAGAAGGCGAGAAAATTCAGCAGATGAGCCGGAACGCTCAACGCGAACGTCAGTCCCATCGTGCGCATGTCGCGGGTGTAGATGGAAAACGCTGTGGCAAATTCAATGATCTTGGCGTGGAGCGGCAGCCAGCGGGGGAGTTTGTGGGCCAGTTGGAAACGATCCACGATGAAGCCGACAAAAACGACGCCGACCATCACTCCCATGATCAGCGCGAGCGAGCCCATCAGGACAGGCTTGGCCATCAGTTCGTTAAAGCGCAGCGTGCAGAGCACGGCGGCAATGGCCACAAGGGCCAGGAGGCCCATCATGCGGTCCACCACCACGCTGAGAAATGCCGCGCTCTTTTTTGAGGCGGTTTCGCGCATGGCGTAGAAAATTTTCACCACATCGCCCCCGGTCGCTCCGAGCAGGAAGAGATTAAAAAACAGCCCGATGAGATAAATGCGCAGAGTGCGCAGCCAGCCCAGGGAAATGCCCTGAACTTTCAGGAGCAGACGCCACCGTTCCGTCTGCAGCAGGCAGGCGATCCCCACGGAAATGACGCCGGGGAGGAGCCAGAGGTAATCAGCCGTTTGCAGGGCCTTCGCCATGTCCGCGCGGGTCTCCGGTTTGCGGAAAATCCACCACAGCAGAAAGATGGTGATGGCGGCCTGAAGGATGGGAAGAAGAATGCGCTTCATGAATGGGAAGACGCGCATTTATTCTGGAATTCCCGGAGTCGGCCAGAAGATTTGCCGCCCGACGGTGCCGGAGGTCGGCTCGAAGGGCCGTGGCCGTCGCAGATCCGGGGTTGATTCCGGCTGGTTGGGAAAATAGTTTCCTTCGGCATGTCCCAATCCGTCATCCAGAAAATCCAGGAGATCCAGCGTAGGGCCGAGGAAGAGATCAAAGCCTTCCGCCGCCAGGCGGTGGCGGAGATCCTGGCGCGCATCACCTCTCTGAAAGAGGAGCTGCAGACCCTGGAAACGCAATACGCCGAACTGACCGGCAAGCCCATGGCTGTGGCTGAAGTGCCCGCGGGGAAGGTAACGCGCAAGCGTCTTTCCGCCGTCGAAAAGGCGGCTTTGGGAGAAAAACTGCGCGGCATCCTCGCCCGAAATCCCAGTGGGGTTTCGATGGGTGAGTTGGTGAAGGAAGCCGGGGAATCGGTCGGCGCCGTGCGCAAGGCCCTGGCCGGCCTGAAAACAAAAACCACCGGCACCAAGGCCACCACCCGCTACTTTCTGAAGTAAGGCAAGCTATCCGCCGAAAAGTTCCTTCCAGCGTGCCACCGCCGCAAGGATTTCCACGCGTGGCACACGGGGGTGGAGCTCGAAAACAAAAACCGCATTCTTCGCGATCTTCGGCACCAGGGCGGCGTAATCGATTTCCCCGGTGAACGGGGCGCGGTGATCCTCGAACGGCCACTTCACGTCATGCACGTGGCAGCCAATCGCGCGGACACCGATCCGGTTGAGCCATTCCGCATGATCGAGCAGGGCCAGGTTGTGTTTGATCTGGGCGTGACCAAAATCGTGCCAGTAGCCGGCATTGGCGGCATCGAGGCGCTGGAGAAAATTCTCGAATTCCCGCTCTGACGGCACGGCCTCGTAATCCTCGCGGTTCTCCAGGCCAAGACGAATGCCTTTTTTCGAAGCATAGTCGGCGATTTCGGTCAGGCATTCGAGCGAGCGCTGGATATACAGTTCTCCGACCGCCTCGCGTTTTTTCACAGCTTCCACCTTGGCCTTGCCGTATTTTTTGCCGAGATACTGCCCCTGTCCGACAAGCTCAATGAGAGGCTCAGTGACCTTGAGCGTGCGGACGCGACCGGAGTGGATCACGACATTGCTGGCCTCGAAACGTTCGGCCATGTCGATCGTCTGGAGGGTGAGGCGGACGGCGCGCTCGCGGTCGGCCGGACGGTGCGAAGTGAATTCGTAGCAGTCCGGCTGGTCCACGAGCACCTCGGGCGGGAGCGGGCAAAAATTGTGCAGACTGGAAACCTGGAAGCGGAACTTTTTGCGCGCCGCGAGGATTTCCTGAACAACGGGTGCCTTGAGGCCGTGGCCGAGTTCGAGGGTGGTGAAACCCAGATCGAGGATTTCGCGGACGATGTCCTCCCCGGACTTTTTGCGGCGCGCGTTCCAGCTGGTCGAGAACGAAAGCATCAGAGGGGACGTTCGAGAAGGGTGAGGGCGGCGGTTTCGCCCGAGCGCATGGCGGCTTCGAAACTGCTGCTGGAAACCTGATCGCCCGCGAGGTGAAGGTTCGGATAGGGGGAATGGAGAATCCTGCGGGCAGCAAACCCCGGCGGCTGGCTCAAGGTGGCGTAAGGCACAGGGATTCGCGCGAGCATGCGCAGCTTTCCGCGCGCGGCGGGAAACACCGTGGAAATTTCGGCGATCGTCGCTTCCGCGAGGGCGGATTCGTTCAGCCCCTGTTCGTTGAGGACGGTGGCGCTGAGAAGGTGCTGACCATCAGGAGCGTATTCCGGGGCGATATTGGTGACTTGCGTAAAATGTCGCACGAGACGCCGATCCCCGGCCGGCAGGACGATCAGTTTATCGGGGAGCAGGGGGACGTCCGAGACGAGGTAAACGACGTAGACCGACGTGTGGCCCCGGCCGGTGGAGGCCAGGCCAAGGATGCGACAGGTGGAGGGTTCATCAGTGGCCAGCACCACCCGCGTCACGGGCAGCCTTTCGCCTCCCGCGAGGCGCAATGCGGTCACGCGGCGGTCGGTCGTTTCCAGGGCTTCCACGGAGGTACCAAGTCGCAGGCGTTCCCCAGGAAGCCCGGCCGCCATTTGCGCGGGCAGATCGCCGACGCCTCCGGCCGGAATGAAGGTTCGTCCAGTCGCGAGTTTTTTCAGGTAAAACCAGAAAAGCCCTTTGCTGGTTTGCAGATCGTTGTCGATGAAGACCCCGCCGAAGAAAGGCTGGGCAAATCGGCGCAGGAACTCTTCGCTGAATCCCAGTCTCGCCAGATAGGCGCTGGTCGACTCGTCATCAGGAGCGGCACATTTTTCCAGGAGTTCTGCGTCGGAGCTCAGGATCAGGCTGGAGACGAGGCTGGTGAGTTTGACCTTGTCGGTAAATCGGAAGGCACTTGTGCCGAGATCGGAGAAAATGGCGCCGGGATGCCGCATCGGACTGCGAACGGCGAAAAACTCGCCGTCCTCCCACATGAGCGCTCCGGAATCAAAATAGCGCGGCTGCAGCGCGGGAATATTCACATGCCGACGCATCGCCGCGTAGGAGTCGGGAAACACCTGAAAACCACGGTCGAGCGTGAAACCGTCCTTGCGCACATGCCGGACGCGGCCCCCGGGTTCGGTGGCGGCTTCGAGCACGACAAATTCCTCCGCGGCTTCGTGCAGCATCTTCGCGCAGGTGAGACCGGCCAGGCCGGCTCCGACGACAGCAATCATTATGGGGAGGCTAGCAGGAATCCCCCGGGAACAGCCAGAGGGAGATGACGATTTTTGTGAAATTCTTGGCAAACCGCTCGGACGGATGGCATCCTGACGCCTTATGAAGTATCGCACTTTCCCGGGATCCGATCTCCCAGTGAGCGAAGTCGGGTTTGGCCTCTGGACGGTTTCAACCGGCTGGTGGGGCACCTATACCGATGACCAAGCCGTGGCTCTCATGCGCGAGGCGCTCGATCTGGGCGTCACGCTTTTCGACGCTGCAGACACCTACGGCAACGGCCGCAGCGAAGAGCTGATCGCGAAAGCTTTTGCCGACCGCCGCGAGGACATCGTGATCGCCACCAAGGTCGGTTACGATTTTGTCAATCACGGGGACGAACGTCGCGGACAGCGGGAAATTCCGCAGAATTTTTCGCCCGAGGCGATCCGTCAGGCCACGGAGGCCGCCCTGACCCGACTAAAAACCGACCACATCGATATCCTCCAACTGCACAATATCCGCATGGAGCAGGTGGACGACGATGCCGTGTGGGAAACGCTGGAATCGCTGCGTGCCGAAGGCAAGGTGGGGCATTACGGCGTCGCGCTCGGCCCCGCCATTGGCTGGCTGGCAGAGGGGGTGATGGCGATCCGGAAACGCCAGCCGGCTGTGCTCCAGCACATCTACAATCTTCTGGAACAACATCCCGGCAAAACCATTCAGGACGCCGCCCGCGAATCCGAAGCAGACACCATGTTTCTCATCCGTGTTCCACACTCCTCGGGCATGCTTGAGGGAAAATATACCGCCGACACGGTCTTTCCTGCGAACGACCACCGCAACCATCGCCCGCGCTCCTGGCTGCTCAATGGCGTGAAAAAAGTGGATCAACTTCGCTTCCTCGAACGCGGCGGCGAACGCACTCTCGGGCAGGCGGCCATCCTCTGGCTGCTGGCCGACGAGCGCGTGGCCTCGGTGCTGCCCAATATTTACGACGCCGAGCAGCTTCGCGAATTTGCCGAAGCCACCGACAAGCCGCCGCTCTCCGAGGCCGAGCGGGAGCATGTGAACGACCTGGTCGCCGCAAACTTCGGGCAGGAACGCGAAGAAGGAAGATTTAAGGGCACGATGGAACTGCCCGGGGAACTTGCCCGGGCGTGAAGGCGTTTGTCCGGCGTGTTCTCAGGCGTCCGCCCAAGCCTGCCGCGCCGACTGGCCGTCCGCGGCTGATCCTCTTTGATTTCGACGGGACAATCGCCGACACGTTTGACGACGGTTTCGAGATCCTCAACCAACTGGCCGGCGAGTTTGGTTTCCGTCCCCTGCTCAAAGAGGATCTGGGCAAAGCCCGCGACATGCGCACGCGGGAACTGATGAAGTTTCTCGGCATTCCCATGCGGAAAATGAGCCGCATCGCGCGTCGCGGCAGCGAGGAACTTCATGCGCGGATGCCGGGAGTGAAACCGTTGGAAGGCCTGCCCGGCTTGCTCCGCGAATTGCACGCCGCCGGGTATCAACTCGGCATCGTGACGTCTAACACCGAAGCCAATGTACGGCTCTTTCTGCAAAAATTCGATCTGGAGATCTTCGACTTTATCCGGAGCTCCTCGAAGCTTCTGGGCAAGGCGCACGAAATCAAAGGCGTGATCAAATCTCACAAAATTCCGGCGGCCGACATCCTCTTCATTGGCGACGAAACCCGCGACATCGAGGCTTCCCAAAAGGCCGGCATCCGCATCGCAGCGGTCACCTGGGGCTACAACAGCCGTCGCTCCATTGAGGCGATGAAACCGGATCATGTTTTCGACAGCGCCGCCGAACTCTCGGCCATGCTCCTGGCCTTTCCGGAGGTTCCAGCGGAGCCGAAGTGATCCGGTAGGGAGGGTTGTCCCAACCCTCCGTCGTCGCGCAGGAGATCACGGAGCGTTGGGGACAACGCTCCCTACCTTTTTGGCCTAAAGCTGGATCACTTTCGCGCTCGCAATGGCGGGATCGGCCAGGAGACTGGCGAGGACTTCAGCGCCTGGGGCGCTGTCGAGGTTCAGCAACGTAAGGGCGGTGCCCCCAGCTTCATTGCGGGAGAGCGACATGCTGGCGATGTTCACCGCATGGGAGCCAAGGATGGTTCCCACTTTGCCGACGATACCGGGGACGTCGTGATTTTCCAAAAGGAGGACGACGCCGTTCGGAGTGACCTCGACCGGACGGCTGTTGAGCCGCACAATCCGGGGTTCGTTTTTCGCGCCGAAAAACGTCCCGCCCAGCGAGATCTTGGAGTCCTCGCTCCAGACGGCAACGTGGAGCCATTCGTTGAAATCGGTTTGTTCGCTGCTTTTGATTTCCTCGACGAGGATGCCGAGGGTGGAAGCCATGGAGCGGACGTTGACGCTGTTGACCTCCTCGCCGCCGGCATGCTTGAGAAAGCCGGTGAGAATGGCGCGGGTGATGGCGTCGGTCGGGAGCTCGATGGCCTTGCCGCCGTAGGTGATGACGATGCGGTCGTTGCGATTGGGAGCCAGCTGCGCGGCAAAGCGGCCGAGTTTGTCGCCCAGGGTGAGGTAGGGTTTCACGACGGCAAACGTCTTGGCGTCGATGCTGGGCATGTTGACCGCGTTGCGAATTTCGCCGTCGAGGAGCGCGGCGCGGATGGCCTGGGCAATTTCGATGCCGACATTTTCCTGGGCTTCCGCGGTGGACGCACCGAGGTGCGGAGTGAAGACGATGTTGTCCAGAGCGCGCAGCGGGAAGTCGGCGGGCGGGGGTTCGACTTCGTAAACGTCGAGGGCGGCGGCGGCGACCTGCTTGGATTTGAGAGCCTCGCCGAGGGCGGATTCATCGATGAGTCCCCCGCGGGCGCAGTTGACGATGCGGATCCCCTTTTTGCAGAGGGAAAGACGGCGCGCATCAATCATATGCTTCGTTTCCTCGGTGAGTGGCATGTGCATGGTGAGGAAATCACAGCGCGGCAAAAGGTCGTCAATCTGCTCGATCAGTTCGACCTGAAGACTGCGCGCTTTGCTGACCGAAAGGTAGGGATCGTAAGCGACGACCCGCATGCCAAAGGCTATGGCGCGGCGGGCGATCTCGCTGCCGATGCGGCCCATGCCAAGGATGCCGAGGGTTTTGTCGTAAAGTTCCACGCCCTCGTATTTTTTGCGGTCCCACTTGCCGGCTTTCACGCTGGCGTCCGCCTGCGGGATGCTGCGGGCGATGGAGACGAGGAGGGAAAAAGCGTGCTCCGCGGTGGAGATAGTGTTCCCGCCGGGGGTGTTCATCACGATGACCCCACGTTTGGTTGCGGCGTCGACGTCCACGTTGTCCACGCCCACTCCGGCTCGGCCGACCACCTTCAGGTTTTTCGCGGCTTCGAGGATGGCGGCGGTGACTTTCGTCTGGCTGCGGACCACCAGGGCGGAGAATTCGGGAATGATCTTGATGATCTCGGCTTCGGGCAGGCCGGTCTTGACGATGACTTCAAGGGTGCCGCCAGAGGAGAGCTCCTCCACACCACGTTGGGAGACAGGATCGGCGACGAGGACTTTCGGAACTTGCATAGAGCCCGCCACGTTAGGCAGGCGGCGCAGGAGATGTCAAAGCCTGCCCGGGGTGGGATTTTTTAAAGACCCGCGGTCAGCTGCTTTTTACGGCGCTTCTGAGACGCAGCGACCTTGGTCAGGAGACCGGCCAGATCCTCAATTCGACAGGGTTTGGTGAGATAGTCGTCCATCCCCGAGTCGAGGCAGCGGGCCTTATCGCCCGGCAGGGCGAACGCGGTGAGCGCAGCGATGAAGGGACGATGTTCTCCCGGAAGGGCCCGGATCTGGCGGGTGGCCGTGATGCCATCCATCAGCGGCATATGGATGTCCATGAGGATCAGGTCAAAAGCGTTCTCAGCGGCCATATGAACGCCCTCCTCGCCGTCCTGTGCGATGCGACAGGCGTAACCGAGGTGGCGGAGGCATTCCTGGGCAACGCGCTGGTTGACTTCATTGTCCTCGACCACCAGCACGGAAAAGTCTCCGAGGGTGGGTGCCGTGGCTGCTGGAGGGGGGACGTTGCGGGCGCTGAAGAGAGAGGGAATGGTGAACCATGCCGTGGCGGAATTTGTTCCCTGGGTCTGACGGCCCGTTTCTCCGCCCAGTTGAGCGGCGAGTTCCTGCGCCGCCCGGGGGATGGTCACTTCGGCAGCCCCATGAAGTTCAAACCGCAACACGCAGGCGTGGGGATTGTCGGTTTCAAACACAAACACCGTGAGACCGCGCGAGGGAGGGATGACACTGCAGTGGTCGAGGAGGAGGGTCAGAAGTTCGGAGAGGGCCGCTCCGTTGCAGAGAACGGCGGAGGGGACCCGGGGCTCGAAGACGGCGTTGACGAGGATCAATGGGTTACGCGTGGAAAAGTGCCCGAGTGTCTCCTCCACGCACGGCCTGAGCTGGCAGGGTTGGACGGAGGGGACACGCATAGGGGGTGCCGAAAGATTCGTGCGGAATCCCCGCTTGTCCATGGATTTTTCACGGGTTTCCGCTTGTCTGTGAGCCTGACTGGGCAATTGTGCAGCGTGAAGTGGTCATTTCGCGTTGCGACGGTTTCCGGCATTCAGGTGCGCATTCATGCGACCTTCGTGTTGCTGGTGGGACTGTATGCGTGGATGGGCTATCTCAGTGACGGTTGGGAAGGCGCGCAGACATCGGTCGTCTTTGTGCTGCTGCTCTTCTTCTGCGTGTTGTTGCATGAGTTTGGCCATGCTTTCGCGGCGCGCGCCTTTGGGATTCGCACGCCGGACATTACCCTGCTGCCGCTTGGGGGCTTGGCGAGGTTGGAAAGAATGCCGTCCTCGCCGTGGCAGGAATTGGTGATCGCGGTGGCAGGGCCGGCGGTGAATGTGGCAATTGTTGCCGGTCTTTTGCTCCTTCCGGCGGAGAAAATCCACTGGAATGATTTGCTGGATATTTCGGCGGGCGAGGGCTTGATTGCTGGCCTGCTGAAGTTGAATTGCCTGCTCATCGCTTTCAATATGATTCCGGCATTTCCGATGGATGGCGGGCGTGTGTTGCGGGCGCTGCTGGCCACGCGCCTCCGGCATTCCCTGGCCACTCTCATTGCGGCCCGGGTGGGGCAGGGCATTGCGGTGCTTTTTGTGCTGGCGGCCCTGCAAGGCAACCCGATGCTGATGGTGATCGGAGTTTTTGTTTTTATCGGAGCCCAGCAGGAACTGACCTATGCCAAAATGCGGGAGGCTGCGCGCAATTATCGCGTGGGGGAAATCATGGAAACCCGCTACGACACCCTGGCCGAATCCATGCCGCTCGGCGAACTCTCCAACGTGCTCCTCGGGAGCAATCAAAATGTCTTCCCTCTGGTGGGCGAGGATTTGGAATTCCGGGGCTTTGCCGAACGCGGCGAATTGTTGGAAGCGGCTGGCCACCGGCCGGCCGAAACACCGGCGTCCGAATGTGCCAAAAAGGTCGAAACCCTGCGCACGGATACCGCCCTGGAGGATGCGCTCGAAACGATGCAAAAGACCCAGCAACCGCTTCTTCCGGTGGTCAATGGCAGTGGGCAGTTGGTCGGACTCGTCGATGTGGATCAACTGGTCGAACTCGCCCGCAGTGGGAAATCCTCATGAACTTTTTCAGGTTTTTTTCGAAAAACGCTTGCAGACATAAGTTGGTCTGATAGTTGGTTTTCTTTCGCCCGAACCAGATAAATGGAAGGAAGTGGCGACGGGATTCTCCAGTCTCGTCGAGGTCGCGCTTCCCTGGTGTCTCGAAAAACTCTCCCGATGACTTTCCCGTCCATTATTGCCGCCGGTCTCACGTTGAACGCTCCCAGCTTCAGCGAGGAACACCTTGGGGTTTCGTATCTCGAGTGGCTGACCAATTCGATCGTTGCCACTTTCATTGTCGTCGCGACAATCATCTACCTGGCTCGTCAGGCCACCCGTCGCCTGGAGATTATCCCGGGCCCGTCCCAGAACATGTTTGAGGCTGTGATGGTGATTCTTTACGACACGCTGGAAGGGATTGTTGGCAAACACATGGTCGGTAAAGTTTTCAGCCTGCTCGCCACGCTCTTTCTCTTTATTCTCACCGCCAACTGGTTCGGACTTTTCCCCGGCGTGGGGTCGATCGGGTGGGGGGAAGTGACCGGCAGTTTCCGCTACATCTCCCACGTGGACGTGCCCATTCTGCGCCCGACCACGGCGGATCTGAATATGACCCTCGGCATGGCGGTCATCTTCATGTGTTTCTGGGCCTACTGGACATTCTCCGAGGTGGGCGTCTGGGGATTTTTGAAGCATGAGTTTGGCGTGAAGGGTGGCATGACGGGTGTCATGGCCATGTTGCTCGCCCCGATCTTTTTCTTCGTCGGAATCATTGAAATCGTCTCCATCGGCTTCCGCCCTATTTCGCTCTCCCTGCGTCTGTTCGGCAACGTCTTCGCTGGCGAAAACCTGCTCACCACCATGATCACCCTGGGTCAGACCCTTGGTATGCCGGGCTGGATGTCGGCGATCATCAGTGTGATCGTTCCCATTCCCTTTTATTTCCTCGAATTGCTGGTCGGCCTGCTCCAGGCCATGGTGTTTGTCCTTCTTTGCTCGGTGTATATCCAGCTCTCCACCACCCACGACGAAGAGGAAGCGCATCACTGACCTAAACACTTTTCCTGCCGGGACCGTGGCAAGACTGCGGGCGGCGGAAATAACAACACAACCAACTAGAAAACATGACAACTCCACTCCTTCTCGCCGCTGATGCAGTCGCAGCTTCCGGCGTCACTGGTAGCCTTCCCCTCGCCGTCGCCGGCATGGGTGCGGCCATCGGCATCGGTCTGATCGGCGCCAAAGCCGTCGAAGCCGTCGGTCGTAATCCCGGCGCTTTCGGCAAGGTTCTGCCTCTGGCCATTCTGGGCATGGCGCTGGCGGAAGCCATCGCGATTTACGCCCTGATCATGAACCTTCTCGGTAAGTAATGATCTTCTCCGGGGGTCGTCCCATCAGGACGATCCCCGGACGATCAGCCTCCGCTGTTTTCTGATATTATGGAAATTTTTACAACTTTTGGCGTCTCCTGGGGCAAGTTCATTGCCCAGATCATTCTTTTCCTGATCGTTTATTGGGTGCTGAAAAAATACGCCTTCGGCCCGATTCTCGAAGTCCTCAACGAGCGTCGCCGCCGCATCGAAGAAGGCCAGCACAACGCGGAAAAAATCAAAAAGCAGCTCGCCGAGGCGGAACTCCGTTATCAGGAGGTCCTGCGCAAGGCCAACGAAGAGGCCACTCGTCTCATCGAGGAAGCCCGCACCAGCACGGAAGCCCACACTCAGAAACAGCTCCAACAGGCCATCAAGGACGCCGAGGGCATCATCGCCAAGGCGCACGAAGGCATCGTCCAGGAGCGCCATAAGATGGTCGCCGAAGTTAAAAAAGAAATGGTCGAACTCGTCGTTCACACCACCGCCAAGGTGGTTGGCAAGGTCATCACCCCGGAGGACCAAAAGCGTCTCTCCGAAGAAACCTCCCGCCAACTCGCCGCCTGACCCACCCATGAAGATTAGCCGGGAAGCCCGCCGCACCGCTCGTGAGTTGTTTCGACTCAGCCTGGTGAATGGCCATGTGAATGCCAGCCGCGCGGAGGAAATCTCCAGCGCCCTCGTCGCCGAGCGGCCTCGCAGCTATCTCGCAATCCTCAAAGAATTCGCCCGACTCGTGCGGCTCGAACTCTCCAAGCGCCACGCTGTGATCGAAAGCCCGGTTGCGCTCGACCCTTCCTCGGTGAAAGAAATCACCGGCAATCTCCAGAAAAAATTCGGCGGTGACATCACGACCGAATTTCTCATCAACCCCGCGTTGCTTGGGGGCTTGCGCATCAAGCTCGGCAGCGACGTCTGGGACGGCAGCATCAGCAGCCGCCTTTCCATCCTTTCCAAACAAATTTAAAATCCCGGTCCATCCATGAGCAACATCCTGCAACAACTCGAAGCGAAGATTGAGGGCATCCAAGCCGCTTCCACCACCAAAACCAACGTCGGCACGGTTCGTGAAGTCGGCGACGGCGTGGCCAAGATCGAAGGTCTCAGCGACGCCATGCTGAACGAAATGCTGGAGTTCCCCGGCGGACTCTACGGCCTCGCGCTCAACCTCGAGGAAACCGAGGTCGGTGCCATTATTCTCGGCGACTACACTTCCGTCTCGGAAGGCGACGAAGTCAAAACCACCGGCAAACTCCTCCAGATCCCTGTCGGCAAAGGCATGCTCGGCCGTGTCGTCGACTCCCTCGGCGTGCCGCTCGACGGCAAGGGTCCGATTGAATCCACGGAATTCTATCCTGTCGAAAAAATTGCCCCCGGCATCATTCGCCGTAAGAGCGTCACCCAGCCCGTGCAGACCGGCATCATGGCTATTGACGCGATGATTCCCATTGGCCGCGGTCAGCGTGAGCTGATCATCGGTGACCGTGCGACCGGCAAGACCACCATTGCGGTTGACACCATTCTCAACCAAGCCAAGGCCAACAAAGCCGGCGAAGCCAGCGGCGATCCCACCTTCCGCCCGCTTTATTCTATCTACGTCGCGATCGGCCAGAAGAATGCCAACATCGCCCGCGTCATTGGCGTTCTCGAGGAAAACGACGCGCTGAAATACACGATCATCGTTGCCTCTTCCGCCTCGGACAGCGCCACCAATCAATACATCGCCCCGTTCGCCGGCGCCGCTCTTGGGGAGTGGTTTATGAACAACGGCCAGGACGCGCTTATCGTGTTTGATGATCTGACAAAACACGCCGCCGCTTACCGTCAGGTGTCGCTGCTCCTCAAGCGCCCCTCCGGCCGCGAAGCGTATCCCGGCGACGTTTTTTATCTCCACAGCCGCCTGCTCGAACGTTCCGCCCGCGTTGGCGAGAAATACGGCAACGGTTCCCTTACCGCCCTGCCCATCATCGAGACCCAGGCAGGTGACGTCTCGGCCTACATTCCGACGAACGTGATCTCCATCACCGACGGTCAGATCTATCTGGAAACCGACTTGTTCTACCAGGGTATCCGCCCTGCCATTTCGGTCGGTCTTTCGGTGTCCCGTGTGGGTTCCGCCGCGCAGATCAAGGCGATGAAACAGGTGGCCGGCAAGATCAAGGGCGACCTCGCCCAGTATCGTGAATTGGCCGCCTTCGCCCAGTTCGGTTCCGACCTCGACGCCCGCACCAAGGCGACCCTCGACCGCGGGGCTCGAATCGTGGAGCTTTTCAAACAGCCGCAATACAATCCGCTTCCCGTCGAACTGCAGGCCGCGATTCTTTGGTCCATGCAAAATGGCTACGTCGATCCAATCCCCGTGGATCGCGTGAAGGAGTTCCAGAACAAACTTCAGGAATTCCTCACCACCCGCAAGGAAGCCCTCCTTGGTCGCATTCTGGAAAAGAAACAAATCGACGAAGAAATCACCAAGGAACTCAAAGCCGCCCTCGAAGAGTTCAAGGTCATCTTCCGCTAATCCGATTCCCGTTCTTCGATCTCCGATTCTCTAAAAAATGGCCTCCCTTCGCGACATCCGCCGACGCATCAAGTCGGTAAAAAACACCGCCCAGATCACCAAGGCGATGCAGATGGTCGCTGCCTCGAAAATGCGCAAGGCGCAGGAGGCGGCGCTCAACGGCCGTCCTTACGCGGAGTTGCTGAACCGCGTGCTGGTTTCCCTGCGCGACCGGGTGGATCCCAGCCTGCACCCGCTCCTGGAAAAACGGGAGGTCAAAAACGAACTCGTCATCCTGCTCAGCACCGACAAGGGACTTTGCGGCGGTCTTAATACCAACCTTTTCCGCGAGGTCCTGAACCTCGATGGGAATACGACGAGTTTTGTTTCGGTCGGTCGCAAGGGCACTCAGTTCCTTGCCCGCACGAAACGCAAGATGATCGCGGATTTCGCGCTCAAGGATCAGCCGAGTTTTCTCGAAACCAAGGCCATCTCCAAGTTTGCCATCGAGAAATTTCTTTCCGGCGATGTGGACAAGGTCACGGTGATGTTCCCGATGTTTGTCAACACGCTCGTGCAGAAGCCGATGGCCATTTCGCTCCTGCCCATCACCAGCCTCGAAGAAGCTGGCCTGCTCACCTCGGGTGACCAGCCCTTGCCCGACGCGGAGGGCGGTGGCCTGTTCGAGCCCGATGCCCAAAGCATCCTCGACGCCATCGTGCCCTACTACGTGCACTACGAACTTTACCAGATGGTCCTAGGCACCCGTGCTTCCGAACACAGCGCCCGCATGGTCGCGATGAAAAGCGCGACGGACAATGCCAAGCAGCTCGTCAAGGATCTCACTCTCGAATACAACAAGGCGCGCCAGGCCGCCATTACCACCGAACTTCTCGAAATCGCCACCGCGCAGCTCGCGCTCGGCTAAAAACACCCATCACCATGAGCACCAAAGGAAAAATCGTCCAAGTCATCGGACCCGTCGTGGACGCCGAATTTAATCCGGCAGACGGCCCCATCCCCAAAATCTACGACGCCCTGGAGGTTCACTTCGAAGTGGGCGGCGAAACCGTGAAGCTCACGCTCGAAGTGCAGCAGCATCTCGGTGAGAGCTGGGTGCGTGCCATCGCCATGAGCAGCACGGAAGGTCTCAAGCGCGGCACGGAAGTGCTCAATACCGGCGCTCCCATCTCCGTCCCCGTGGGCGAAGGCATCCTTGGCCGCATTTTCAACGTCGTGGGCGAACCCACCGACGAACGCGGTCCGGTCACCTTCACGAAAAAATACCCGATCCATCGCCACGCTCCTCCGCTCATCGAGCAGGACACCAAGGCCTCGATCCTCGAGACCGGCATCAAGGTCATCGATCTCATCTGTCCTTTCATCAAGGGCGGCAAAGCCGGCGCTTTCGGTGGTGCAGGTGTCGGCAAGACGGTTGTCATTCTCGAACTCATCAACAACATCGCCAAGGCGCACGGCGGGTTCTCCGTCTTCGCCGGTGTCGGCGAACGCACCCGTGAGGGCAACGATCTTTACCACGAAATGAGCGAGGCTGGCGTCATCGTGCAGGACGACCTCTCCAAATCAAAGGTTGCCCTGGTGTACGGTCAGATGAACGAACCTCCTGGCGCCCGTCTCCGCGTGGCTCTCACCGCCCTCTCCATGGCGGAGTATTTCCGCGACGAAAAAAACCAGGACGTGTTGCTCTTCGTGGACAACGTCTTCCGTTTCTCGCAAGCGGGTGCCGAAGTGTCCGCGCTGCTCGGCCGCACGCCGTCCGCCGTCGGTTACCAGCCTACGCTGGCCGCCGAAATGGGCGACCTGCAGGAACGCATCACCTCGACGACCAAGGGTTCCATCACCTCCGTTCAGGCGGTGTATGTTCCGGCGGATGACTTGACCGACCCCGCGCCAGCCAACACCTTTGCTCACCTGGACTCCACCCTCGTTCTCGAACGTTCCATTGCCGAGCTGGGAATTTACCCTGCGGTGGATCCGCTCGCTTCGACCTCGAAGGCGCTCTCCGCCGACATCGTGGGCGAAGAGCATTATGGCGTCGCCCGCGGCGTGCAAAAAGTGCTCCAGCGCTACAAGGAACTGCAGGACATCATCGCGATTCTCGGCATGGACGAGCTTTCTCCCGAAGACAAGCTCACCGTGTTCCGCGCCCGCAAAATCCAGCGTTTCCTGTCGCAGCCTTTCCACGTGGCGGAAATCTTCACCGGCACTCCTGGCCAATACGTCAGCATTCAAGACACGATCCGCGGCTTCAAAGAAATCCTCGAGGGCAAACACGACGAAGTGCCCGAGGGCAATTTCTACATGAAGGGCGGCATCGAGATGATCAAGGAGTAAGGAGATTTATGATGTGTGATGTTTGATTTCCGAAGGAATTCGGAAGTCGGGCACAGCGAAAATCCTAAATCTTAAATCAAAAATCCCATGGCCACTCTCCGACTCGAAATTGTCACTCCCGAAGCCCGGACCTACTCCGACGACGTGGAATCCGTTGTGATTCCCGGCGCGGAGGGGGAGTTGGGTATTCTTCCCCAGCACGTGGGACTCATGACCCAATTGCTGCCGGGCGAACTGCGCATCACCAAAAATGGCGAAGAAACCCGCCTTGCGGTGGGTGAAGGGTTTGTCGAAGTGACCGGAGAAAAAGTTTCGGTGCTGACCGACATGGCCGTGCCCGAAAACGACATCGACGAAGCAGCTGCCGAGGAAGCCATGCGTCGCGCTGAGGCCGCCCTCAACGAAGAGCATATCGATGAGGAAGGTCACGCCGCCGCCCAGGCGGCAATGCTCAAGTCTCTCGCCCAGCTCCGGGTCAAGCGGCGCAAGCACGTCTGATTTTCTGGCTTCGGGCGATGCACAAGTGCCGATCAAATCGGCCGACTGCAATTGCCTGGCTAGCGGCGAATTTTCGGGAGTTCAATCGTCGCCTAGTGTTTCCGGCGGCGGAGGCCGACAATCCAGCAGAGACTTCCTACGGCCACGAGCGCGGCTGTCGATGGTTCGGGGAGAATCGCGAAGTCGCTGTTATGGTTCAGCACGGCCCAAGTTGAGCCGGTGGCAGTGTCCACTCCGTACGCGCCGATATAGCTGTCGAGGTCTCCACCATAGGTGGTTTGGAACAGCGTGAATGAACCGATGAAACCCAGTTGTGCCCCGGTGGCATTGTTTCCGGTATTCCCTTCAACAGCGTTCGCCCATTGATTGCTGCCGTTCAACCAGGCCAGATACGTACCCGGCCCCACGGATGAGAGGGAAAGTTCCAAAACGAAAATATCGGTGCCCGTGCCTTCGAAATGATAGACGTCGCTCAGGCGGTTGGCGTCGTTCAGCGCGGCTGATGTGGCCGAGAAACCTGTAGTGAGGGTGGTGGCGGCAGACAGCGTGCCATCCAACAGACTTGCGGTGGTGTTTGGGGTGCCCCCGGCGAACGAGCTAACGGCATCCACCGCGTTCGCCAGATCCTGGCCGATGGTCAACTCGCGATCGAACGCTCCGCCGGAAAGAATCACGGTATTTTCAACTGTCACGTCCACCTGGACCACGAAGACCCCGCCGGAGATCGTGACCGTATCAGTGCCCATGGCCGCGTTGTTTCCTGCGGCGAGCGTCCCGGAGGTGATGGTTGTTCCTCCAGTATAGCTGTTGCTGCCGGTTAAGACGGTGGTGCCCGTTCCGTTTTTGGCTACGGCAAGACTTCCGGTGAGCCGGGTATCGAAGGTAACGGATCCTGTGTGATTGAAATCCACGTCGGCCGTGCCTGCTCCGCCAGCCACTTCGGCAGCTTGGAGGGAACCTGCTGCTCCACCCATCCCGAAGTTAAGAGTGCCAGCAGAGTCCACCTGGTCCCCCAGGATGAGGGTTCCCGTGCCCGAGTCTACCGTCACAACGCCAACATCGATCAGGGCCAAGGTTCCTGCGCCGGAGTTGCCGACGTAGAGCCCAGCGGAATTATTCCACGTGCCACCAGCTACTGTCGCGATGCCCTGAGAACCGAGGGCCGTCCCGACGTAGCCGAAAGTATTCGAGACCAATCCTCCGTTGAGGGCAAAATTTCCGGTGCCCGACTCGCCGACATAAAACTCGTTGGTATTTTGCCAGGTTCCGCTGTTCATCGTCACGGATCCGAACGAGCCCGCGTTTGTTCCCATGAAGCCGTAGGTGTTGGTGACCAGCCCTCCATCAATCGTCAGTGTCCCCGTGCCGGAAAAACCGACATGAACTTCATTGGCATTCTGCCAGGTGCCGCTGCTGATCGTGGCCGTGGCTTGGGAATTCAGGGCGTTCCCGATGAAGCCTGAATCACTGTTGAACGTGCCGGCGGAAACCTGCCATCCCCCCGAGCTGTCCTCCGTATTGCCCACCCGGAGGATTCCAATTGTGGTGCTTCCTCCATTAAACACAGCCGTGCCGCTGTTGTTAATCTCGGCCTCGTCTGCGGGGGTTGGAGCTCCCGAAGGAGACCAATTTTCTGGAGTATCCCAGGCGGAAGTTCCTGAAGCCGTCCATATCTTGCTTTCCGCTCGGGCATGCGAAAGGCCGGGCCCGACAACGAGAAGGAACGCCGCAAAAATCGCTCTCATAACGAAGTCCGTATAGCAGAAAGCAGGACTGGGGAAATAGCTGTTTTTGGAAAAGATATGCGATTTTGGTTCCAGAATTCGACAAACTTTGAGAATTCGCGATGATTGCCGAGTGTTCCTCAAGTGGTTGCCCTCTTTTTTTGCCGTCGTCTTGATTGTGGTTGGCCCTGCCCTTGCGCAGGATGGCTTTGGAGGCGGTGCCACGGGTGGCGCGGGCGGGCGGATCGTGACGGCCCGCACCGCTGAGGAATTTCGCGGCTTCGTGGCTCTCAAAGAACCTCTGGTGATTAACGTGGAGGGGGCTCTGAATATTGGTTTTTCCAACCTGACCTCCAATAAGACGCTGGTGGGAAAGGATGCCAACGCCACCCTGATCGGGGCTTTGATGCTCGGCGGGGGCACGCAAAATGTCATCATTCGCAATCTGACTTTCACCAATCCTATGGGGAAAAAGGGGAAGGGTGGGGGCGACGGCATTACCATTCGTGGCGGCAAGAATATCTGGATCGACCACTGCACGTTTCACGATTGTGGCGATGGCTGCGTCGATATCACGGAGGGCGCTGATCTCGTCACCGTTTCCTGGTGCAAGTTCTCCTACACCAAGCAGCCTGAACACCGCTTTACCATGCTGGCGATGGGGCGGGATAAAAAGAAACACAAGAACAAAGCCAAGGTGACGCTGCATCACAATTGGTGGGCGGAAAATTGCGACCAGCGCATGCCCGCTGCCCGTAAAGCTCTGGTCCACATGTATAATAATTTTTTCACCTGCAGCGGAAACTCGTATTGCTCCAATGCCCGGGAGCATGCGGAGATTTTGAGCGAAGGGAATTATTACGAAAAGGTCCAGAATCCCTGTTATGGCGAAGATGGGGGGAAGGTGAGAGCGGTGAAGAATATTTATAAGGACTGCACCGGGAAGATTGCGAAGGGGGATGATAAGGTTTTCACCCCTCCGTATGAATGGCAGGTGGACAAGGCCGGCAAAGTGCCCGAGATCGTTCGGGCTGGAGCGGGGGCGCGCTAACCCGTGGGGCGGAACGCTGAATTTCTTGTCGCGACTCTCACGGCCGGGGGGCTGACCATCGGCGAGGTGTACATTGAGCCGGGGTTTGTCCTCACGCATGTCGACGACGCCGGTCGCGAGGGACTTAAACTTTACGCCGACCCCCACGACGCGATCGTGCTCACGCGTTATGACGACGAGGGGCGTTACCGTCCCCTCAAAACCGCGCCCAACCTGGCCCATGGCTGGCGATTGGAGCTCTCCACCATCGAACAGGTTCTCCTCACCCTGGATTTTTTCTATCCGGCGGCCGTCGGCACCGCACGGGCTGAGCAACTGGCGGAACTCCGGCCGGTGCCGCTGCGGGAAACGCTGGATCGTCAGACCGGGATGTATGCGGTGACCAAAAAGATCACCGACGAGCAGGCGGTGAAGTTGGTGGGGGATTTTTGCCATCCCGGGTGCCTGCGAAAAATCCTTTGGCCGATCTCGCCCGGGGTACCGTCTCCGGTTCAGGCAACGCCTCCAGCCCAAGCGCCCGTCCCGCTGCTTTGTGCAGAAGCTTGCAACCTGCTTGTCGCCGAGGCCCGCAAAGTGGTGAAGGCCGCGGCTGCGCCGCCGTAACCCGGGCTGCACGCTGTCCGAAAAGTCTATTGCTGGAGCGCGGCAGGCCCTTGCCGCCACGCGACGAACCTTGGAGGGGAGCGAGGCCCTTCGCGCCCTCGGGCGGCAGCGGTGTGCCGCCCCTACCGAATGCCAGCAAACGGCGATAATATTGGCTATAGCGCTCTGCTTTTGGAGGGCGGCAGGCCCTTGCCGCCTGGGATGCGAGAACCTGAGCGCATGCGGGACGAATCACCCCGCATCCCTCCCGTTTTTGGACGGTCTCTACAGCGCCAGTCCCGTCAGGCGTTCGTAGGCTTCCAAATATTTGGAGGAGGTGCGGGTGACGATCTCCGGCGGAAGCGGTGGGGCCGGGGGTTGTTTGTCCCAATCAAGGCCTTCGAGGTAATCGCGCACAAATTGTTTGTCAAAACTCGGAGGACTTCCACCGGGGGTATATTCACTCTCGGGCCAGAAGCGGGAGGAATCCGGGGTAAGAACCTCGTCGATCAGGACCACCTCGCCGTCGAACATGCCAAATTCGAATTTGGTGTCGGCGACGATAATGCCCCGTCCCGCCGCGTAGGCCCTGCCGTGCTCGTAGAGTTCGGTCGTCCATTTCCGAACCTGGAGGGCAATCTCGTCCCCCAGGATCGCCCGGCATTGCCGCCAGGTGATGTTTTCGTCATGGCCGGATTCCGCCTTCGTCGCCGGCGTAAAAATGGTCTCAGGCAGCCGATCGCCCTGCCGGAGGCCGGCGGGCAGGGGCTGTCCGGCCAGGGTGCCGTGCTCCCGGTATTCTTTCCACCCGGACCCGGCGAGGTAACCACGTGCGACACATTCGACGGGGAGGGGCAGGGCTTTTTTCACGATCATGGATCGCCCGGCAAGCATCTCCTCGAAGGGTTTCAGGACTTCGGGGAAGTGGCGAAAGTGCGTCGCGATAACGTGGTTCTCGACAAAATCGAGCTTCTCAAACCAGAACGACGAGATCTGCGTGAGGACTTCTCCCTTGCGGGGAATGGCGTTGGGCAGAATGCAGTCGAAAGCGGAAATTCGGTCGGTCGCGACAAAAAGCAGGCTGTCGCCAAGGTCGAAGACCTCGCGCACTTTGC
This sequence comes from Terrimicrobiaceae bacterium, assembly GCA_041752695.1. Lineage (GTDB taxonomy): Bacteria > Verrucomicrobiota > Verrucomicrobiia > Chthoniobacterales > Terrimicrobiaceae > CALCJD01. Next base: position 26,450 of record JBGSVZ010000109.1, read on the forward strand.
CACTGCGGAGTTTCGGAATGCCGGGAAGATCACAGGCGAGGATGTCCATGCGAACGGCAATCTACCTGCGCACGGTAGGAGGCTGGAAGGTTAATCTGTGCGTCGCTTAGGCCCCGCCATTGCAGAGGCCACGAAGCCCCCCTTCTTCGGTCATCGCCTGCGCGGTGTACGCTTCGGGGTGGGAAGGATGGTCTCGGTGAGAACGGAAATTCCCTCCTGGATGTTCTTCTGGATCACCCCGAAAATGCCGACATCTTTTTTCGCCGGATTGGTCCTGATGGGCTTGGGTTCCATCGTCTTTTTCGGCTGGGGAGACGTCGTCTTCTTCGGTGGGGGAGCTACGGTCTTGGTGACATTGGTCCCGGCTTTGCTCACCGCTTTTTTGACCGAGGCAGCTGCCGGTTTTTTGGCAGGAGCTTTTCTGGCGGCGGGTTTCCGGATGGGGGTTTTTCTGGCAGATTTTTTAGTGCTCATACTCTTACCCGGGAGCATCGTTGCTGGGAGGGCCGTTGGTTGCTTCCCGTGGAAATTTCTCGCGCGGAGCGGTCGTCGGACTTAAGTTTCCGACATGTTCGACAAAGGTCAGAAAGTCGCCTGCATCAACGACGATTTCTCCGCCACAGTGCGGCACATTTACCGACAACTGCCGCGCAAGGATGAGATTTACACGGTGCGCGAGGTTTCCATCGGACGCTCTGCTGTGACGAGTTCGGCAGGCGGAGCCAATGACATTTCGTATCTGGTGTTGCTGGAAGAACTGCACAATCCAGATGACCCCTACATGGCCGAAGGGGCGAGCCAGGAAATGGGATTCCGCAGTGATCGTTTCGCGCCCCTCGAAGAAATCGAGGAGGAGGCTTATGCGGAGGAAGAAATGGTGCGGGTGAGGTAAAGGTATGATCAAGTCCCTTGCCCACGTTTGCATTTTTTCCCGGGACCTCGAACGGACGCGGCAGTTTTATTGCGTCGGTCTGGGACTTTCCGTGCAGTTTCGCTTCATCCGCCAGGGGGAGCTTTTCGGATTTTACCTCAAGGTTTCTGAAGCCCAGTTCATCGAGGTCTTTCTTCGGGAAGAGGCTTCCGGGGGAGTGGCCCAGATTGGCCACATCTGTCTGGAGACGGACGACCTGGAGACTTTGCGGCGGGATTTGACCGCCAAGGGAATCGAAACGACCGAGCCGAAATTGGGTTCCGACCATTCCTGGCAGATGTGGCTGCATGACCCGGACGGAACGGCCATTGAATTCCATCAATACACCCCGCTGAGCACGCAATATACGGGCAAGGACTGTATCGTCACGTGGTGAGCGGAAGTTCCGCCACTCCCCGGCATTGACGCGGGGAGGGGGTCCTGGATTCCTGGGGATCAGCGCTTTTTTCGTCGGTTGGTTTTGGGGCCCGGCGGTGGGGGCGCCGCTACTACGTCGGGAATCGGAGTGCCGATTTCCTCGGCCGGGGTCTCGCCCGTCTTCAGATTTTTCACCGGGGGCAGAATATGGCGGAAAGCTGTGCCATAAATATCCCAGGCGGTGAGGAAAAGCCCGCAGACAATCGGACCCACGATGAACCCCATCGGGCCGAAGAGGAAAAGGCCGCCGAGGGTGCCAATCATAATGAGCAAGTCAGGCATTTCCGCATCTTTGCCGACCAAAGTGGGGCGGAGGACATTGTCGACGGTCCCGACCACTGCGGCGCACCAAAGGAAGAGTATGGTGGCCGGAAGAGGCTGGTCAATAAGGTAAAGGTAGACGACGGCCGGCACCCAGACGAGGGCGGCCCCGATCCCCGGCACCACGGAAAGAATCACCATGACGGTGCCCCAGAAGGCCGCGCCATTGATGCCGGCAAAATAGAACGCAATGCCGGCGAGGGCCCCTTGAATGAGCCCAATCAACATGGTCCCCTTGATCGTGGCCCGGGTGACGGAGACGAAACGTTCGAGCATGCGGTTTTCGTCCTCGTTGCTCAGAGGCATGTAGTAAAAAATCTTTTCGAGGATTTTCCGTCCGTCCTTCAGGTAGAAGAACATGGCGTAAATCATAACGAAGAAATTGAGGAGAAAGGTGGCCGTGCCCGCCCCAATGCTGGAGGCGCTGGAGGCCAGGTAGCCCCCGACCGCCCCGGCCGCCGTACCGATGCTGTTGATGATTTCTTCCTGGCTGGGGACAAAATCCGCGGCCATGGGGAAGCGCTTCACGAGAAAGTCGTGCACGTCAAAGGTGGAAGCAGATCCCAGGTATTTTTGCACCGCAGGGATCGCGTGCTCACTGACGTCAATGGCCTGTTTGACCACCACGCCGACAAACGCGCTGATGGGACCGATTATCAGGAAAAACAGGATGAGCAGGGTTAGCGCCGAGCCCAGGGAGCGACGGCCTCCGCAAAGGCGCGTCACCCATCGGAAGAGCGGATGGCAGAGCCCGGCCAGCAGCGCACCGAGCAGAAGGGCTTTCAGAAATGGCCAGATGACCGCGAGAAAAAGCAGGGATATCCCCAGAACGAGGAGGAGCACAAACGCCGTACGAAACGTCCCGGCTTTGAGGTTGGCCGATTGCATGGGGACAAAGAATACGTGACCGGGCCTCGGTTCAAGGATCATCCGCTAAAAAGGTGATGGAGAAAAGTACGGCACGCCGCACCGCCTGTGGGTTAGGGTTTTCCCTTCACGCCAACCATGGACAATTCACGACCTCAAACGAGAGCGGAGCAACGGCGACTCGCCGAAGAAAAATTGTGCACCGATGACAACGGTCTCTGGCGCAAATGGGGGCCTTATTTGAGCGAGCGTCAGTGGGGCACGGTGCGGGAAGATTACAGCGCGGACGGGAACGCCTGGGACTATTTCCCGCACGAACAAGCGAGGGCCCGGGCCTACCGGTGGGGTGAGGATGGGATCGCAGGATACAGCGACAATCATCAACGCCTCTGCCTGTCCCTCTCCCTTTGGAATGGCAAAGACCGGATCCTCAAGGAACGTCTCTTCGGTGTGACCAACAGCGAGGGCAATCACGGGGAGGACTGCAAGGAATTGTATTATTACCTCGATGCCACCCCGTCGCACTCGTGGCTGAAAATGCTCTACAAATATCCCCAGCGGGCATTTCCCTACGAAGACCTTTTGGCGAAAAACCGGGAGCGCGGAAAAGACCAACTCGAATACGAGCTCCTCGACACCGGTTTGTTTGCAGACGATCGGTATTTTGATGTCTTTGTCGAATACGCAAAGGCCAGCCCGCATGCCGTGAACATGTTGATCACGGTGTGGAACCGCGGCCCGGAGGACGCGGAGGTCTTTTTGCTGCCGCAGCTTTGGTTTCGCAATTTCTGGACATGGCGCACGAACGCCCGGCGACCGGAAGCCCGTTTGACCGATTCCGGATTTGTGCGCGCGACCCATCCACGGGTGGGGGAGTATGAATTTCATGTCGAAGGGGTCGACCATTGGCTTTTTTCCGAAAACGAAACCAATCCCCGTATCTTTGGGAATCCGGCCCCCGGCTTTTACAAAGATGCCTTTCACGAAGCTGTGGTGGAGGGAAATCCTGCGGCGGTGAATCCCGCCCAGATCGGCACCAAGGTCATGGCGAGGTGTCGCCGGGTCGTTCCCGCCGGAGGATCAGTGCGCTTGCGGGTTTGTTTGCGGCCCCCCTCGGAGGATAACCCCTTTGCGTCCTTTGACGAGCTCATCGAACTGCGCCGGACGGAGGCCGATGAGTTTTATGGTGGGGTGCAGGCTGGATTGGCGTCGGAGGATGCCCGCCTAGTGCAGCGTCAGGCCTATGCCGGGTTGATCTGGAGCAAGCAGTTTTATTATTATGATCTGCCGGAATGGCTAAGAGGCGACCCCACCCAGCCGCCCCCTCCCGACCAACGCTGGCATGGACGCAATGCCGAGTGGCGGCATCTGAACAACGCCGACATCATCTCGATGCCCGACAAATGGGAGTATCCCTGGTATGCCGCCTGGGATCTGGCTTTTCACGCCGTGGCCTTCGCGGGAGTGGATCCCGAGTTTGCCAAGTCGCAGCTCCTGCTCATGACCCGGGAATGGTACATGCATCCCAACGGCCAGTTGCCGGCTTATGAGTGGGCCTTTGGGGACGTCAATCCCCCCGTCCATGCCTGGGCTTCGTTGAAGGTTTTCCTGATGGACCGGACGCAGACCGGGGTCGGAGATCTGGCTTTTCTCGAGCGTGTCTTCCATAAGCTGATGCTCAATTTCACCTGGTGGGTGAACCGCAAGGATGCCCAGGGTCGGAATATTTTCCAAGGCGGCTTTCTTGGCCTCGACAACATTGGCGTTTTTGACCGGAGCAAACCGTTGCCGACGGGCGGCTTCATCAATCAGGCGGATGGCACCAGCTGGATGGCGATGTATTCGCTCAACCTGATGCGCATCGCGCTGGAACTTGCTCAGCACAACACGGTCTATGAGGACATTGCGACGAAGTTTTTTGAGCATTTCCTCCATATCGCGGAGGCGATGAACAACATCGGGGAATGCGGAATCGGACTTTGGGACGAAGAGGATGAATTTTATTACGACGTTCTGAATTTGCCCGATGGACGTCTGATGCCCCTGAAGGTTCGGTCCATGGTGGGATTAATTCCGCTTTTTGCCGTCGAGGTCCTGGAGCGCGAACTGCTGGAAAAGGTGCCCGAGTTTACCAAAAGACTACGCTGGTTGCTGAAAAATCGCCCCGATCTGGCAAGGCTGGTTTCCCGCTGGGATGAGTCCGGCAAGAACGAGCGGCATCTTTTGTCCCTTCTCCGGGGCAGCCGGATGAAACGTCTGCTCCGCCGGATGCTCGATGAAACCGAGTTCCTTTCCGACTATGGAGTTCGCGCCTTATCCAAGGAGCACGAAACGCACCCCTACGTCTTCCCATGCAGCGGGATGAAGCTGGGCGTTGCCTATCAGCCGGCGGAGTCGGACTCCGGCCTGTTCGGCGGGAACTCCAACTGGCGCGGGCCGATTTGGCTGCCGGTCAACTTCCTCTTGGTGGATTCCTTGCGTGAGTTTCACACCTATTACGGGGACGAGTTCAAAATCGAATGCCCCACCGGATCCGGCAATTTTGTCACCATTGCGGAAGCGGCGGGAGAGCTGTCCCGCCGACTGGCGGCGCTTTTTCTCCGCGGAGCTGACGGCTGCAGGCCCGTTTTCAACCACTGTGAAAAGATGCAAAACGATCCGCATTTTCGCGATTATCTTTTGTTTTATGAATATTTTCACGGCGATACCGGCCGTGGCGTGGGGGCCTCTCATCAGACCGGTTGGACGGCCTTGGTGGCAAATCTTCTTGGGTAATCGGTGGGGGGAAACCAAGCGGGCATTTTAAGGGATAGGCGTCGCTACCCTTCTGACCGGTCCAGCTTTTTCCACCATGAAATTCAAGCAACCAAACGGTCCCAGTAACCTTGCGACAAAATCGTGCGGGAAATCCCTTGGCGAAATATCCCGCCAGCGGCGAGAGTAACCATGCACTGGGGGGATTCTCCGACCGGTGCCCTTCACATGCGCTCTTCGCCCTCGGGGTGCCGGCGGTCATTTCCCCGGTGCACTCTCAAGTGACCGCTTACGGTGCACTTTGGGTGACCGCCGAAAGATAGACCTGCTGGATTATAGCATAACCGTCAGAACGCGGAGTTCTGACCCTTCCAAGCTTTATGCAGCGGCGGCGTAGGGTTTCCGGGAGGAGGTGCAGGCCTTAGCTCAGTTCTCTGGGGTGAGTTTGGGGATGGTCCAGTTGATAGCCAAAGTAGCGCCCCGCTCTTGAGCTCCTCTTCCAGCACCTGCTCCACCTTGGCCGTCCCATAGCGCACCCGGAACTTCAATCACCGGTTCGTCACGCTCTCGTTTTCGCATCTGAACCTAGGCCATCATCGTCGGATACTTCACGTCATCCGCGCCCGGTTCCTCGTGCTCTATCGCAGCGTCTTCGACCTCGTGCGCGATCATCGCCACCGAGGCCACCGAAAGCGGCGTTGCACGCCTCCTGACCCGCTACCTCAAGGCCGACCTCCTCATCATCGACGACATCGGCCTCAAAACCCTCCCGCCCAAAAGCGGCGAGATCCTCTTGGAAGTCATCATGCGCCTTTACGAAAACCGCTCCACCCTCATGACCTCCAACCGCCCCATCGAAGAATGGGGCAAGCTTCTTTGCGACGTAACCGATGCCAACGAACAGGAACGAGCCCAGGAGGGCGAACTGGTCGAGGCCGTTCAAAAGTGACGGGAAACAACATCAAAATCGCTTTTGTCGATCAAGGTTACACCGGAGCAGACCCTGTAGAAGCTGCAGCCGAGCAGGGCGTGCAACTTGAGGTCATCAAACTTCAGGAGGCCAGCATCTGGACACATCCACGCTGCCAGCCCGAACCTGACCCCTTGATTGCGGCATTTGCCGAGGAACTCCACAAGGCCGTCACGGGGACGGATTCGGCGGCTCACTTGGTTGCCCAACGTCGGATTCCATTCCTTTTGACGTTAAAATGCTTCCTCGTGAGATTGCTCGTCGGGGGTTTTTGCGATGTGTTGGGGGAGCCAGTGGATGCGGATGGCTTCATACCCGCGAGCCACGAGCCCCGCCAGGCAGGCGTCCCAGTCCTAAAATGGACGCCGGGGTAATGCATCTGCAGCCAGCTAAAATTCCACATTGCCATGGTAAGAGGGGATCCGTTTTGGGGAAGCAATATCATGGTGGTAGTTGGATCACTGGTTTCAGCATTTGGACGATGCCCTGTTCTTTCATCAAGTGTGTCAGTCACTCCCATTCAATGCGGATAGACTGGCGGCTGGCCGAAGTCGTGTTCCAGCATCTTAACGGTTGAAGCGAAGAATAGGCAATCGCACCTCCGTTCACCGTCACGCTAACCCCCCGCAGGTTGCCGGGAATAAAGATCTCGGTGGGTGCCTGGGTGGAGACGGGATCGAAGGAGATTTCAAACGAGGTGCCCCCGCGCGAGATTTTAAGATTTTTCCCGGCCACCCGCTGGGCATAGACTTGAACGAGAGCATCCAAGGCGGGACCGGGTGCTCCCTGCTTGTCCAATAAGCCGAAGCTATTACGATCGTAAGACCAGTAAGCCCAGCCGATGCCATGCTCTTCGAGCAGCCGCGTGAAGTCGTCGAGAGACTTTCGAAACCCGGGAATGGACGGCTGCAAACCGAACTCGCCCGCGAAAAGCGGCACTCCCATGCGGGATGCCTCGCCGATCCGCACTCGCACGGTCCACCACATCCATGCATAGTTGAACCAACGATACGCCCAGCCTGCGTCGCAGAGAGGATCGTAATAGTGGAAAGCATAGACGCTCTCCGGGCCGGGGGCGGCTCTCAATCCGCTCCGGAATCCCGCATTGGTCGGCAGCATGGGCGCGAAGAAAAGCGGAACACGAAAACCTTGTTCCCGTCGCATGGTTTCAACCTTTGCATAAAACGCCGAGAGCGGCCCACGCTCGAATCCGAATCCCCGCCACGGCCATGGCTCGTTGATGATATCAATGCCAATGACGTTTGTCCGCTTGTCCACAAGTTCCATCACCGTCTTGATCGCGTTCACGTAATCGCGCTGCAGAGCGGGATCGCGCCAGAAGTGATCGTAAGAATTCCTCACCGCCGGTTCGAAGTAATTCCAAACCCAAGGCGTGCGCTTGGCAAACGGAACGCCGCCATCATGGACAGCCCATCCGGGAAAGCCGTTGCCGCCAAAGCGGCTTGTGAACAGGTCCTGATGGAAATCAATGACGACATCGATCCCGAGTTCCGCGAGCCAGTCGATGCGCTCCACCGTCTTCCGAAGGTTGTCTTCGTTGATGTGCCCCGGCGTGGGCTCGATGGCCTCCCAAAAGACGAGATAGCGAACCATATTGAATCCCCATTCTTTGAGCCGGGCAAAATCCTCACGCTTCCAGGTGGAAACAAAATCCGGATTTGATTTGGCGTGGTTGGCCACGTTCAATCCATGGTAAATGACGATGCGGCCTTTGGGATCAATCAATGGCCGCACGCTCCCGGGGGGTCAGAGCTCCCGAATGATTGCCAAAGCAATCAGAATGATCCCGGCAATCAACCCGAAGCGCAAAATCCTTCTCACGCCGCCGACCTTGGCTGCGGAGCTGCTGGGAGGAGCGGGACATATCCGACGACATGCTTTGCGGTGAAGACGGCCCACTTCATCCCGGCATCGCGGGCGACCCCAGTTCATTGACCCACGTCGAGCTCGTCCGGAGCATACACCGCCGCAGGGAGATCTCCCTTGGAGAGTTCCTGCCCGTCAAACGTGCTCGTTCCGAAATGAATGAACATGCCAAACTTCAAGGACTCCCACTGACGGAGATGATCCAGGCTGGGGTGTTGGGCGCCCGTGTCGTCAACATTTCCAGTGGTATAGCCGTTGACGCCTTCGGAAACCTGTTCAAAAGTCGCCCCGTCTCGCCGCCAGGTTGCCGTTGTACCCAGGAGTCGCGGGATGAGCTTGCGGCAGGCCCGGGCACTCTGGTGTTTGAGGCGCAGCAGATCCCAGAGCTCGATCATCTTCTCGTAGATCGGGACCCCACCGCCGCAGTCCGATCAATAACCGGCTCGGTCGCCCGAAGGTGTCCAGATGCCGCGCCTGCCGCTCCATCTCAACGGTCACGATCTCTTCTTTGTCGCTTTCGCTACCCATCACTCGGTAGCCTTTTATTCCGATACACACTGGGGTCATGTTGGTCGTTCTCCGACCTCATGTCCCCACTTTTTGATCAAGAGCCCTGATCAACTCGAAAGCGCGCCACCGCACCCATGATCTCTTTCAATGACCGCGTGAACGCCGCGGGGGCGAGTTCAATGCCATCAGGCTGATTTTTTTGCTGGCCCACCCCAAAATGTCGGTTTCTCAATGCCTGCCTGGTTTCAGTTTCCTCGCGAAATCCCAGCCGTACAGTTAGATGGGGAGTGACGCATTCGTCGTAACGACTCTCCCTTGCGATTCTAGAGAATCCTTTTCGGAGCGGGCTGGAACGGGAATGGCGTGAAAACGAATTGACTTTAGGGCAAATAATGGTATTGCACCATACGTGAGACATTTCCCTTTTTCCCCCCAAACGCTTGTTCGTGGTAGCGTCAGCAACGCAGTCAAGTGCTCACGGTGGTTAGTCGGTTCCCCCATTTTCATTTTTAGAGAAAACCACACACGGGCAAAAATCGCTTGTGCAACGTTCATCGTTTCTTTTGCCTGCCTCCAACTCGTATCCGCGCAGGCCAGCATGGAAGTGAAGCCGACTCCGCCCGCGGAGCGAAAGGTGGGAATCGCTTACGGTCTGTGGATGGATCGAGGACAGTGGGAAGGCGATCATTGTTGGGGGAGTCCGACGCTTGGAAAGTATGACTCGCGAGACCGGGAGGTCATCCGAAAGCACGCGGAATGGCTCACCGATGCGGGAGTGGATTTTGTCTGGCTGGATTGGTCAAATAACATCAACTACGATCCGTCGAAGCCATGGAGCGGCGGTCGACAGGATCTGATTGAGGAGGCCACGGGCATTCTTTTTGAGGAGTACGCCAAGCTGGAGAATAAACCCAAGATCAGCATTTTCATCGGCGTGACCCTTGCTCCCGAGGCTCTGAAAGACGGGCGCCTCCAGAAAAAGGCCGACCAGATTTACGACATGTATGTGGCCAATCCTCGCTATCGGCCGCTCCTGCAAGAACACGAGGGGAAGCCGTTGCTGGTGGTCTATGTGAACACTCCTACGCCCTGGCCACGTGAAAAGCCCGATTGGGACGATAGCCGCTTTACCGTTCGCTGGATGACGGGCTACGTGTCCGAGCAGAAATCCCTGATCAATAATGACGAGGAGCGGATCAGCAAGTATGGGTATTGGTCTTGGGAAGACCGCGGCCAGCAGACCTACGCGGTCCATAACGGGCGTGCCGAGGCGATGGTGATTTGTGCGGCAACGCGCGAACAGAAGGGGAGGGACGGGTGGAATTTCATTCCTGCGAAGGGGCGTCGCAACGGGGAGACCTTCAAGGAACAATGGGCTTACGCCGACAAGATCGGACCGGAATTCGCCATGGTCGTATCCTGGAACGAATGGATTCGAGGAGAGCAGCCTTCGGCCGAAGTGAGTAAGGATATCGAGCCATCCAAGGAGTTTGGGGATTTCTACCTGAAGCTGATGAAGGAAGAGATCGCGAAGTTCAAGGGGCGATAATCGTGTCTTCAAGATGGCGTGGACGTACTTCGCCAGTTCGATGGGATAGGGGTGGGAGAGCTCTGTTTTCGGTTTGCTTCGGGGGACCAATATGAACGTTTGCGGGAATGGGCCGCGACGAACGGGCGGTCGGTCCTATCGCAAGAAATCTTGTTTTTGCCACCTGTCGTGCCAAGCTGTCCCTTCGGGATGCAAACGGAGAAGCACAAGCACCAAAGAATTTTTCAGGATCTCGTTCAGGAAATCCACCAAGGAGCCTATCGGAAAAACAATCAACTTCCCTCCGAGAGAACCTTGGCCGAGAAGTATGGCGTGGCAAGGGGCACTGCCCGGAGGGCACTATCGGACATTGCGGCATTGGGGCTGGCGGTCCGGAGGGGCCGGAAAGGAACAATTACCTTGCCCGGTTCGGACCATAGCCGGGAGGAAACACTGAACCTTGTCTGCACCGCGGAGCCTCTGGCGGATGTTGCTGAATTCCTGCGTCTCGGAGTGCAGATAGCTGGGGAGAAGCGCTGGCGGGTCAAAATCACCCGAATCACCAGTAACGATGAAGCAGCCGCATGGCAATCGTTGGCCCTCGAGAGTCGGCATCTGATCCTGGCAGAAGGTTTCGAAGTGGGGTTCGGAGAAAAAATTCTCAAGGCCCTTTCGAAAGCCGCTGCTCGTTCGGTCGTGCTTGCCACGCGGCTGGACGATCAGGGTATTCCTTCGATCGTCTGTGACGATCGGCTGGGTATGGAAATGGCAATCAGCCATTTGAAGAAGCGAGGTCATCGTAAAATCGCCCTCGTCGTTGGGGGCGAAACGATGGAGCATCCGGTGCTAGCGTTGATGGTGCGGGAATGGAAAGAGCAACTGCGGACATGCATGACGATTCGTGAATTTCAGGAATGTCTCATCCGTGTGGAGCATGCGCCTTTTCAAGATCTTGCCGTGCAATGCCGCGACGTAGTTTCCGGTTTTCTTGGCAAGCCGGCATTTCAGAATGTGACGGCCTTCCTGTGTCTTCGTGACGAATTTGCGGTCGGCACGGCGGCCGCCTGCCGCAAGGCCAAACTTAAGATTCCGGGTGACATTTCCATCTTGTGCTATGGCATCACCGAGCGATCGGATTTGCGTGAGACGCCCTTCACTGGCATCTCGGTGCAAATCGACAGTCACGTCATCACGGCGATTAACATTGTCGAGGAGTCTCTGAAGCGTGGAACTCCCCGGACGTTGTTAACTCAAATAAAGCCTCTTTTCATCGAGGGAGCCAGCGTAGGCCCTGCCGCGGGAAAGTGAAATTCCTCCGGGCCTGCCTTCGGGATTAAGGCTGTCGGTTGAGTTTCACCAATTTTCAAGGGCGACGTGTGTTTGAGGGGAGGTGTCGTTGTCTCGTTTCAAGGGCTCAGGGCTCCGTTTTCTTCGAATGTGAGTCGAAAGATTCCATCTTTTCGCTTGAAAGAAATGGAGTAAGACCATAACTCGAAAGAGTGTTAAATTCCCAGCACGCTGGATCGGATCGTGTCGTCGTCCCCGCAGAGCCTCCCTCCAACTCACGCGAGGCCACAGAATTTCTCCTTTCCGATTTCAGCAATCCCCCGGCGTCCTACCGCCTGGTTCCGTTCTGGAGTTGGAACGAAGAAATGGAGCCCGATGAGGTTCGCCGGCAGGTGGGCCTGATCAAACAAGGCGGGTGGGGTGGGGCGTTCGTGCACAGTCGCATTGGATTAACGACTCCCTATTTGGGAGCAGATTGGTTCAAGGCCGTCGACGCGACGTTGGAAGCCTGCCAGAAGGAAGGACTTTTGGTTTGGCTCTATGATGAAGACAAGTGGCCGAGTGGATACAGTGGCGGCACGGTCCCCCTGGCTGACCGGCGGTTTCGCGCCAAGGCCTTGCTCGCGCGGCCGTCGGGTGAGGAAGCCCCGGCTGAGTGTGAGCCCCTCGGGGAGCCGGTGGAGGGGCTTCAGCTTTATCTCTGGACGGCGCCACTTGGCGATCCGTGGTTCAACGGCACCTGTGCGGTGGATCGCGGATCCAAGGCGGCCATGGCCAAATTTATCGAGGACGCCTACGAGAGTTATTTTCGTCGTTATGGCAGCCACTACGGCGAGGCGATCCAAGCCGAATTCACCGACGAACCCTGCATGATGTTCCGGGTTGCCTCTCCGTCCGGAGCGGTGCCCCATTCCGAAGCGGCCTTTGAGCGCTTCGAGGAGATGCATGGCTACGACCCGCGGCCCCACCTGCATCAACTCTTCACCGAAGCGCCGTCGGCGGAGCGTTTCCGCCTGCACTGGCACCGGACGATCAACGACCTGTTTGAAAATCATTTCTCGCGGCAACTGGGCGATTGGTGTTCCGAGCATGGGATCAGCCTGACCGGCCACTACATGTGCGAACACGGGGTGTTCGCCCAACAGAATTGGGGGGTGAAAATCATGCCCAATTACCGTCATCAGGACATTCCGGGCATCGACCATCTCGGGCGACAGATTCACGAGCGGATCACGGCCAAACAATGTCAGAGCGTGGTCAATCAGTTCGGCAAGAAGCGGATGTTGAGCGAGCTGTATGGCGTGGCAGGAGGGGGGCTTTCATTCGAAGATCGGAAATGGATTGCCCTTCAGCAAATTGCGCTGGGGGTAAACCTCCTGAACCCCCATTTGTCGCTCTACACGATGGCCGGTTGCCGTAAGAGGGACTTCCCGCAAAACATTTTTTATCAGCAGCCGTGGTGGGAGCTGAATCATCTGCTCGACGTGGGATTGGCCCGGCTCTGCTTCGCCATGAGCCAGGGGGCGTGCCGCGCCGGGATCCTCCTGGTTCACCCGCAGGAGTCCGCCCAGGCCCTCTGGCAGACGCGCACCGCGGGTTTCGACGAGGAATTGACCGCACCTTGGGAAGGCCAGGACTGGAATTCTGTCACGCCAGCGGGCGAGCATCGGATCAAGACCATCGAAAAGCAATTTTTCACCTGCATCGACCTCCTCCTGGGTGCCCAGCGTTCGTTCGATCTTGGCGATGAAACCATCCTGCGAGATCACGGAAGGGCGGTTCGGAAAGATGGCGACATTCATCTTCAGGTTAAAAAGATGCGGTACCGGCTGGTGGTCATCCCGTCCATGGAGACTATGGCCCCCGAAACCTTCCGGCTCCTGAAGTCCTTCCATGATGCGGGCGGGGCGATTCTCGTCAATGGCGAGCCGCCCCGGAAAACCGATGGCGTCGAGTCCGAGGAGCTTTCGGCCTGGATCGAATCCCTTCCGCGCACGACCAACGAGCGTTTCGCGGCAGCCATGGAGGAGATTGTGCCGGCTTCCGTTCGGGTCGAGAACGTTCAACGGGGCAACCTCTCGCTCCTGTGGACCCATCCCCGGCAACTGGAAGACGGCTCCCGCCTGCTTCTCCTGGTCAACTTGAGCCGGACGCAGACATTTTCGGGGGATATCCGGATTCAGGACAGTTCGGAATACGCTTATCGTTTCGACGAATCTTCGGGCGCAATCACCCATGTTCCCCTGCGTGTGGACGATTCCAAAGGAATGTTCCTTTCTGTGGAAATGGCCCCTTGCGAGTGCCGCCTCTTCCTTTTTACCGAGACCCAGAAGCCCGAAGGATTTCTTAGCCGAGCGACTGCATCCGCCCTCCTTACCGGCATGGAACCGGCCCTCCAGCTCGATCATTGGCGGTACGAACGTCCCGACGACAACGCCTTGACTCTCGATTATGCGGCCTGGAAGGAAGGCGAGGGGGATTGGTCCCCCGGCGAGGTTCCGGTGATCGAATTGCAGAATGCCCTCAATGCGCGCAAATACGACGGATTTCTGGCACTGCGGTACGCATTTTGTATGGACGGACTCGCGCCGGACCGCCGCTTGCATCTCGTCGTCGAGCACCCGGAAAGATGCCGGATTTTTCTCAATGGCGAAAGGATTCACTATGCCGATCTTCCCTTTTGGCGGGACATTCGCTGGCTTCCGATCGACATCACCGGCCGGGCAAAGCCGGGGTGTAATCAGATCGTTCTCGAATACGAACCCTTTCAGCACGGCGATCCGGCCATCGTGGAACCTGCCACCGCGCGCTACGGGACGGAAATCGAAGCGCTTTACCTTGTGGGAGACTTTTCGGTGGCGGGGAAAATGACCGGGACCGCCCCGCTGCAGCCCCGGTTCCGCGACTGGCAGGTTCCGCCGGTGGAAGTAGAGACTTTGGAGCGCCGCGGCATCCATCTTGCGGACCCACGACCGCTGCACGCGGGAGACGCGACCTCCCAGGGGCTTCCTTTCTACGCGGGACGGCTCAGGATGGACTGTGACCTACCTCCGCTGGACCAGGGGATCGGGCCTGTCTTTCTGGAGATCGAAAAACTCAATGCTGCCGTGGCGGAAGTTCAAGTCGATGGCTGCACGGTGGGGTATTTCCTGGCGCGTCCCTATAGGGTCGAATTGCCCGAGAGCGCCCGCGATGGCCGATCCCACCAGCTCTCCATCGTTCTTTACAGCACGCTGAGAAATCTCCTTGGGCCGCATCATCACGCCGACGGCGAACTCATTGAAGTTGGCCCGGACCAATTTTCTTCCCGCGCTATGGCCATCCATTCGGATCGCGCCGAAGCCCTGCTGCGGTGGGCGACCGGGGCAGACGTTCCCTCCGACTGGAGGCCCGACTACTGCCTGATCCGCTTCGGTGACGTCGGAACCGTCCGCCTGATTCGAGCGTCCGCCGGACCTGCGGAATCGTTGGCTGTTTGAGTCTCCGAGGGTTCTTTCTTCCTCCCGCATGAGCAAAGAAATCGATTCGTCCTCGACCCCGGAACGCGTCCCGGCGAAGAAAAAATTCGCGTGGTCCGTCGGCGCCTTGTTCGAGAATCTGATGGCCAACGGTATTAACGAGTTGGGTCTTCAGATTTTTAATCTGGGGTATGGTGTGAGCCCGATCATGTTCGGTTGGGCGCAGACGATCCCCCGCGTCCTCGACGCTTTTGCCGATCCCGCGCTTGGCAATTGGTCGGACAATACGAACACCCGCTGGGGGCGCCGGAAGCCTTGGATTTTTGTTTCCTCGATTATCTGCATGTTCTTGTTCCTGCTGCTTTGGTGGCCCAACGCGCTCTGGAGTCCCACCGGCATCTTCACCTGGTTCCTGGGCATTTCCATTCTCTATTACTTCTTCTTCGCGATGTACCAGATCTCCTACAATGCGATGGGGATGGAGTTGACCGAGGACTACCACGAGCGAACGCGGGTTCAATCGTGGCGTTATCTGTTCATCATGCTGAGCGTCCCCATTCTGGGATGGGCCTACAAGTTGTGTTTTGTCGATGCCTTCCAGATTGGGCGCCCCGACGGAGCCGCCAACCCGGAGGTCTTTGGCATCCGCGGGGTGTCTCTGTTGATCGTTGGATTCATGATCCTGTCGCTCATCGGTCCGCTTCTCTTCGTCAAGGAGCGGCGAACGCCACAGACCGACCAAGCGCCCAAACTCAAGCTCCTGCCGGCGATGAAAGCGACGTTCGGAGACCGGCTGTACCTGCATTTTCTCGCTTTTGTTCTCTTTGCCGTGCTCGGCACCTTCGTCACTCCGGTGGTGAAATACGTCATCATCTATCATGTCTGCGGCGGGGACAAAGCGGATGGCGCAACGGTCATTGGCTATTACATGACGTTGGGAATCATCGGCAGCTTCGCAATCATCCCGCTCGTCAATTTCGTGGGCGCACGCATCGGCAAACCGCGTACCCTTCTGCTGGGCCAGTTGCTCGCTGTCCTGGTGGCCATCTCCACCTGGTGGCTGTTCTCGCCCTCCTCAAAGTATCTCTGCGTCGTTGTCGGCATCTTTTATAACATGGCCCTCGGAACCGTCCTCATCCTGTACAATTCCGTCATTGCGGACATCTGTGACGTAGACGAAATCAAAACCGGAAAACGACGCGAGGGAATTTATTCCGCGGTCGGCGGATTCATGTTCAAGCTCGTCTTTTCCGCCAGCACGCTGGTGACCGGGTACATGCTCGTCTTCGCCGGATTCGATGAAAAGCTGGGTGCCCAGCCGGCCGGGACGCTGGTTAATCTGCGGTTGGTTGTGATGGTCTTCCCGGCGGCGATGGCCGCGATTGCAGCACTTCTCGTTTATAAGTTTCCGCTCACGGAGAAACGCGTTGCCGAATACAAAGCCGAACTAGACCTGCTGCGTCTTCAGCGCGGGAAATCACTATGAACAATTTTCACAAGATCGTGTTTGGCGCAGCCTGGGCGGTGGCCTTTTCGCTTGGCAATGCGCAGGCCGGGAAGAACGTGCTCCTGATTCTTTGTGACGATCTGGGTCCGCACCTTTCCGTCCTTGGGACCCCGGGGATACAAACTCCGAACATTGACAAATTGGCCGCCCAAGGAACGCTTTTTGACAGGGCCTACTCCCCCGCAGCCTCCTGCGCGCCCTGCCGAACTTCCATCCTAACCGGCATGGCGCCACATTCACACGGCACCTGGCGCAATGTGGTCAGTCCCGTGCTCGGCAGCCCCGACAAGGAATTTACGAGGGAAGGAACGCATTTTGACACCCAAGTCGGCCTCCATGAGGACATTCCCACCCTGCCTGAAATTCTGAACGCCCACGGTTTCTTCACTGCGATCACACAGAAGACCCATCTCAGCCCGCCGTGGAAATTTCCGTTTGAGGGGAGGGACACCGCGGCCCACGCCCCCGGCCAATATGAGACGGCAATGAGGAAGTTCTTTCAACGGGCCGGGAACCGCCCGTTTTTCATTCAGGCAAACATTTCGGCTCCCCACCGTCCGTTCGGGCAATACGCCAAATTCAATCCGGAACAGCGTCTTCCTGAGGCTGAGAAAATGCACATTCCGGCCTATCTGCCCGACGTACCTGCGGTCCGCGAGGAAATGCGCGAGTATATGGCGGCTGTGGAGATCGCAGACCGGATCGTTGGCACAGTTCTTGCCGAAGTTGCCAAAGCGCGGCCGGACGACGAAACACTGATCATCTTCACCTCCGATCAGGGTTACGGGTTCCAACGCGCCAAGGCTTCGCCCTACGCCGCCGGCCTCCGAATCCCCATGATCTTCCAAGGACCCGGCGTGGTAGCTGACCAGCGGAATGCCACGCTGGTATCCCTCATTGATCTCATGCCGACCATCCTCGACTTTCTCGACGTGGAGGTTCCCGCTACCGTCCAGGGAAAATCCCTCTGGCCCCTCCTCTCTGGTCAGGCAAAGGATCTTCCCCGACGCGAGTTACTTTTCGCCGAGCACAACTCGCATGGACCCGTCCCTGCCGAATTTTATCCTAGCCGCGTCGTGACCGACGGACGCTTCTACCTGATCGAGAACTTGGATCCGTCCAAGTCCTACCTCCTGCCCGAGGACCTGAAGCACGAGAAGGTCTGGGGAAATAAATCTTACCAAGCAACACTTGATGCCAGGGACCAGTTCCCGATTCCCTATAAGCTCCTCCGGGAACTCGAGCAGGGCCGCGGTGCTCTCGAGTTCTACGACAATCATTCAGATCCCGAACAGATCCAAAACCTCGTTTCGCGTCCCGAATACCAGGCTAGGATCCAGAAAATGAAGCAGGCCCTTGATGTCTGGCGTCGCGAAACCGGGGACATCCAAAAGTCGGTCGGTGAGTTCCGATGGCGTCATGGGCCTGCAGGGCAACCTTAGGTTTTCCCCTCCTGCCCGCCGCTTGGCATTCAGCCTGATCGAATTCCTTGTGGACAGCTCTGGAATCCGAACGTCTGCGCGAACACCGACCCAGCCATGACCCTGACCTGATGCCGGTTGCGGGCCGAACGGGTTGGGCAGGCCCCGTCAGTTGTCTCAGCGCTCGGAACGCCATTAATAATATAGCCCAACGTGGGAACAAAAGCCGCGCGGATGCAGATGTCGGCATTCTGGGCGAGCCCGGCTGCGGGGAACTCCCTAAGAAATTAGTCGAATCCAAAAACCATCCTTGACGCCGGTTTTCAGATTGGTATTATGCCAAAAGTGTCAGGGGCATCATCCAAAATCCCCACACCCACCCCATCCCCCCCGATGAACCGCAAAGCTTCCCTAAAAGCCCTCCTTTCGATTTCCGTGCCATCGAGCACCCGCTCCACCCTCGCAACTGTCCGCGCCCTCGGACGCGCCCCGATAGTTTGGGTCACAAAAGCGAATGCACAGACCCATGCCGAATCGAGCAGAATAGGAATAAAGAGATACGCGGGGCTCCTCCTTGCGGCGCTCCTGCCTGCCGTGGGCGTTAATCCGGCGCTGGCCGGCAAGCCGACCACTTGGGTGCGAAACTTGTCCCAGTTGGACGTCCCCAGTCCAAACTGCTTCGCAACTCAGGATTTTAATCCGCAGCGCGGCTGGGGTTACCGGGATTACAAAAATGCCAGTGAATGCCAGGAGCTGATGAAGCAGGCGGCCCGGGCTGGGATTAAGGTTGTGCTGCTCGACCAGACGAGTTTCAACTCGGACTGGTTTGACGCTTACAACGCTAATCCGTACGGCGCTATGTCCGGCAACATCCTCGCGGGAATCAAAACCCAGGAAGCGGCCCACCGCAACGGGATGACGGTGGCGAACGTAATAGGTTTTGAGGTGGGAAGCTTCAGCAATGCTGCCTGGGATGAGGCTAATAAAATCGCCGAAATTTTCTGGAACGAAAACGTTACAAAGCCGGGCTATGAATACGCCAACGGTGTTGAAGGTAGCTGCTAAGTGACAACGCTTATTCATAACGTTAAGGGGCCAGCAGCCCCGCCACGACCCTGGTTTTTCGGATATCGAAAAACCATTCCTTTGATGGGAAGGCAAAAAAGAACGGCATTTCTG
>JBGSVZ010000110.1:0-6145 GCA_041752695.1 Terrimicrobiaceae bacterium
GGGTGGCGGCGGGGTGCACGCCGGCGTTGTTCATGCCGACGGGCGAACGAAAGTAGCGCGGAGACTCTCCGCCGGCTTCAATCAGGGCCGCATTGGCGCGCTCCAGATCGGCGCGGACCCACGGGCGGGGCATCGCCCACCAGAAGGCGGAGGGATGAGAATGGCTGTGATTTTCCAGGGAATGTCCTTCCGCCACGATGCGGCGGCACAGGCCCGGGTACGCGGCAGCTTTTTTTCCGATGGCAAAAAACGATGCCTTCGCGCCGTGCCGCGCGAGCTGGTCGAGCAAGTCCGGCGTGTCGCGGGGGTCGGGGCCGTCGTCAATCGTCAGCCACACCTCGCGTTCCGTCGTCTCAAACCGCGTGGCCACCGGACCATGCCACGCGCAGTTGCGGCGCAGGGTGGGATAAAGCCAGAGGAAATCATGCGCAGCCCACGCGGTTGCCCGGGCGCGTCCACGGAGCAGAATGACTCCCGCAGCGGCGGCGAAGCGCCCGGCTAGGACGACGTGACGTGTTTCCATTTTTGACGAAGATTCCACACCCGCAGGAGCCGGGGCAAAAGCAAAAGACACAACCGCGTGTGCGTTCCGACAAGCAGCAAGTTGTCGCGCACGTATTTGAAATGGGTCACCCCGCCCTTTTCGTTGGGCGGATACGTCACCGGGACGGGGCGATTGACCGGCTGCACGCCCGCCCAAAACAGACGCACCGCCAGTTCGGTGTCGAAATCAAACCGCCGCGCCGTCGTGATCGCATCCATGATCCGCACGCTTTCTTTCAGCGGGTAGAGGCGGAACCCGAACAGCGAATCCTGCACGCCGCCCCAGAGGGTTTCCAGGTGGGTGAACCAATTCCCCACGCGACGCCCCTTCACCCGCTCGGCCGGGGCATCGGGTCCGAACACAGGCACGCCGAGAATCATCGCACCGGGATTTTTTTGGGAGAGTTCCATGAAGGGGGAGATTGCTTCCGGCGGATGCTGGCCGTCGGCGTCCATCACAAGGGCATGGGCAAAGCCCGCGGACTGCGCCTCGCGCATGGCATGCAGGGTCGCGCCGCCTTTGCCCTCATTTTTCGAACGGACGAAAACCCGGAGCCCGGGGTGCTCCGCGGCAAGGGCCTGGATTTCCCCCACGCTATCATCCGTGCTGCCGTCGAGCACAACCCAGACGGGGCTCCAGTGTTCCAGCACCGCGCTGGCGGTGCGGACGAGTTGCGGTCCGCTGTTGTAACTGGGAAGAATGACCAGACGCCTGGCGTCCGCGGGCGGTGAGTTCAAGGGAGCGGGAGTTTCAGGCGAATGTCGGTTCCGGTGTTTTCGAGGTGGTCCCGAAAATACTGTTCCAGTCGGGCGGAGAGGGCATGGGCATTTTCTTCGGGCGAGGGTCGGACCATTTCGCCGAGATGAATGCGAAACCGAAACGGAGGCCGGGCGAAGGCAAAAAGCGAAACGCCTTTCGAAAGGTAACGGCCTTCTCGCTCGATAAAAATGGTCTGGATGGGCGCTCCGGTTTTGGCCGCGATCAGGGCGAAACCGTGTTTGAAGGGGTTGATCGCCTCCTTGCGCGTGCGGGTGCCTTCGGGAAAAATGAGGAGATTCTCGCCGGCGCGGATTTTTTCCACGCCGTGGCGGATAAGGGCGGGTCCGCGGTCATTGGGCACATACCCGGCCAGTCGCGCCGCGCCCCCGAGGAAAATGTCGTTCACCAGATTGGCGCGCATGATGCAGACCGTGCGTGGCACGATGGCGAGGAGGAAGATGGCGTCCAGAATGCTCGGGTGATTGGGGGCCAGCACGGCCCCGCGGATCTGTCGGAGTTTTTCCTCGTCCGGCACGATGATTTCGAAAACGCCGATCCCCACCGAGAACCGCACCCAGGACGAAAAAAGCCCCTGGATCAGTCGCTGCCCGGCCAAAGGGGAAATGCGCGTGACCCGGGCCAGAATCGCGCAGACCGGGCTCACCGCCAGACCAATGCCAAAAAATAGCAGCACGCAAAATACCTGACGCAGGTACCCCCAGATTCCGCGCCATGACAGCGCCGCCACCTCACGACGTTCCGCAAGGGACGGGGGGGACTCAACTCGCGCAAATGGCATGGCCGTATCCTACTGTCGAAGATGGAAGATGGAAGTTGGAAGATGGTGCGAAGCGCCATCCACTTCGGCGTTGAGTGTTCGACGTTGCTCCGCTTCGCTCCGGTTGCCTCCCGGCGACACCCGCGACTTTCCCATTCTCACGTTTGCGCTTGCGCGCGGGTGTTCAGAGTTCAGAGTTCGCGCGAAGCGCGCTGCTTCCTCATGAAAAAATGGCTGCCTCTCATCCTCCAAACCCTCGTCAGTGTGGGCTTGCTGGTGTGGATTTTCTGGCGGCCGGAGTTTCGCGCGCAGGCGTGGCAGGTCGTCACTTCCGCCGATCCGGGATGGCTGGCGGTGGGATTTGCGATCGCAGGTCTCGGCAATTTTCTGGGCGTGGTGCGCTGGGGCGTTTTTTTGCGGGTGCTGCAAATCTCCCTGCCGGCCTGGGAGATTTTGCGCCTCTCTTTTGTTGGCCTGCTTTTTAACAACTTCCTCGTTGGAGCGGTAGGCGGGGATGCCGTTAAAGTGGTCTGGCTGGCGGCCAAGGGGCACAACAAAACTTCCGCGCTTCTCTCCGTCCTGATGGATCGGATGAGTGGCCTGGGCGCGCTTGTGCTATGTTCGCTCACCTTCATGCTCTGGCGCCTGGATTGGCTGATGGGCAGCGTGGTGGTGGCCGGGGTGATCAAATTTGTCTTCGGCTATCTCGTCGTTGTGATTCTTTTGCTGACCTTTTCGTTTGTCATCAGTGCGCGCGGACTGACGGATCGTCTGCCTGAGCGCTTGCCGGGCCGTCAGAGTATTGTGGAATTCACCAGCGCCTACATCCAGTTTGTCGCGGCCTGGCGTCAGACGCTGCTGGCGTCGTTTTTGTCCGTCTTCATTCTGCTCGCCTACTTCGCCACGTTTTATTGCAGTGCCCGGGCTTTCGGGGTGGTCCTTCCCGTGGGAGATTTTTTCGCCTTTATGCCGGCCGTGGATATCATCTCGGCCCTGCCGGTGAGCCTGAACGGACTCGGCGTGCGGGAAAAATTGTTTGCCACCATCCTGGGGGATCTGGCCGGGGTGCCCCTGGCGCAGGCTGTTTCCGTCTCCCTCGGCGGTGCGGTGCTTTCCATGGCCTGGGGACTCTTCGGGCTCGTCCTCCTCCCTTCCTACCGTCAGGTTGTGAAATCATGAAACCCGCGACGCGCGCCACCGTCCTGCGTTACAAACCGTGGCCGAATCTTTATTATTACGCGATCGGCAAACTTGGCCTCGACCCGGCGTATCCGGTCGCCGCACGCGAACTCGCCGCTTCCCCCCGTCCGCTTCTCGACATCGGCTGCGGCATGGGTCTGCTCGCCGCCTGGCTGCGCGCCCACGGTCACCGTGCCTCCATCGCGGGGATGGATGTGGATGGCGAGAAGGTCCGCCTCGCCCAGCAGCTTCTCGGGGCGGAAAATGCCACGTTTCACGCCGGGGACGCCCTCGATTTTGCCGCGCACTCG
Organism: Terrimicrobiaceae bacterium; assembly: GCA_041752695.1. Classification (GTDB taxonomy): domain Bacteria; phylum Verrucomicrobiota; class Verrucomicrobiia; order Chthoniobacterales; family Terrimicrobiaceae; genus CALCJD01. Next base: position 3,572 of record JBGSVZ010000110.1, read on the forward strand.
GGCGATGTCGTGATGCTCGATGTGCTCCACTATTTCTCGGACGACGACCAACAGCGCCTCTTGCAGAAAATCGCCGACAGTCTGGCTCCCGGCGGAGTGGCCCTCATTCGTGTGACGCTCGCCGACCAAAGCTGGCGGTTTCGGGCGACCCAGCTCGAGGAGTGGTTTGTCCACGCCAGCGGATGGATTCCGACGAGTGGCTGGAACTTTCCGACCCTCGAAGAAGTCGGACGTCCCTTTCGCGCGGCGGGATTTGTTGAAGACGTTCGCCCGATGTGGGGCCTGACTCCCTTCAATAGCTATCTTTTCACCTTCCGCCGTCCCGAGTCTTGAAAATCTGCCGCATTTCCCTTCGAGTAACCGTCACCATGAAGCGAACCCTCCTCCTCGCGGTGTTGGCGATAGCAGGAGGATCCAAAGGGCACGGAGGTGCCTGACGGAAAAGTTCCCGGACTTGGCGTAGCGTTGGAGTTCACGCTTCAGCGTGTGCCAACCCGGGCAGTCCCGTGTCATGCGGGACTGGACTCCAACGGGTCGGGGGGCTCGTCCAGAATTTCGCGGGCGCGATCGAGGGCTTTGTCGAAGGTCGCGCAGAAGTTTTTCCGTCCGATCACTTCGATAAAACGGGCCTGACGGAGGAGTTGCAAGGGCTGGCGGTGGATGCCGCTGATGATGATCGTGCCGCCCTTTTTCTCCAACCGTTCGACCACGCTCTCCAGGGCGTTGAGCGCGGTGGCGTCCATCGCGGTGACAAGGTGAAGGCGGAGGATGAGGACGCGGGGGAGCGTTTCGTTGGCGAGGAGGGCATCCTCCATTTTTTCCGCGGCCCCGAAGAGGAGCGGCCCGAAGATACGATAAACTTTCACGCCGTCGGGAATGGGTTTCCCTTGGGCGAGTTGCTCCGGGGTTTCCAGCATGTCGTCGCCGGTGACAAGGGAAACTTCCGTGGTTTCCGAAACCCGGCGGATGAACAGCATGGCAGCAAGAACCATCCCGATCTCCACGGCAATCACGAGGTCGAAGATCACGGTGAGGCCGAAGGTGGTGATCAAAACAAGGGCGTCGCTGCGGGGCATCTGGCGCAGGCGGACGAGTTCATGCCATTCGCCCATGCGCAGTGAGACGGCGATGAGCACGGCGGCCATCACGGCCATGGGGACATAAATCGCATAGCGGGCAAAAAGCAGGACGATGAGCAGCAGGGTCACGGCGTGGACAATGCCGGAAACCGGGGAGCGTCCGCCGTTGCTGATGTTGGCCGACGTGCGCGCAATGGCCCCGGTGGCGGGCAGGCCTCCGAAAAACGGACAGACGATGTTGGCGAGCCCCTGGGCGATGAGTTCGGTGTTGCTGTCGTGACGGTCGCCGGTGAGCCCGTCGGCCACGACGGCGGAGAGGAGGGATTCGATCGCGCCGAGCAGGGCGATGGCGGTGGCGGGTCCGATGAGACTGCGAATGAGGTCGAAGTTGATGTGAGGAATTTGAAAGGGCGGGAGGCCGGAGGGGATGGCGCCGGGACCGAATTTTGAGCCGACGGTGGAAATCCCCGCGGTGTCTTGCAGGCCCAGAATGACAACGATGACGGTTCCGGCGATCATGGCGACGATGGAGCCAGGGATGCGTTTCAGACCGAGGCGAGGCCAGACTAGGATGAGGGCGAGGCAGGCGGTGGAGAGGGCGAGGGTGGCGAGGTTTGTGGCGCTGAGGTGTTGGAAAATCCAGTGAAGTTTTTCCAGAAACTCCCGGGGAACGGGGGTGTCCGCGCGGATGCCCAGCACATCCACCGCCTGGGTGGCCATGATGGAAACGGCGATCCCCGTGGTGAAGCCACTGGTGACGGGCCAGGGGATGAATTTGATCAGTGTGCCCATCCGGGCCAGACCCATCAGGAGAAGGATCACACCGGCCATCAGCGTGGCGAGGACGAGCCCCGCGTAGCCGTGTTGGTCGATGATCATCAGCACCACGGGAATGAAGGCGGCGGTGGGGCCACCGATTTGGAATTTGCTGCCACCGAAGGTCGCGATGACAAACCCGGCAATGATGGCGGTGAAGATGCCGATGGCCGGTGCCGGGTAGGGCGTGGCCGCGCCGGCGGGAACGCTCGCAATACCGAGGGCGAGAGCGAGAGGCAGCGCGATCAACCCCACCGTGACCCCGGCAAGGAGGTCGGCGGTCAGATCTTTGGTCGAATACCCGCCCCGGAAGATGGCCAGCAAACTGGGCCGGAAGAGAAAACGAGGCTTCCCCTTTTTCACGGCGTGGCTATCTGGTCCGAGCGTGCGGGCATGCCGCATCTAACGCAGAGTTTCGCCGCGGAGCGCGCCAAATCTTGTCTTTTTTGCAGCGAAGACCTGTCACGCCCCCAGGATTTCAAAAACTCACTGTCGTGCTTCGAGGTGAGCCCTGATGGCCTGTGACGGTTTTGTGTGACAGCAATTCTCATTTTAGGGAAGCGCTGATTAATTCACCGAAGCCGGTCGGCATGACCGGAGTGAGGAATTTTCGAAAAAATGGCTACAAGGATCCGGTGCGTGGTGACCGAATCTTCGATAATTGCAGCGATGTGGTATA
>JBGSVZ010000111.1:0-33281 GCA_041752695.1 Terrimicrobiaceae bacterium
CAGAAATGCCGTTCTTTTTTGCCTTCCCATCAAAGGAATGGTTTTTCGATATCCGAAAAACCAGGGTCGTGGCGGGGCTGCTGGCCCCTTAACGTTATGAATAAGCGTTGTCACTTAGCAGCTACCTTCAACACCGTTGCAGCCGGTGCAAAGGGTGACGGAAAAACCGACGATACAGCCGTTTTTCAGAAGCTCCTCGATCTTGCGGCCGAGAGCCAAGCGACCGTCGAGATCCCGTCCGGAACTTACTGTGTCGGAAGGCTAAAAATGCATTCCCATACCAACATCAAAGGGTCAGCCTCCTTTGCGTGGAAGGGAAATGGGGGTGCCACTCTAAGGCTCATCGACTCGGCAGCTACTTGCCTTCTCGACCTCACACTGGCTATCGGCGCGCGAGTCGAGGGTTTGTGTCTCGACGGAGGACTGCTGGGCCAAGGCATCCACGGGATTCTCGTGGACAAGCCGGATTATGGAACCACCGAGGACTGTCCCATCATCGAGGTCAGCAAGGTCTCTCGTTTCACCGGGGACGGCATTCGGTTGAACCGTATCTGGGGCTTTCGTGTTCGCAGCAACATGCTTTCCGAGAACATGGGCCACGGCCTCTCTGTGAGAGGTTGGGACGGATTTATTCTCGACAACTGGCTGTCCCTGAATGGCGGGGCCGGATATGCCACCATCGGGGAAAATAACGCAGTTACTATCACGGCGAATCGCATCGAGTGGAACCAGTGTGGTGGCCTGCGCATCCTGAATGGCTCGCACTACAACATTACGGGAAACTATATTGACCGTTGCGGTCCCGGCCTCCTCTTCGCCTCCACGGCGGACAGTCCGGTTGTGACAAACCGCATCGTTGGTCGCGTGGGATACTCGAGCATCACCGGCAATATTATTTACCGCAGTGGACGCCCCATCTGGAACCGGCCCGGGGAGGATTGCAGTGCGCACCTTGTTCTCCTTGGTTCGCGTGGGGTGACCATCGTGGGTAACACGATGGTCGCCGGACTGGATGACGAGAACAACGAGGGGAGCACGGGCTTCAGCTCCCAGGAAAACTGGTCTCCCAATTTCGGCATTGTGGCGGAGGGCCTACGTAACGTGGTTATCAAGGACAACGTGATGGACTCCGCCGCGCTCAAGGAACTGATTCTCGACCGGGCCGGGCACGGCCCCGGCGTGATCATCAAGGACAACCCGGGTGAGCTTTTTCAACCAACAGCATAAACTCCATGGAGATCACACCACTCACCTGGCGTTACGGGCAAAACTGGCTGCCGCAACTACAACCGGGCTTCGCCCCGGGGAGGGTCTCCATTGGTGTTCGCAAAGACGAACTCATTATCCGCGCCGAATTGCGTGATACGCACGTCATGACAGACATCTTCCCCTTCAACTATCCAGCTTTTGTGAAGTGCGATACGTTTGAGGTTTTTCTGGGACCGGCTGGGGAGAAGTTCTATTACGAACTCCATGTGACGCCTTCGAACAGCGTGCTGCAACTTCGCTTTGATGGTGTAAGTTCTCGAGCGAATCTGACAGATCATGTGGTTTCAGAGCGTCTCTTCTTCAGCGAAACCTCGATTACTCCTGGAGGGTGGAATGTCTTCGCCAGGATCCCGCTCGAGCCACTCATTTCTGGGACTCATTCCGAGTGGGACCTCTCCTTCGGGCGATACGATTACGTGCCTGGGCAATCGGTTCCCGTCATCTCTTCGACTTCGCCGCACACTGTGTGCGATTTCCACCGGCGGGGGGAATGGAGAAGCGTCTCTTTCGATGCGTTGCCTCTGATCGAACCGGGATTCAAATTTACCACATGCGATTTTTAATCTTTATAAGTAGCTATCCGCGAGTGCAGGCATTCGTAAATTCCAGCGTCCTCAAAATTTCCCCAGAACGTGTGAAGTTTTGTGCTATGAAAAGAATCGGCTATTGCGTCCTTCTCAGCATTGGACTCGTTGTTGGATGTGCGACCTCCATCGGTCAGGCCAGCGCGGGTGAAGAGGGATATCACATTGAGCGGGAGACGTTGCGTAAACCGCGACCGCTGAAAGTCCAGGTGTTGCGGGTGGATTTGGAATCTCCTGAAACGGAAGTCGCCGTCGTTATGGCCGACGATCCCGATGGGGATGAGCCAGCGGAGTCGGTCTTGATGGCCCCTGCGGAATTGGCGAAGATGGGGCGACTGAAGGTTGCGGTGAATGCACATCCCTGGGGTATGATTCCCGTCGCCCCTAAGGAACAGAAACCTATGTACGATCTCGGTGGGTTTTGCGATGTGGCGGGACTGGTGGTGACTGACGGAAAGGTGCGTAGCGAACAGAGTGATGCTTCTTGGAGTCTCTGGCAGGATGAGGGGAGAATCTGGCATCTGGGGACGGTTCCGTCAGGAAGTCAGTTACGGCAGGCGGTTTCTGGATTTGGTCCTATCCTTGAGGAAGGCCAGGTGATGGTGCGGCCCTGCGATATTTTGCATCCACGCACCGCCGTAGGCCTCGACAAGCAGTCCCGGCAACTCATCTTTGTCGTGGTGGATGGGAGGCAACCGGGAGTCAGCGAAGGAATGAGCGAGTATGAGTTGGCGGAATATATGAAAAGTCTTGGGTGTTGGAATGTGCTGAACCTGGATGGCGGAGGAAGCAGTATTTTAGTCAAGGGAGCAAATCCGCGAATTCTCAACACGCCGTCCGGCGGCGGGGTGGCACGTCCCGTTCCGGTAATGATCGGACTCCGTCGGCAAAATTATCACTGACTGTGGCTTTCCGTTTAGAGAGAGTTTTATAACAACGAATCCCTCCCAGAACGCCATGAATAATGAATCAAAAGGCATATCTGGTCGATATGGGTGGAGTGATTTACCGGGAGAATCAGCTTCTGCCGGGTGCGGAGGACTTTGTCATTCACTTGTTAAAAACGGCCACACCGTTTCTGTTTGTCACCAATAAATCGGCGCCGACGCCGGAGGATCTTGTGGTCAAGTTGAAGCACCTTGGGATTGGAGAGCTGCGACCGCCTCATTTTTATACATCTGCCATTAACACGGCGGATGTTCTGGCTGGGCTTTATCCGAAATGTATCGCCTTTCTGGCTAATATCCAAGGCAAACACGCGGACCGATTTTCGAGTTTCGCGTTGCAAACCTTGCCGAAAGGCGAGCATCAACATATCGAACATCCCCGCCACTCGCGACCGCGACCGGCCATGACGCGATAACAGAAAGACGTTTTATCGTTAGAATATCTTGTCAACGATGACCCCACGCTGAAACACCCAAAAACGGCTTTCCCCCGGAGCACAACCACAAAACACAAAGGGAAATATGATATTTGCCGTCCGCTTACTTGAGAAACCCCGTGCCTTGGGCGCTCGGGAAAGAAGAACACTGAGATTACGAAACCATCTGTACGGTTCGCCCTACTGGAGTCGGGTCAATGCCACGGCGGCCGAGTTCGCAGAAATCCTTGCGGCAAGTCTGAGAAAGGGGCTCTCTGCCGCGAGACGAATCGCTCTCCCGGCTGCGATAATCCAGTTGGTTATGGTCGCGATTGCTCTGGGTTTTTTCTTCTATCCGCCGGCCACCCGGGCGCTTCAGGAATTCGTGCATTGGAAAAATCAGATGGGAAGCCTGACATTTTCTTTTCTCAGCATGGGTGCAATCGCCGTATTTGCGGAGCTGATAAAACGACCGGTAAACTCGAAGTCCTCCTTCGGTCACACCTTCCTCAATGGAGTCTATGCCTTTGGGATTTTCGGGTGTCTCGGCATCGCGACTGATGTGTTTTATTTGGGCCAAAACGCCCTCTGGAGCGGCCTGCCGGCAGGTCCCCGCGTGCTGGCCAAAGTCTTGACCGATCAGTTTTTCTATACAGTGATTTTCGCCAATCCCTATCAGACTTTTCTTTATGTCCTGAAGGATTGCGGATTCAATCAGCTGCGGTTTTTCCAACGCATCACACCCTTCCGGACGTTTTACGTTCGCGAAGTTCTGGCCGTCCTCATCACGAACTGGGCCTTTTGGATTCCAACGACGTGTATCATTTACATCCTGCCGTTGGATTTGCAGTTGGTGATTTCCCGGCTCGCCGTCCTCATCTGGGTGCTCCTGCTCAGCGCCATAACCGCGAAGGAGGCTCGATGACGACGGCAAGAACCGGCATCACCGCGGCAGGCACATGGATTGTGGACTACGCGAAAGTCATCTCCCGATTCCCGGAGGAAGGGTCCTGTGTTTCGGTCTTGAGCGAGGCGATCAGCAACGGAGGAGCTCCCTATAATCTACTGGTCAATCTCTGCCGTCTTGGGGCGACGTTTCCCTTGAAGGCCGTCGGCTGCCTTGGGCACGATATTGATGGAGCCAGCATCATGAAGGATTGCCGGGCGCATGGAATCATTACCGCCGGAATGCGGACGATTCCGTGGGCTTCGACGTCATTTTCCGATGTCATGACCACCCGCGAAACAGGCATCCGGACGAGTTTCAATCATGCCGGTGCTAATGACCTGCTGTCCGCAGAAGATTTTGATTTCGAGGAGGAAACCAGCCGCATCTTTTTTCTCGGATCGTTATTTTTTCTGGCCAAACTTGATGCGCCCGATGATCGGTTCGGCACTCTCGCCGCCTCTGTTCTGGCTCGAGCCCGTAAGGCGGGGATCCTGACCTGTGTGGACATCGAGAGAAGCAATGTTCCGATGGAGGTTTTCCGCGAGAGCAGTCAGATGGCTCTCCGTCAAACGGATCTCATCATTCTCAATGTGGAAGTCGCCGAACAGCTTTCTGGAGTTCGAGTTCGCTATCCCAGTGGCATTGACCTCGTCGCGGCGGCGGATGCAGCACACGGGCTGCAAACCCTTGCCAATTCTCACGCGGTCGTGCTGCGTTTTCCCACCGGCGCGTTCGTTCTTTCGCGTTCAGGGGAACATGTCACCGAAGGCAGTGCCAATCTGCCAAAATCGCGCATCGTCAGCGCCATCGGTGCTGGGCATGCATTTTCCGCAGGCTTTCTGTACGGATACCATGAGGGGTGGAATTTGTCGGCTTGCCTGAAAGCCGGACACGCCACCGCCGCCGCGTGTTTGTCTGATCAAACCGCCTCCGGCGGCATCCGCACCATGCCCTCCTGCCTCAAACGCCTGGCAAGCTTCGGACAACGGCCGTTGGAATCCCACCATCTTGACCGCCCCTCCCGCTCAGAATCAAAGCCTGCCGTCATCCCATGAAAGAAAACGCCTCCCCCCCTGAAATCTTCATCCCTCAACTTGAGAGCGACACTGGCCTGCGAGCCACCCATCTTGGTATTGGAGCGCACCAGGACGATTTGGAGTTCATGGCGTTTCACGGTATTGCGGAATGCCACCAGCGAACTGACCGTTTCTTCGGCGGCGTGATTTGCACCAATGGAGTCGGCAGCTCACGGAAGGGCACCTACGCGGACCTTTCGGTTGAGGAACTTCAGTCCTGTCGCGAGAATGAACAACGCGCTGCGGCGCAGTTGGGCGATTATTCATTTGTGGCGCAACTGCGTTATGCCAGTTCGGAAATCTCAGCCCCGTTAAGATCGCCGCTGGTGGACGATCTGGTGTACATCATTGGGAAATGTCGTCCGGAAGTGATTTACACCCACAACCCCGCCGACAAACATCCAACTCACATCCGGGTTATTGTCGCCGTGATGGAGGCTCTCCACCGCATGCCTGCCAACGCCAGACCGAAAATCCTCTATGGCTGCGAAATGTGGCGGGGTCTCGATTGGATGGCAGACGAGGCAAAAACCGTTCACGACGTAAGCGGATACGAAGGACTCGCTAATGGACTTAACCGACTTTTTGACAGCCAGATCAGCGGAGGAAAACGCTACGACCTCGCGGTGATGGGCCGCCGCCGAGCCAACGCGACCTTTTTTGACGCCTATTCGACGGATGAGATATCAGAAGCCAATTACGCCATGGATCTTTCCCCGCTCATTGGCCAGCCGCCTGCGGAACTGGTCCGGTTTACCACCGATCACATCGACCGATTCCGCAAGGACGTGATTTCACAGCTTTCTCAAACCCTGACCTGATGGAAATTATCATTCAAGAATCTCCCGCGATTGCTTCCGCGCTGGCGGCTCAACGTATCGCAGCACTCGTCCGCTCCAAACCCGACGCGGTTCTCGGCCTCGCCACCGGTAGCACCCCCCTTTACCTTTACCAAGAATTGATCCGCTTGCATCGGGAGGAGGGCCTCGATTTCTCACAAGTGCGCACCTTCAACCTCGACGAGTACCTCGGCCTTGCCCCCAGCCACCCCCAATCCTACCACGCATTCATGTGGAGAAACTTCTTCGACCACATCAACATCAACCCCGCACGGGTGCACTTTCCCAGCGGACTTGTATCTGGAAAGCAAATCGAAGATTATTGCGCTAAATACGAAAAGGAAATCAAACACTGCGGTGGCATTGATCTTCAAGTCCTAGGGATCGGAACTGACGGCCATATTGGGTTCAACGAAGCAGGGTCCTCGCTGGCCTCGCGCACCCGCATCAAAACCCTGACCCGCCGCACGATCGAGGACAACGCACGTTTTTTTGGGTCGGCGGAAGAGGTGCCCCACCACGTGATCACAATGGGAGTAGGCACCATCATGGAATCAAAAAAGATTGCACTACTTGCATTCGGCGGAGGCAAAGCCGCCGCCGTAGCGGGTGCCTTGGAAGGTCCAATTACCGCGAGTAACCCGGCGTCGATCCTCCAGATGCATCCGGGGGTTAAGGTTTACCTCGACGATGCAGCGGCCAGCAAATTGGCTCGTTCCGACTACTACCGTTGGGTCTTCGAAAATAAGCCCTCATGGCAGGTTGTGGGACAATTCTGAAATGCCCTTCAATCCGACAATTGGCTTCATCGCGGTATTCCGCCTTTAGACGGATCTAGGGAAGATTATCAAGCCGTCGTTGATTGGATCAACAGTCAGCCGACCAGATTCCAGTCCGACTTTGAGTGCCTTGCAAACGGCGTCGCCCATGAGTTTCTGGACGGTCTTTTGGAGGGGGCGGGCTCCCAGGGCGCGATGAAATCCCCGGCCTACCATAAAATCAATTGCCGGCTCGGTGATCGTTAATGTGAGTCCCTTTTCATGAAAACGTTCGATCTCGTTGAATATGGCTGCTTTCCCGATCAGGCGCTGCGTTTCTGCGGAGAGCGGCTTGAAAACGAGTCTTTCGTCGAAGCGACCGACAAGTTCAGGGCGGAAAATCTGATGAACCTCCGCAAGGACAGCACGTTCCAACGTGGCGAACGGCAGGCGGGTCGTTCTGAGGAGTTGCTGTGAACCGATGTTGCTCGTGCAGACGACGAAGAAATGGGATAGATCATAGGTTCGGTGGTCGTTCAGGGTGATTCTGGCGGCATCGAGGATTTGGAGGAAGAGATCCCAGATCAGGCGATGTGCCTTTTCGATTTCATCGAACAGTAAGATTCCGCCTGTGCCATTGGAGAGAGCTTTTCCCAAACGGCCGGATCGTCCTGATTCATCACCCAGGAAAAGTTTTACGCTGTCGAGGTGCTGGAACTCCGACATGTCGAAACGAAAGACAGAGTCCGGGCCGAAAAGGTAGCGGGAAGCCTCCAGCGTCAACTCGGTTTTGCCAACACCCGTGGGGCCGAGAAACAGGAACGACCCGAGTGGCTTATCCGTGGGCTGCAAACCCAACTGGCCACGCTCCAGAACAGAACAGACGCGGGCGATGGCATGATCCTGTCCCTTGATTTTGCCGCGCAGATGCGGTTCGAGGCCGTTTAGGTGTTTGATTTCGGTCTTGGGCTTCATTGTTTTGCTGTGGGTTGTTGGCGGAGCCATTGGAGGAAGGCGAAATCGGGTCGAATGGCGGTGAACCAGGCGGGGTAGGTGCCATCTGGAGTGATGGGCGCGATCAAGCGTTTGCGGAATGGCTTTTCGCAATGGCGGATGATCGCGGTAAATTTTGGTAGTTTCCGCAGTTGGAACGGCTCGAAGAACGGTTTGATCTTTCGCTGATAGTTGTATGACTGTTTTCCCCCCGAGTGCCCCCAGGATTTTTCAAATACTTCCCGTTCGCCAATGTTCTTCGAGGCGATGGCGGCGGAATCGTGGTTCGCAACGGTGAAAATCAGTTCGTTGCTCAGATTAAGCATTAAGACATCGGCGTAACGTTTTTCGAGCGCACCGAGGAGGGAGGTGTAGGCTTGGGTGGCGAGGACGATGGTCGCGCGGGCCTCGCGGATGACACCGGCGGCGCGGTGGTCGGCGAAGGCGGACTCGGCTCCCGTGATGATTTCTTGTCCTTCGTCGGCGAAAAGAACGATGAGATTGTCCTTCTCGCGTTCCTGGGCCGATTTGTCGAATCGGCTCAAGGCATGGAAATAGTATGACAACTTCAGGATCGTATTGATGTAGAGGCGTTCGCTTTGAAATTTCTGAGGCATGGCGATGCAGACGATTTTTCCTGCGTCGATCTCGGCAACAGAAAATGATGGTTCGTTGGCGCAAAAGACTTCGGCAATCTCCGGGTGCATGAAGAAATCCAGATAGTTGCTGATCGTGCCTTCCACTCCGCCAAGCTGCTCCGGTGGCTGCTCCAGATGGCTGCGAAATGCGGCCAGCAAGTCCTTCGAGCGCTGATTGCTGTAGTTCGCCAGTTCCTCGATGGCGGATTGACTGTCTTCCTTGTTGAGCAGCAAACGGTGAATGTTGGGAATGGTGACGTAAGCTTCCAAATGCCGCAGAATTTCAAACGCCATCTGGATGGCGATTTGCGCCTTGGTGACGAAGAACGGATTGCCTCCCTTGCCGCCCGTCAACGAAACTGCCGTGTCCACGATGACCTTGGCATAGGTGGAAGCGGGAACGTCCGGGTTTCCCGTGAGATTGATCGTGTGGGGCGGACGCCACAGCATGTCTTTTCCTAAAGGCCGCGTTTGCAGAAGCACGAGGTCATCGCTGCGGCCGAAACTGTCTGCCATTTTCACGAGGATTTCCCAATAGAGTCCCTTCTGATCAAGACAGATCCCACCCCAGTTTTTGACGTTCTGAAAAAGCTGAAACGTCAGCGTGTTGATCGCCGATTGCGTCTTGCCTGATCCCGTTCGCCCGGTGATGAGCCAGCCGCGAACAAAATCCTCCATCGTCCAGGAAAGTCCGCCGAGGCGGATAATAATTTTCCCCGAATGATCGGCGGAAAAAAATGCCCATACTCCGAAGATCGCGCACAGAGCGATGACCAAATAGGAAAGCGGAGGAGACAGGAGGAAGTACGCCGCCAGTGATCCGGCAACGCACGACAGGGTAAGGATGGTATCAAGAATTTTCATCGGGCGATTGGGGGTTGAGTACGGAAATCAGAAAGTCGAACAGCCGCCGATTTGGATCGGGAATGCTCTGGGTGTAAGCTTTGAAGTTAACCGTCGTGATGGCCGGTCCGTCGTCAAAGACCTGGTGGGAAACTCCATCCACATTGGCAGGTCGAAACGCGAAATTTTCGCAGAGAAAGAATTCAGAGCTTCTGGACTGTCTGCTGCTGATGGGTGGGTGATTGGGTGCTTCGATTGGCATAACCGGTGAATCCGTGTAATTGGGAATAGCGTTTGTGGGCGGTGCGGTAATCGCGCTTGATCTTGAACAGTTGCGCCTGCATTTCGCGGAGCGAACGGCGGTCCACCGTGGCGGTGAGTTTCTCCACCGTGCGAACGAGCTTTGGCTTCCGTCGTCCAAAAAAATGCGAAAGGTATTCGACGTTTCGTTGGGCTGAGAGGAACTCTCGTTTGGCGGCAATAGCGGTCTCCAGATTGTGGATTTTTTGGTAGGACTGCTGCAGCCGAATCGCGTCGGCGGTTTGCGCATTCCGCAGCACTTCCAGTTGGAAGCGGGTGAGTTTTGGCGCGAAGATGACTCGGTCGGAGTCAATCCGTTTGGAAAGACGTTCCTCCAACTTGGCCGGGGATTGGAGGATGTCGGCCCAGCGTTTGTTTTCGAGTTCAAAGCAGGTCCGCAGGTAGGCCATCTGGTTTTTGTGCCCGCTCGTGTGAGACCGGGACGTGCTGCATCCGACATAGGCACCCCGCTGCGTGCGGGGGCAAAGTGCGACATGGATATGGAGATGATCCGTGTCGTGGTGGATTCCATAGGCGTAGCCGATGGCGTCTGCCGGATGAAATCGCTCCGCAAACTTCATCATGATTGTTTTCGTCGTGGAATGCAGGACGCGATCAGGATTGATCCCGGTCGCCACCAGCTTGTCGTGCAATTCCCGCGACATGGAAAAAACCATCCGGTGCTGGATCACCGGATCATTCGAGGACGTGGGAAATTTACGTATGTGACTAAACCACGAATCGGCGATGCGCTTTTTGCGCAAGGCATTCGTCATTTGCGATGGGGCGGTTCGGGTGCCATCCGGATTCTCAGTGATCAAATGATGAAGGAAACCGCCGGCGTGAACCTGGCCCAACGACTCCTTCGAGGCGTAGTCGCCGAACTGTTTCAATTTCTGGCCGATGGAAGTTTTCGAATCGAGATGCTCCCGCTGCGCAATTTTGCGCGTGGAGGTTTCGTCGAGGTATTCGAGGTCGAGGCGGGAACGCCAGGTGCTCTTGTGTGCAAAGATCATCCCGTTTTTCATGGTCAGTCGTTCAGGTGTTCGAGCACACGGTCGAGTTTGATGTTCATGGAGATCAAAATCTGCGGGTCGATCTTGTCTTTGATCGATACCGCAAAAACGATGGCTTCGAAGGTTGCCGCCTTGGTGGGCAATCCGAAGGCTTCATGCAGCGCTTGGAATCGGGATTTTGCTTCGGTCGTGCAGTCCACGTGGAACTGCGCCATGCCGGGTTTCAACTGATAGGCCATATTTGTTAATGGGGTTAAGTATTTGAATGGACGGTTGGAAATTGATGAGCGGCAGCGAGTCTTTTCGGAGGGCGCCTGACGCCCGGAGAACCCGAAGGAAAAACGAAGTTTTTTCCGACCAGCGATTTCGTACGGAAATCGCTATCCCGCGTTACCTTTGACCTACGAACCGGGTTGATGAGATCAGGGGAGGTTGGATGCTTGGGAGCGTCGGAGGCCCGTCTGGATCGGGGGTTCTTGGCACGGGTCTGGAGAGATTCTGGCCCGCCGTTTCGTTCCGCCCGCAGCCGGGGCTTTGAGGAGAGCGAGGACGGAAGGAATGGGCGGGCAGAGATGAGGAAGTCGAAACAGGTGTGCTGATTTGCGGGATCTGCGAAGGCGGTTTGGGCGAGAGGTCGAGTCCCTGGCCAGACTTCGCGGACGCCGCAAATGAGCGGACGTCCTGTCGGGATCGGCATCGGTAAGAGAGAAAGAGCCGGTCGGTCACAGGTGGGGGCGCCGAATCGTTCCGTCCGCCGCCGGAGCTTTGAGGAGAGCAAGGACGGATCGAATGGGCGCGCGCAGCCAAGCAAGTCGGAAAGGTGGCGCTGATGAGAGGCCCTGGTGAGGAAGGGCGGGGCAAGAGGTCGCAGCCCGTGCCTCCCGGAACCGGGGACACTCATGAGCGCGCTTCGTGCCGGGATCGGCAGAAGGAGAATAGCTGGTTGGCGAAAGGTACTGCCGCCGATTTGGCGGGAGGCGTATAGCGAAGCAGAAGCCTCCCGAAAATGGGCGGCGAGGGTGGTTGTCACCCATGAAGGTGAGCCGATTTGCGCGCAGCGGACGGGGTGTGCGGGAAACCCGCCGACACCGGCCGCGGAGTGGCAAATTGGCGGGATGATGGCGCAAATGCGCGGGGTCCAAATCCAAGAGCCTTCGCAATTTCTGCGAAAAGCTGGTCGGAGTGTGGTGGCCCCGCCGAGTTGAGAAGGCACGGAAGCGGAGCGGACGGCTCTCTCAATTCGGGGGCGCAGGCGCAAGTCGCCGAGACAGGTGAGCTGATTGGGCGGATTCGGTAGGTCCGCGGGGCAATTCTGCGCCGCCTCCGGGACCGTCGGCGAATCCGCCCAATGAGCGCCGAGGAGACGCGGCTGCGAGATGGAAAGGGAAGGGAATTTCACAATTTCAGACCCGATTGCTTGAGCGGGCTCGCCTGAATCCGATCGCCGCCCGTCAAAGTGAGTGGACCCCGAGGGGTCTGGATGCCAGTCACGATCTTGGGCGTTGTGGTCGAGTCGGGCGTCTCCGACGGTGGTTTCGTCTGCTCGGTCTTTTCCAGCGAATGCCTGGGCTGGGGCACGAGGAAGAATCCCCGGGGTTGCTCCCCCACGACAAGGCCAGCCTGCCGCGCGGCCTCAACTTCGGCCCGATGCATGACCGCCTTGAGTTTGTGGAACGGAATCGTCCGGGTAAAATCCGCCCCGCCATTGCCCCAGTTGTCCAACAAGGTTACGGAGACTTTGTTCACCTTCTGAATGAGGGACCATCCCCCGCGTGGGGAAGCCCAGCATTGGCAGGCACCTCCAACTTCGGGGGTGTTTCTGGTGGCAACAATGCCTCCATCCTGAGCGAGCATAGTCCGCTCGTAAGCCAGCCGGTGGGCAAGATGAGTCAACCAACGGTCCGCCCACGAGATGGTCTCTTCGTGGTTCTTGATCGCTCTGGCCGCAATGTCCTCGACTGACGGCCGCGGTTCGCAATCGCCCTGGGTCGCGTCCCAATACGACACCGGCCAGGACTTTCCATCAGTCCGCTCACTTGCTGTTAGGAAATATCCGTGGCCGTGACTCGCAATTCCTGCCGCCCGCTCCATGGTCAACCGCTCGCTGCTCCAAGCTTTTAGGAACCGTTCAGATTCCGCCTTCGTGCGTTGTTTTTTCCGCTGCTCGGCCTCGAGTTTTTTGATTCGCCGGGCGCGAACATCAGGACGTTCCTTGTATCGTGCAGCCCGGATCGCTGCCTCTGCACGACGCGTCCAATACTCCGACGTGTCCCACATCTTGATCGATTTACGCATCCCGTCGTCGATGCGCTGAGCGTCTTTCCGGGCGTGGCGCTCGCTATGATGGCCAACCAAGATGGGCTGTCCGAAGGGGATGTGCTCGACAATGGCATCCACCCGTTTGCGGGCGGCTTCGGCATCAGCTGCTCGATGGTCGCTGTAGTTTTCGAAACGATCAGCCCGTTCTTCCGAGCGTTGGAGGAGGGATTTATCCTCGTCCTCGATGCTCCCGCAAAGGCGGATCAGGAGATCCTCCCGGGTGGGAGTCCACATCGGCGCAACAAACAGGTCTTGTTTGGGCGCCCATTTGAAGCCTGCGGCTTTCAATTCCGAGTACGTTTCGGAATCGAGTCGAGTGAGTGAATAGAGCCGGAGTTTGTTGTCTTCCGGGGAATAGGTTGCGGTCAGGTCCATAGGAAAAATTGGAGAAAGAAGATGTGCAGGGAGGGGCTGGCCGGGATTTACAGTCCCAGACTTTGGACGGATGGGTTGTTCGGCTGGGAGAGGCTGAGCGTTCGATTTTGAGCGAATGCTCGGAGATCATCGTTCCAGTCCTTGCGCTGGGGACACTCCGACCTGAGATCAAACCCAGTCCATTCGGCGGTCTCATCCCAAGCTTTTTGCCAGCCGCGTTCACCGGCGGCGTCATTGTCGAGCGCCACGACAAAGCATTGTTTTCGCTCGTAGGCCTCAAACATGAGGTCCGTGGAAATGGTGGACCCGCTGCAACTCACGATGGCGGTCGAGGCGCTTTTGCCCACGAACAACGAGTGGTAACTTAGTGCATCGACAGGCGACTCCACGGCCACGATCGTTTTCGCCTCGGCCAAATCACCCACGCAAAACCAGGCCGAGAGTTTATTGCCGAGCGTCGGTCGGAAGGATGAATCGTGCCGAGTGTCTCGCAGAGTCGCTCCCTCGATCTTTCCCTGAAGTGAGCGGTGCAAAAAGACGATACCCGGATTGGGATAGTGGGTGTTGGCGTAAACCGCGCCTGTCTCATGCAAGTTATCGACCAAGGGGGCGTCGATTTTGCGTGTTTCGACGAGGTAGTCGCGGGCCGTGGGCCAGTTCATACTGCTTGGCACCGCATATTTAGCCGCCAGTTCCTCAAAAGTGGCACGTGGCGGTTCGCTTCGGTTGCGCTTTTCCGGAGGGAACTCCAGCCGCCCGACGAGTGGTCGAAAATCCTGGGCGAGAACGAGGCAAGTCGTTTGAAAATCGCCGCCACAAAGGTGCATTTGGAGGTCAATGGCCCCGGCTCCGCCGACCCCGACCTTGTTGTCGAACCACTTCTGCCCGGTGATGACAATGTTGTGGCGGTCGGTTTTTGCCCGGAAACTAAGCCCCTCCCGCCGCAACTTGAATCCATGCCAGGCCAGCAAATCAGCCAACGAAATCCCGCGGACCTCATCCGCGACCCTCTGCAACGGCGCGTTCATTACCAGCCGATGCTGTGGCAGAAGTCGGAGACCAGTTCGTCCACAACGGCCTGAGGCATCCCGACCTTCGTCCCCAGTTCCTCAAGCGTGGCGGAACCGAGCAAGTCGGCCCGCACACAATAAAGCACAACGGAAGCACGAAGCCCCTTTTGCTCCACCGTGCCTGCTTCGGCGACCCAGCCGAAAGTCCGGCTCAGGACTTCACAGATGCGTTCGAGTTGGTCTTCCGGTGCCGGGAGGGGTTCGAGGAAATCAACCGGGTGGCGGCGGTCGGAGTGGCGGATATCGTTTTCGGGGACAAGAATTGTTTTCATCCCCGCCACTCTGACAGCGAAAATCAGACCCCCTGTTCCGGCTCGGGAACAGCTTTCAAAACATCAATCGCAGCCCATTGGTAACCGACTATCCGCAGGGAGATGGTGGGCCGGGGTATTGCGAGCAGCTCGATTCCAGTTCCTGAAACGCCAGGGTGATGTCGTTGGCGTGGGAGGAATGACGTTCCTTCTCGCGTACCGCTGTGGCCGACCAGCCAATTTCCCCATCATGCATGGCCTCGGTCCAGCGAACCTCCCAGCCAGAGGCTTTCAGCTTTTCAACGATGGATTCCCAGTGCTTTGCCACAGCTTCATACAAACGAGACGAGCGGGACGGGGGCAATTCCCAAATGCTGCAGTCGTCGGCAGGGAAAGGGGGGGCGGAGTGGTCTGTCGTTTTGGGAAAACTCCCGCAATGATCGGAATTCGGCCCATCGGGTTTGGTTTGCTTTTGAGGCATTTTCCTGGCAGGAAAGAGCGACGGAGTGCAAACCCGTAAGTGACCATGCAGGACAAAACAGGACAAATTTTCCGCGAAAATGGCAGTTTCTCGCAATTTGATTTTTTAATCCCTGAGGCTCGCGGAGCTTGTGTTTATCAGGGTTTGCAGGCGATTTTCCTTGCAAAATAGGTGGGGTGACCGACGGGACTCGAAAACGTAAGTTTTACCTGGGAAAACGCTAAAAAATGGCTTGCGTAACAAATGTGTAACAAATACACTTGGAGTATGGAAAATGCACCGAAAACAAAGCGAAAAGGTCCGGTGGAAACCATTGAGGGGAAGGGGGTCAACATCCCCATTTATTACGCTCCATATCGCGGCACAGACAGCTACTTTCTCGCCTACTACGCCGAAGGTAAGCGCAAGTTTGAACGAGCGGCTTCGCTGGACGCTGCACGAAAACGCGGGCGGATTTTAATCCAGGATCTCGCGAGCGGCGCTGCGCATGTAGCGGCATTCACTCCCACCCAGACCGCCGCAATCAACGAGGTCGTCGAAATTCTTCGCCCTTTGGGGGTGTCGTTAACGGAAGCGGTCCGGCAGTTTGCCGATGCTCGCTCGCGGCTCGCTGACCAGGGGAGTCTGGCGGACGCTGTAAAATTCTATTTGGAGCAACGAACGAAGACCCAGCTTGTTCCGGTTTCGGTGCCTGTTTTGGTGGAGAAAATATTGAAGGATTTTCGCGAGAAGGAAAAATCGCGCCGGTATGTCCTCGACATGCAAGCTCGCCTGAATCGAGCCGCGAAATCATTTTCGGGAAACATTGCCGATATTCGTTCATCGCAGATCGACGAATGGCTTTCGTCCCTCAAAGACGCCACGGGTCGAACAAAAAACAACTACCGTGCCGCTCTAATCACTCTCTTTTCGTTTGCTCGCCAGAAAGGCTATCTTCCGCGCGGGCAGGAAACGGAAGCCGAGTATGCTGCGCGTTTCAACGGAAAAGGTGGTGAAATTGGAATTTACGCACCTGAACAATTGGAAATTTTATTGACGCGAATTGATCCGAGGCTCCTTGCGTTCGTTGCGATCGGCGCTTTCGCTGGTTTGCGGACGGCGGAGATTGTCCGGCTGGAATGGCCCGAGATTCGGTTCGATCAGGATGTGATTGAGATCAAGGCTGCGAAAGCCAAAACCGCGAGTCGCCGATTGGTCCCTATTTTGCCTGTGCTCCGTGCTTGGCTGGAACCTCTTCGCAAAAAAGAGGGTAAAGTTCTTTCCGGCGTTCTTGACGAGTTTGCCCAAGCAACTCAATTCAAAAAGGTGGTGGATGCGATTGTTGATGAGAAGGGTCAGCCGCTGGTCAAAATTGTCCATAACGGATTGAGGCATTCCTTTATCACGTATCGCATGGCGGTCATTAAAAATGCCGCTGAAGTGGCCCTGGAAGCCGGCAACAGCACGAGGATGATATTCGAGCATTATCGCGAATTGGCGACAGCCACGGAGGGGACGAGATGGTTTGCCTTGGTGCCTAACCAAGAGCGGCGGAACGAGTTGTCCCGCTGGGCCGACGCACTGAAACCCGAATCGCCGATTGAATTACCGAAGAATCTCCGTGCGGCTGGCAAGACGAGAGTTTCCAAGCGCCGCAAGCAACTCAAAGCGATTAAACAGCCGGTGGCGGCCTAATTTGTAACTGGGGAGAAGTCCCTCCTGGACGTATTGATGAAATGAACGGAGTGGAATGCCTAACCAAGTAGCTGCTTGCTTGGCACTGATAAATTCTTGTTCCCGCTCTCTCTCACTAGGAGGTGCGTCGGACGAGGTTCGCGAAATTCTAAAGGAATGCACGGCTTTCAAAAGTGAGACAGGCTTTTGACTGAAGCGCCATTTGGAAGGTTTGTTGGACATTTCGGGAAGGGGATTTCTGGTTGGGTGGCACGCCGAGATGGTCTCGGCGTGCCACGGACGTAGGGTCAACCGAGTTTGATGCCGCCGTTCCGAAGGTGATTTTTGGCGGCAGTGACGAGCGCCTGCTCCTGCCGTTCCGGGTTCATGTTAGGGCTGATGGTCGATTTGATGCTCTGCACCAAGTCGGCCTGCTCCGGCTTTTCGAGCCAGGCTTTCACCTTGGTGGTGTAGCCCTGTTTCTGCTCTTCGTCCTTCATCTTGCGCAGGAGGAATTTCCGTTCCAACTGTTCGCGGGGAAGATCCTTGACGTATTGCACCAAGTCCGGCGTTGCCTTCATGAAGGCGTCGAGCTTGGCGTTGACTTCGGGGTTGATTTTGAACTGTTTGGCCAGTTCGTCTTTTTTCTTTGGTGATGCGATTGCCATGGGTAATTGCGTTTGTGGCGCGCGACGTTTCGGCCTCTTGGCCCCGTAGCCGTGCTGGTTGACGGGTCTGCGGTGAAGAGGGTTTAGGCTTTGGCGGCAGGAGGTTTGACGGTCGGGATTTGGTCGTCGTCCTCGTCATCGAGGGTTTGGCCGCGCAATCCCCCGATCTGGGCGATGACGGATTTGAGAAAGCGCTGAGCCACCTTGCGGGGGCTGAGTCGCTGACTCTCGGCATTCAGCATGACCTGGACGAGCTGATTGGTCGGGACGCGGAGACCGGCTTTCTCGACGATTTCGGAAGCCTCCTTGAAGACCGAAAAAGTGTCTTCATCGAGGGTGACGGTGATGTTGGCGGGTTTGGGTGTGTTCATGGTGATTTATTGGTTGAGAAAGGCGAGTTCCCTGCGGCGCAGGAAGGGGGCGTGAATTGCGGCGGAAAACTTCCGGCGCTCGGCGGCATCGAGTTCGGCGGTGAATTCGTCGTTGAGCCGCATTTGTGACATTAGGAAGTTCTGGTTCTGCTCGTCCGATTCGGCAAAGAGAGTGGTTTCGCCCGACGAGGTATCTCTTTCCTCCCACGCGGGTAATTCGGGTTCGATGTCGGAAATGAAATCCGTTTCCACGGGATTTTCCGGTGTTGGTGCCGGTGTCGGAACGGGGTTCGGCGTCGGTTGAGGATTCTGAGTTTCCTTCTTTTTGAATTCTTCGAGTTCGAGTTGGAGACCCGACACCTTGCCCGCCTCCTGCTGCAAAGCGTCGAGGCGTTTTTGCATGGCGCGGTTCTGCTCCTGCAACGCTGCGGCGTAGGCGGGCTGTTTGGCGTTCAACTCGCCGGAGGCATTTGAGGGATTGCCAGTCGGAAGGATCGGCGGAGGATCGGGCAGATAGTTCCAATCAGGCGACTGTTCCCGCCGATAAACGGTGTGCTGTTCGTGCATTTCGTCCGGGTAATTCGGGTCGGTGTAGCGACCAACCGGATATGCCTTCACGACTTCCGGTGTGCGAACGAAGGCCATGCGTTTTGCGGAAACGCTCGTTCTTGGCACAACGGCGGTATTTGGCGGCTTGCAATCCCTGCGAGAGGCGCATCCTGCGCTGAGGGAGACGATAAGAAGAGAGATGAGATATTTCATTTGGTGGATGGGTTGGGAGTGGCGGCGGAAATGCGGGCCTTCGCGAGATCAACGGTCTGGGACACGTAGAGGTAAAAGGTCGTGCCGGCCGGAACGCGAACGTAATACGGGTCGTTCTTCAGACCTTCCAAAAGGCGCTGGGAATAAATTTGGCCTCCCGCTTCGATCCCTGCGGCGATGGCATCCTGATACCCGCCCTGCTGAACCTGGGTCACCCCGCCAGTCAGCGGCGAAATAATGTTGGTCACGGCCGGAAACGCCCCAGCTCCGGCGGAAATCATGGCGGCGAGGATGGCCTTCGCTTCGGCGTATTTGTCGGCAGCGATCATGTAGCCGCGCAGTCCGGCGGAGCCGTCCGTTTCGGCCCATTGTCCGCCGCCGGTGCCGTCGGGAGCATAATCGAGAACAGTGCCCGAAAGCGGCAGTTCCCTTCCGTCCTGAAAAACGAGCACCCATTGGCGTTCAGAGCCGATGCGCTCGCGGGCGGCGGTTTTCTGGGCGAGGCCATGCACCTCGGTTCCTGCCGGCAGGACGAGACGGCCCGCCTGCCAGACATCTTCCGTGATCAAACCGATGATGGGCGTTTCGATGTTGGTGGATTCCACCGCGTTGACCAATTCGCAGCGGAGCAGCCGTCCGTAGGGGAGGTAATATTCACTGCGGGATTCCTCCCGGGTGGCAAAGATGGCCTGCGGAATCGGTGGCGGTGGTTTCGGGGGTGGCACTGACCGGATGACTTCCTGCGAAGGGGGTGTTTCGGGCGTGCTCGGTTTGGACGGCGGTGGGGTCGGAATGTTTTGCTCAAAAGAAGTGTGTTTGGCCGTGGTCGCCTGGGCAGGCAAATTCGGCTTCAGCGCCTCCGGCGTTGTGCGAGACTTTCCGCTGAACACGAAGGCAAGGACCAAGGCACCAGCCACCAGGAAGAGAATCAGCCGCCCGGTCGGTTTCTGGAAAAGTTCGGTGAAGATTTTGCGGAGGTTCATTTGGTGTCGATGTTGGAGAGTTGGGGTTCGCTGCGCACAACCAGGACATTCCATTTGTTGTCGGGTGCGAGGTTGTTGCGGCCTCCGTGCCCGTTGCCGGTGATGGCGATAAAAACCGGAGTGAGGGACTTGGGAGGCATAACGCCGGAAGCATCGACTAGGGATTGCGTGTAAATGCGGTCCTCCAACCGGATGGCTAAATCCTGCGGGTTGTAGCGGACGGGGCGGTCGGTCGTGTTTTCCAGTTCGAGCCGGAAAATGAGCGTGTCGTCCTGCTCGAAGCGCCAGACATCGCGGATACGAACATCGAAACCCTCGTAATGGGTGGTGATGCCGGGGACGGCATGGAGCACTCCCGCCAAAGCGTCCGGATGATGGCTGGCCAGGAGCGGATACGCCTTCGCCTTATCCATGAGCGAAAGCAGCCGCTCCGGCACGATGGCCATCCGGCCTCCCTCCTTGGCCTGCCGTTCGTCCTGATAAAACGTGATGTTGTAAGACGGCTTCTCGGAAGCCTTGAGATGAAGGACATAGGCCTTCCGGTTGAAGATTACGGTGAGATGATCCTCGGCATCGGCCTTCAGCGCCCGGATGGTGAGATAAAAATTCCCGGGTGTGAACGTGATGAGGAACCCCGCGTTCTCTTGTTCCTGAGTGGAAACCGATTTCGCATACAGGCCGGAAATTTCCGACGGGAACATGATGGTGGTGGTTCCGGTTTTGTGAGCGACTGGAACATCGTAGATGACGAATTCATCAAGGGGCTTTTGGGTGATCGGCCCGGCGCAGGCCGTGGCTGCCAATAGGAAAAAGAAGACGAAGTTTTTCATAAAAATTCAGAGAGGTTTTTCGGTATAAGTAAAATCCTGCACGACGAGCGGGAGACGCCCGTTACCAAGGAGGTCGGGGTTGCGGATGAAGAGGAATTCGATTTGGAACTTGGCCGGCTCCCGGAACTCCATGCCTTTGATGGTGCCGGTGCGGATGAGATTGCCCTCGGCCTTCACGCTGACGGCCTCATACGATTGACCGGCTCCGTCATTGATTTTTCGGGTGTCGAGGATGTCGATCTTGGTGACCTCCGCCTTCTGGTGAATCTGCTTTTCTTTGAATTCCTGGTTCTGAGATTTGTAGATGGCGGCGGCCTTTTTTCTGGCGGGATCTTCGAGGTAGATGCGTTTGAGGAGATCGGGCAAATCCGGGCCGATGGGATTGCGCTGGAGCAAAGCCAGGCAGGCGAGCCGCACATGGTAGGCATGGAGGTTTCCGGCTTCCTCGAAACCGAGCAGAGGCGCGTAGATGAGCGAACCGCCCGGATCGAGGATGACGACCTTTTCCTTCTGCTTCATGGCGGAAATGGTGAAATACGGCGCGGCGACCGCGAACCCGCAGGCGATGATGGCAAGCCCCATCCAGAAGCGGGCGGCGATGACGTTATTGGTAATGGAAGTAATGGCGGTGAGTTTCATGGGAAATCAGGCGTTGCGGCTGGCGAGCGGAGAATCCGGCGGGAGCGGCTGGGCTTTGGAGGCGTGGGAATGAAAGGCGGCTTGAGCGGCGTGCGGAGTGGCAATGCTGCCCTTGTGGTGGGACACCGTTCCGGCGTTGTTGTCCACAACAGCGAAGGCGTTTGGCGCGGTCTGGTGGGCGACCATTCCCGGGTTGTCAGGATTGGTGGCGGAATCCCCGCCCGAGGGGGCGGGCGGAATTGGTGGTGGCGGTGGAACATCCATCGAGCCGGAAACTTCCCCGGAAAGTCGGCCTGCCGTGCCGGCTGCTCCAGCCGCGGCCTGTGCTCCGGTCAGAGCGCCTTGCACAGCCGCCGAACCGCCGAGGGTGGCCGCCGCGCCAGCGGCGGTCAGGCCGGTTCCGATGGCCATTCCAGCTCCCTGCAACGTTCCTTGGATGCCGGCCTGTAGGGCGGCGGTGGTGCCGCTCAGTCCCTTCATGATCGCCCCGGCCACGAAGGGAACCGACAAATAAAAGAACACGGTGATCAAAGCGGCGAAGGCCATGATGAACGGGAAAAGCAGCCAGTTCTGTACGGTGATGGAATACTGGGTGTTTTGAATCACCCCGCCGATGGTGATCGGACTGAAAAGGGTGTCGCTGATGGCCACAATCACGATGTCCACCAAGCAAATCGCCACATGCCAAAGCAGCACGGTCAGCGAGGTAACCCCGAATTGGATGCCGAGAGATTGCGTATGCGAGACGAAGAGAAATCCCAGCAAAAGCGGCGAGACCGCAATCAAGCCCGCAATAGCAAAGTTCTGAAAGAACGTCAGAACGATCAGCATGAACCTCCCGATGCCTTGGAAAAACATCCCGATGGCGGCGGGAACGACCTTGCCTAAGTCCGTCCAGGAATCAGACGGCTGGTTTTCGATGCGGGAACGCAGGAGTTGCACGAATTTGGCGTCCCGTGCGTTGGTGAATTTACCGCGCATTTCGACAAAAGCTTTCTGGCCGCCATCCATTGCGGCCGGGTAGCCCACAAGCAACCCGACCACGAGGATGGTTTTTATCAGGGTGCCGAGAATGGCACGGGTGTCCGACCCGGCCCGCCAGCCCATTTCGCCGATGCCGATGACACAAAGGACAAAAGCAAACGGCATGAGAAGCAGCCGAATTTCGAAAGCGGCTGCGTAGAGATTAGAAAGTGAAGGAATCATATTCAGAGAATTAAAAAGATGAGGCGAAGCCTCCTCAGAAGCCGGGGGGAACGTCCGTGTTGGCGGTGTTGAAGTCGGGGAGTTCCAATTCTGCTTCCGCCTCGGCAGCCATACGGGAGAGTTCGCGGTTGCGCTCCCGGCTGATTTCCTCGGCGGCGACTTCCTCGGAGTCCTTCCGGTTTTGGTTGAGGGTGTGAATCAGACCCACCTGGCCGCGTGCCGTATCCACCATGTCATCCAAGTCATCGAGAGCGGTCTGAGCGGTGGAAAGAGACCCAACGAGCTTTTGCACCTCGGCGTCGTCCTGGGCGTTCTTCAACTGAGTATTGAGGCGGGCAATCTGCCGGTTGAGGACCTTGCGTTTGTTCTGCGCCCGTCCGAGGAGGATTTCAAAACGCGAAAATGCGTTGTCCACCGCGCGAAACCGCTTCAAAGGATCTCCCGGATCCCGAAAAGATGCGATGCCGTCGAAACTGCGGGTCGTGTCGAGGGCGAGGTTTTTCCAACCGTCGAGATTAATGGGCTCGAACAACTCCTGAATCGTAGCGGAAAGTTCCGCCCCTTCCTGGGCGATGCCGGCCAGTTCGCCCAGCGTATCGGCAATCCCGGAATCCTCCAGGTAGCCGGAAAATAGACCGTTATCAATCAAGGCAATCGCGGCGACTGGATCCCCGATGGCTGCCTTCACCTGATTGGCCGTTTCCAAGTGCTCGCGCACGGTGGTTAGCGTATTGTGGAGAGTGGCGAGCTTTTCGGCCCATTTGGCCTGCTCCCACGAATATTTGAGAATATCGAAAATGTTCTTTTGGTCTTGCCGGGCCTCGACTCCTGGAGCGGCGACGACGATCTGCGCGTGATTGGCAGGCGTGGAAACCGCAGTGATTGCGGCGGTGACGATGACAATGGGCTTTTTCATGGCGATGGGAGGATGGGTTACTGAACGACAGGGAGAGTGATTTCGTAGGGGACGGTTTTCACCGTGGCGGCTGGGTCCGGGGTGATCGGAATGTGGTAAAGGGACACGCGCCGTTCCGGGGCCTCGGAACGTTTTTGCATGTCCTGCAAAATCCAATACTGGCGCTTCACGGTGTCGGCAGAACCGCGTTCGTATCCCTTTTCGAATTGCGAGCGCGACGCGCACGCCGGGAAGAGAAGCGTGATGACTCCGCACCACGCGCAAGAAGCGAGGACGGTTTTTATTTTCCTATGGGCAATTTTCATAAGTGATCAGGGGTTGGAGGAAATGGCGGATTCCGAAAGAATTCCGCTGACGATGTTGGGATGGTTGCGGAGCAGACGGCTCCGGTTGTCGAAGTCTTCCCCGGTCGAGGAAGAGCAGAAGAGCATTTCAGGGGAAACCCGGTTATGAATCGTCCCGCAGAGTGGTTCCTGAACGTCGAGGTGGTAGTACGTCAGAGCGGCGTATTTGTTATTGTCCGGCAAATGCTCTGGAAGCGGGTACCGGGAAATCGCCTCCTTGGTCGTCTCGGACAGATCAATGTCCTTCGCCACATCCTCAATATCGCGGCGGTCGTTCATCCGCGTAAAAAAGAACTGCTTGGCGTTGCCAAAAACGATGGGGCGGATGCCCGAGCGTTGGAACCGGCTGTATTGCTGGACGATGCTGATAATCCAGGTGGAGAACTTCGAGAGCTGGGCATAGAACTCGGAAACGAGCTGCTCGCCGCCGGGAATATCCAACGTTCTGGCCACCTCCTCGAAAATCACGCGCTTCCGTGCTCCGCGTGGCAGGGTAATAATGTGCTGGCGCCCGTAGTTGGCGATGAGGAACCCGGCGAGTTCCTTCAACTGCCGATTCGACTCGGGAATGTACGTCAGGTCGAAATGCGCGATCCTGCCGGTAATGGATAGGGTGGAATGCCCGCAAACCAGACGCTGCTCATTCCAGGGGGCGAGCAGGGTAGCGAGATGGTTGATTTCGTCCCGGTTGTGTTCTGGAAACGGAGCCACCAACATCATTTGCTGGAGCATGTCGTGCGTCGGATAGTCCTCGGCTCGGAAGAATGCGAACGCCGCATTACGAACATACCGCTCGGTGTCGGGCGACTGGATGAACCGAGAAACTTCCTCGGCTGTTGGGGCTCCAATCAGCCGTTCCCGTTCCTCAGAGGAAACCGAATGACGCAACTCCGCCCACGCTTCGACGAAGGTCGCCGAAATCGGCATGTGGGCCTTCTTGTAGGCCAGGGTGGCGAGAGCATGACGCGCCACCAGATCGAGGCGCGAGGCGTCCTCGCCAATCCACTCGTCAAAACGATCGGTGTAAAGTTGCTCGATATACTGCGTAATCTGAGCGAGCCGCAGGCTTCGCCTGTCTTCATCGGAGGGATTCCCCGCCATCTTCGCCACCAGCGCGGCAGCGGTGGTGATTTGCAGATTGGTCAGTGGTGCGCCCTGCGTGTCGAGATAGTTCAAGCAAAGGTCACCGTCCGGCTGAATGACGATGGGCGTGTGGCCCTGCGCCTGCGTCCAGATCCCGTAAGAAAGTCCTTCCTCGACGATGAGGGTGAAATCGTAATACGGGTCAGCCTGCGAAAGGAGGTCAGCCATGAAGGCGGATTTTCCGGCCCGGGTCATGCCGAGGAGCACGGCAAGTTGCGGCGTGCCCGAAAGAAAATTGCGAACTCCAATCAGGTTTCGATTGCTGCCGTCATAGAGAGCTTCAGCGCCCTCAAGATGTCCGGTGAAAGTGGACGAAAACGGCAGGATGTCGGCCAGCCATTCATCCAGTCCGTTGTCTGCGTGGTGGGTGTATTTGCCCCAGAGCCACCCCGGCCAGGTCTGGAACCAAATGTTCTTGGTGGTGGCGGCGGAGGAAAGATTGCTGGTCCAGCATTGGGCATCCTCCATTTGCCCGAAGGCAGTTTCGATCTGCCGGGTTTTGGAAATCAGCCCGTCCTCTGTTCTGTCCCAAACATGAACCACATAGTCATACAGGAAAGGGACAACGTCCCCTTGGGCGAGATTACGGATGCGCTCTTCCTTAACCGCCTTCGACGTGAGAAGCGAATGCTTCCTCTCTGCGGCATAGTCGCCCCGTACGCGCTCCAGCGAGCGTTCCGCTCGACCGATTTCCTTGCGGACGTTCTGCGGATACAGATTGACCGTGATGGAGTAGTCCAGAAACGGCAACGAAGTCACCGCCCAGAAAATCCCGCGCCGGGTCCGCTGCGGACGGCGCTTCAGAATGATGAGGTTGTGATAGAACCCGTCTGAAAAGAAGCCGAAGGCTTTCCCGGCCTGGACTCCTTGGTGCCAGCAATTTTGATGAATGGTTTCCTCTTCGCGGAACTGGCCGATGGGATCATAGTTGTCGCGACGGAGATAAGACGGATTAAAAAACGCGGCGTAATGCCGGAACAAATCTGCCGTCGTCATGGGGGTGACCCGACCCCCATGCGGTTCCAGTAGAGACGAAAGGACGCGCCCATGCTGGTCGAATCCCTCCCCATATTGCGCCAGAATCCGTTTGTAGTGTTCCTGCAAAAGGTCCTGATTTGCGCCCGCCGGTGGATTGACGCCAATGGGCTTGGATAGGAAAAGCACGAGCTTTTCCCGACGCAATTTGCCATCCTGCATAGCCCGCCAATAGCGGTTGAACCGCTCGTTGCGGGTGATGGCTGGCCAGGAAGCTGCTTCGCAGCGCTTCTCTGTTACGGCATGATAGGCCAGTAATTCGTCACGATAGTCGGAATCCACTGACCAGCGGAGTTGGGCACGAGTGGACTCGTCCAACGTGTGGAGGAATTGCCGGACGGAGCCGTAGAATTGATCCAACGCGTGTTCACTGGGGTGACGCAGGTCAGGAACATCCAGAACGAAGCCCTTGGAAACAAAGCCGCGTTTATCTAGGTCGTTCCAGACGATGAGATTTTCAGTGAACCAGCCGTTGGGTGCTTGCATGGGAAAGGAGAGGGTTGAGACGTTGATGGGGAGCGGGCATCCAGCCGGAACCGTTCGCCCGGGTTTCCAGCCAATCGGTGTCAAAGGCTTTTGGTTTGCCCTGGCGAAAGACGAAGACGTAAACCGTGACGAGCGCAAAGGGTGCCGCGCCAACGCCGACACTCAAGGTCGGCGTGTTTTGGCGCGAGATGACAAGCGCAAGGCCGATTCCGATGAGGAGACCTGCGAGCATGAACAGGAGGTTCATGCCTTCGATGCCCCAAATCTTGCCGTCGCTGTCGTCTCCGGCGTGGGTTGGTACGATGCCTTTGCTCATTACTGAGAAATGCTGATGGTGGGCATGCCACCCGCGTTGAAGAGGGCTTCGGCGATCACCACGGCGAGGCCGAGCATCAGACCGCCGACGATGGACATTTTGCCCTGGTCGGCATTGCCCGAGCGGATCTGCCATCCGCCATGCGCGATGACAACAACCGCGATGATGAAGAGGAACTTTGCAATGATTCCGAGACCTTCGGACATTGCGCCGTCGAGAGAGGCTTGAGCGAGGATGAGTGTTTTCATACGCTCGATATAATGGCAGCAAATTTGAGGGCACCTGCTCCCGTTTGGGAGCAACTTGCAATCAGCAAAAGCAAGATTCCGTAGCGGGATTCCTTGGCTTGGCAAATGGCCTCGTAAAGCCGCTTGGCACCCCGAATGAACTCGGGATAAAGTTCCTCGGTATGCACCCCGAGAGCGCGAGCGAGGAAGATCAGATCATCGTCGGCGACACAAACGCGTCTCGCTTCGATTTTTGAAACTTTGCCTCGCGTCGCCTCGTCCATCCCGAGGATTTGCAGTTTGATGGCAAGGTCGTTTTGCGACATTTCCCGGCGGCTGCGCAGCCGGCGAATTTGGGGTCCGATAACATTTCGATTTCTCATAGCGTTGAGAAACCTCTCCACCGGCACGAGAACCCTGTCAGGGAAGTGTGACGAATGTGTCCAAATCAGTGACGAACCGGCATTTTTTTAACCGTTCGTCACAGCAGATTCGGCTGCCTGAGAGCGCTCTTGAGCTTGGCTGCCGCACGGCGACCGAGTCGAATGGTCTCGGAAAATCCGCTCACTTTCACATGCATCTCATCCTTGCCGATTCTAGAAATGCTTTGGATCGCATCAACGTTGATGATGAACGAGCGGTGGGGATGGCAGAACATTTTCTTGGGCAAGATGGCCTCCCATTCTGTCATGCTCTGCCGCATGGTCAGGGAATCCCCGTCAATAAACCGCACGATGGAATAGTTTTCCAAGCCTTCGACTCCACCGATTTCTGCCAGATAGGCGAACCGCCGTTTTTTATCCCCTTGCAGATCGATCCTGTCGTCTTCGCCCAATAGTTGCGTGGCCGCGGATTGCGGCTGGCGCACGATGCGTTGCAGACTATGGGAAAGCTCCGTCGGATCGACGGGTTTCAGCAGATAGTTTACCGCGTTGACCGCAAAAGCTCGCATGGCGAACCGGTCGAAAGCCGTCACGAAAATGATGGCTGGCAGTGAATTGATCTGGGGCAGCACGTCAAATCCCTCACCGTCTCTCAACTGGACATCGAGAAACAACAGATCCGGATTCAGGTCGCGACAAAGAGTCACCGCGTTTTTCACGGAATCGGCTTCCCCAATTACCCGGACATTGGAATGCGCGGCCAAAAGCTCGCGCAACACCTCCCGGGCGGGAGCCTCGTCATCGATGATTGCGGCGCGAAAAGCCAGAGCACTCATCGGGATGCTTCAATCCTGATTTGAACCGTCACCCAACCGTCGTCATGAGAAACACAGAAACTATGGGAATCTGGATAAAACAATCTCATCCGCTCTTTCAGGTTCTCCAAGCCGACACCTCCCAATGTATCGACGAGTTTCGGTTCAATCCATGTCCCGGTGTTTGCCACTTCGATTTGCACCCCCTTGGATTCAAGGCTTGTAACAATCAATCGCACCTTCAATGGATGGGGCGAGGTCTTTCGGCCATACTTGATGGCGTTTTCGACAAGCGGCTGCATAATGATTCCCGGAACCATCTCTTCGCTGATGGTTTCATCAATCCGGCATTCGATTTCTAGTTCTTCGCGGAACCTCGCTTTCTCGACTTCAAGGTAACTCCGAATGGCATCAAACTCAGCTCTCACAGGCACACGATCCTTTGTTCGGTTTTCCAATGAGTACCGGAAGTATCGCGCCAACGACCACACAAGCTCTTGGAGGTGTCGCTTTGGCTTTCCTAAATCCGCCAAGATAGTGTTAAGTGCGTTGAAAAGAAAATGCGGGTTCATTTGTGCTCTTAGCATTTGCAATTCGGCTCCTCGCTTTTCGGACTCGATTAGAGCCAGTCGCAAATCGCGTTCGCTGGCATCACGCATCTGACGAACGCCGAAGTAAAGAAGGCTCCAGCAAGCAAAGAGACCCGTACGGAAGTAAAATATGGCGAGATAAATCGACTGGTCGAAAATGGTCTTTTCCTCAAAGGGGAAAAGGTCCCCAAGGAAAAAATGGAAAGGCAATTGCAATAATCCGGCTGCCACAGAGACGATGCCGACGGTAGCCGCAATCCTGCCAGGTTTGTTGTGTTTTAGATCGATCCTCCCGTAAATCTCCCGCATTCCAAGCGTGATGGCGAAGCTGAATCCATTGCGCACGACTAATGAACACAACGCTGCGCCCACGGCGCCGGAGAGCACTAAATTCACAGGGAATACAAGAATGCCGAACGCCACCCAGCCGGTCAGCTGAAACCGCCAAAAAAGCGGAACCCTGGCCCAAAAGCCGGCAAGTTTCAGAGGGGGCTGGGCGCTGGGCGTTGACGGCTTCATTTTGGTCAGCCTGCGCCTTCACCTCGCCACCAAGGGGATCCCGACCAATCAAGCGGCGATCCGTCGCAGCCTTCCGTCCCGCATTCTATCTCGTCTCCATCCGGGAAATCGGAATTCCGGTAAATTCGAACGGAACGCCCAGAAAACTCTTGGTCGCAGTGCAAGCAGAATTTGGTGCTCTCAAGGCTCTTACAGCCATTACCTGCGGTGATAACGTGATGATTCAAGATCTTTAGCCGCTCGGCGTCAGATAGATCGATGATAGGTTCCGGGGGGCGGTTCCGTCGGCTCACTTTTTCTGTATGCATCGCCACAGCTCTGTGCGCAAGCGAGAACCCGGAATTCCGAAAAAACTCCCTCCCATTTCATCCAGACGGTCGGGTAGGCGAGCACGACTCCCTGACAGGCACAAAGCGAATCGACTGCCTGACGTGGAGCGTGCCCGCCGGGGTAGCGATTATTCCCCGCTCGGCCACGATGCGGCGGGCGGGGGCGGTCGAAAACACGACCGTGCTTCGCGGCATGTTTTGCGGCCTGGCACTCGCCCTGCCCCCCGCTTCGGGGGAGGCGTTACATCACATAACTCGATGTGATGTATCACGGCCGGAGCGCAGCGCAGGGCACCGCCCCTGCCGGAGGCCTCCGCTTGCGGAGAGCGGCAGGATAAAGGCGGCCCTGTGCCTCGCATCTGTTATGTGATGTCATCGCCGCGCAGGGCGCGTGACAGGCCGCAGTCGTGAACGCTCTTTCCGAGCAAGCGCGAGGGTGATGGTTTCGGCAACACTCGCCGAGTCCCCGAGGGTCGGGTTTGGTGGAAGTTGCACCGTCAAATATGTAAATTATAGGACCGACCCCATCCGCTTTCCCTGGGTTGCGCAGCTACCCAGGGGTTTCGAAAAAAATGGCAACTTGTCCTGAAGGGGCTGCATCCAAAACCACCCTGTATCTTAGTGCCATTCCACACTGACCCCCAGTTTCCCCAGCGTGTCACGTAAAGAAAAACGTCAATAAACCATGCCTGCCCCCTCACCCCCCCTTCGCCGCTTTGTCATGGATGAGGACATGATGACCGCCGCCGAAGCGAAGGGGTTTCGCAACGATCTCGACCGGCCCTTGCCGATCTCATTAGCCAGTTGCCGCCCGCCGTTCTCGATGCCGTTTTTCCGCCTCCTCCGGAGCCGGTCACGATGGCAGCCTCGATTCCCGATTCCACCAGGGGCGATGACGATGGAGGCATGGGCGGCGGCATTTCCATGGCCCCACCTCGTCGCAAGCGCCGCGACGATGAGCCGCGCATGCAGATTCAATTCACATGCTCAGGCGGCAGCAGCAGCCGCTAGATTTGACCAAATACCGTAAAGTTCGCGCAGGCTTTTGCCGCTTTTTGATTTGCTGACCAGCCCGTAAGCCAGAGTCACCATCATGCGAACTGGATTGAACGGCGCGACTCCAAAGCTGATTAAAACGGGTTGTCCGTAATCCACGAACTTCTTGTTGCCAAGCGGCTGCGACCATTCGAGCGAGGGACGATTTTTCAAAAAAACCTGGCTCACATACATTCCAATATCCATCGCCAGCGAGAAGGTTTTGTTGGTCAGGTCTTCTCCAGGGATGTTGATGGGGAACTTTGATCGCCCCTGGATTTCATCGATTTCCTCTTGGGTTCTGGGTCGAGCTTCGACTTGTTCCAGGAACCATTCGCCGAGCGTTTCGAGGGATTCCGGCGAGTAATCCGGCTCCCATTTTTCATAGCCAGACGTCGATTTAACCGCTGTGATCAAAACCTGGATTCGCTCAGGCATTACCTTGTGGAACCACTCGTTGTAGCCCGTGAGTTCCTTCTTGGGCATCTCCCGGAACTTGAGCGTAAAAGGCGGCTGGATAGTCGGATAGCTCATCAGTAGTGCAGCACGAACGGAATATTGTTCTGGTTCAAAAGATCGCCCAGCGGCCCTGATGGGCCGATCTCGCCGGTAACCGGGCTTCGGTAAAAATTCCAGATCGCTCCCTGGACCTGTTGAGTCTGCATCAACTCAACGTCCTTCATCACCTGAGTGCGCATCGAAGATGAGAGCGTCTGATAGCCAACCTTGGATTCGTTCGCTATGCCGCCAACAAGCTGATCGACGTAACGCCCGCCTAGGCTTGTCTGGAAAAAGACCTGCGATTCACCGCCAAGCTGCTGTAACGCCCTTTCGCCAATTTGTCCCGTGACTCCGATCTGGCTGGTTGTCGTCTTTGCAGCATTTAATCGGCATCGCGGGCCTCAATAGGCAGGTTTTCTCCTTTCGCAATTTTTTCTACATCTTCCAACGTCAACTGAAACCAAAACTCTCGGCGCTGCTCGTCGTAGTAGCTGAAACAGAAAGCCGACTCCGTAGCATCATATCCTCCGACGAAGTTCTCCTCTTGAAACATGTCGTCTGATTCGATTAAGGCCCATTGCTCGTCGGTCTTTCCTTCCGAAACAATTTCGGCGGCTATTTTTTTAAGCTGATCTAAATTTTGAATTCTCATTTGTATGGCCCGATTGGCAGGTGGTTGATTCCGTAATCATCCATCAATTTTCCGCCGAACTGATAGACCTGTTCAGTGCTCGCATTGGGATTTGCATCTATCCACTGCTTCCAGCGTGTTGTCCAGTTGTTGCCCCCTCGATGAATAAAGTTTTGGTGCATATTCTCAGTCAGCCTGACGGTGTATTTGTCAACCTCGACACCATGTGTCTTGAAGAAATCCCGGTATACCTGTGATCCGGGACTGCTACCTCGGAACTTGTTGAATATGTGATGCTGAATGAACTTCGGTTCGGGAAGCGCAAGCATTGTTGGCTTTGCGGCAAGAGTGCAGCGCCGAAAATTGCTGTTTTCCCCTATCGCCGGGCCGCTCAAAAAAAGCAGTGCCAGCAGACCAAAAAGGATGTGAGGCATTTAACTCATAGGGGTTATCTTCCGAAGGCTCTATCTACGAAGGCAATGACTTGGGCTGCTTTATTCTGCCCGTCAGCGCCAATGAGAGATTCCACCTTGCCACGATTTTCAATCAGCGTTTTTCGAATGGCACCGAGTATTTCCAGACCAGAGCTTCCCAAATAGAGAGCATCGTCCAGCTCAGTGGCAAAGTTGGTGTCCCCTTGCTTTTCAGCTTCAGCTTTGAGTTGCGCGATAAAGGCGTAAACCTCGTCGGCAGTCGTAATCGTAGGAGCAGTCATAAATCAATCTGGCATGTAAAAGGAGTCGATTCTGAACGAACCCGGGGTGGTTACACCTTCCAGAGCCCCACCGGGATTCGGCGGCACCGGAGGAGCGGGTCTAGTGATGAGAGGCGCCCCAGGTTGAACTCTACCCGTCAAAATAAAATCGAAGTTTGCGTTTTGCGGAGGGATTCCATACCTCGCGGCATATCCCGGATTAAGCGGGCTTTCAGCAGCCAAAAATTGGGATGCTCCCGTTTCGCTGCGACCAAGGAATCCACCTTTGTAAACTGTCCCACCATTCTGCATTTGTCGAAGGAGCGCTTGTGCTTCCGCCGTCGTAGATTGGAGTGCCGGTCCATAAGGCGTAGTTATTCCCTTTGCGGCATTGAGGGAGAATGACATTTCCCCGGCAATAACTAGCGATTTCGAAGTTAGCATTAACTCAGGGGCAAGGACGATCGACAAATCGCGAACTGCATTCGGATCGAGGCGAACAGATGAAGCCGCGGAAGTCATCACTAGTTCAACAGCCTGGGCCGTTCCAACAGTAAGATTGAAGAGCGGCTCAGCAATGAGGAAGTTAAAGTCTCCGACTGGCGCGGTGAAAACATACCCTAAATCGTAGAGAAATTTACTACTCGCTTCTGAAGGAGTATAGCTATTATAACCGTAGTGGCCGTCACCTGAGTTCCATCCGCCCGCGACCCCCTTCCCCAACCTTCCATCCGCATCAAACTGGTTTACGGGATCGCCATTGGCAAAGTCGTACAGGCTTTGCGACGCCGAATGTCCCAGCGGATCGGTGGCAAGGAATCGCGCCGATACCGGATCGTAGGGCCGTGCTCCCATATTTATGTATCCAGTTGGATCAAGGCGCCTTGTGCGCCACGCACTGGCCTCGATGATCGAAGCTCCTTTCTCCAGCAATTGCGGAGGCGCGTTGGGCAGGGTTCCATAGCTGCCCACTTTGGCCGGATTCCACCTAAGACTTTGATCTGTCGGGATCGAGCCTACGACATTCCCGAAGAAATCGCCCAGTGCCCCCGTCGTCCCGTCCGGCGTTATCACGGCCTCA
>JBGSVZ010000112.1:0-1580 GCA_041752695.1 Terrimicrobiaceae bacterium
ACGCGCCGCCGGATCACCGCCGCCCGCGCGGTCCGTCAATCCACCGAGGACGAATTCCTGATCCGCGCGAAATTTTTTGCCGACTGCACCGGCGACGGACGGCTCGGTTTCGAGGCGGGCGCGGATTTCACCGAGGGCCGCGAGGCCAGCGAGGAATTTGACGAACCGCTGGCCCGGCCGGTGCGCGACCGCCAGCGCTTGGGCAGCTCGATCATGTTCATGGCCCGCGACCACGGGCGTCCGATGCCGTTCCGCGCCCCGGACTGGGTGCGGAAGTTTTCCAAAAAAGAGTTCCAAGGCCACCGTGAAGTTTTTTCCTACGAATACGGCTATTGGTGGTTCGAGTGGGGTGGCCAACTCGACACGATCAAGGACGACGAGGAGATCCGCCGCGAGTGCTGGCGCATCGCGCTGGGCGTCTGGGATTACGTAAAAAACTCCGGCGATCATCCGGGTTCAGCAAATTGGGCGATCGACTGGGTGGCACCCATCACTGGCAAGCGCGAGAGCCGGCGCTTCCTCGGCCCGGTCATCGTCACCGAGCACGACATCCGGAACCCCGAGGCGCACCCGGATGCGGTGGCCTATGGCGGCTGGCCGATGGATCTGCACCCACCATCCGGCGTGGATGCGACTCCGGAGCCGTCCTGCACGCAGCACTGGTTCCCCCACCTTTTTTCGATCCCCTACGGAGCGTATCATTCGCGGAATGTGGAGAACCTTTTTTTCGCCGGGCGGAATATCTCGGCCACTCACGTCGCGTTCGCGGCCACACGGGTGATGGCCACCTGCGCTGTCGGCGGACAGGCGGTCGGCACAGCCGCTGCCCTGCTGGTCGATGCCGGAAAAACGGCTTGCGCGGAGGCCGACCTGCCCGCATTGCGTTGTCAGCTCGCCAAGGACGACGCGTTTCTGCCGGGTTACCGCAACGATGACCCGGACGACCTCGCCCGCCGCGCAACGATTACCGCATCCAGTGCAAGTGCGGGCGGCGCGTCAGCCTGCGTCACCGACGGGCTCACCCGCGATCTGCGCCCGGTCTGGGGTCCGTGGTCGTCGGAAACCACGCATGCCTGGGAGTCGGCAAACGCCGGGGGGGAACTCCACCTCGCCTGGCCGGAGCCGGTGCGCCTGCGGGAAATCCGCATCACCTTCGATACCGGCTTGCACCGCGGGCTGATCCTCAGCGGCAGCGACAGCGCAAGCGCCAAGACGCTCCGTGCGCCGCAACCCGAATGCGTGCGCCACTACCGGATCCGTGTGGACGGAGTTCCTGTGGCCGAGGTCACGGACAATCTGCTGCGCCACCGCGTCCACCGTTTTCCCAAGCCGCTCACCGCCCGAAACGTCACCATCGAATGCCTGGTCACCCACGGCGGGGCTCCGCCGCGCGTGTTCGAGCTGCGGGCCTACGCTTAAAACCCCTTTGCATTTCCATGAACCTAAAAAGAGCAAATGAAGAGTTTAGACAGAATTAACACAATGAACAGAATTGGGTTACAAAGAAAATGGCTCTCACCCTACAGGTGGGCTGCAAGCTTTCTGTAAGTTCCTCTCTATAAATTCGGTAAATTCTGTTA
>JBGSVZ010000113.1:0-116253 GCA_041752695.1 Terrimicrobiaceae bacterium
CTCTCCGCCTCACCCAGCGCACCGTCAAATTCTTGCGCTGGTTGCGCGCCTCGCTCACCCGCGAGGCTCCCTGGCTCACTCTTATCGCTTCCCTTAGGCATTCTTATGCTTCCATTTAGCTTCTTCTTTCAACACCGTTGAGGCGGTGGTAATGCCGGTCTGGTCAAAGGTGCGGATCATTCCCGGCTGGGAGGCCCAACCGACGCGAGATTGGATCGTGGCGTCGCGGATCTGGCCCTGAACAAGATTCACCGCCGTCTCTGCGAGTCGCAGTGTTTCCTGCCCGTTGGAGAAAGCGGCCGCATTCTGGCGGTCAGTCCGGGAGCTCGCAAAAAGCGCCAGCACAACGGCGGAGAGAAGGACCAGAAACGTCAGCGCGATGAGCAGCGCGGCCCCGGAGTTCTTTGAACCACGGATGGACACGGATACAGGAGAAAGGCGTTCGCTGATGGCCGCAGATGGCCGCAGTTTTCTGAGCCCTACTCCGTCATTAGCGGCCTCCAGTTTTCCCTCCTCCGATCCGCGGACATCCGTGGTTTGAAAGTGCTGTTTCATTTCAATTTTCCCTCTGGGCAGAGAATTTCGCGCCGCGCAGGGCAATGACCTGATTAAAAATGCGAAACTGGACACCGGCGGCGGTTAGTTGAGTAGAGAGGTCGTCGAGGTCTTTCTGAAAATTGGTTTCCGAGGGATCGGTGAACCAAGAAGGATCCAGCGTGAGCGCGGCAGGTGGATTGGTTCCGGGGGTCAGCCTGGCGGCGCTCTTTTCATCAACTGCTACCATGACGACGCGCAGCAGCGGGGGAAGCTGGGCAAATTGCGCGGCGTCGCGGGCGTTGGAACGGTTCTGGCCCGCAGTCGAACGGGAGTCGTACAGGTAGCTGTTTGTAATGTCATCCCTGCCCGTCAGCCCGAGGGATGCAGCGTCCTGCTCCGGTACCTCAGGGCGGATGATAAGGGCGATGATATTGTCCACCAGAACATGCGCCTTGCCATCGGTTTTCAGCCCGACGGTGATCCAATCCCGGTCATCGGAGGCATTGGTGTTGGTAAACGTCGGGTAATCCACAAATTTTTGAGAAGCTTGAATGTTCTCAACCAGACGGAAGCGGTGTTTTTCAGGCAGAGCCGAGAGAAACCCCGGGCGAAAATCCTTGTCCGATCCCCACTCGACGTAATACCCGCAGGCGTTCAGCAGGTTGGGGAGGTCGGCGTAGATGGCGTTGCTATCGGTGAACCCAAGCGGAGCGAAAAAAAAGATCCCGTGCCCAGGGTGGGTTGTGTCTCCGAGGATGGAATTGGCATTTCCCGAAACAAAATGCAGGTCACTTGCGCGCCCATATTTTGCAGGGACGAAGGCGGCGGCAGCGGCGGCGTTGGCTGCCAAGCTCGGACGTCGTGTCCAGTCCGAGGCATAGTAGTCCAAGTAAGTGTTAACCGTGGCCTGAGAGAGACGCCGGGTCAAGGTATCGAATGCAGCTCGCGCATCGTCAAACATCGCAATGGATGAGTGGGTTGATCTCCAGAGTTTGAAGGAGTTGTCGGTCAACGAAAACAGAACCAGCACGAAAAGGCTGAGCACTGCCATCGTTACAAGCAGCTCCAACAAAGTAAATCCTTTGCGGGGCGGAAGGGGATGCCTCGCTTGCCTCATTTGTAAGTCGGGTCTAGAGCGAAGCGTTCTCTGCCTTGGCAACCAGAACACCTGCAGTTGCCTTGTCCGTGGGAATACTTCCGATCCCGGTTGGGTTCGGTAAGGCGATCAACTTGGCTCGGCGAAGGGAGACAGATGTGGTGCCTCCGGGCAGGGTGGCGTTCTCGAAAACGATCTTGGCCGAATACGCGATCTGGCCGGTAACGATTTCCTTGCCTTCCACGTCAAAGTTCCTCTGAACGCCGTCCAAGGCATCCAATTTCGCCCCGTCGGTTAGAATCAACTCGGCAGTCAGGCGCTGCTGGATCTGGCAAAGCACAGTGCTCACTTTAGCCTCTTTATGCGTAGTGAGAGCCACCGGAATCAACCCGACAAGGCCCACAATCGCAAAGGCAAAAATGCCGAGAGCCATCGCTACCTCGACCAATGAGAAAGCCTGGCGTCTAAACACGCACGTGGTTCGGGGGAGATTCATGCTCAAAATGTACCCACGATGTAATTACAATTCAACCGCACTTTGCGCAAGATGCAACCTTGATTTGCGACATCCAAACCGAGGCCAGGTTTGCACTTTGGTAGCTGATCTGCTTGTACAAGCGATCATCTGAGTTTGCGTAGCAGGGTGGCCGGTTGCACCCGAGGTAGATCCTTCAGGGAGGTTCACGGTGCGGACCTTTCCGTATTGGGGTTGTCGTCGGGCTTGTCAACCATGCCCTCGACGCTGCGTCTTGGCACCAGGCTGGCAGGTTGCGGAGATCCGATTGCAGGAAGGGTTGGGGCTATGACAGTTTCCTTGCTGTTGCGAGTGATCTTGACGGGTTGTCCGCTTGCAAGCGTGACGACTTCGCCTTGGTCGCCGACGGAAACCTTAACGGATTTGCCCCCGTCTACGGCTTCAAACTGCGGGGAGGGCTTTCCCTTTCCAACCGGATAAAGCACCACTGTCATCTCGTCTTTGCCTTGGAATGGAAGGGAGAGCCACTGGGCCATCTCGCCAAAAGCATAGGGCGGCAGCTTGGAGTCTTTATCGGTGGCCAGCGCCACGTCACGACCTAGAACGAAGCCATGACGATGGGAGTGAAAGGGCCCGCCATTCCATGGCAGAGGCTCGGGGCCCTTGGGGCCTTCGGGGCCCCTTGCAAAGTCTGCCGGACGT
This sequence comes from Terrimicrobiaceae bacterium, assembly GCA_041752695.1. Classification (GTDB taxonomy): domain Bacteria; phylum Verrucomicrobiota; class Verrucomicrobiia; order Chthoniobacterales; family Terrimicrobiaceae; genus CALCJD01. The sequence goes on from JBGSVZ010000113.1 coordinate 2,811, forward strand.
TTGTTGTGGCCCCACCCAAAGGCCATGATGTCCGCCCGCGAGGCGTCCTGACCGGTGGCAACAAAAACGGCAATATCCGTTTCCATCTGCCCCTTGAAATCAAGAAGGTCTTTGGATTTGGCAGGATTCTCCAGAGCAAGGAGATGGATGTTTGCCCTCGGCTCATGGCTGAACTGGAACTTCGGTAGGGCCTCGGTGAGCGCTTTCCGCAGGTCCGGCGCGTCGCGGTCGAGGTCCACCTGGGTGCCGCGCCCCGGAACGAAGGCCTTTCGGCCAGCGGCAACGAGGGCTGCGGAGGTGGCGTCGTCTGCACCAAGTAGCTTGAGATAGGCAGCGAGCTCGGCAAAAAGCTCGTCGGCCTGCGACGGCGAAAACGAAGCGTCGCGCACATAGGCCTCGAGACATTCCTCCACGACCAGCGCAATGCGCTTTTGCAGCTGTGCAGGATCAAGCGTATCCCGAATCTGCCCGGCCAGTTCGTCCCGGATGACAAGGTAATCTGCGATTGGTGAGCCTTCCGGATGCTTGACGAAAAGCATCAGACGGCGGTTGGTTTTCGGAGAGGTTTGAATCGCCTGATAATCCCAAAGAGCCCGCGTCGAAGCATACGGCGGAGTCATGATCTGAAGAGAATCGCTTTTGTTATCCGCGACAACCAGGTCGGCATCAGGCGTAGATTCGAATGCCATCATATCGGCGACGGGAGAGCTTGCGGTGAGCCCAAAGGTGACCTTGTTGTGGGTCCAGTCCGGGTTCATGCGCGGGTTATAAAAACTGCTGTAATCAACCGCAAGATAGTCGCCTGCCCCCCAAAAGGTGAACGAAAGCTCGTCGCCCTGGTAGTGGTTGCGGGCAGGGCCGGCCTTGAAGGTGACGAGGCCCTCATCCGGTTTGCCGAATCGGCTGCGAAGGAAGGCCCCGATGCCGCCGAAGTATTTTGAATCCAGCTTCCAGTCCGGGTTGGCCGGCATCGCCGGATCGGTGGTACTGAGAGTGGATCCAAGTGTGCCGGGCTTGATGGACTCCCCATCTTTGATCGCGCTTTTTGCCGCCGCCATCAGATCGGCAGCAAATGCAGGATCGGACTTCTGGTAGGCCATGGCGGCCTGTTGGAGGACTTCGACCCGAACATCGTGGCCTGAGTCACCAATTGCCATTTGCCCCCTCGCACCTTTGCGTTTGTCAAAGGGCGTCAAAAGGTTTTCCACAAATCCAAGCGCGCCTCGAAAATTTGGATCCGCAAAGGGGTCGGCAAGTCCGGACCGACGAAAGGCCTGAGCAGTCGGAAGAAAGACACTAAATGCATGACCGGTGTATCCGGGTGATTCCGTCCAACCTCCACCCGGTTGCCAGCTCGAACGCGCAACGTCCGCAGCAATTTCCCGCTTTGATGACGCGGCCCATTTTTCCGAATCCGGGTGCGTATTGAGCTGTGCGGCAACCATTCCCGGGATGTTGTGCATGTCGGTGTGGAAATTAGGGTTGCCGATGCCCCAGTCGTAATATCGACCGTTCCAGAAATCCGGATCACTAAAGATGTAGGCCATGGCCGCCATGTCGCGATTCTTGGCGGCGAGACCATCCTTTCTCCACGCGTTGTTGATCGAATTATCCCAGATTGTGGCGCGAATTCCGCGTGGCGCGGTGGTGGGATTGAGCGTGCCCTCCGTGTAACCACCCGAGTAGATCCAATTGGCGTTCGGCTTGAACAGGCTCGGCGGCTGGTAAATGAAAACGGTTTCCTTTGCCGCGTCTCCGCTTTGAATTTTTGTGGCGGTCAGCCAGTCCTTGCCAAAACTGGGGTCCACCGACTCCGTCGGGTTTCCCTTCGCGTCCGTGCCGATCGTGAGCGTCTTTTGCATGTCAGCGATGTAGTCGTTGACCAGTTTTGCAAGCGGCGATTTGCCCTCTCGGATTTCCTTCTGCATGGCAATGGAATCTTCAAGACCGCGGAAGATTCCCTTGTCTACGTTCTTATCCATGTCCGGCCAGGTGAAAACCCAGTCCTTGATTTTGCTGACCGGCAGGTGGGCAAAACGCACGAGCGTCTGCACGGAGGCATTGCGCACGGGGGCTGACGTCACACTGGAAAGCTTGTCAGCCCGCCGCCTAACATCCTCCGCAGTAGGTTCGGGATTTTTTCCCAGTCGTTCCTGGACGATTTCCTCATCAGATATTGCAGGCCATCCCAGAACGTGAAGTTTTTCCGCAACCGCCTCCGGTGTCATTTTGAAGTCCTTGTTTCCAGCGTTGGCGGCTTTGAGCTCCTGCTCGGCTTTCTTCATCAGATTCTTTTTTTCACTTGCGACCTGGTTTTTCACTGTTTTGTCCATCTCGGCGGCGGCTTCCTCCCTAGCCTGACTTGTGAATTCGGAGGGCGACTTGATATCCGGTGTTGGAAATGCAGCGATGGCCCACGAACGTTCGGCTGTACTTGTGCGGACAACCCGCGGGAGCGGATCAGAAGGATCCTCCGCCGGGAGTGTGCGCGTGTGTGCCCCTCCCGCGATCGGCACTAGGATCCGAAGGGAGCCTTTTTTGTCTCCGGTGACAATCGCACGCGGGCGGGATTGATAGGTTGGATGCCACTTCGACATATTCCACGCGAACATGGCAAACGCAGTCTGGTTGTTTGTGCGGTCGGCCTTGTTGTAATACCAAGCGTAGGGCCCCTTCATGTATTGGTAGTCGTGCCACTTCGGATCGAGCCGGAAAAACTCATTGAGATCCGGCCATTCACCACCGCGAACATCCGCCGCCTTCCAGGCACGCAACGGCTTCTCTGATGGCGTGCCGCGCTGGTTCCCACTCTCCCAGTCAAACCATGGGCAGGCAAACTGGGTGTCCGGAGCCATATCGGCACTCAAGTCGATGTCCCAGACGCCCGAAAAATCCATCACGTCATCGATCTGGACGACAGGCGAACCCGCTGTGAATGTCAGTTCGCTCCGCCACGTCAGGTCTTCGTCGTTGGTAAAAGTCACGGCCACCACGGCTCTGGCCGGGCCATCGGACAGGACTTCGGTTTTTAGCCCGTTCAGGCGAGGCTCCTCTATCGCAGCATTTCCTCCATACCATTTGGGGTCGGTGGATTGACGGAAGCCCGCAATTGGTCCCTGAGGCCCCTTTGGTCCGGAAACCAGCTTGTTGTTCGGCACTCGGAACTCTGCAGCTCCGGTGTTGACGAGCAAATAGTCGCCGTCCTTGCTGATCGCAATGGCCGTGTCGGGAAAGGCGGCGGGCTGAACATCCGGCCCCCCCCAAGTGAGCTTCACGTTGAACTTTTCTGCGGATCCCTCGGGCGCCTCGCCCTTCTTGTTGGCCGAAGCCAGGTGGAGCCAGAGAACCCACTCACCCCTTTTCACGGAACCATCGGGAAAGCTTTCAAGTGCCCGGCGTTGGAAAAACACGGGAGCTCCATCCACCGTCGCTCCGAGCGACCCGAGGGCGACCCCAGGCTTTTCAAACGTCTCCTCGAACCGGACGGCCTGCTTTCCATGGTCTGTTCCGAACGGGTCTTCGATAAGAAGGGCCTTCTCTCCGGCAAACAGTGTCGATGCGAGAGACAAGGAAATGACGAGAAGCACAGGAATTTTCATCTGGAATTCGTGAAGGAGATGTATCGTGAGGATTAGCGAAGAATTCCGAGCATCATGGTTTCTCCCTCGGGAGTGGATTTTCCCCATGACGGGACATTCGCGGTTGGTATGGTATTGCCTGTGCCATCATGTGAGCCAACGGCCACGATCTCGCCATTCGGCAGCGCGGCGACCGCAGCAATCCGGGTGTTTCCCGCCCCCTCACCTTTTTCCGTGTCCCAGTCAGTTCCGGTAAGAGCTGTAGCGTAGGTTACGGTGGACAGATCGGCGGAATGCACCCGGAAGAAGTCATGCCATGGGGCCTTGCCATCAAGCGGGCTGGTCATTTTTTGAAAAGCATTTGAAGTCGAAATTCCCGCGCGCGTCGTGCCGGCGGCATAGACTTTTCCATCGAGGCCCACTCCAAGACTCCGCCCCTGCGCTCCTTTGAGATTGGCATTCCCTGCATTGTGGTCAGGCCAGCCGGCAAGGTTTGGGTCTTCATAGGGCTTTCCAAAGTTGCTGCCGAAGGGGTCCAGGCCAACGAACCATGTCGCGTTGATGAAATTCCCCGTGGAGGCACCAAACCGGGCGATCCACTGGTAGTGCTCGTTTCCGCTTGTTCCCGTCTGTCGCCGCATGAAAGATCCCCCCTCCTTGCCATGCCAGAAATTGCTCACTTCATTCCCATGCGACCTCGCCATCACGACCACGCTGGAATCGGACGCTGGTTGTGAGTAATCCACAGCGACCGCATCGACATATTGATCTGGAGTTGATGTAAATCCGGCGCCCTGCGAAAACGCACAAACAGTGCCGGGGGCCGAAGGGTCGCCCAGCAGACGAGTCATGGAGCCGGTGGCCTTTTCAAGTCCGGTCGCCAAATTCAGCCGCGTCCACTGATTCGAACCAGAGGCTTCGCGCTTAAAAAGGCCACGGTCTCCGCTGACACAAAAGACTTCGGTGCCACCGGGCAAACAAAGCACGTCGTTTATTTTTGAGTTTCCAACCTTCTCTTCCGTCCATGTCGCCCCGCCATCTGCACTCACACGAATCCCATATACCTTCACTCCGTTGACCGTGTCGCTTTTGTTGTAACTACTCACAAAAATCATGTCGGAATTTGTGGGATCCAAAGAGATTCCCGTGAAATTGTTCCCCGGAACACGGCAATCCGTCCACGTTGTTCCCGCATCAGCCGATTTAAAAAGCCCATCCTTCCCAAGGGCAAAAATAGTGCTGCGATCCTTTGGGGTGAAAGTGAATTCCCGGACAGATTTCAGCGGCAGCGATTCGGCAAAGGACTTCCAATTTTCTCCGTCGTCCTCCGATACAAAACGATCTCCATTTTCGAACGCACAAAAGACAATTTTGGAGTTCGCGGGATGAACGGCTAGCGCGCTAACAGCCGGGCGCTTTTTTCCTGAGCTTCCGACCGGGAGCAAAGTCCACGAGACTCCGCTGTCACGGCTTCTCACAAGATCCCCGCGGATTGTCCCCGCGAAGACCGTCCTTCCGGTATTGTCCACGGCAATCGCCATGACCGGCAGTGACGGGATTCCTTTGCTGAAAAGCTCCCATTTCCCACCGGTTAGGCGGGAAACGCCGGCATTTTCGGCGACGTAGATGATTTCACCTCCACGGACTACCGCATTCGCTGCACCATAAACGAACCCTTCGCCAAGGACTTTCCATGTGTCGCCAGAATCCTTGCTAACAAAGGGACCGGCATTTTGGCTAATCTCAGAATACATGCGACTCCACCAGCGCAGGTCACCTTGACTTGTAAACGCAATGAGGGTGGGCTCAAAATCCGGTGCATTGGGAATAGGCGACCATGAAGGAAGAATGCTCTGCACATTGTATCCGACAAAAAAGTCGTTGCTGCGGCGGTCGACGGCAATGCAGGCCGTGGACGCCGCTGTGTTTCGCGAACGGTAGCCGGTGTAGCCGCGCCCCTCGTTTCCAGCCTCGATGGGTTGAGAGTAGTAGAGATCATCCGGAAAACTTCCTTTGCGGACACCTCCATTCCCATCAGGAGTCAGGGCCTCAAACTCAGCCCATGTGCGCGAACGCAGGTCGCCGCTTCCGGTTTTCAAGGAAAGGATTTTTGCCTCCGATCCGTCCGGTTGGGTGCGACCATGACTGCTTCTCCAGTTGGGAACCGAGTCCAAGCCAGAACCATCGGCCTTCAATCGGCACACGACGCCCCAGTCATTTTTTGGATTATTGTAAAAAACGATTTTCCCATCTCCTCCGACATCCCAAATGGCATCAATCGGAACTTTTCCGATCCGGCCAAGCCCATCATCATACCCCCAGGAGAGCTTTGTTGGACGGCCATCGAGAAAATTGGCATCCAGTTTTCCAAGCCAATACGTTTTTGGTGTCGAACTTCCTCCGGCGATGTAGAGACTTCCGGTTTTTGATCCCGGAACCGAGTTGGTCTTGATCGCCGCGATCCCTGATCCGCCGAGCCCGGAAGGAAATGCCACGACGGCCAATACCTGGCCGAGATCGGCGGATAGGTGGAGTAGAACCGACCGGCGGCCGCCGTCGTCGGAATCCGAAGTGGGGAGTTTCCAGCCATTTGCCGCCGCCGCCGGAATGTCGATGATTGGCACGTCCTTCGGCACCCACTCAAGATCAGCAGCCGAGCCGCCCGCAAGGATCGTTCCGTCGCTGAGCGGCAACACCGACAGCAGTCGGGCATTCTTTCCCGCGAGGAAAACGCGCGAGACGTCCTCTGCACAGGCAAGCCCGGAGGCGAGGAGCAGGCCGAAAAGGAAGGAGGGAATCAGGTAACGGAAAGCGCGTCCTTCACCAGGTAAGGCAGCCGATTTCGTTGGAGTTACCGGGGTTCTCATTTTTGCTCAGGAAGCGGGACGGCATAGCTTTTCAACCTGCCTAGGTCGCAATTTATGACGGAGGGAACATTCCAAAGGGCGGCGACAGCCAACGCGTCAATAATCGAGGCGAGCACGAATGTGCGGAAATGCTGGGGCTGGCCCCAGTCAAGACAGACCCCCCGGACGATTGGCAGAATGCTGCAAATGATGCCTCCACGCTGCACGAACCGGGCGGTTTTCCAGATTTTAGGCCGTCCGGTCATGGGGAGGAAAGTGTTTCGCATTCGTCTACGGGACCACCATGGATGATTGATTCTTCCACGGCGAATGCGAGCCGCATCGTGGCAAGGGATTCTCTGACGGGAACCAGCGGCCCTCGGCCGGCACCGATACTTTCAAGGTAACGCCTCAGGAAGCCGGTCATGTCGTGGTGAAGTTCGTTCTGCAGATCGCAGGAAAAATCCTCGGTGCGCTCCAGGACGGTATCCTTCGCGGCGTGATCGTAGCGAAAGAGGTGGAGCTTTGCGCCGTAGAAATCTGCGAGGCAGGAGCATTGCGTTCCCATGAGCGAAAGGCGGAACTCGTGCCCTGGAACGGATGCCCAGTTCACATTCAAGGAGGGATGCCGCCGATACCAACACGGCGCACGGTTGTGAAAGATCTCGAGGCTCGCCGTCCGGCCGTCTGCCGTCTCGAGAGCCATAAACACATGGTCGGGCACATCCGGCGGGTAATACGGCAGCGAGTTTTTGGCGGAGCGAAAGGCCTGCACTCGCGAAAAGCCCCCGAACAACGTGCGTAGCATGTCGAGTTGATGGATTCCGCAGTGGAGGACAATTCCTCCGCCTTGCTCACGCCGAAGCCGATGCTGGCTGGCAGGGTCGGCATCTGCCGCGTCCGACCACCAGTGGCCACGCGAGTCGGTGCAACTGGCTGAAACGAGATCCCCGAAAAATCCCTCATTCAGAAGTTCCACCAGCCGCCGCGGCATCTTGGAGTGGATATATTCGAAATTAATCTGAAGGCTGCCACGGGAACCCTCTGCCGCCCGCACCATCTCCTCGCACTCCCCGATAGTCGGCGCCATGGGTTTTTCGCAGAAGACATGCAGATTGTGCGAAAGAGCCTCTATTGTCGAAGCGCGGTGCTGATGGTTGGCGTTGATCACCAGAGCGGTATCGGTCTGCGGGTGAGCGGCGAGAAGCTCGCCGAGTGACGTGTAGCCGGGCAGTCCACACTCGACGGAAAACTCCGCCGCCCGCGCCGGATTCCCGGTCACAAATCCCGTGGCAGGAACGCCAAAGGCTTTCAGATCGCGCAAAAATCCTCGAGCGACACGACCGGTCCCGATCAGAGCAACGTTGGGCCGCTTCATGGCGCGGAGATTTTGAGGCGCAGGAATCGTTTGGTGCCCGCAGAGATCGGGCTCGAATCCGGGATGGTGACGCTCTGCCCAACCTTGGCGGGATCAGTCAGATCGGGATGGACGATGGGAGTCCAGGTGGACAGGTCAGGCGAGGATTCGACAGTATAGGTCAGGTCGGCCCGGGCCCGAACGAATGTCAGTGCCAGGCGCTCAGAGCTTTCCACCATTGCCGTGCCGAACGTGAGCAAGGGCGCGTTTTTTTGGGCTGGATGGCCTCCCAATGCATACTCCAAGAAGTTCGATATCCCGTCCCCATCGGGATCATCATTAGGGCCGGCGAGGCTCCCCAGGTTGTAGCCGCCAGCCCAAGAGGCGAAGCCGGTTGCCGATGCAACGACCGAGATGGAGACCTCGTCGAATACGCTCACATCGCCGTCGGACGCCAACAGTCGCAGGACATAGAGTCCCGCGGAATTGCTGCTGACCGTCGTAGTTGCCGAAACTGTGTCACCAAAAACAACCGCCCCCGGCCCGTTGATTTTATCCCATTGAAGCGAAAGCGTCGCCGGAGGGTTCGGAGCGCCGTCGTCCGAGGCTGTTCCCGCGAGGCTGAACAAAGCGCCAGCCGCCGTGTCGCCATCGGCACCCGCATTGACCAGCGGCGCTGCGTTGAGCGGGGAAACCAATGACAGCAACGGAACTTCCGCAGCTGGGACAATCCGGTTGTAAATACGAGCCTCATCGATCCTCCCCGGCCACGAGGTGTTGTTGTTATTGCCCCCGATCCGGAACGACGGCGCGGCGACCTGCGCCCCTGACGGCACATTGCCAATCTCGCTGGTTCCGACCTGGCGACCATTGATATAAAATACAGGGTCCGCAGAGACTGATGACGCATCGTATGAAACCGCAATATGCACCCATTCGAATGCTGGGATCGCATATTGCGCCTCCCAGAGACCGTCCACCGAGCGATCGGAAAACAACCGCAGGCGACTGGTCCCGTTTGCCAGATAGAGGCGGAGACGGTTGTTGCCTGACGAATGGAAGTTGAAGATATAGCGGTCGTTCGTGGCCGGTGAGGCAGCAGCGAAAATCCACGCCGACATCGTGACCTGCGCGGGAAGCGCAAGCGTGGAATTCTCAGCATTCTGAGTGACCGAGGCGTCGCCGGTGTAGGCCTTACCCGCGATCCCGTCGCCGCCCGTCGTCGCGCCGTTCAGCGTGAGCGTCCGCCCGTTGCCCGAGTTATCCGCGATCAAGGTGCCCGTGTCCTCGTCAAATTTCCACCAGCCCTGCAATCCGTTGGCGGCAATGGCATCGCCATCGGATTCAACAAAAACATAAACATCGCGCGTCGTGGCGGCCGCACCGTCGGATGCAGTGAGGCGCAGAATGTGCAGGCCGGCCACGTCAAATTTCACGGTCGTTGCCGCCATGGACGGAGACCCAAAGGTGACTCCGCCAGGACTACTCACGACGGACCATGCTGCGGCGACACTGGAACCACCTGGCAGCCCGTCGTCGGTGATGAATGCATCGAGTTGCAGCGTGACACTACGGTCCGGCAATTCGACAAATCCCGAAGCCGGACTACTCAGCACGATGACCGGAGGACGGTTCAGCGAAACGATGAAAGATTGAACGACCGACGTGAGGCCGTCTGAAACCAAAATCGTGACAGGATGGTTCTGCACGCCGCTGTCAGGAGCAATGCCAGAGAGCGTCGCCGTGCCATTGCCATTGTCCACCAGCGTGAGCCATGACGGCAGATCCGCAGCCGAGAAACTGATGGCATGACCGTCCGTGTCCGACGCAGCCACCGTGTAGGAAAAGGCAGCCCCAGCAGAGGCCTGAAGGGTCGGCGAACTGGAAAATTGCGGTGCCGTGTTTCCGTTGGAAGGAATGACTGTGATCGAGAACGATTGCTGCACCGACGTCGTGCCATCGGTTACCTGTAACACCACCGGATAGGTCCCGGGCGTGGTCGGTGTGCCGGACAAGGCGGCGGTGCCATTGCCATTGTCGGTGAGAGTGAGCCATACAGGCTTCGTAGGCGCAGTGATGGCGAGCACATTATTCTCCAGGTCCGTGCAGGCGACGGCATATTGATAGGATTGTCCGGTCGTCCCCAGGGGTATGGGAACAGAGGCAAATACTGGCGGGCTATTCACTGTTGCCGTGCCGCCGATATCGCTGAGGTTGCTTTCGATAAATGGCTTTGGAGTGGCCGCAGCGGTGTAGGGCGATGACGGCATCGTCGTCGTATTGCCGCTGGCGATCCCCACCAGCGCGCTGCTATTCAACGTCGAGTTGAGCCACGTGACGCGGATGCGGCCGTCATCAAAAATTTCCGTCTGAAAGCTCACCGCGGTGGTGACGCCGTAATTGCGCACCGCATCCCAGAAATAGATGGTGCGCGCCTGCCCCGCGGTGGTGTCGCGTTTCCAACGCACCGTCCCGCCGGCACCGGGATTGAGATCTGCCCAAAGACCGTCGATGCGGGCCGTCCCTGCTACAAAATGCCCCGAGAGGGTTGGAAATGAAGGTGCTGAGGGACTTGTCGTAAACAAAAGAGCCCCATTGGTAACGACGTGAATGGTCGAATAATTGACGCCAAAGAAACTGAAGTTCGCAGGAAGCGTCTGCGTCCACCACCCGTCATCGGCTGTGCCCCCCGTCATGGCAACCACGCTGAAATTGCTGAATCCCGACGTGCCGGAAGGGAATGCCGAGACCGTGGCCATCGAAGCCGTATACTTATTTTGTCCGGCACCGGGAACAAGCGTCAGCGATTTTCCGTTCAAATCAAACTCGCCGGCTGTGTCAAAAAACTCCGTCAGATAATCCGTGCCGTCGTCATCGGCAATCAAGAGCGTCGCCGAGCCGGGCACACCACTCGCATAACCTGCACCACTCTGAAGCGTAAGAGTCGCGCTTTCACTTCTCTCTGCGACCGTGTCATTCACCGGTGTGAGCGAGAGAAAAACCTGTGCCTGCCCTGCCGGAATTGTGACCGTTCCAACGCCGGTCCCGGAGGCATAGGAAACACCGGCCCCGGTGAGCGTGTAGTCGGCACTCAAGTCAGCAGCACCGCTCATTTGAAAGGAGACAGTCAATGGCAAAACCAGCGATCCAACTCCTCCTCGCGTGAATTGGAACGTCCCTGCGATGGGCGCGACGGCTTCACCCGGCGCACCGGTGGCGCGAACGGTAACAGTCGGTTGATCGTTATCCGAGATCGCAACCACCAGCGGGGGAGCCGTGACTCCGTTGTAATTTCCCGAGGCCGAGACGGAATGGGTGATCGTGCCGGAGTGCGTCCCTTCCGGATTGGAATCATCCACAGCGGTGAGATTCACCGCCTGCGGGACACTCCAGTTTGATGGAGTAAAGGTGAGCGTCGAGGGATTCGCGAAAAGCTGAGAGCCACTGTTGATGGCAACTGTCACGTTGGAGTCCGGCGCGTAACCGAGAGCCACCGAATAGCTATCGCCTGTCCCGCCTTCGGTGGCAGAAGTGCCCCCCCCGGTCTGGCGAAGATAAAGGAAAGGCGCAGTCGGTGCCGACCTCACAATCTGGACGGCATTAAACCCGAGCTTCTGCTGGGTCGCGGCAATTTGACGATCGACCGTCATCGTGAACCCCGAACCGCGCAGGCCCCTGAAGACAGCATAGTTGCCAAGCAAGGCATCATTCGATGCCACGGCGGTGGTGGCAGTCGATTCCTTGAACCCCACCCATGTGTCATAAACCGGGTAGTCACCCACTGCATCCGATGAGGAAAGCGAATTTTTCCCATAGACATCGGCGGGAGGCGCACCCTCGGTGGGGGTGCAGATGAAGCGCTGAGGTGCGGTGTCTTTAATGTCATTACCACGCAGGTCGAAATAGACATAGACGTCGTATTGCGGGTAGGGAACGTTCGTGGCAGTGAGCGACGGCCGCTGCGCCTCGTCCTGGCGGATTTCCGATAGTCCCTTGAACATGCGCCCCGGACCGGTTGCGGTGTCGGCATTACTGGAACCGTCGCCGTAATTTCCGTTGGCTGTTCCCACCCAGGAGACATTCATAGTGGTCGGATTCCCGAGGTAATCCACCACATTGGCCGACGAGCCGGAGAGCCCAACCAGGTTCACCCAGTTCGGCTGCGGATAGACCGCACCACTGACATCGCTGAAAAACATAGAGCCGCCGGAGGCATTCTTCGTATTCATGTTCAGCCCAATGGAGGGCTGAGGAGCCGGGCTGACGACGGTCAGCGTCACAGGCGCACTTTGTGTCCAACGACCAGTGTTATCGGTGGCCACCGCGACCACTGACTTCGCGCCCACGGAAACTTTCGGCCAAGAATAACTATAAGGCGAAGTGGTATCCGTGCCGAGATAAGAGCCATCGGCAAAAAACACGACCGAGGCGATACCGTCTCCATCGCTTGCCTCAGCCTGCAGGAGGATGTCTGAGTTGACCAGAAACTGTTCCCCGTCGACGGGCTGGCCAATGGAAACCGCAGGAGCGGCGTTCGTCGCAGGATCCGCTTGTGAAAAACTTCCCACTGGCACCGGCGTGGGGGAAGTCGTTCGCGTGCTCCAGGCCAGCGTCAGAGCCTCGGAGCCGTCTTTGTGAAAATACTCCAACCGGAATTTCTGTTTTCCGGCGTTGAGGGCGATGCTGCCACTCTTGGAAAAAGCCGTCGCCTGAAGCGCGTTATTATCCACCACGAGCGTGTTGCCGATGTAGAAGCGAGCACCATCGTCGCTGGTGACATTGAAAGTGTAGATGTCGGTCGTCGGTACGTCGATATAACCCTCAAACAGAAAAGCGAAGTTATCATTTCGGTTCCGGGGCGAAATACTGACGCCTGAGACGGTTCCGGATTTCAGCGGCAGCAGCGTTGCGAAGTCCGGCATCGTGGCGAACGTGCCTTCGTAATACCGGTAATTAACGTCACCGAGCGTGGCCGAGGGATTTTCTGGAGGCCGATAAGCGATCGCTCCCACATTCACCCAACAGGTGGCAGCGGCGGTCTTTCCCTTCATATCGCTGACCGTGCAAGTGACGAGATAGAAGCCCGAGGCGTTCCATGTCTTGCTCTGGGAGGCACTGTTGGCGGTCGAATAGGTGCCGTCGCCGAAGTCCCAGTCGTAAGCAAGCGTGTCCCCGTCGGGATCGGAAGCAGTGACGGAAAACGCCAGCGGCGAACCAGTGCCGGCGGCGTAGGTGGTCTGGGAAAAGGAGGCCAATGGCGCGTTGGGCGAGCCCGATCCGTAGTTAACCACCACATCCATCCACTCGTGGGTGTTGCCTCCGCTCGCGGTACTTCCGCGCTGCACCGGCGTGACGCTGAATCCGCCATAAAGCTGGGCGCCGTTGACATTCGGACCCTCGGTGTAGGTGCGTCCGATTTTGATCGAACTGTCGTTCGCATCGCTCGTCTGCTGCGAATACGGGGTGGTGTCGATCCGGTTACTACCATCGCTGAGGCGGGAGTGGACTGTGATGGCGTTCCGGTTCCAATCTGATCGTCCGCTGCCGCCATCCGTTCCCGAGACGTGACCAAAACCAAGGAACACGCGTCTGGAATCCGTGAAGCTCGACATTGGGATCAGCAAAGCGCGAAGGTTGGAAGTGGCCGTGCGCGAATAAGGGTCGATATAATCATACAGCCGGTAGGTGCCGGATGTCGTAACATCGCGGATCTCCCCTCGCGAACGCTCGAGAAAACCGAGTTGCTCCTGAAACAGAGTATTGAAACCGGTGACCATGCTGCCGCTGCCCATGATGTCCCAGCCGTCGTTGTATTCCCCGCTGGTGCCGCTCACCGCGCGCGGTTGCTCGCCTTGCGCGACGTTCCACGAGTTGGCGTGCACGACACCCCAGTTGTGCCCCCACTCGTGCTCGGCGACGCTGCTGCTGAGAGAGTTAGCGGTCCACGCAATGGCGCCTCCCACGTAAGCCAGCCCGGTTGAAGTAACGAGCTTGGAATTGCTCATCACGACCCAGCGATCAAAATTATCCGGATCTTTCGGTCCGTTGTTGGTCCAGTCGCCGCCCATGGCCTCGACCAAAGCCTTGGCATCAAAAGCCTGCGTGCTGAGGGCGTTTGACAACTCCGCGACGGTTTTCGAAAGCCGCACAACAGGAGAGACCACCAGTCGGGGAACGAGCACCTCGCTGCCGGTGCCTGGATTTTTATACTTCGGACCGAACCAAGTCTGGCGGTAGCTGACGTTGTAGAAGTTCTGCGAAGCGGTGTTGAGTTGACTATCGAGGCTGGCGAACGTCGGCGAGTTCGTCCAGGACGCCCCGTCGCTCGCCTCAACGAGAAACACAAACACGGTTTTGGGCCCTTTTTGATGCGCAAAAGGCCCCGTGTATTCGTTGTATGCCACCGTCGGAGGCGCGGGTCCTGTCGGCGGAACCTCCGGGTCGAACGTCGGCCCGGAGGCTGCGAGCGGCAGCTCCGCCGGAGTCATCTTTTCCTTCACGAAAGCCTCGAGCTCGGCCTTGTCGGTAACCGCCGTCGTGATGCCCTTGTAGGTCACCGCGTAGCCGCCATCGGGCACGAATCCCGCAGGCATTTCATTGGCAGCGCGAACCACGATTGCGTCCTCGTGGAGGGCAATTTGGCCGTCCAGGGCCACACCGGAGAGGGACGCATTTGTCTGCGTATTCATCTCCTTACGCAGCCCGTAAACATGGGCGTTGTAGCGCGTGTCACCAATGATTGCCTCCCGCTTGATGCTGCTCCCGTGGTGCTGCTCGTCCCCGCAGACGGCGAGGACGCCGTAGAATCCCTCTCCCGCAACGACCTGCTCCAACTGATCCGTCAGTTCCTGCGGCAGGTTCGCCCGGTCCGCTGGCGAGGGGGAGGACAGGAGCGCCGTTCGGGGATCGCTGGCAATCAGGCTGCCCATCACCTTGCGACGGGCCGCAACCAAAGAGCGCCCCTCCGCAAGCATCCCGTCACGGGTCGCCGGATCTGCGGCAACATATCGCCCCATCCACGCATCAAAGTCCGCGACCTCGCGGGGCACCTCAATAGCGACATGCTGCCTTGCCACCTCGGTGGAAGACGAGGCGTCAGGGGTGCCGTCCGGCTTGGTCGGCAGGCGGGCCGTCAAATACTCGGCGCTCATCCGCGAGGGAAGCGAAACGTCCTCCGGAGTGGCCTTGGCAACACCGGATGGCTTGCTGCACCCCCCGAACAAGAGCGCGAAACCGGCCGCTGAAAGCAGATAGAAAACCTTGGTCCTCATCCGGCTTCCCCCTTTGAGTTCCGATAGACCGGCAGTTGCCCGGAAAAATCTACTGTGTAGCCAACCGTCCCATCGGTGACCTCCAGAACGGATTTGTCCAATTTGACAAACGGCCCGGAGTAGACAGCGCTGGAAGGCGCAGCGATGCCGGTGGTCCGCGCCCGGTCCGACCCCGCATCGTGTGCGATGGTGACCGGCTCTTGTCCGGCAATGCGAATACCCAGCGCGACGTCCCGATCGAACTCGGACTCATCGAAGACGTAGGTTTTTTGAGCCCATTTGGCAAAACTGGCAACGTCTGAAAAATCGCCTGCCCCCGCGGCAATGACCGCAAACCCGGAGGGCCGACCGCTGATCTTGAGAATCTGCGGAAGTGGGGGCAACGGAGCCCCGGCATCTGATTTCTTTTTCCGGGAAGCCACTTCCTTCGCGTTCAGTTCCACATCGGCAATCTCCGATTTCTTACCAAATGGTCTGACACCGACCCATGCGTTCCCCATCCGAAAAATCCACAGAGACCCCGACCTTTCTGGCGTCACCCCTTCCGGCAGCGAGACAAACGTGTAGTCAAGCGGCTCATCCGCAGGAATCCGGCTCAGGCAGATGTAAAGGGAGCCGATCTGGACGGACTGGTCGTAGCGCCCTCCCCCGTCGCGATAGGTGATTTCATCCAACTTCTTTCCCGTGTGATCGCTTTTCCGCGGATTTCCACCGGTCAGGGCAACCGCACCTGCCGGCCCACCGGCGACGAGTTCGAATCGCGTGATCTGGCCGCCGAACCCGTTATCCAGCGAACCCATCGTGAACGAAGGGGCAATGTGGAGTGTTTCAAAATATTCGCCTGCTTTCGGTGCGATGCCCTGGCCGAACCAATAATTTGGCTTCGTATTCTGAAGCGTGACAGGAAGGCCCGGGAGCTCCTTCCGGGCGATGTAGGTGAGGACCGCGTTGGGCCGCCAGGATGACGTGGCCGGGTGCATCGCGAAGCGAAAACCTCCCACCTCTGCCGGCCTCGCATCCCCTCCCCACCAAAGCCAACCGGTTTGATCCGCAATGGAAGAAAACGGTTTGTCGTAATAACCGCGCTGGTTCGGACCGCAGTAAATGCCGTCGCGGTATTTCAACGCATAAGCCGCCGTGAACCAATCCAGTGCTGCCGCCGCAATCAGCCGCAATTCCGGATCGCTGGAAAAATCATAGATGTTCAGCATCCCGTGCAGGTCAAACATAAGGTACGTCGGTGAATCCCACTCGCCCTGACCTGCCGCATAGAGGCTTTTGACGTAGGCCCGCAGTTTTTCCTTTGCTTCTTTGAGTGCGGCGTCCCGGTCCTTGTTCGCGATTCTCCCGCCATCCAGATACTCAGGCAGCACCGCTGCGGCGCACAGGTTCATCGTCTTGTGGTTTTCGGTTCCTCCCGGATTGAGATAAGCGCTGTATTTGGCTGCGGCTGCTGCCAGCGCGGACTTGGTTTCCGGGGTGAGGGCTTCTCCAAAAAGCGGCAGGAACCTTGCCCAATTAATCGCCGCAAAGTGATAATTTTCCTTGGGGCTGCGGTCGTCGTTCATGAACTTCCTAGCCTCGGCATCGTCAGGATTCACCAACAGCTTTGCCATCGCAGCACCGGGGAGATATTTTCCCGGATCTCCCCCGGCGAAATACCCCCTCCGCCACTTCGAAAGGTCTTCCTGCGCCAAAGCAGAAATTAAAAGTTCCCGACGCTTCGGGAAGCCGACGGCATCGGGGTATGTGACAGGGTCCGCTGACGTTCCTGCGGCCGGATGACTGCTCTCAGGCAGAGGCCATTGCGCTCCAGCCTGCGCCGACGCGAAAAGGAGCGTGGCGGCTAGAAGTTGCGGGAGCAAAGGTTCAATCATCAATGGGGGAAGTCCGAGCCAAGCTATCACAGGACGCCATAGGGGAAACCGTATGCTGCGTCCGAAATGACCGGTAATTGCGCATCAGAAGGTGCCACGCCGCAGATTGGGCACTGACTTCCTTGAGAAGGGTTCAAGGCATGTCCGACAAAACCAGTGCTAGGGCATAAACGGCAAAACCGTCGCTTGCTTCAGAACACATCACCTCCACGGGCAGCGCGCCGTCCTTGCAGGCGTTCAGGAGAACTTTTGGCGATTCACTCAGAGGAATTTCCACCACAATATGTTGGCCATCGTTCGATGTAGTGGCCGGAATTCTCACCGTCATGTCACCAACCTTCACCGTGGCTTCCCCGGTTTGGACATCACGGAAAATGATGCGAAGGCGACCGGAGGTCGCTTTCTCCAACGAAGGCATCGGTAGTTTGATTTTTCCCTTCATGGTTTTCCCCGGTGGAACATCGGCCACAACGATGTCGGAGAAGAAACGCTGGGTGATTCGGGACTGTGTAGGCTCAGGAACCCCGGTCACCTCAACCTTCACGATCTCCAGTGGCTGGACCGGCTCGGTTAGCTCGAGCAAGCTCTCCTTGAGCGATGATGCGAGGGGCACAATGCCGAAACCCGATTGGTCCTCACTAATGCAAAGCCCGGAGACTTCCGGCTTCGCAGAAGGGGGAACACCATTTAACGCAACCTTGATGCGACGGGGGAACGGAGAGTCGTTGACGATCAGCAACGTAAGCCGACCGTTTTCCCATGTCGCCACAGGAAGAGCCTTCGATTCGTCCGTAGCCGTAACCACCAGCGTCCCGCGCAGGGCCGCCGTATGGCGATACATAAGAAACTCCCCCTCGTTCTTAAACCATCCTCGGCCCCACAGCGCGTGGATCGCCCGTCCGACGGCGACATCCCGTGAGCACAGGATCATCTCCAAAATATCCCGGTAGTTGTAGTAAGCGCGGTTGCGATCGGTGAAGGCCTTTGCCGCCTCGGCGGAGCGCTTGTCGCCCGGTGCGACATCGTCGAGATCGTTCGCTTCGGTGTTCCAAACCGGCCAGGACTTGCCGTATTTGGCGAGTGACCAAGCCGTCACGATCTCATAGTCGGCCGCATAGCGCGCGGGATTCCCGCTATAGTGGTGCTCGGTGAGAAAATCGATGTTATCCGTCGATCCCGCCAGAAAATGATCCACATAGTTCGTGAGCTGCGAGCAGAAGTCGTCGCCGAACGAGCCGGATGACATCCCGCCGATTTGCACATGGGGATTTGTTTCCCTCAGCCCTTCCGACGCCGCGTTGAAGAATTTGGAATACATCTCTCCGCCGAGCTTTCCGGGCATAAACGTGAACTGGGTGGGGTCATCCCACGCTTTCCTGCCCCGGTTTCCCCCGCGATCTCCCGGGCCTGCGCTGAGCGTGCTGCTGCCGCGGTTGATGTGCCTCGCCCACATGAACGGTTCATTCCAGAACTCAATCCTGCGCATCGTATTTTCGGGCTTGTCTGGCGTCCAGGCCATGTCTCCCACCTGACGAAACATCCCGCGAACGCCCTCCGCATAGGCGTCCGGATCCATATCCATCCAGCGTGGACGCGCCCAGAGATTTTCATTGGTCAGGGTGGTCATGATCTCATCCATCGCATCCGCTTTTCTCGCGATAGATGCCGGGAAAAGGTGGACCTGTCCGGCCCCGGTTTCCGCCGAGAAGTTCGTGTGGTCGAGCGGCCGCAGGGAACCCGGGCGGCAAAGCTCCAGCAGCTCCATTCCGTCACCATCAACCGGAGGGGCTTCAAACCAGGCAGGGGCTGCGTCTGTGCTTTGGAAGGAAGGATTCGCCAGGTGGTATCCGAACAGCCCCTTCGGCACGGTTGCCACGCCACCAAAATCGTCTCGCACCCCGGCATCGACTGTCACCACCACCGGTTCGGGAGGGGCCTCACCCGCGCCCAATTTTGCATGCCGAACAGCCGCCAATTCGATCGCCTCGAACTCGACGGTTCCGACGCCAAACGGATTCGCCACCCCAATGGCCACAGCGTCAATGGCCGAGAGATCCAGCCGGTTTTTTTCATTGGGTCCGCCCCCAATTCCCGGATTCGGCGGCCCACGGAAAAAGAACGCAAAGTCGGCAATGAATTCCTGGCGGCCCCCGAGCAGGGGAGTCACGGTGCGACAGGAATACCAGGAACCGCCTTTCATCCGAATCGCGACCGCAATCCCCACAGGAGCCGGACCGCTCCAGCTTTTGCCCGCCATTGGTTTCGCCGAAGAAACCACCAGCCGAACCCCATTAAATTTGCTCAAATCCAAGGGTTCTGCGAGCTGCTTCACGACCCATTCCGACTCTTCGGCGGAGACGCGCTTCGGCGCACTGAACGCCGTCACCTTGAGTCCGGCTGATCCCTGTTCCAGGTTCACGGCCTGCACGGGAAAAAATGTGCCGACGTTGGGGCGCAGTCGATAGCAACCGCGGGCGCCCGATATTTTTCCCTCGAGCTCGAGTGTTCGATCCGCGCGCCTTTCGATGGACTTCCAAGTGCCTGTCACCTTGTTTCCACTTGGCTGGCTCTTGTCCGAGCGCCATGGCGGAATGCTGGGATCGCTATCCGGAGTGTAACCGAAAGTCTCCGGCTTGATGTCGAGATCGAGCCGGATCAAAAGCTCCAACTGCCGCGCTTCGGCACGGTTGGGCTCCTTGATGGATGCGGGAAAAATGACCGAACCCGTCACGTGCCCGGCATCGAACTTCAGAGGATCTTTCGGGTCTTCGCGAAGGGGCCCCTTAAACCCGATGCGGTTGACACCCAAAAAACTGATCTCGCCGTGAGAGGCCGGGAAGTCAAATTTCCCATCGCGAAGCGGCAACACGAGAATGACATTTCCAAATCCTGTCACCTCAACCTGCCGCACTCCCCCTCCGCCCTTGATTCCCTGCTTCTCGATATCGGTCAGCGTGATGCCTTCGCGAAGGATCAAACGAAGTTCGCGGGGCGCATCAGACTTGAAGTCAGCTTGGAAATCCGCCAGAGGCTGACTCTCCGACACCGGATCAAGAAGCTGCGAAACCGGGCCCGCAAATGGCTCGGACGCAGACATCCACGGCACCAAAAGGACGCAGGAAAAGAAAGGGAGGAGATCGTGACGCACTGAAATAACCTAGCGGTCGTCAGTCCTTGATCAACCGGACATTGCGAATCGTAATGCCCTCAATTGCGGCAGCAATCAATCGGAGACCGACGCGGGAGTTTTGCAAAATCCGCTGAACCGGCCGGCTAGTGTCGCTGGCAGGGCCAATCCAAATGGCCGCTCCCACAACTCCCCGTCAGCGATCAAGTCGAGTCTGTCGGGAGCCGCGAGATGGATTTGGCCGCCCCTGCCTGGAGTGACACGAAAGCCCGAAAGGATGTTCAGCGACGGCCCCGCGAACCGGGCCACCAGGACGGGGCGCCCCGGATAATAGCGGGTCTCGCCGCTTGCAAACGTGCGCTGGCTTGCAGGAATCTCGCGGATTTCCATTGCCTCCGGAGCATCGAGCAGGAACGCCCCTTCGAACACTGCTCCGTCGGGAGCCGAAAGACGGAAACGGTCTCCATGCAGTTCGCAGACGAGCTCAGGAGAAAAGGTTATACACCAGTCCCAATGGCGGTCAGAGCGGTGGTCGTCCACGACGTCCAGCACCG
Organism: Terrimicrobiaceae bacterium; assembly: GCA_041752695.1. Lineage (GTDB taxonomy): Bacteria > Verrucomicrobiota > Verrucomicrobiia > Chthoniobacterales > Terrimicrobiaceae > CALCJD01. The sequence continues at coordinate 23,421 of JBGSVZ010000113.1, forward strand.
CTAGAAAGCCGGTGCCCTCCGGCTTCAGCGCGACATAGCGCTCGCTATAGGCCGAATGCACCGAGCGCAGATCCATGCCGAAAACTTTTTCATCCTGTTCGCCCGGGATCCAGACCGGTGCCCCGCATCCGGGTTTGGCGCCGTTGTTGTGATCGGATGGCACGAGACGACTTTGCCAAGTGGCGTCTCCGCGAGCCTGACCTCCCCCCAGGATCCAGTCCCACCCAAGAGCCGAAAACCGAATCGATCCCGCATCGTGCTGACTATGACCTCCCGCATGAAACGCCCGCGCATAGGCTCCGGCGACAGCATCCTCCGCACCTTCATAGTGGTTGCGTGCGATCCAAAGTCCGTGCAGCGGATCACAAACCTGCCTCGCTGCGGCGGCGCGGGTTCTGCCGCCAGCTTCGAGATAATGCACCGCATGGAAAAAGAGGGCGCCGCTGAATTCGTCCACAAAACCATCGGGCCGCAAGTGCCCCGAAAGCCGGTCCCAGCGGTCCCGGAGGGCGGCCCGCTCCCCGTCCGGCGCAAGGCAGATCGCCAGCAGGGGAGCCGCCCCGGCGAGCAGGCCAAGTCCGGCGTCGTTCCACGAAAGCATACGGCCCCAGCCGGCCCGTTTGTTGGTTTCATCGGAAAGCGGTGCCCCCTCGATGGCCGCACAAAAAATGAAGGATGCCATGCGGGAAAGCCCGGGAGCCTCGGAAACAACATCCTCACCCGAGCGAACCATGCGAAGATGAACGGCAGGCAAGAGATTCGCGCAGGTGTAGCCCATGTAGCCAAGCCCCTCGTGGAAGGCGCCCGCTGGGCCGAAGTGCCGCAGGAACGCACGAATCCTCCCCCAGGCCCAGTCTTCGATCTCAGCCGGGGTGCGTCCCCGGATTGCCTCCGTTTCGCCAAGGACTTGCAGCGCAGCCGCAAGACAGAACATCCCGGAATGCGTGACGGCCCACCAGTTGTTGCCAACCGCATGCGGGTTGCCGGAGCTGATGTCGAACATGGCCCCCATGAGCTCGCGCATGCAGAGGATTACAGAGGTCCGCTGGGCATCCGTCCAAATCCCGTTGAGACAATCCGACATGGCTGCCCCTACGAGCGCAACATGGGCCTTGTGAAGATCCTCGGCCCCCGTCGCTCCGCGAGCAACTTCGCACCACAGTTCCACTGCGGCGATGGCCCGAGAAGGGTTGGAATTTAGAAACGCATCCAGCGCAAGCCGGATGACCAATTCTGGATCGGAAGCCCCCCCCGCATCCCCTTCGGAATTTGCCGCAGCGGTTTGAGCCAACGGAACAATCCACGGCTCGGCCGCGCGATGCGTTTCGAGCAAAGTGGACCGCCTGGAGGGATCAAGCCAGAGACGACATTCGTTCATCAATGCATTCCTATCTCAGTTGGGGACAGGTATCCAGCACGCACCCGAATCCACTCGTCCCTGCGGAGGAAGGGGGAACCCGTTTCGAGGTCGCTGGTTTCTCAAGTTTAAACCAACGATGTACTCGGCGCCATTTCCTTCCGAAACACCGGCAAAGGTGGGTCGCCAGTTTCAGACTCTGCATCGCTGCAGCCAAGAAAACGCTCGAGTTCCCGCACTGGGGAAGCCCGCAGCGACTCGGTGATTTCCAGCAACCGAATCACTTCCGTTTCCGTCACCGGCGCGGGATCGCCCTGGTTCAGGTGCTTGGCCAGTTCCTCGTAAAAAAAGATCGAATTGTCCCGGTATTGGGCAGGAAACTCCTCTTCGACCCACCCCAGGTCCTCCTTGACCCCATAGGTGCCGTCCGAAGCCCCGGTATGAGCGGAAATCGGAGTCAGGCAGGCTGGATCGCAGCGCCGGACGGAGATTTTATCTTTGTCGTAAATTGCGGTGCCGGTTTGCCCAATGACCTGCCAACGTGGCAAACCCCGGGCCACGCAGTTGAAATACTCCACCGAAACCAGCGACCCATCAGGGCATTTGAGAAGCAGATAAAAACCGTCTTCCGAGTCCCCGGGGTTCAGCGCATGCACAAGCTGGACCTGCAGCGCCTCGATTTGCGGACCGAAAAGATAGATGCACCAGTCGAGAATGTGTGCTCCCCAATTGGACAACGCTCCACCTCCGTGGCTGCGCAGCGTTTGCCAATCCTGCCGCCGGGTGTAGGAATGCAACCGAATTCCGGTATGGACAATTGGCCCGAGCGAACCGCTCGCGAGAACTGCCCGAATGCCCTGCACGCAGGCATCGTAGCGGCGATTATGAAAAGCACCCACAAAGACACCCGCTCGGCGACCGGCCTCGAACATTTCCCGGGCCTCAACGCTTCCTGAGGCAAACGGTTTTTCGACGAGAACGTGTTTTCCGGCGTCAATAGCATCCAGGGTCATTCTCGAGTGAAGTCGTGTCGGCGTGGCGACCACAACGAGATCCACATCCGGGCACTTGAGTAATTCCCGGTAGTCGGAATGATATCTGCATCCGTATTCTGCACCGGCCGCCACCGCCTCGGACTCGCGGGCATCGGCAACCGCCACAAGCTGAAATCCTTCGATGCCCTGCAGAGGGCGACAATGAAAATGTCGCCCGCTCCTCCCCAAGCCGATTACTCCCACTCGGATGTCAGCCGAAGGGTTCGAGTTACGGGTCAAAGAACTCAGCATTTCCGGTAATCTTGATGGAAGCCTGCTACCGCATCAACTGGCGTATGCGGCCTGAATGACATGCCTTTGCGACATTGCCTGAATTCCGTCAGAGCTCCAGCTTCGGCCGCAAAATCGACCCAGTGGCTGCGCAACGCGCCCTGTATTCCCAGAGCGAAACCCGCTAAACTGCCTAAGATGCTTCCCGAACCGTCCCAAGCCCAAAAACGCTATCTCGACCTCCGATTGGGAATGATGCTCCACTTCGGAATCAATACCTACTACGGCAGGGAGTGGAGCGACGGCACATTGGACCCCGTCCGATTTGATCCTGCCAACCTCAGCACCGATGCCTGGTGCGAATCCGCGTGTGCCGCCGGGATGAAGCTCGTCACCCTCACCGCCAAACATCACGATGGTTTCTGCCTCTGGCCATCCGGGCAGACGGACTACACAACGATGTCATCACCCTGCCGCCGCGACATCGTCGGAGAGTTGGCGGAAAGTTGCCGGAAATACGGCCTCCGGCTTGCGCTGTATTATTCGCTCTGGGACCGGCATCAGGATGTCGGTGACGATGCGGCGTATGCGGAATTCATGCTGAGCCAACTCGAAGAACTTTTTACCCACTACGGCGATGTGACGATGCTCTGGCTCGACGGCGTCTGGTTCAAGCTCACCGAGCGCCCACCCACGCTCGACGAAATGGAGAACATCCACAAAATCTTCCCCGGCGCAAAGGTGGAGGAATTCCTCGCCGCTTGGCACACGACCGGTCGCCAGCGCTGGCATTTCGACCGGCTCTACGCACAGGTCAAATCCTGGCAGCCCGATTGCCTTATAATGAACAACACGACAACCGAATTCCCCGGCCTTCCGCTTTTTCCCGTGGATGCCCGCTGCGGAGAAAAAGCGACAGCGCTCGGAGGAGACCGCAAGGTCTGGACGTTCGAGGGGCGCGAGGTTTATCTCCCGCTCCAAATTGAAACCACACTCTCACAATGGGGACCTCCCGGACCATTTGCCAGCGGCGGTTGGTTCTGGCACGAGGGCGATCATTCCTGTGCCACGGTTGAGCAGCTCGCGGCGTGGAAAGGGAAAGCTTCCGAGCTTGATGCGGTTCTCCTGCTCAACTCCGGCGTCATGGCGAGTGGTGAACTCCGTCCCGAAGAACGGGCTCTTCACCGGGCACTCGGGGAGGCCCGAGCAGATTTCCCATGACCCACGCCTCGTGATGATATCCTGTCTTTGAAATCACTCGCCGCAGCACTCGCTTTTTGTTCCATGACTTCGCTCGCCTCAGAGCATCCGGTTACACTTGCACCCGATGGGGCCTGGACGTGGTTCAATGATCCACGCGCCATTTTCGTAAATGGACTTCTCTATTTCGGCCGTGTAAGGGACGGCGACGGGAGGGCTGTCTTGGAAGTCTTCAACCCCCAGAGCGGCCTCCCGCCCGCCTTGCTCTGGTCAAGCGGACCATGCGAGCGGGACGACCACAACAATCCGGCAATCCTCGCTCTTGGTGACGGACGCCTCATGGCATTTTATACGAGGCACTCGACCGACTCGAAGACCTTCACCTTCCGGATCTCCAAGCCTCCCTCCCCCTCGAATCCTGAAGACTGGGACGGGGAACAAACCTATCGCAGCGAGGAGCGCATCAGCTACGCCAATCCGATTCAGCTCAAGGGCGAGGCTGGGCGCATCTATAACTTTATGAGGAACCGGAATTACAATCCGACGGTCGTGACAACGGACGACTTCGGCGGGTCTTGGTCCCCGGCACAAATCCTTATTCAAACCGGATCGGGTGCGAGGCGGCCGTATGTCAAATACGCCTCCAACGGGAACGATCGCATTGATTTTTTCTACTCTGACGGGCACCCGAGAGACGAGGACAACTCCCTTTATCACGCCTATTACACAAAGGGCGGAATTTATAGGACCGACGGTACGTTTCTCAAAAACTTCATCGACGCTCCACTCCTGCACGACGCGGGAGAACGAGGGTCGGTGGTCTATCAATTCAGCACCGAGGCCACCTCCTATCCCGATGATCATGTCCCGAACGGGCGGGCCTGGTGCTGGGATCTTGCTTATGACTCAGTGGGGAATCCGGTCGCCGCTTTCTCGGTGCAGCGCGACAACGTCGTCGGACCCGACTGGTCGGACGACCGGATCTCCTACCACTATGCCCGATGGGTGCCTGGCTCCGGCTGGGAACAGCATTTCATCGCTCACGGCGGACGGCCCCTCTACGAGGGCGAGGATGACTACGCCGGCGGCATCTGCCTTGATCCCCTGGATCCAAACGTGATTTACCTTTCTTCAAACGCTGCCGAGCCGTTCAACGCCGGGGCCGGGGATGAACTCCCACTGAAAGAGGGACAGCACTACGAGCTGTATAGAGGCGTAACTTCAGATGGAGGCAAAACTTTCTGCTGGCAGGCCATCTCAGAAAACTCGTCCGTGGATAACCTTCGGCCGTTTGTTCCCGGAAACCATTCAAGCCACGAAGTCGCCGTAATTTGGTTTGCGGGCCTCTACACCTCCTACACATCCTGGGCTACCAGCGTGAAGGGATTGTTCACAAAAGAGCCCCCTAGGGCGTTGGCAACTCCGTGAGTTGAGTTGCGGGGCTCGCATTTTCGAGAGACGTCAGGAGAACTCTCGCGTTTCACCCGCTTGCATTGTCACCGCCCAAGTTTTCCCATCCCCGGTGACGGGACAATCTGACGGAATTTGAAATGCACAGGGCGTTCTGGAGCTCAGCCGCACTGTGCCACCACGCAAGCTGCGCAGGGATAAATAATCTACGAAGCCTTCCTTCCAGCGGGCACTGAGCACAAATCCCCCGGGAGCATGAAGGCCGGAGAAACCGCATTGCCGCCAGTGCGCAGGGACCCCCTCAAAAAGCCAGATTACGCCCACCCGCGAGTGCATGAGCATGTCCATGACGGCCGCGCAGGCGGCAAGGCCTGCTTCGATTTGAATGAACTCCCCCCGCTTCTGTCCGCCCTCATAGGGCACTTCCGGCGGCCGGAGCGGCGTGACCTGAACATTGCGCTTCCGAAAGTTGCCATCGTGCAGCGTTCCGTGCCCCTCGTTGGTGTAAATCCGCTCCCATAACTCAAGTATCCCCTCGGCGAGCTCCGGCGAACCAATCCGGGTGTGAAGCATGGCCGCCCATGGCATACACCATCCGCTCCAAAGTCCCATGCCCTGGAGGTTCCACCAGTCGTAAGTCGCCAAAAGAACCGGAGCCCAGGCGGGATCGGTCGGCTCAATGATATCCCATGGATAAAGGGCACCCCAGTGGGAATGGTGACGGTGGCTGTAAGTGAGGTCCTGTCCCTCCCAAAGCATGAGCTTCTTCCGCCCCACCGGGGCCTCGACGCAGGCGATGGGCAGACCACGTTCCAACTCCGACCAGACCGGATCGGCCGGTTCACCGAGCTGGAGGCACGCCTCGTGGAGCGCACGGATGAGCGCATGATACGCCCCAAGCTGAAAGCTGGCATCCCGACCCCACGCATTCATTTCGGACCCATTGAATTCGGGCGACACGCTGACAGGCAGGGAAAAGCGATCGCCGTCCCGTTCGACCAATTTTTCGCAAACCTTCATCGCACCGCGCAGGAACGGCAAAGCGCGCTCGCGGAGAAAGACCTCATCTCCGGTGTGGCGCCAGTAGTCCATCATCAGAAGGCCAACCCAAATCGTGCATGCGTGGTCAATGGTTCCAGCCCAGAATCCTCCGATGATCGTGGCACGGTCGTCGACCGCGTGGGACAGGATGAATCCATCCTCAATACCAAGAAAACGCCTCGCATTTTCGCGCAGGATATCCCTCCAACTCCAGACTAGGTCAAAGAGGGGCATTAGCATTTCCGCCTTGCCCGAGGCAAAAGCAGGCCAGCAACACATCTGCACGTTGATGTTGAAATGGTAGTCGTTCGACCAGGGCGGAAGCTGGTAATCCTCCACCCAGCAACCTTGCAATCCGGGAGGTGCGGCATGGATATTCCACAGTCCCGCGAATTTCCAGAGGCCGTAGCGGTGAAAAAAAGCGAGCCGTTCGTTCGGAATGTCGAGAATCGGAGCAGTTTGCCAGTAGTCCTGCCACCATTTTGCCACGCGCCGAGGAAGATCGTCGACGGGATTTCGTGCCGCCGCAGCAACCATCCCACAAGAGACCTGTCGGGCTTCGGCGCAATGCATCGCGGTAATGTGCAAATGCCGCCCTCCCACGGCGATGGCCACAGCGCAAGGAGGATCCGCTGGCATATCCTGTTGCCAGCCTTCGACTTGAACATCTCCTTGTTTTTCACAAAAGGGCACGGGGGGCTGAAAGGACAGCGATGCCAGATAGCCGTTCATATGCTCCCATGCGGGCACGAGGCGGCGTTCGGGAATCGGGCAACCCGCCCCAAAGCCGACTTGGAGAAGAGGCTGGTCGCGATCGAGGTAAAGCATGACGCTGCATTCCTCTGTCCCCGATCCGGCGAGGAAAACGGTCAACATTCCTGTCTCAAAGCAGAGCTCCGCCCGGAGAAGTCTGGTGTCGGCAGGGAAATGAAGTTCAATTCGTCCGATGGAAATGACACTCGGATTCTTCGGTTGACCGGGAACGGGACCGCGGTGCTCCAAGAGAGATTTCAACCGGCTCTCATCGTCCGCGTCCAGACACTCCTTGAGGGATTCAAAGGTCATCGCTTCGCCCCATTGGCTTCCGCCGCGGTGGTCCCAAAGATCACCCCGCCCCAAGGTGAGTCGAAGGACATTGTTTTCACCCCAGACCATGACACCGAGCATGCCATTGCCAAGCAGCGGGCCAGTGTGAACACGGGGTAATGGAAACGGCCAAGTGTGCGAGGCTTTCATATCAAAAAGGGACTACTTCAAGTCTCTTTGCAGCAGTGAGTACTCAAGCGGAGAAAAGACGGCATCTTTGGCCCGTTTCCAAGTGACAGCCACATGACTAGCGCTTGGAGACGACTCTTTTTTTCGGCATTGTCTTATCCGACGGAGTGGGGACCACAGTAACGGTATTGGCGGCTTTTTCTGTTGACGTTCTGTTGAGGATCTTTGCCCGGTATGCGGAGATCGTAAGCCCGGTTTTTTTATGAAAAACGGAAACGAGCGCCTTGGCATCAGAGAAACCGGTTTTTTCCGAAATCTCGGCAAGAGAAAGTTCGTTGTCGGCAAGATATTTCTTCACCTGGTTGATCCGAACCGTCGTAATTGTCTCCTTCGGGGAACAGCCGGTCACCTTGATAAACCGGCGCTCGATATACCGCCGCGATGCCCCGGTGGCGCTGACAACGTCAGCGACGGAGATCGGCTGAAAGGCATTCGCCATTATGAACGTAAGCGCTCTCGCCACAATAGGGTCTGCGACAGCAACCATTTCGGTGGAGCGTCTAGAGAAAACGCCTGATGGAGGGATCCGGACCGGTTCGACAGGCTTGGGATTTCCGTCAAGCAAGGAATCCAAGAGAGCCGCTGCTTCCATGCCGATGCGCCTCCAGGGAATGATCACGCTCGAAATGGGAACCGGCGAGAGTTCACAGCAGATCTCATCGTTATCCACACCCAGCACAGCGACCTCACCCGGCACCGAAATCCCCGCGTGCAAGCAGGTGTTAATCACGTTCAGGGCGGCGGTGTCATTTGTCGCAAAGAGCGCGAGTGGCAAGGGCATTTCGCGCAGAAATGCCTCCAGTTTCGGCCAACCCTCCAACGAGTGTTTGGGCCAGTTGGTATTGCTGGTATTGATACTTCTGGCCGTAAATCCGTGCCGTTTCAGCTCCTCGTGGAATCCATTCGCCCTGAGATCGGAGTAGGGGAAACCTTGGAGATCAGCCACCGCAAAGTTGACGAACTGTCGTTCCAAAAAGTATCTGGCGGCAAGGCATCCGCACTCGTAGTTGTCCGGCAGCACGGAGGGAACAAGCGAGGCCCCAGCCGTCTCCACGACATTCACAGAAGGAATGCCGGACTTTGCCACGCACTGGATGCCTTTGTCTGACCAAACCGCGCAGATCACGCCGGGATGAGGAGCATCCGGCGGAAAATGGGCAAGGTCCGCTGCATCAACACTCTTCGATTGTTTGATAAAATTCCATGGCCGCGCCGAGTGAATCTGCCGGAAGATCCCGAGCAGGATTTCCCGTGTGAAGAAGACGTCCGTGGGGAGACCGAGCATCACATGGGCGGTCTTGGAGGCTTTGTCGAACTTGGAGGTTTTCGCCATGGAAGAGAACCCGAAAATTGCGGCAGATTGTTTGAAGATGCAATTCAATTGCTCTCATTCCCACCGGGCCTGACGAGGACTTAATCAAAATGTCCGCCGCAAATCCGACCAAAATGATCCGCAATTTCACAGTCCAACCGGATGGTTCTCCTTGAGTGATTAATGCCCTTTAAGGAGTGTAAGCGAACCCGTGTTCCATCGCGCCTTCCTCCCTCTATTTTTACTGACCACCTGTCTCGCACAAGCCCGGCCATCTACGGATTCAGCTCAAAGTGCTTCAAGGACAGTGGTCCGCGTGACTGGATTCACCAATTGGGCCTGGGATCCAGTGACTCGTGCGCGGCGCGCTTCGCTCCGCGCCTGGCTGAAGAGCGAAGATCCTCAAACCGGAAAACCCTGGGGGCAGATCGTCCAGATCGAGCCCGACAATCCGCTGAACTTTCCCGGTTTCAGCCTCAAGCTGCTCAACTTTGCCGCTGGCACGGGCGAGCAGGTGATCACGACAAACCAGGGAATCGACCAGTTTTTTCAATACCGCAACATGCGGTTCCTTCTCCCGCTCAATGCGTTTATTTGGAAAATCCGCACGTCGGCTGACGGGCAACCGCTCCGGAAGGCCGACGGTTCATGGGACTATGAAACCGGCCCGGACGGCGAGCGCATCCTGATCTGGCAGGATTGGGAGAGAATCCCCAAGGTCTACCGAGAGCTTTCCGTGGTCGACGACGACGTCTTCGGGGTTCCAATCTCCACATCGGTGATGGGCCTGATGTATCGCCGCGATGTCTTCAAGGACTCGGGGTTGGATGACCAGGAGCCGCCTGCGACATGGGACAAAATGTTCGAGGACTGTTTGCAAATCTGCGCCAATGCGCCGGAGGGGAAAGTTCGTTTTGGAATCCAGCTCACCGACAAGGTCCTCCAACTCCACGTTTTGGGAAATGGCGGGAACTTTGCCCTCCAGGAACCGGGTGGAACATCCTGGCGTGCCACCCTGGACACCCCTGAGGTGGCGGCCGCAATCACCTACGGCCGACGACTCACCCTCACCCGCTGGCTGAGGGGCCCGGACAACAAGCCCATCGTGGCCTGGGATCCGTCCGCCACGACCCAGCCCAGGATTTTTCACCCGGCACTTGGTGAGGGGCACTGGGAGGGAAATCCGCTTTCCAATGGATCCTCGGTCGTCTTCCCCTCCCGCACGTATGGCCCGGGCGAGATCCGCATCGGGGTGGCAATGAACCAGCTCGGCGGGGTCTCCGCCGGGGTTTCTGAGAAATGGTATGATCTCTTTTTTGCGCCCGATGGATTGCTGGGGATGGCCTTCAACACACCTGATCGGGTGACAGGCTTCTCCGCCAGCTTGAATCCGGCCTGGCTTGGCTACGGCCCGATTCCCGCTGGATCCGCTGGTCGACGACTTCCGGCCCAGAGTGAGATGGGCGGACTCAATTACGTCCTTGCAAACAATCCGACGAAGGCCCGCCTTTCCTGGCAGGTGCTAAGTTTTCTTTCCGGAGAGCAGTCCCGGCGCGAGGCCGTCCACAGCTATGTGCGGGAGGGGGAGGGCATCGCGGAAACCCTCGACCCGAAGCGACTGGAGGCAGAAGGCTACATGACCATCGCCCAACGGGTTCAACCCTCTCTTCGGGCCTATTGGGAAAACGCAGAGCCGTGGACAATCGCTCCCATCGGCGCAAAAAATTTCGACGCCCTGCTCGGAAAATACCTCGCCCCCATCTTCCGCCGTGCCAGCGAGGACCCGAACTATGACTTCCGTCCAGCCCTTCTGGAAGCCCAGCAGCAGATTCAAGCGCGGCTGGATTTCGACGCGGGAGATGCCAACGCCGTCAAAGGCAGGCCCCTTATTCTTGCCGCGATCTGGGCGATGTTTATCCTCGTCCTTGTCGGAGGAATCCTCGGGTTCCGCTCGCTCCTCGTCATGCACGCGGGAAACGCCGGGCCAGATCGCGCAGGAATGAAAAACCGCTACGAGCGCATCGCCTGGACAATGCTTGCCCCTGCCCTGCTCCTCATCGCGGTTTTCTCGTATTACCCAATATTCAAAGCCCTGCCGATCGCGTTTCAAGACTACTATGTCGTGGGGCCCTCAACCTGGGTGGGAGCAAACAATTTCGTGGAGGTATTCAGGAACCCAGCGACCTGGAAATCACTATTACTTACCGGCTACTACATGGCGGTCGCCGTCACGATCGGCTTCTTCGCCCCCGTTGGGCTTGCGATCCTGATGAGCGAAATCAAAGCCTTTCGCTACTTTTTTCGAACCGCCTATTACCTGCCGGGTGTGGTGGCTGGCATCATTCTTCTGGTCATGTGGCAACGATTCTACGAGCCGACCCCGCAGGGAATGATGAACGGTCTTCTTCATGGCCTCATAAACGCGTGGAATGCAATCAGCCCCGGGACGTCCTGGGATCTGATGTATCAGCCGGTGGATTGGTTAAGGCATCCGGTCTGGGGTATTCCCGCCGTCATTTTTGTCGGAGTCTGGGGAGGCATGGGCGGAGGGATGCTGATTTACCTGGCCGCTCTGAAAAGTATTCCCGAGGAACTCTACGAGGCGGCGGAAATCGACGGGGCCGGCTGGCGGAGCCGCTTTATGAACATCACGATGGCCTACCTCAAGCCGCTGCTCATCATCAACTTTATCGGAGCGGTGATTGGGGCATTCCAATCCTCGGGAAACATCCTCGCCCTCGCGGGCAACTTCCCGGCGACTTACACATTCGCCGTCCACCTCTGGTTCGAGGCTTTCGGTCTCGGCAATTTCGGCGTCGGCACCGCCCTCTCCTGGCTCATGGCTTCGATTCTCGTCTTCTTCACTATTTGGCAATTGAATATTCTGCGGAAGGTGGAGTTTCGCAAAGCCGAGGCTGATTAGCAGACAACAAGGTTATGATTATCTCCAACATTGAGCGCCGGACCCTGCGGGGGAAAATGGCGATGGCGGTTATCTACTCCGCACTCCTTTTTGGGGCGGTCACGATGATCTATCCGTTTCTGCTCATGCTTCGGCTTTCGACCTCCGATGGCACCGACCAGAACTCGCTATCCCCGCTCCCATCGTTCTGGTGGAGCAAACCTGATTTGGCAAACAAGTATCTCATCCAGCAATACCTGATTCCGAACGAGATGCTTGCCTATGCGTACGGGGACGATTCCTGGTCATCCATAGTCAAAAAAAGGGATCTCTACGAACAGCACCTGCAACCTTTCGAATCGCTCCCACCGGAGCAACTCGCCCGCCGCGCCGGGGATTTCGTGGCGTTCAAAGAAACCTTAGACCCGCGCTATGTCGGAGTCCAGTTCACCTACGTGCCGGGCCGCAGCCGCGAAGACATGTGGATTCAGTTCTACCTCGCCCGCCGGGACAAGGCGCCACCGGAAAATTACCGCTTCATCGAGCCTCCAAAACCGGATTTCAAACGCCGCGATTGGACGCCAGCATTCGACGCTGATTGGTTTAACTGGCAGGAATGGTCAGCCCAGCTTCTTCCGGCCGAGTGCTACGCCTACAGCGCCAACTTTCCTTACCAGGTTTTCCTCAAGCGCCGATACAACGAGAACCTCGCAGCGTTGAACGCTGCGCATGGCGCCAACTACCGTACGTTCGCAGACGGCCCAGTTTTCTCAACCGAACCACCTGCCGCCGGTTCGCGGCAGCGGGCGGATTGGGACACTTACGTGAACACCTCCCTCCCACTGTTTTGGCAGCGACTCACGCCCGAAGCAGCTGTCCGCCTTACCCTCGCCTGGAGAAAGTTTATATCCGATTCCAAACACATCACCGGTGCAGCGGACTGGGCGACCCGGACAGGACTTCCCCCGGAGGACCCGGCGCTGCTGGCCTTGCCGGAGACCATGCCCCCCTCCGATGTGGCAGCCCGGTGGTGGTGCGATTTCGTTTCGGAGCATGCAGAGATTTCGGACCGCATTTTTTCCAGTAGCGAGGAGGATTTTTGTGCCTTTTTGAAAGAGAAATACGGCACCCTGAGCGGCCTGAATACCGCCTGGGGGTCCAACTTCAAGGCTTGGGAAGCCGTCCGCCTTCCGCTCGCCGAGACGGATCTCCACCTTCTCTCAACCCAGCGACTGGCGATTACCTGGGAAAAAACCATCACTAACTACAGGCGGGTCTTCGAGATGCTTGGAGGCACGGGAGGCGGTCCGTTTTTCAACACGTTTCTGATCATCCTCCTCTCCGTCGTCACGTCCCTCACCGTGAACCCGTTAGCCGCCTATGCCCTCTCACGTTTCCGCCTGCGCCGCACGCAAAAGGCTCTCATCTTTATCCTGGCGACAATGGCTCTGCCTAGCGAAGTGGCCCTCGTTCCCGGCTTTCTTCTCGTCCGTGACCTTCACCTCACCGACAGCTTCTTTGCGCTCGTCCTTCCGCACGCGGCCAATGCCTTCAGCATCTTTTTGCTCAAAGGGTTCTTCGATTCGCTTCCGCAGGAACTCTATGAAGCTGCAACCATAGATGGGGCCGGCGAGATTCGCATGTTTCTGCAGATTACCATTCCCCTTGCGATGCCGATCATCGCGGTCACGTTGCTCAGCACCATCACCCACGCCTACAACCTGTTCATGCCGGCCGTCATGTACCTTGGCGATACCTCGCTGTGGCCGGTCGCAACAAAGATTTACGAAATCAACCAAACGTCCGGAAAGGGAATCGGCATGGCCGCACTGGTGGTTGCCAGCATCTTCCCCCTCCTCGTCTTCATCTTCTGCCAGCGCATCATCATGCGCGGCATCATTCTTCCGAGCATGAAATGAACTGCTCACGTCCCAAAATCGTCATTATTGGCGCAGGGAGTCTGTTTTTTGGCCGCAAGCTCATCTGGGCCATGAACCGTTTGGAAGGCCTCACCGACGGCACGCTATCGCTTGTGGACACCGACCCCACGCACCTTGCGGGCATGGAGACTCTGGCTCGAAAATCAAAGGCCGCCTCCGGTGCCAGCTTTCAGATCGAGGCGTCAACGAATTTCCGTGATGCCCTGCCCGGCGCGGACTTCGTAGTTCTGAGCTTTTCGCACCGGAACGCTCACTACCGCGGGGTGGATTGTGCGATCAGCGCGAAGCACGGGGTGCGGATGTGCTCGGGCGACACCATCGGGCCCGGAGGAGTCTTTCGGGCCCTTCGTGAACTGCCGAATGTGCTGGAGATCGCCAATGCCGTCGCTGAGACGTGCCCGGAGGCTTGGCTGATCAACTACATCAACCCGTCAACCGTTATCGGCATGGCGCTCCAGCGCCATGGAAGGACAAAAAACTTCGCCATGTGCGACAGTTTGCATCTCCCGTTTCTCAAGCAGAACTACATGGAGATGATCGGGCTGGATCCAGCCAGGGAGGAGGAATTCGACATGCGCGTGACGGGCGTCAACCACTTCACCTGGATGCTGAAAGCCACATTCCAAGGGAGGGATGTCTTGCCGGATCTCCGCGCAGCACTCGGAGATTTGGGCGACAAGGAAGACGCGGCGGACTGTGCAAAATCTCTGTTCAACAAACGGATCTCCGCCAAACTTGGGAGCGTTTTCGGAGCGATCCCGGTCTGCACGGCCCATACGAAGGAATATCTGCCGTACTTCCAAGGACAGGGGGCTCATGTCGCAAGTGAGATCGTGCCCCCGCTCAGCCTTTTCGAGCATGAGGACCGCGAACGGATCACCTCGCAGATGTGGGACGAAGTGAACGCCTTTTGCTCCAGAAAAAAGCCCATTGCCGAATTCTTGGAACAGGGAAGTTCGGACCACGCGACCGATGTCATCCAGGCAATCTGGAACGACTCCGGCCGCCACCTCTACGTCAACGTTCCTAATACCCACTGCGTCCCGAATCTCCCGTCGGATGCGATCCTTGAGCTGGAATGTGAGGTCGGAAACTCCGGTCCATCGCCCCTTCCGGTCGGCAACATGCCGCTTGGCCTGAGATGCCTGCAGATGCGGATCCTCGACACGCACGAACTGACGGTTGAGGCGTTTCTAAAGAAGGACCGCAACCTGCTGCTGCGGGCCCTTGCGGTTGATCCCATCATTAATTCGCTCCGAACGGCCGAAGCCGTTCTGGAGGATCTCTACGAATCCCAAAAAGACGTCCTCGAAGATTGGGTCGCTCCCGGAAAGCCAACGGAAGACGCCTGTCGCAACGCGGCACAGGATACGGTTCATCAGGGACAGACAATTATTTTCTGATGTCTGGCTCCCAACCCATCGACATTACCGTCTACCACGCCATCGGGGATGGAAAGACGCTCAACACGGCGGCGATCCAGTCCGCCATCGATGCGGCCGTTGCCCCCGGTGGCGGCGGGCATGTTGTTGTTCCCCCGGGAACATTCGTGACAGGCACCCTCCATTTACGAAGCAATCTTTGGCTCGAACTCCGACCGGGCGCGGTCCTGGCGGGGTCGCCCCGCATCGAGGATTATCAGGCACTCGAAGCCGGCTTCCAAAAAGATCTCCAGCCCTTCCACCTGGTGGTGATCCAAGATGCCGAAAACATGCGCATCTCGGGTCCGGGCCGGATCGACGGAAACGGACCGGCATTCTGGGAATCCGAGCCCACGCCGTCCGGCTGGATTCGCGAATTCGCACAACGGCCAAGTCCGATGATCGTCTGCTCAGACTGCCACCGTCTTGTCTGGGACAACGTCGAGATTACAAACTCCCCGGGCTGGACACTCCACCTCAAACGTTGTGAGGACGTACAGGTCCGAGGAGTAACAATCCGCAACAACCTGTTCGGACCAAACACCGACGGAATCGACATCGACGGGTGCCGCGATGTTCGCATCTCGGATTGCCTGATCATTGCAGGCGATGACGCGATCGTCCTCAAAACCACACCGGACTCACAAAGCTGCGAACGCGTGACAGTAACAAACTGTATCATCTCGACCAACTGCCGGGCACTAAAACTGGGAGCGCACGAGTCGTTTCACGATATGCGTGACGTTGTCTTCAGCAACTGCGTCGTGGAAAAATCCGTCACGGCTCTCTGCCTCATCACGCGCAACGGCGCAGTCTATGAGAACATCACCGTAAACAACATTGTCGGGCATTCTTTTTCAAATCCGGACTACAACCAGCCCATCCACATCGACTCGGCCAGGATCAACCCCGATGCCAAACCGGGGACGATCCGAAATGTCCTGATCAGTAATTTCATCTGCCATTCCAATGGCCCTATTCTCATAACCGGCGAACCCGGGCACCCTGTCGAAAATATAACCCTGCGAGGGATTCAGGTTCATCCCAAAGACGTCCACGACCCGTATCCCGGAGGGCTCACCGCAACGGGGCCGCAATTTTCCCCCGCAACTCCGGAGGCGCGGGCAGCGAGGGCCGCCATCGTGGTTCAGCACGCGCGGAATTTCGTCGCAAAAGACGTCTCGGTCTTGTGGCCTGAAGACGTGCCCGCCGGTTTTCACGGGTTCTGGGCCTCGGATGTCATCGGCGGCCTCGTGGATCTGTCGCTGATCCGCCCTTCCATTTACGGTGTGCCGACGGCGCACCTCGAGAACAGCACATTGCACCTAAGCCCCAGTTGCATGCCGCAGTGAAAAACGACTGCCCGGAAACGTATCCGAGCCTGCTCGCCGCGTGATACGAAATCATCGACGCGGACTATGGCTGCCGGGTTCGAATTCTCCCTGCCCTGCCTCGATGGCGGGTCAGGCACCTGCACACGACCCGCGGGAAATGTCGAAGCCGGATGAAGATCCGGAACCTCGCGAACAGGGCATCCTACGCGAGTATATCATTCGCCGCAAATCTCGACTTCTCCATACGCTCCGTTGGGTTGTCCCAAAGTGACCTCCACGAGATACTAAATCCGTCCTTACAGAAAACTCCCTCGTGGGTCGAATAGACCATCAATTCCTAGCAATCTGGGAGGCTTCCCAAGGCGTTTCCAAACTTCACCTGATCTGCATTAATCGATGAACCCCGCCAACCCGCTTTTTCCTCCACCGAATGCAGGATCCGCCCTCCGCGAGCAGTCATCCTCCACAAACCGGAAAGGCTGTTTTCGCCCGCGGGTCTGCCTCCTGCTCATTCTCTCCGCCTGCCTTCTGCCCGCGCTGCCTGTCCGAGCGGATTCGAAGAAAAAGGACACTGAGAAATCAAAAGCTGAGAAACTGCAGGCCGACCGAAGCCGTGCAGTGACCACTCATCTGACGTTTCTGAAACCTTACATGCCTCACCTCACGCCTGCCGACATCAAAGGACGGAGTCTCGATGGCCTGCGCCGCCTCTACTACGAGGCCTTCCGTGCACAGGGACTCAGCATCGAAGAGTCCACCGCCAAGGCGGCCGCAGAAATTACCCCGGAGAGGGCGCGGGAAGTGAATATTAATAAATACTCCTCGACCAGTGCCTCGAAAGAGCAGTCTGAAAAATCTGTCAAAGTCCATTTTGACTACCTATCCGTCTATAATCCCGGTCTCACCATGTCGGATCTTCAGAAAAAAAGCATCGCGGATCTGCGTCGCCTTTACTACGAGGCTTACATCAGTCAAGGGGTCAGCATTGTGAATGCCAAACGCCAGGCTGATGAACTTGATCTCCAGCCCGAGAAAAAACCCAAGATCAATCCCCCCTCCACGCCTGCTGATGAACCGGCCGTGGTCGATACCAACTTCGAATACCTGAGCCCGCACCTTCCGTGGCTCAAGCCCGGGGACCTGAAGAACAAGAGTGACTCGGACCTTAAACGCCTTTACTACGAGGCCTATCGTGCGCAGGGGATGAGCATGCAAGAGGCTACCCGGACGGCCGATTCTCTGATTGTGGTCACCCTTTCCGCCGGAGACGATCCCTACTCGCTTGAGGCCGGGCAGATTGCAGCCTCAAGCAAAACCACCGTCAACAGCAAGCCAAGCCCCACCCCGAAAAAATAGCATTTAGCGATCAAGAATTTTGAGCATGGTGGGCCCTCCCTCAACTTGCGGTCCCCAAGGATTGTCCCGCAACAAGCTCATTGCCGTGAGTGCACTCTCCCTTTGTTTCCGCTCCAACCAATCAAACAACCCGCAGAACTTCAGTTTTGAAGTGTCCCACTTCAGGGGTCAGGCCAAACCGGCTGCGAATCAGTGCGGAGGATTCCAATGCTGCGGTTAAAACCCTGATGAACAAAGGAAACCAACGCTCCCATGGAATGGCGTGGGCCTTTCGAAGGTGCCTCGATAACAGCTTAGCGGTGTCCACCGAACGTTGAGTACCTATCTGGAGTTTTTCTTCAATCCCGAAATCTCCGAAGTCCTATGCGTAAACGAACCGAGGTTCTCCGCCTCCGAGATCGACGCTGAAATATCGTCGAACTTGTGTGTCTGAAAAAAGGTGCTATGTGTGTCTAAATCCTGCTCATGCTGCACATGTTGCTCATGACGCACGTATTGATAGTCAGACAATTACAAAAATTAAAGACGGTTTCAGAGGAGAGCCATAACGGCTCATAACCTGAAGGTCGTAGGTTCAAATCCTACCCCCGCAACCAATTTCAAAGCCTTGTAGGTCAATGACTTACAAGGCTTTTTGATTTTCTGCGAAAAACGGGTTTCCGGCCAACGTGAACAAAAACCCCGAAAAACGTGAACAATTCACGCTTGTAGCGGAGTCGGGTTTTGGGTTCGCGGGCGGCGTGATGGACGCCGCAGGTTGCTGGTTCCAGTGCCTTGAAAAGCACCGAACCATGGCCTCACTCTACAACCGCGACGACAGCAAAGAATACTGGATCTGCTGTTATCCCCAGTCCGGGGGACGACCGGCGCGTGCCAGCACATCAACGGAGGACCCCCGGGAGGCTGAGCGGATTCTGGAAAAGGTGAAACTGCTGGTCGCACTCGAACGAATGAAGGATGTGCCGGTCCCCGCAAAAATCCTGGCTCGTTTGGAGGGGCTTCCCGGTTCGACCGCAGCGGAACCTCAACCAAAAAAAGAAAAGCCGGACGACTTGCGGGCCGCCCTCCGCGCTCTCGTCACGCGAAGCGCCGCCGGCAACGTCCGCGCCGCACTCAACAACAAACTCTCCCAGCTCCGTCAGTTTTTTGGGTCCTCCCTGATTAACGAGATCGATCCCCGCAAGCCCGAACACCGCCGTCATGCCCGGCGGCGCGAACCTCTGAAACCTTCGTTCAAGGGAACGACTTTGGCCGACATCACGCCTGACGTTCTGCTCACCTTCCTGCACGAAAAGAAGTTCGGTCTAGCCAGCAAGCGACACTACCGCGAGATTTTCCACGAGTTGTTCCGCGTCGCGCTGGTCAACGGGTTCTATGTGCCCTCCAATCCCTACGCGCCCAATCCCGCCTTGGAACTGCCGAGTTACAAGGGGACGGATGGCCCGATCGTCGTCTTGACAGCGGACGATGTGGCGCGGCAATACGACGCCGTTACCTCCGACCCAAAAATCCTCTTCGGCTGCCAAATCATGATCGAAGGGGGATTTCGCCTCCACGAGGCCCTGGCCCTGCGCCGCACCAGCATTGCGGAGGATTTTTCCTACATCAGCCTTTTGCTGCCACAACCGACGTCGGGCCAAAGCACCAAACTCAAAACCGGGGAGCGTCCGGTCACCGTGCGGCCTGAACTCGAATGCCACCTGCGCCGTCACCTTTCGATGATCGAAACCGACTGGCTCATCGCTTCCCCCTCCGGACGGCGCTGGAACAGCAACGCCTTTGGCGATCGCTTGCGAGAACTCAATCGTAAGGCCAAGCTACCATGGACCACGCAGGATTTCCGCCATACCTTTGCCACCAACCGAATCCGGGAAGGATGGAACCTCAAAACTCTCGCCGAGGAGATGGGCACAAGCGTCGTCATGCTGATGGAACACTACGCTGGCCATATTGCGCCTCCCGTGCGAGCGGCCTTGAAATCCCATCCGGGCAACGAGGGGAATTCGACATCGAGTCGTCTCCCTTGAACCCCAGGCACGTTTTTCTTGATCACCTCATCCACGAGCACCAAGGTGCGCCGCAGCCCCTGCTCGGGATCTCGGCCTTGCTGTCGCGCAGGATGTGCCCGACAAGCGGCTTTGCTCTTGCTCCGAGGGCGGCGTAGATACTGATGAGGGCGGCCACAGCCTCGGCGTTCGGAGCGTCGAGCTTTTCGAGAGCTTCTCGCAGACAGACCTGCATCTCGTCGGCATAGAGGGACCAAACAATGCCTGCAATTGCAAGGCCTTGATCCGAACCGGATTTGATGGCCGCAATGAGAACCGGAGCAAGAGAGTAATAGACCCGCGGGCATCTGAGCGCCTTGGCCGCTGGCTCTTCGACAAAGACAGATTTCTTATAACGCAACGCCTCGAGGTGTCCCTCGGCGGATCGGATACTGTCATCCAGATACCTAAGCGCCTCCTCTTGGAAATCCAAATCAGACAGTCTTTCAAGGCGGACCCTCTCCGCGGGTCTGTCTGCATCGGGCAGGCAGTTGTAATCCGCGATCTGAGGAATCAGCTCGGTTCGAGCTTTCGCAAGGTCGGTAGTGAGATGGTTGAAGGGGATGTTTTTGTTCATAGATTCAGGAGATTTTCGGTAATCCATCGTGGTAAATGCCATCCAGGCATCGCCCTGACATCGCTGTTCCGAGCCCGATCATCAGGGCCGCTGTCTCCCCGTCGGGGACAGCAATGGGCCGGACATTCTTCCGGGAGTGAGGGGTGCCAACCGGTGCCCACTGTCCCCACTGTTTGAAGAAAAACGGAATGGAGGCGGAATCCGCATAGTCGCGGAGATTGCGAAACCACGATGGGGGTGTCGGACGCGCGCTCGAGGAACTTTCCCCCCCGGTGATAATCCAGTTGATTCCCGGGAACTTCTCCAGATTCAAGGGACCCAGCAGCGGTTCGGCGGAGATGAACCGGACAGGAGCATTGTGCTCCAACAGGTGAGGCAAGCGGGTTTCTGCCCATCTTTGATTTTCGACGGTCGCGCCAAGCCAAATATTTTCTGGCCAGTCCCCGGACCGTCCCCAACGGCTGAGGTGACGGATGTTCTCCGGCCGCTTCGTCAGGAGCAACCACCGCAACTGACGGGTCTGCTCGATCAGATCCCACAGTCGTTCCCGCTCGGAATCAAGAGATCGGTTTTTCTCGAAGACGTCGGCCATGGAGGCGCAAAACACGTGCGGATTATCCCCGGCTTCAATCGCGGCCTTATTCCAAGCCAGCGGCTCGCGCCAGTGAGAGTCGCCGAAGAAACGTCGCGGGCTACCAGGTCCCCAAATTTTGTGGCCGGTTCGCCGGGACCAGGTCTCGGCATAGCAGTTCTGACACGCTTCGGACACTTTCACGCATCCCCACCACGGGCTGTAGGTGTGCCGCGTCCAACCGATTTTGGAGTTCTTGCCCATAAACTACGATGTTTGAGTTTTACTGACCTTGTCCTTCTTGCGGCGATGAAGAGCCTTGGCTTCGAGGTTCTTTCGACAACGGGCCAGGACGATCCCGTCGAGGACATTCCGGCACATTTCTAGGGCCAGCAGGATGAGAGTCCGATAGACTTCCGGCTCTTCACGAAGAATGGTCTCGAAGAGCTCCTTCCAAGGTCGGGCATCTTCGGAGGCAAGCTTCGAGGGCTGTAAGGCAAGGAGGCTGTCCAAGATCACGTTTTCGGTGGCTTTCGTTGCGAACGAAGTCTCGATGCGATCCAGCACTTCGGGGCTGACCACACGGCGAATGACTGACTTCAACTCGGGAGTCAGCTTCGCCGTCCAGCCACCGTCCGGTTCCTCAGGCTGTTCCCCTTGTTTGCTCGGCGCGGTCAACCGCAAGCTGGTGCCGTTAGGCTGACGGCGTCCAAATGGTATCTGGTGGTCACGGCAATAGTCCCGGAGGGCGTCCCGCACAAGGCCTGCAGAGATTCCTTCATCCCTGCAGGCATCCCGTGCGAACTGCCATGCTGCGATCCAGTGGTCAATATCGACCTTCACCAACTCTTCCCTGCACCGGCCGTTCGGCCGAACGGCGAGCAGCCCCTCGGCGGCGAAGACATAGTAGACCCGGGCTTCGTCGAGCACTTTGAAAAGCTGCGGTTTCGATAGATCCGCAAAGGCCTTGGCAAAATCTGTTATCGTCGGAAATTCCTCTTTCCACTGTTCCTCCTCGTACACCTGCAGAAGTGCAAGGTTTCGCGTAGTCAGTCCCTTTTCCACCATGCGGATGATTTCGCAGTTGCGGCGATAGCGCTGCTTCCCTTCCGGCGGAAGGAGTCCTGTCCGGCACACCTTCTTGATGGCGCTGATTTCCTTCACCAGCTTCGCACTGAGATCTTCCAGCGGGTCAGGAGCAATAAGAGCATCGTTCAAAAGGGGTATGCTTTCGATGGCGCTTTCGGGCTGAATATCCTCTTTCATATCCCATGGAATAAAGACCGGACCTGCGGCATCCATCACACTGCCATCAGGAATCGTGGTCCAAGTTGATCTCCTCCATGAGGCGGGCAAGATTTCGCCTCATTGTCCCTATGGTTCCTGTTTTGGACAGGCGAAGCTCCTCGTCTCCAATAGCACCGACCCTTTTCTCCCGGTCGTCGATTTCCTGACCGAAGTCGTCGATCAATCCTTCGATGGTTTCCCCGAAGCGCTTCCCCTCGGTTTCCTCCCAGATTCTCAGCGCCTTTACCAATCTCGCAGGGGGAATCTCCGGGATTTCCAGCAGATGACGGATCTCGTCTTCGATCAAGCCTCCCTCGTGCGAAGAGATGCTGTCTTCCACAGACTCACACCCTGAATTGCCTCCCAGGGCCTCACTGTACTGTCGGGCTTTCGAGCGGACTTCCGAAGTCGAAGTTGCTCACGTACCCGCGGCGGCGCATCAGAGAGAGAATCAGTTCGTTGGTTTCGCTACACTTGTTCGCGAGCCAGCCAATGGGGGTTGTCCGAAGCGACTGCAGGGCCATTTCAAGCAGGGGACTCACATCAACGCACACGCTCCCGTCTGAGGCTTCCGTCCGGAAGAGATGCGCGTAGGCCTGCCACGACCGCCATCCCCCAACTACGAAACGGTTTCTGCATGTTGGCCAGGTGCGGTTGGGACCATCCGGTGAGTCCAATGGGAGAATCGCGACGAAACGGACCCGCTTGCCAAGCCATTCCGCCAAGAATGCGGGCACGCCGAGAACACCACCGAGTATCCACGCGAGCATTTGCAAGCATTGCTGAGTCAGCTTCCGAGCGGGGAAGCGCTGTCGGTTTCGCTTTTTGTTCGGAATTTCATCCCCGTCGCAGCGCACAATCATTCGATCCGACTCGCGCAGTGCCAAGTAGGCCTCCACCGACGTCGCGGTCGGCATCTTCTGTTTCAGGTCTTCCAATACGGAGGCGGGCACCCCGAGAACCTCCTCCGCGACGGCGTCAAGTGAGGGAATATCGCGTCGCTCAGCCAATCCGAGAAGCAACTCCCACAAGAGGCGAAACGGGCCAGACAGGGCCCCAAAGTCCTTTGTCTTTGCATCCGCGGGCACAGGCCCGTCAACCCAGGCGCGAAGTTCCGACTGGGACACTCGCGTTGACGTCCAATCCGCCAGGGTGGTCCGTTCTTTTTCAACCACGGCAAGCTGATCCTTCAGTGGTGTGAACAGCGCACCGAGGTCCGCGCCGGGTTTGTGAGCAATCCGGGTTTTGCCCAGGGTCACACCAACGACCATGCCATTGCTGCAGACCAAGCGGAACCAGCCCAGATGGGAGCGGACCGCAGACGTGCCATCAACCGAGTTCCGGCAAACCAACCGAAGGCCAACATCATGCGCGTCGGGGCTCATCGCGTAGGCACTGCCGAACATCAACTCGAACATGATCCGCTCACAGTTTTCCGTTGCGTGAATTTTTACATTCGTGGCCTGAGAGTCCGGAACTTGCTGGGTGAAACTCAGCGCGGCTCGCAAAACCTCGTGATGCTGAATGATCCGATAAGTCTTGGAGACCATTCCCACCGGAACCGGTGCAGGCTCTGCGGTTTGGGCGCCGGGCCTTCGAACGACAAGGTCGAGATTGGCGTTCTTTCCCAGATTGAATGACTCAGGCGCGACTTTGTCGAATTCCGGTAGGAGAGAAAGAGCCCCATCGATCGCCCCCGAGTATTTTTCGGTCATCGGGAGTGATCCCCAACTCCGCGTTGGATTGAGAGTTTCCACGGTCACTCCTCCTGAAGGCTTTGTGGGCTTCGGGAATCTCCCGTTTCGTTGGCCCGATGGTTCGCACTCATGGGCTCACTTTCGCAAAGTGGGAGGGACAATGGTGGTGCTACCCCGGAATTCTTTTCCAACTCGCTCGCCAGATGTTTGGCATACCCCCATGCGGAAAAGCGGGACTCTGGTTGGTCGGCACCGCCGAAGGCGATGATGAAGGGATCGTCTCCGAAACTCGTGTATCCATCGTAAAGTTCCTTGGCGGTTTGTCCGGGCTTTGCATCGCTGAAAAAATCCTCGACCAACTGCCGCGCCGCAATGAGTGCCACCTCGTAGTTGTCGAACTCCCCCAGGCACCACCGCTCGTCCTCATCCATATAGTGGAAGTTGTCATCGACCAGAACGCGATAGCCGCGCCTGGTCGGTTGTTTGGTTGTGACGAATTTAGTCGGATCAATTGTCGTCTCTCCATCCCAACGATAGGCGCAGAGAAAACCTCCCTTCCCTGTCCCGTAGTCGAGGCAGGCCAGATTCGACCGGATTGGGGCCGGCTCCGTGTGCTTCAGCGCGTAGTGCCCAAAGAACGTGATTGGGGCATTCTCTGGATAACCGGTTTGTGGCATGTATTCGGGAAACACATCTGGAACGGTTTCGTTAGCCGGAAAAACTGCCTCCTGGCAGGTCGCCAGAGACAAATCCAACCACCACTTTAACCTGAACTCGCTCCGCATCGTTCCATCGGCCGTCTCGTGACGATAGCCCCGTGGCAGAATCCCTTCCGGACCATTAACGATCTGGCTCATAATCTCGTAGCCCGAGGTTTTCTTTATGCTGTGGTTTTCGAGAGTCTCGCCCTGCAGGGGTCCGATTTCGCGAAGTTGATCGATGGCTTCATCGTCCCAGCAGGCATGCACAGCCCGCAGTCCGGGCAGATCGAGAAAGAGCGGAAGTCCGGAGAACCATTGCATCCAATCCGTCCACTCCTGCATGTTGTCGGCGAATTGATCCAACGTCGCCTGGTGTTGGCGAGTGTTGTTCTCCGAATGCGGCCGCAGAGGCTTGCCCGAGCTTCCGATCGTGTGGAAACGGAGGGCGTTGATCTCGTGATTGCCGAGAATGGCCAAGGCTGACCCGCCGTCCACCATGCTCCTCACGGTCCGTAACACTTCGCGAATCATCGGCCCGCGATCAATGTAGTCGCCCAGGAAAATCACTTTGCGATTATCGGGGTGGGCGTAGTGACCGTTTTTTTGCGTATAGCCCAACGCATCAAGCAAGCTGGCGAGTTCCTGAGCGTGGCCGTGAATGTCGCCAATGATGTCGTATCCCTGTGCCGGTTGATTTGTTTTCTTCATGAGCACAGGATACGCAAACGATCAAAATTCAAATAGTTATGAATTATCACATAGAATAACTTTAGAGTTATGCCTCTATCTGCGGTGGCCGAACGCTATCCCGCGTCTCGGGATTTTCAGGAATCCACACACCTTCAAAGGGGGCCGGCCAGACTGAGCACAACGCATCCCAAGCGGTGGAGTCGTCGTTGTTGGCATGCGGATTGCATCGGAAGTCCGCATACTCCCAAGCCGTTCCCCAACTTCCTTCATACTCATCGTCATAGCAGAGAATCGTTGGATCAGCGCCGTGATCGAGCAGCCTGATGATAACTTTCCCGCTGGAATTCAGGCATGCATCTGCCAGGGGTGTTGTTTCGTTGTATCCCACCAAGTCAACCGCCGCGCCTGCGCCAATCAAAAGATCAATGGCATCGAGCGCGAGTATGTCTTTTTGATCGGCCTCAGCCTTCGAGTAGCCATCATCACCGGAGTATCGCGACGTCGATTCGACAAGCCGCCCCAATGGAGTCTGACTGTGTTTCCTGTCAAAGCAGTTGGGATTTGCCCCGGATTGGAGCGCCGTGCGTATGGCGGGAAGATCACACTTCGCTGCGGCGTCCAAAAGCACCCTGTCCATGCTGACAAGAGGCGGCAGGCATGCCTCCCAGTTCAGCGCGTAAAGTTCGGGAATTGAGAGATGCTGGAGAAGCTCGCTGGCCAGACGCCAATCGCACCTCCGTGGCGATGGGTCGATCTCGGGAATCTTTCCCTGCGACAACGCTTCTTTGACATGGTGCCAAGTGGACTCGTCTGTGAGCGACAGATCCAGTTCAATTTCGCAGTGAACCTTGATGCGATTACCCACAATGGCAGCGTTATCCACGAAAGAGGCCGAGAATCGCTCCCCGACAAGGATATTCCCCTTCTCCGCCAGTTGCCAAAACCGGCTCTGCAACCAGGTTGTCGCAGCTTCATCCTGCCGATCCGGAAAACTTATTCGCCGTTCACCAATTAACGGACCGTCGTCCGATTCGAACCGATTGAAGTTCGGATACCGATCCAGCGTGTCTTTCAGAGCCTGACGAAAGACCTCGACGGCATAGCGGATGAAAAGTGGCCTAATGACCGGTTCGAAGTAAACCTCCTTGCCCTCCCAGACACCGTCAATGCTTCGATAGACATTATACCATTTCTTCGTATTGCCGATCTGAAGCCGGGAAAATGCGGATTGCGCAGAGGTCTCATCGTCCAGCCATCTCCTGCGGGCAAACCTAATCCCAGAGAGCAAACGCAGGCGCTCCCGAGAAAAATGACGGCACCAGACAAAGGCGGGGTGGCTTGCACAAGGCGCTCCATTCATCCCATTGCCTCCCTCATCCCCGAGATCATCCAACCGTTCCACCAATTCAAGGCGCGGCGGCACATGCCGATTTCGTAGGGTCTGCCAGTTCGCCGGCTCATTGGTCCGGGACGTTGGAACATGGTTTCCCACTCAAACCATGGCCGGAGATCAACAGGCACTTCGTTCCACGACGGCCAGGCAAGGAATCGCTCGTCCAGGCTCCACTCCCGTTCGTGCCGGCGCTCCACGGCTTCCCATGCGCGGTAATCTGCGATCACTGTCGGAACTCTCGCCGCAGCGGATTCGTCCAACCGAATGAATCCATCTTCGCCACGTCTCAGCCAGGGATGAAAGATGGAAGGGAATGGCTCCAGTTCTTCGTTCTCCAGCACAGGGTTCGGGGCCGTCTGGTGCGCTGCGCGCTGGGCGTTCAGACGCTCGATCACGCGTGGCCGCAGACGCTCCCAGGCCGCGCCTTCAGTCCATTGTTTGATCCAGTCTTTCTCCTCTCCTCCGGCGGGATAGTCCTCCCACCAGACCTTGCCCATGCTCAGGCCGGTTGCGATAAACGCCCCATCCACCTCCTTGACCACGGGGAGCAGGTTACGCAGTTGATGGTCGTTGGTGGGTTCAGGCTGGAGCTCCCATTTCTGCTCTACATCACGTAAAACCACACGATCGGACCTGCGACGCGGCGCAACTCGGCATACTCGAACCCAGAGCGTTCTAGGCGTCACCGGCCCGGGCTGATCGTCGCCGCCGGCGAGGCCAGAGAAGTCCACCCACAGGCGGCCACCATCGGGCAATTCCAACGGATCCTGATCGCCCGGGTCGAAGGCCGGCAGAACCCCCACCTGTTTCGCATCCGGCCGCACCATCCACAACCTGCGCCCCGTTCCAAAGTCCGGCAGTTCCCGCCGAATGCGCCACATCACCTCAGGCGGAGTATTCCACTCTCGCATCATCCAGCACAGGCAGTCATAGGCCCCCCAGGAAAGCAGGATGGCCAAATCCGGCAGGGTGAGCTTCAAAGGCAGCCCCTTGCTGACATACCCTCGCAAACGCTCGACATCGTCATGGTAGAGGAAATTGCAGATCAAAGTCCTGTGGCACCCGCCCTGACCGTTGCCTCGATAGAACCACGCAACCTCGGTGGCGTGAACCAGCGGCAACCCTGCTCCCAACCGTTGAGCTCGTTCGATGTTTTCCCGATTGCAGTTGAAGAACATGGCGCGTTCCCACTCGATATTGTCCCCGGGGCGCGAAGCTGCCAGCCAGTCGGGCTTGTCCCCAGGCCCAAAATCCATCCCACCATCGATCAGTCTCTCCGCCAGTTCATCGTTGCCACCCGTGATTGCCAAATACAACGGCTTGCTGTCCCCGTCCCCTGCGGGGCGTGCGCCCGCATCGAGCAAGGCCTCGACAACATCTGTGTGCCCCTCCTTGATGGAATAGCTCAGCGCCGAGTGGTGTTCGTTGTAACTGCGTTCCAATACCCAGATCGGCAAATCAGCTTTTGCCCCGAGACTTAACGCCAGCCGTGCACCCTGCGCCCACCCGCGCACCACGCAGGCTTCCAGGGCCATGTCCACCACCCTGTTACTGAGCCGGGCGACATCCTTGGACCAACTGCTTTTCTGGCTTGGCCCTCTCCCGAAAGGCTCAAGCCGCTCCACCTCCTGTCGCAAAGTTTTCGGATCCTTCTCCATCACCGCTTGAAAGACCGGATAATCGGAGTTCCAAGCCGCGTTGCAGGCGATCTCCAGAACGCCTTCGGCGGTGAACCCGGCTTCCGGCAACCTGGCCACAATCCAATCGCTCATGTCATCCCCATTGGAAAATCCCGCCAGCATTAAACCTTTTGCGCCCGGGGAAATCCTATCCCAGCATTGCTCGGCCAATGAGCGAAGCCCCAGCCAGCCAATTTCCCACGCATGGGCCTCGACATTGATAAGCACCAGGCCGTCGATCTGATTCGGATCGAGATCCGTCCTTTCACCCACTGCCTGCCATTCTTCTACGAGACCCAGGTCCACCCGTGCGGGATAACGCGAAAGAAAAGTGTGATGCAGCCAGCGGAACCAACCCCGGGGCACTTCAGGTTTCGTGCTGATGATTCGCTCCATCACCGCCGGCCAGTCCTCCGCCAACTGCTCAGCAACCCAGTCGCGGGCAAAGTCGCTGAAAAACACCACTTCTTCTCTCTCGGACTCTACCTGAACCACCTTTCGCGAATCGAGGTAACCCCGCAAAGCTTCGGTCCACGATTGGGTCTCTTCAAAACGCCGTTGCAATTGTTCCACAACGATTTCGCGTGCTCGGGCCTCCGCTCCTTCCCGGGTCGCGTGTTCGCTATCAGGTTTCGGTTTTTCTTTCGGCCGCGAAAACGACCACGGATCGGGAATGATGACTTGGAAAGTTTTCATGGGTATAAATGCATTGTAGCGGGAGCGAGGGACAAGGGTGGTCCCTCACTTTTCCCCCTGCTGATTTCGGAGGCATCTTTCTGCTTCGCGTTGAAAATCCGGGGCTCGTAGCGCACTCTGCAGCCATTCCTTGGTGGCGGAGCCAACCGGGATGCCCAATTGGGCGGCGCGAGTGACACCTCGGATGACCGCGTGGGTTTGCAGTCGGACTGGATAGGCCCTTGGACCCGAGGGCCGGGTCGCTTCGAGACGACCACCGCCCGAGATCCGGAAGTGTTCTCCCAATTGGATCGGCCTTCCGCTGAGAGTTTCGGTGAGGTAAGCCGAGTAATAGGGGATTTGAGTGTTGGTTTCCTGAAGGAGAATCTCCCCCAGCTGACGGTAGGTTTTAGGTGTAAGCATAGTGAGTCTGCGAATAGCGATGTGCAATTGCGACTCACGGGCGTTAACTCATGCTGCGAACCATAGCCGCTTAACGTGCAGCGTGGTATTTGGATATTCTCATCCCACCTGACTTTTGAGTCAGGCCAGCCCCTTTTCCAGGACCTCAATCAACGTGTCCTTCAACCTCCCTGAACTCCTCGGGCGCGCTGAGATTTCGGATCAATCGGCAACCCAACTCAGAACGGAAGAATCGGCAGCGGCGACGTTTTCCGTGGCCTCGAAATAGGCCTTCTCCAAATAGTTGAGCGACCCGTGATAAGGAGTAACGTCACGGTTCTCGCCTCCCTTGGCGAACTCGATCAGCCTCCGGCATTTCTCCAGGATTTCGGTGCGGTATTGGTCGTCATGGAAAAGGAAGATGCGGCGTCCTCTCGCATGAAATGCCTTCCAAAGAACCAATCCATCATTGCGGGCTACAACGACACCGCGTTCAATTCCAGCGCATCCCGCAACGCCGCAGCTACAGGTAAAGATTTCGTGCTCGTCGCTTTCAACCGTTGAGCGCAGCAGTGAGCCGGGACAGATCGTTCCCTGATATGGCTCCATCCCATCAATCAAGAGCTTGAGTGACATGGCCTCCGTGTTTCCGTCGGTTTCCTCCACCAAATCGAGCTGAAGTCGTGAAATACGTCCGCCCAACAAGCGGTGGAAATCTGCAAATGTTTTTGGCGCGATCAGACGCGCATTCCACTCGTCCGCAAAGGAGCGCACATGCCGGACGAACTCATCATGCCCGAAGTATGCGAAGCCAATGCCTTGCCCCACATGGCGCATGTGAACCCGGACCACGTGGGGCTCGGCATCCATCTCGGCCGCGGCGTCGAAGAGCACGCCGGGAAGTGGTCCTGTGCCATCCTCCACCTCGTCGTCGGTGGTCATTCGGACGAAAATCAAGAACCGCCTTTCGCCGAATTCTCCGTAGAGGAGGGAATTGCAACCGAATCGCTCTTCCGGCACCCGTTTGGGCGTGATCTTGCACCGGTAGAACGCCGAAGCCGAGACCATCAGCCCGCGCTCGATGACTTCCGCTGCAAGGTGTGAGTTGGGATGGGTGAATTCCATGGTTTTTCGCAAAGGGAAGTGATCCTTGTGAAGTTTTCCACCTCCAGCCATTCACAAAAATTCAGGTCACATGTCTCTGAAGTCAGGCCAGTCCTTGTGCCAGGACCTCGATCAAAGTGTCCTTCAACCTTTCCGAACCCGGTCGAACATCCAGCACCCGCCGATGCCAGGCCAACCCCAACTCGCGTTTGATCGGACGCAGCCACGCGGGATCATGGACGGTAACCTGCTTGTCGAAATATGCCGCCGAGATGTGCGGGAGAATGGCAGCGGCCACACCGGAGCGAACCATTTGCGCCGCCTGGGTGAAGCTTGTGCAGCGAAAGACGATGTTCGGTCGCTTCCGCAGTTTTGCCGTAGCCAGTTCGAAAGCCTCCAAGAACTCCCCACCAATCGAGATGGCAAGAGGCAGTTCAGTCGGGTCTTTGCGTTCACCCGCACCCTTAGGCGCGAACAGTCGATAGCGCACTTCTCCCAAAGAATGAAATTGCAGTGGATGCACCAACGCAGACCGCCGGATGATCCCGAAATCCACGGTATGCTCCAAAAGGCCGCGCACGATGTCACCGGTTCTCCAGTCCAGCAGCGAATACGTCCCTGGCACCGCCGTCGAAGCGCGTCCCATCTGGGGAGCGAGCAACCACTCCAGCACGCTGTTACCGGAGGCGATTCGAAACTCCACCGGCTGCCCCGCACATTCCGCCTTGAAATCCGATAGCCCCTGAAATTGCAAACGAACCTGGCGAGCCAATTGCCGCCCTGCCTCCGTGAATTCCAGTCCCTTTCCCTTCCTCTTCGTCAATTCTACGCCGAAGAAGGACTCCAACTCGCTGATCTGCCGGCTGATCAAGGATTGCCGCGAAGGATCGCCGTCGGCCACCCGCGCAATCGAGCCCACCTCGGCCACATCAATGAAGCTTTTGAGCCGGTCAATAGAAAGTCCACCGAGAGAAAAGAGATTTTCAAACATGATGATAAAGTAATCTTTCAGTCAATACACCCACAAACGCCGCATGCGAAGTCTCATTCATTTGCTCGCGTTGTCTGAAAAATTTCGGAAATACCAGTCGACCTCATCTCTCCGGACAACCGGATCGGGGATTTGTCGCAGCGCCCAGTTCAAAAGTGGCCGGTAAGGAATATCCGCGTGATGCCATTCCACGCCCGCAGCCCTTTCCTGCATCCATTCCTGCCGCACCCGCTCGAAGGCCTCGGGGGACAACTCCTCAAAGGGTAAGCTTTCTCGATCTTCCGGCACGGTGTTTTCCAGCCATGCCTTGTGCATCTCCGCCTGATATTCCGCATGACTGGCCCCGGATTCAAAACACGAAATCAGTCCATCAAGGTCCCAGCAACCATAGCCGTATGTTTCCGAACACTCGAACACAACTTCCCCTGGCGTTCTCGGGTCGGCATCCAGCCACTTTCGCTCGACAGGAGAAAGTGGGAGAAGAGCCGTGTGCAGATAGTCGGCAAGCCACGCAACATACGTCTCATAGTCGCCGGCCACCCGACACGCATCCAGCTCCGTGCCATCAGATCGTTTCGGAACGGTGAAATCCACAAATGACCGAGGGGGAAAATTCTCCAAAAACCAGCTCATATTTTTACTCCCTAAAAACATAGAGGCCATGAGGGACATCGGCAGTCCTTTCTTCTTTTTTTCTCCGGTGACCACAGATGTCCCTGGGTCTTGCCAGAATGTGGCTAATGAAAATCCAAGACACACCCACATCCGCCCACAATCTCACCGCTTGGTTCGTTTCCGTTCCCACCGTCCCCGGCATTCCCAGCTACACCGTCCTTGAAGAGGCCATGGAAACTCAAACCGGCCTGCTTCATGAAACCGGAGACGTCAACGAACTCTTGATCGAGAATCCAGGGGATCTGGATCTCTTCATTCAAGCCGGCGATATTGTGAAAGGCGGACGCCAGGATCGAACGCTTGGTGCGGACTTTATTGTGCCGGCCAGGTCAGGGAAGGTCCCCATTCCGGTTTTTTGCGTGGAATCAGCCCGCTGGCACAAACGCCGCAATGAATCGGACGCCCACTTCTCGAAATCCAGCGATTTTGCGTCATCGAAGAAGCTGCGAATGGCACTCCAGTCCAAAAAGAGCCAGGGCGAAGTCTGGGCCTCGGTCGAGGAAGATCAGGCCAAGTTGAGCGAGAGCATCGGACTTTGCGCGAAAGCCGCCATGTCACCATCCAGTATTCAACTTTCCTACGAGATGAAGGAGACTACCGCCGCGGTGGAGGAATATCTGGCGGGTTTGGAGGCCGCCCCATCCCCAGAAGCGGCGGGCGTGATCTGGGCCATCAACGGAAAATTCAGCCACGCCGATGTTTACGGAGATGCGGCTCTGTTTCGAAAGGTTTGGAAAAAGCTCCTTCGCGCCGCCGCCTTTGAGGCCATCGGCGAGCGAACCCAACCATCCACAGACTTGCCGACCGACATTGCCGAGGTCTCGAAATGGCTTGAAGAAGCCAAAGCTGCCACGGCGGAAGAGGAAAACCTTCCCCCACGGACACGCCTCTCCACCCGCAGGGCCAAGTCGCAGCTCCGGTTCGAGACCCGCGATACGGCTGTCGCCGACCCGATCCACCTCAGCATCCTCGCGCAGTAATCCATGTGGCTCGCAACCCAACACGGCTTCTATTCCATTGTTGAGAAGAAATCCGGGGAGTTTCACGTCCGCGCACGCTGCCGCAAAGATCTGGAAAATCTCGTCTCGTTATCAGGGCTGGCAACGCCGATCATCGAGACACTGGCCGGCGACTACCGTTGGCGGCTCGTCGTCGGAAAGTCCGAGGTTTTGAAAGTGCTCGCCGCTCTGGGTGACTCGATCGACTATTTCAACTTCAAGGATCGCATCCACGATCTTCCAGACCAGCGCGAAAAGGCACCGATCTATTCTCGGTTGTGGTCGCAGCTCTATTCGCTTCAATCGAAACAAGGAGGCCGGTTATGACGATGCAGGCATCGGAGTTTCTCGAAGCCGAGGACCGGAGCTACGTCGTCTATGGATTCGACGGGGAAAACCAGTTTTCGCCCGAGACTATCGGCATCAAGATCGAGGGAGCCTCCACCGCTTGCTACCGGGGCTGGTTTGCGAACTGCCGCCTCTGGGATGGACGACTCTTTGTCAATGAATTGACAATATACTCCCGGCGGGTTCCCCCCATCTGCGGTATTAGACCAGAAATCGGTGACTTCTCCTCAAAGTATCGTGGCCTCATGCTCCCCTCGGGATTTACGGGAGAAGTCACCGTGATTCCTGCAGAAGACCGAAGCCGAGCGCGGATTCTCTACTACTGCATACCCGATAAAGACGAAATCGTTTCCCAGTTCGTTCTAACATTCACCTTGGGAAGACTCAAATCCGTTAAGAATACCTCCTATCTTCTTCAGGCCGAAGTTGACGAAGACGAACCGGGGAAAAATGCCCGGGCCGGCCGGATCTTTGGCGATGTGCCGACCCCGTTTGATCATCTCATTTACAAGCACTTTAACGAATGGGAGGCTGGCTGAAATAGTGCGCTTTTCCGAGGAAAATTGATGACCCCGTTTCCAAAAATCACCATCAGCAGCGTCGAGGAGTTGGATGATCTGGATCTGACAGGCTTTACCCACGTCATTTCGATCTGGGACCCGCTGGCTTCCGGGCAATCGCACCACGAACGCCGCTTTCGAAGCAAACTCGCGAAGTCGGCCCAAGTCCATTTCACCTACTTCGATGACATCGTCTCTCCGCTGCCCAATCGTCAGGCTCCTTCCCTCGAGCAAGTCCGGGAAATCCTCGCCTTCAGCGCCGCACTTCCGAAACGCGCCTCCGTTCTGATCCACTGTTGGGCCGGCATCTCCCGCTCGACCGCCGTCGCCTATGCCATCTTGTGCCAGTCCGCCGGCCCAGGAACCGAAAAGGACTGCATCGTTCAGCTGCAAAAGATCCGACCCAAAGCCCTTCCAAACTTGCGGATTATCACTCTTGCCGAACTCGCATTGGGCCGCAACGGCACCATGTTCGCCGCGTGCGAGGATTTGAGTATGCGTCAGTTTTCAGTGGTCGACGACGAACATTGACCAGTATCTCCGAGAAGGACAGCCGTTGTCCCTCGGTGATGCTATAGCAGTCTGATCATGACCCCTGCACAATCCACCCACCTCGCCGACCACCATGAAGAGACATGGTCGCCGCCAAGCGAGGCCCATTTTCACGCCTTTACCTGGACCGAATGCTTTGCGCAATCGGAGCCCGGCTCACGCGTGTATCGGTATGGAATCATTGGCGCCCAAGCGGAGAAGCATTTCAGGATCTATTTTCGCCGCGTGACCTGGCCGAAGGCAGAGTGGATGGCACACGATATGTCGACGTCACGTTCTCTCGAACTGAGCACCTGTCTAAAGACCATCAGTATTCCACTCTACTTCGAGGCTGATTGGGAGAGCTCCATTCACGATAACAACAGACTTATCGTGCCTCGGGGTGGAGCCTCTGTCTCCTTGTGGTGGGATAGTTGGTCTAATCCGGTTTTCGAGGCTCTTGAGCCGCTCTGGCCGTTCCTGTCAGAAACTCGCGAAATTCTGAAAGATGTTTTTGCCGAGAAGGAAGCGTTAACGAATGACGCCGAACTCTAAACTCGCAGTCTCACACTCATGAAAGCCAAAGAACTCCTTCTGCTGGGCGTGCCGCTCGGTGCGCCGATGGGCGAAGCCTTCAAATTCATCTCCGCTTTTTGCCTGGCCGGCGGGACGAAAGAATCTCTCTCCGGCGAGATTGCCGCCATCGTGGCGAATCCGGCTTCTTTTCAGGCGGATACCCTGCGCGCCGCCCTCGCCGCATCGCTTCTGGCTCCAGACCTCTACCTTCCAGGCAAGCCACCCGCCCCCTGGCGGCAGTGGGGGACTGACATTGACGAACTTGCCATCAAACAACTGGAAATGGCGAGCCTTCTCCCGATCTCCGTTGCCGCTGCGCTCATGCCCGACGCGCACGTGGGCTACGGGTTGCCCATCGGCGGCGTCCTGGCCACAGAGAATGCCGTCATTCCCTACGCGGTAGGTGTGGACATCGCCTGCCGAATGAAAATGACCGTGCTCGACCTTCCGGTTTCCTGGCTCGACGAGCACAAGGACAGGCTGACCGCCGCCTTGGAAACCGAAACCCGGTTCGGCGTGGGAGCCACGTTCAAAGATCGGCGCGACCACCCTGTCCTCGACGAGGATTGGTCCGTCAGCCCGATCACCGCGAAGAACAAAGACCGGGCCCGGGCGCAACTCGGCACAAGCGGCAGCGGAAACCATTTTGTGGAATTCGGAGTCCTGACCGTCACGAATGCCGAAGCCGGTCTCGAACCCGGCGAGCACCTGGCTCTCCTGTCCCATAGCGGAAGCCGGGGAACCGGAGCCGCCGTGTGCGATCACTACAGCAAGCTGGCCATGTCCCTGCACCCCGAGCTGCCCCGCGAACTGTCCCGCCTCGCCTGGCTTCTTCTCGATTCTGAAGAAGGGCAGGAATACTGGAACGCCATGAACCTGATGGGCCTCTACGCCGCAGCCAATCACGCGCTCATCCATAGGCAGATCGCCGCCAATCTCGGGGCCGAAGTTCGCCTTGATGTCGAAAACCACCACAACTTCGCCTGGAAAGAATCCCACTTCGGAAAAGACGTCATCGTCCATCGCAAAGGAGCGACTCCCGCAGGATCCGGAGTTTTGGGTATCATTCCCGGTTCCATGGCCACGCCTGGCTTTCTGGTTCGGGGGCGGGGGAATACCGACTCGTTGCACTCGGCCTCCCACGGGGCCGGCCGCGCCATGAGCCGCACACGGGCGAATGAGACGCTTTCCTGGCAGGACGCCAACGCCTTCCTCCGCGATCGTGGGGTCACTCTTCTCTCCTCAGGCCTGGACGAAGTTCCTGCCTGCTATAAAGACATCGAGACCGTCATGGCCGCCCAAACCGACCTCGTCGAAGTCCTCGCCCGCTTCGATCCGAAATTGGTCAAAATGTGCCCCAGCGGCGAACGTCCCGAGGATTGAATCATGACTGGATTGCCAAGAAGCAAAAGAAACGCCCCGGTGCGGGCCGGGGCGTCGGTCCGAAGATGCGATCTCCGGGGAAAAGCCAACAGGGCATTCATCACCACCGTATTGCGATGGGAGAGGAGTTGCGCCCGGACTGTAAGTTCAGATGTAAGTTGGCTCCGCCGATCCGATCAATCACTTTCGCAGCTCTCCTTTGAAGGCATCACACTGATGCAAGAGGCTAGATTGACATCGACACTCGCGCAAATCTGGCTCATTATGCATAACTATGAGCCAACGACCCCTCAGATCACGACAGCCCGTCACTGGCGGCGGTGAAGCGGAGCGGATTTCTCTGATGATTTCCGCTGCCGACCGGGCATCCCTGAACCGCATTGCCGACGAGAAACGCGTCAGTGTGGCGTGGGTTGTTCGGGACGCCGTGACCCGCTATCTCGCGCTGCCGGATAACCAGGATCGCTCCGAAAAAACACAGGGGTGATCCCGTAGATGTCCCACCCAACGAGTTACGATGTCCTGCTGAACTAATCCTATTGGCAACTGAAGAAAGTCCGACCGAATTCGCGGGAAGTAAGATCCTGATGACCATTTTGAATCCAGACACCACAGAAACCCCCAAGCCATCTGAGCAGATGCAGCTTCTGGCATCCGGCGCGCCACCGGATGCTTTGGAGACGCCGCGTATCCTCAGTCGGCCACAAAAGACTCTTCAAGATGTTCTTCTCAAAGAATCCCTTGCCGCGCTGACTCACGCGGAAGCCATCACTCAAATCGCCGAACTCCGCGGGGCACTCGCGTCAGGGCTTCCACAAAACAGCGAGATCACTCGGCTCCGCTATGCCGACTCTCTGATCAAGTGGTTCTTCCGCGATGGCCTCAATGGGTTCGCGCTCACCGCGTGGCGTGCCTACCGCGATTTCTCCATCCAGTCGGTGATCCACCGTTACCTGTATCTCTCGGCCGAGCCGATCATGGCCGCGAGCGTTTCGGTTGTTATGCCTCGCCTTCAAGAGGGGATCGTCGCTCCATCGCAATACCTGATCTCAAACACGGAGAAGGTTATTGGTCACGGATTGGTCTCACTGAGCCAGAAGCGCCTGCTCGCCAATCTCCGAAAACTCGGATTCTTGGAGAAGACGTCGACCGGCGACCGCGTTGCTGTTCCTTCATTCAACCCGACCGCCGCGCTCCTTTGCCTGCACCACGCTTTCACGGTCGAGGCGGCCAAGACGATCGAAATCCCACAAATCGAAGCGAATCCATTCTGGTATTTCACGGGATTGCGCAATGCCGACCAGCTCCGGGACTTTCTTCGAGCTGCGGACCATGCCGGGTTAATCGGGAAATACGTCGTTGCCGATCGACTTGAGCAGATCACGACGAGTTACGGATGGCGGGAATTGATCGAAAGGAGGGCCAGCTTGTGAAGACATCATCCGAACTCCGCTCCCTCGCCGAGCGACGAGCATGGGACAAAGAAATCGTCGTCTGGCTTGGTTCGATGGATTCGCTCCTGTCGGCCATTCCGGCAGGATCTGTTGACACAAAGCAACTGGACCTCCTTGATCTGGTATCCGACGAGGATTTCCCCGACGAGGAAGCCCGTTCACAGTTCCGACGTGCCCTTGATTCTCAATTGAAATCGCTCAAGCCACTGCCGGGAGAGCGACGCATTCTCATCGTCACCTCCACATCATTGCTGGCTCACTTCAACACGGGCCTCGCTGGATTCTTCGATTGGTTCTGCACGGATCGAAGCATGGTCATCCTGCATCTGGATGGCAGACCGGAGAAGCTATCGCTTCCGGCAGAGTTCGAGTTCCGTGCGGACGCACTTCTCGACTACCTCGTTCAACCCGACCACGCCAAAGCAATCTACGCCTGATCCTTATGTCCAAACTCCCGGCTCTCAGCAAAATTCTGTCGCTCAAGCCAGAGCCGCAGACCACACCCACACTCAATCAGATTATCCAGCAGTCCGAGGCGCGGCAGACGGTATCCGATTACCTGTTCACGCCATCGCTTCGGGTTCACGCCAAGAAAATCTTCGAGTGCGTCGTCCACAGCAAGGGACAGGGATTCTGGGTTCAAGCGGAATACGGTGCGGGCAAGACATCGCTTCTGGGCACGATCCTCTGTCTGCTCATGTGGGGGAAGGATGACGGCGTTTGGGATGCTCTGCAGGATAAGGATCTTCGTGACGAATACCAACATGCCGTCGAGAAGCGGAAACTTTTCCCCATCGCGTTCTCGATGAAGGGACTCGGTGATGAAACAGCAAGAAGACGGAGCACGCCTTCTTCAGGCTCTCGAAGCATTGATTTCTACGGACGAAAATCCGACGACGAGCGCAATTGGGCGCGCCATGGGCTGCTCGCGACGCGAGGTCGAAAAGATCGTCCGGGATGTTCGCAGTCGGGCACGGATGCGTTTTTTACAATAAAGGCCGTTTTGCATCGTTGCAGGAGGTCGATATCACATTCCGCAAGACGAGTATCAGGGAGATGAAGCACGAATCCGCGTCCTCGACTTCCGGTCTCACCTTGCATCCGGTGAGCGCGAAATGTCCATACGTTCGCGTTCAGACCGGCGTCCCCATCCTTGCCTGGTCAGATTCAAGAAAGCGTTGGTTCCCCGTTGGCCGTCGACGTTGCTGCCTTGCGGGAGGAATTCCGTTCACGCCATTCTCCCTGAATCGCTTGGGTGGCCTTACTCAGCCAGTCCCGGTCTTCGGCCAATCGAAACAGTTCCCGTGTTGCGAACCACTTGGATGCCTTCAAAGCCGGCTTACCCAATGGCTTCAGGAAATTCTTCGAAACCAATACACCGATTTCGACGTCGGTCATGCCGAGCACGACTCCGGCTCCCATTGTATTCGTTCGCGCGGGAGGACGCTCGGAAAGCAAAAGCAGCTTCGTGAGCAACTCTGCTTCCTCCTGTTTCGACAACGCTTTCATGATTCTACCTGGTTATACCAGCGGCCCGGCGAACTGGGACGGACTTTTTTCAACGCATTTGAAAAATTCGCCGGAAACGCGGACACCAACTGTCAGTAAAGGTGTCAGTGGCAGCGAAACCTCATAGGTCTTGCATACGTATCATTTCTTCCGTAATTTCTCTTAATTAACTGCTTATGAACCACTTACAAGTTCGATTCCGTCCCCCGCCTCTCCTTCGGTCCGGCAGTGGCCTCCATCGAAGATTGCCTCGCTCGCTCCCGCGAGTCTCGCCCTTTGGGCTGCGCTGCGCGCAGGCTCCCCCGAGCCTTCCCTAGGCTCAGGTGGTCCGTCCCCCGCCTCCCCTTCCAACCGCAGGTGCGGTCAGGTTTTCCGTGCGAGGGCCTGCTGGAGATGGGCTACTCTTTTTTCGAACCCTTGGTGGCCTGCCAGGGCGTGTCCGACTCGTTCATTTTCAGCGAGTTCATGACGACAAATAGAACGGCGTCGAGCATTTCGGAATTGGTCCGAAACACATCAGTGACTCCAGCGGGCACTTCCCAGGTCGCCGGCACGAGGGAGGGGCCGAAACGTAAGTCGGTGATGTCCACCGTCGCGGTAAAGTCAGGCTGGGTGATGACAAATCGTTTGGGCACGTAACCCGCTCCGACCCACATCTGGGCGCGGAATCCCGCGGCTTTGGCGGCTTTCGCCACCTCCGGCATGAGGGCCGCTGAGATCACCCGGCATTCTTCGCCATTGAGGTCGGCCATTTCCGCCTGATCGGCTTTGAGAATGGTGAAGATGGCCGGCAAAAAGATCGCCTGCTGAGCCGTAACAGGCAGGTAGAGCGGCGTCTTGGACTTCCGGGTGGGTGGTGGTTTGGCGTCAAATTTGCTGAGCAGAAACTCCACCTTGGCACCCGGTGTGGCCCAGACGGCGTCGCCATTGCGGCAGACGGTGATCACTTCGCCCATCACAGGGGCCTGAAGCTTCACCTTGTCGGGAAACTCCACAGCGGCCTTGAGCGTGGCGCCTTCCATGGTTTTCGGCAGGCGGCCCGTCACTTCCGTCATGACGATGGTCATCGTGCAGGCCTGGTTCGGGCTTTTTGTCGCCGCCAGGAGGACACTCCAGAACGGGGCAAAAACCTTGCCGATCACGTCATAGGGATTGTCACGCGGTGCCCCGTCCTGGGCTCTCGCGAGGGGCGCTGCCAGCAGCAGGGCGGGAACAAGCAAATAGCGAATCATGCCCGCACAGATAGACGGGAACGCGGGCGGGGGCAACGGCTTTGGAGGAAAAAAGGCGGGCGGGCGGCAGGAACGCGCAAGACGGCGGAATTTTTTTCTCCCGGTTTCGCCCGGTTCTTGTTTAGGTGGCACGGGAAATGATGGGCCTTTCGTTCATACTGGCCTCGGGGCTCTATTTTGCCTTCGAGAATTCGACCTTCGAAGGGAAGGCTGTCTTGCTGGGCCTTTTCCTCGCCTCGATCTTCAGTTGGTCCGTGATGGTGACGAAATTCCGCATGCTGAACTTCGCCAAACGCCAGTCGGAACGTTTCTCCGCCCTCTTTCACCGCGACCGCATGCCCCTGCGCATCTTTGAACAGGAACTGCGCTTCGAGGGGTCGCCGCAGTATGAAATCTACGAAGCCGGCTGTGAGGAGCTTTGCTTTCAGCTGCTCGGATCGACCGAAATTGACGAAACCTATCGCGCCCGACTGGAAAGTGCCGACAAAATTACGCCCGCGCAAATGCGTGCCGTGCAGGCCGCGATGGAACGCGCGGTGGGCGAAGCCGGGCTCAAGCTCGAGTCGCAGATGATCATTCTCTCCACCGCGGTGAGCGGCGCGCCCTTTCTCGGGCTGCTGGGCACGGTGTGGGGCGTGATGGATGCTTTCAGCGGGGTGGCCCAATCGGGCAGCGCCAACCTCGCGGCAATGGCTCCCGGCGTTTCCGGTGCCCTGATCACCACCGTCGTGGGCCTCCTCGTCGCCATTCCCGCCATGTTCGGCTACAACTTTCTCGTCACGAGCGTGCGGTCCATGATTGTGCAGGCGGAAAACTTCGCCGCAGAACTGGCCTCGGAAATCGAACACCGTTTCGTCGAGCACGGCTCTCGCGATTCCCGAAAGGCGTTTTGACCCATGCGCCGGTTTAGCAGTCGGAACGCCCTCCAGACGGTCACGGAGTTAAACATCACTCCGTTGCTCGATTTGTGTTTTGTCCTCCTGATAATTTTTATGATCACGACGCCCATGATGGAAAACAGCGTCGACCTGGTGGTTCCTTCCAGCGCCACAGCCAACACCCAAGTCAAACCTTCCGAGGTGCAGATGATTGAGATGGATCGCAACGATGTGATCAAACTCAACGACCAGATCACATCCCTCGCCGAACTCGAACCCCAACTCGCCGCCCTGAAAGACGCCGACCCGCAGGTTTCCGTGATCGTCCGGCCCGACCGCGACCTCGCCATTCAAAAATTTGTCACCGTGATGGATGTCCTCA
Source organism: Terrimicrobiaceae bacterium (assembly GCA_041752695.1). Classification (GTDB taxonomy): domain Bacteria; phylum Verrucomicrobiota; class Verrucomicrobiia; order Chthoniobacterales; family Terrimicrobiaceae; genus CALCJD01. The sequence continues at coordinate 65,572 of JBGSVZ010000113.1, forward strand.
AACGCGTGGGGATCGGACGGGTGGGTGTGATGACCCGGCCGGAGGAGCAGAAATGATGCCGGGCACCGGCCATTTTCCCTCCTGAGATGGACCGCTGGCGTTTCCGGCGAAACCTGATCGTTGTCGCCCTTTTTCACATTCTGATCCTCGGGGCGATCCTCTATTACGCGCGACGCGAGGTCGTCAACCCCGTCGGCGGCAATGTCGTCTGGATGGACCCCGGGGCCTTCACCGCCGCGGCGGCCGAGTTGGATCCCGGGGATCCGGAACCAGCGCAAACCCCCGAGCCCACTCCAGAACCGACTCCTCCCCCCACCCCCGAGCCCACTCCGCCGCCAACACCGGAACCGCCCCCACCGACCCCAGAGCCCGTTCCCGTTGAGGAGACCATCCCGTTAAATACACCGACGCCAACACCGACGCCCACTCCCAAACCGACGGCCACGCCCACTCCCAAACCCAGCGCGACTCCGAAACCCACCCCCAAGCCGACGCCGAAACCCACGCCAAAACCTTCCCCCAAACCGTCGCCCAAGCCCTCCCCCAAGGCCAGCCCTAACCCAAGTCCCAAAGCGTCCCCCAAGGCGTCGCCCAAACCCTCCGCCTCGCCAAAGTCATCGCCTGGCGCAGCCAAGGCTTCGGGATCGCCGGCCCCCAACGCGAAGACGGGAACGTCGAACTCCAGCGGCAGCGGCGAGGCCAAGTCGGGTGACGGCGCTGCCTCGAAAGCCGGGGGTCCCGGCGGAGGCGGCTCGCAATTCGGGTGGTACCACGACCTCATCCACGATCGTTTTTACAGCCAGTGGGAACAGCCGAAATCCATCTTCGACAGCTCCAAGGCCTTTGTCGCAACCCTGCAGATCCGGATTGAGAAGAATGGGAAAATTTCCGAAGTGAAGATTCTGAAATCGAGCGGCAATGTAGTGATGGACGAGTCCGTGCTCGAAGCAGCCAAGCGGGTTCTCCAGATCGACCCGCTGCCCCCAGGGCTTGGGGGCGGAAGTTCCTACACTGTAAACATCAATTTCGAGCTGGAGTAAGTTTTTGCCATTTAAGCGTTTGCGAAATTTCCAGATCTCCGCATATTTCCCCACCAAATAAAATGGCGGAAGGAAGCAGCTTAAATCAGACCAACAAATTCAGAGCGGTCAAGGAAGTCTCGGTCATGGTCTGGGTGGAAAACCAGTTTGGCCACGTTCTCCTGCTCAAGCAGCTTCGCGGCAACAAACTCTGGACCCTGCCCGGCGGCAAGGTTCGCCCCCGTGAGTCCCTGCTGGATGCGCTGCATCGCGAGGTGATGGAAGAGACCGGCCTAAAGATTGAGTCGATCATCTTTTGCCACTATTTCGACCGCGCGGAAAAAGGGGTCATCACCTTCCTCTATCGCGCCCGGATCAAGGGCCGCAACGACACCGTTTTTCCCAAGGCGAACGAGATCGAAACCGCCCGGTACAGCGCCTCGTTGCCCCGCGACGCGACCCCTTCGTTGAATTATTTCTGGAAACGCATTCAGAACGATCGCAAGGGGTAGCTTCCCTTACTTCTTCCACTTCTTTTTGAAGGGTGGCTTGAAGTCACGGTCGGATTTGGCGGCCGCCATCACCTTCATGGGTTTGATCTGAATGTCGCGTCCCTGGTAGTCCACGGAATTTCCGTCGGCCGAGAGGCCCTGCGCAAAACTCTCCGGCACCTGGGCGAAGGATTCGTTGCGAGACAGTTCGATCATGCCAACATTTCGACCGGGCAGACCGGAACTGTTTGCGATGAGGTCCACGATCTCTCGCGGTCCGAATCCATCGCCTTTGCCGACACTGAGGGAGATCCACTGGAATCCCCGGGACGGCGCGCGCAGGAAAGGTTTCCGCTCGAAGGATTCCCGCGGCGCCTCTTCGCGAAATTCCTCGCGGGCGGGCGGGCGGGGCTGCGGCTTTTTTTCGAAAGCGGGCGGCGCATCATGAAAGCGGGGGGCTTCCTTCGCGGCGGGCGCAGTCTTCGAGGGCGCAGCAGGAGCGTCGGTTCCCCCGATGAGCAGGTGAAAAAGGGCGGCGGCGATGTCGGTTGAGTTCAACCCCTCCTCCAGCAGACGGTCCACCAGCGAGGAACGGGACTGGTAAGACTCTCCCTCGAGGACGAGACGCACGCGGTCCAGCAAGGCGCCTGAGCGTTTTTCCTCGACCTCGTTGACGCTGGGAATCGTGCCGCGGCGGATCTTCGCTTTGGTGAAACGCTCGATGAACTGGAGCTTGTAGATGTCGCGGCCCGTGACAAACGTCATCGCCATGCCGCGTTTGCCCGCGCGCCCAGTGCGGCCGATGCGGTGGACGTAATCTTCGGCGTCATAGGGCAGGTCGTAATTCACCACGAGTTCCAGATCGTCCACGTCAATCCCACGGGCGGCCACGTCGGTGGCGACAAGGAACTCGAACTCGGAATTTTTGAATTTGTTCATCACCCGCGTGCGCTGCGCCTGGGCAATGCCACCGTGCAGCCGGTCCGCCGCGAAACCCTGCGCGAGCAGCGCGTCGGCCAGTTCATCCACCATGCGCTGGGTGTTACAAAAGATGATGCCGAGTTTAAATCCGTGGTAGTCGATCAGGCGGATGAGGGTTTCCAGTTTCACCCGGAAATGCACTTCATAATACCATTGTTCGATCGCAGGGGAGGCCACTTCCTTCTGCTCGATTTTGACCATCTCGGGAGAACGCGCGTAGCGGTTGATCAGGTCGCGGATGACCTTGGAAACGGTGGCGGAGAAGAAGACGGTCTGGCGTTCCTTCGGCGTCGCCTGGAGGATTTTTTCGATGTCCTCGCGGAAGCCCATGTCGAGCATGCGATCCGCCTCGTCGAGGATGACGACCTTGAGCGAATCGAGGCGCAGGGTGCCGCGATCGAGATGGTCGATCAGTCGTCCGGGCGTGCCGATGACAATCTGCACGCCTTTTTTCAGTTCGAAAAACTGACGGTCATACGACGCACCGCCGTAGATCGGCACGGCATGAATGCCGCGTTTGAAAGCCGTGAGTTTATGCACCTCGTCGGCGACCTGGGTGGCAAGTTCACGCGTGGGGCAAAGGATGAGAACCTGCACGGCATTGCTCGACGCGTCGATTTTTTCGATGGCCGGAATGGCGAAGGCGGCCGTCTTGCCGGAGCCCGTCTGCGACTGTCCGACCACGTCCACCCCGCGCATGAGAACTGGGATGGCGGCGGCCTGGATCGGCGAAGCCTCCTCAAATCCCAGCGCCTCCACGGCCTTGAGAATTTCCGGCGAAAGGCCGAGCGATGCGAAAGTGGGTTTGTCCATAGCAGGGCACTGTATCGTGAACCGCCCGGGGCGTCACGGATTCCGGCAAAAAGAAATCACCGCCGCGAAGCAACGATGCCGTCGGCGATGCGTTCCGCCAGCCGCTGCCGGTACATGGCATTCTGCGCGTAGCGGTTGTCCTGGGGGTTGGAAAGGAAACCCAGCTCGCACAGGACGGCCGGACGCCGATTGTGGCGCAGGACGTAATAATTATTGCGTTTCACCCCCCGATTGTTGGTTGGATAGACCCGCAGGGTTTGCTGGAGGATATTGACCGCGAGGGCGCGGGAGCGAGGGTTGTAGTAATACATCTCGATCCCCCGCGGGCTGGACCTTCGTGCCCAGTTGTAATGGACACTGACAAAGATCGAATTTCCGGTGCGGTTGGCGGTGTTCACCCGGGTTCCGAGCGGGATGAAATGATCGGACTGCCGGGTTTCAATGACACGAAATCCCCGGCTCCGCAGGACTTTCGCCAGCCGCTGCGCGGTGTCGAGAGCGAGAATTTTTTCCGGGTAACCCGAAACCGCTTTTGCCCCGCGGTCCGAACCCCCGTGACCGGCATCGACGATGACGGTGTCGAAGTGGCCCACCCCGCCACTACTGCTAAAGTCGTTGGAGCATCCGGCCAAGAGAAGAAGCGCCAAGCCAAACGCCGCACGCAGTGCGACACGAATTTGGTCAATGGTCTTCCTCATACGCATTCCTGTTCCTTCCCTGTCCTGACCAGCTTGGAACGTGCGCAACCTAATGGACTCCGCCCTCAAAGCAACAATTTAGTCTCGCCACGGGCGCAGTGACACGCGACTGGTGAGGACATGCTGGCGAAACGCATCATCCCCTGCCTCGACGTGACCGACGGACGCGTGGTGAAGGGCACCAAATTTCTCGATCTGCGCGACGCGGGGGATCCCGTCGAATGCGCCAAGGCCTACGACGCGCAAGGGGCGGACGAATTGGTTTTTCTCGACATCACCGCTTCAAGCGACGGTCGCGCCACGATGGTTGATGTGGTGGCCCAGACGGCGGAACAATGTTTCATGCCGCTCACAGTGGGCGGGGGCATCCGCACGGTGGAGGATTTTCGCATCATGCTGCTGGCGGGCGCGGACAAAGTGAGTGTGAACACCGCCGCCATCCACAACCCCCTACTGGTCAGCGAGGCCGCGCAAGCCTTTGGTTCGCAATGTGTGGTGGTGGCCATCGACGCAAAGCGGGACGGCCCGGGACGCTGGCGCGTTTACACGCATGGTGGACGCAAGCCTACGGAACTCGACGCCGTCGCCTGGGCTTCCGAAGTCGCGAGGCTGGGGGCGGGGGAAATTTTGCTCACCAGCATGGACGCGGATGGAACCTGTGGCGGATATGACATCGAACTGACCGCCGCGGTCAGCGAAGCGGTGAGCATCCCGGTGATCGCCAGTGGTGGCGCGGGCGATTTAAGCCATCTGGCCGATGTGCTCGATGAAGGGAAGGCGGACGCGGTGCTGGCCGCGAGCATCTTTCATTTCGGCACGTATTCGATCCGTCAGGCCAAGGAATATCTCGCCGGCCGGGACATCCCGGTGCGGCTCTGAGTCTTCCGGGTTGAGATTCTGGCGGCGGTCGGTTAAGGAATACCCATGCCCGAAATCCTTCTCACTCCCGAGGCCATCCTCAACCGCCTACGCGGCGAGGGCATGCGCATCACCGGGAGCAGACGCAGCATTTTGGATGTGCTCTTCGAGGCCGAAAAACCTCTCTCCCTCCAGGATATCCAGGACCTGGCGGTCGCGAAAGGCGAGTCACCGGACTACGCCACCGTTTTTCGCCTGATGACCCTGCTGGAGCGGTTGCATCTCGTCCATAAGGTGAACCTCCAGCGATCCTGCAGCTACTACGAACTGCACGATCCCGCCAAGCACTACGATCACATCGTCTGCACGGATTGCGGCAAGGTCGTCGTAATCGACATCCCCTGCCCGCTCGGGGACACCGAAAAACAAATCGCCGAGCACTACGGCTTTCGAAACCTCACCCACTCGCTGGAGTTTTTCGGGCGCTGCCCGGAGTGCCTGGCGGCTTGATCGTCACCACTATGAACCGGCTTCTTTTTGCCGCGCTGTTTTTCGCGATCTCCAGCCTTCAGGCGGGGATCATCACTCGCGAAGTCACCTACCCGGCCGGCTCCGTCACGGCCAGAGGGTTTCTTGCTGCACCTGAGGGAAAAGGAAAACATCCCGGGGTATTGGTCGTGCACGAATGGTGGGGGTTGAACGACTACGCCCGCGAACGCGCGAAAAAGCTCGCCGCGCTTGGGTATGTCGCGCTGGCCGTCGACATGTATGGCGAGGGCAAGGTGGCCGGCCATCCAAAAGACGCCGGAGCCTTTGCCGGCGGGGTGATGCGCGACCTCCCCGAAGCGCGCAAACGTTTTCAGGACGCGCTCGCTTTTCTGGCGAACCAACCCGAGGTGGAAGCGAACCAACTCGCGGCGATTGGCTATTGTTTCGGCGGTGGTGTGGTCCTCCAGATGGCCTGTGACAACGTCACGGGACTCAAAGCCGTGGCAAGTTTTCACGGTTCCTTGGGCGCGGAAATCCCACCGAACACGAAACCGACCGCCCGCATGCTCGTCTGTCACGGCGCGGACGATACCTTCGTAAAACCCGAGGTGATCCAGTCGTTTCAGGATCGCATGAAAGTGGCCGGGGTGGATCTCAAGTTTGTCAGCTACCCGGACGCTCTCCACGGATTCACCAATCCCGACGCCACCGCCAAAGCAAAAGAATTCGGGCTTAATATCGGCTACGACGCCAAGGCCGACGAGGCGTCGTGGAAGGAACTCGAAGGGTTTTTGAAAAAATCCCGCGGGCCGTCTTGATCAGACCACCGCCTGGTCGATCAACTCCCGCAGCCGACTCACTTCCGTGGCGGAAGTCTTGGCGAGAAATCCACGCGCGTGCGCGAAATGGACCTCAGGCTGGCTGGCAATGCGCGAAAAATCGAGACGGGCGTCGTCTTGAAAACGCGACAGTCCATAGCCCCGACCGCGCCGGTCCGGGTAAACCATCCCGGCGACTTCCGCGGAGAAACCGAGATTTTCGATAAAATAGTCCAAACCCAGTGAGGGCTCTTCCGGCAGCGGATTGGTGCGGGGCACGAAGAGCACGCGGGTCGGTCCCGATTTGAGATTCAGAGTCCACCACTCGGCATGGCGGTGCAGAAAATCCAACCGTCCGCGCAGGGAACGCACGTAGTGCAAAAGATCCTCGCCAATCATGCGCATCACTTCCCACATCGTGTCGCCAGGCTCGAGTTCCTGCATTTGCGAAAACCGCCGTAAGAGGGTCATATCAATCGGGGAAGTCAGACGTGTCACCACATCCCGTTCCACGCCGAGCCATTCCGCCGTGGCAATTGGTCCGCGGCAATCGAACCATTCCGCCGTCTCCAGCCACTCGCAGAAACGCCGGGCGTCTTCATAGAGCGAAAGGTGACGCAGCACGAGGGAAAGCGAACACGTCGGAGTGTGGTCGCGAGGCAGTTGGTGGTGGTCAAAATTATGAAACTCCGGTTCCAGTTTGTGACCGACATCCACGACAAAAACCGACCGATCCGCCAGATCCTTTCCTGTCGGCTCCCGACGGACAATGGGGACTGCGTGGACGGCAATCAACACGCTGCAGGCCAGGAAGTCGTCCTTATGGGCGCCGCCAGGATGCGTGAGAATGGTGCGAATCGGTGTCATGAGCCTCTCTTTGTCGCATGGCACGAAGAGAGGGGCAAGGGTGGGCGTGTTTAATTCTGCCCGACCTGAGAAATTTCGGAGACAATTTCTGCTGTGCTCAAATATTTCCATCGTTGTAAACAGATTATGCGTGCATAAAATTGCACAATTTTATTGACGAGACAGCCCCTCCTCCGTCACTGCTAGGACGCTCTCATTTTCAGTGGTATGAACTCCCCCGCTCCGCTCTTTCCGTCCGTCCCCCGATTCCTTCAAAGTCACCCGCCCATCCGTCGGGGCGTCTCTTTCCTCGGCGCCCTGGTCGCTCTTGCGTTTGGGATCAACGAGGCCGCCCAATCTGCCCCGGTGTTCAGTGTTCCCGGATTCGTAGACGAGACATTGTATCAAGGCAACGGCATGATCACGATGCGGTTCGACTCGGCCGGACGACTTTGGGTGATTGAAAAGCAGGGGCGCGTGCTGATGTTCGAGCCAAATCCCGGCGGGCCCACCACGCTCAACTACGACTATTATGAGACGGGGCAACTCAGCGCCCTGCCCAATTTTCCCACCCTCACGCCGATCAAAAGCGGAACTGTGAGCAATTTCACCCTGGACCCCCGCCAACGGGACGATGACTTTGCCTTTCGCTATACCGGAACGATCACTCTCGCCACTTCGGGTGCCTATACATTCTATCTGTCTTCAGACGACGGCAGCCGTTTGTTCATCAACAATACGCTTGTGGTCAATTACGATGGTCTGCACGGGGCGGGCGAGCAATCCGGAGTCATCACCCTCCCGGCAGGCACGCATGATATTCGGGTGGAGTATTTCGAACGGAACGGCGGTCAGTCGCTGACCGTGCAATACGCCGGCCCGGGAATTGCCAAGGGGCCGGTCGCCCAAGGTGTCTTCAAGGCTCCGGTGGTGTTTGCGGACTACTCCGCCCAGGTGAACACTCAGGGGGAGCGGGGGATGATGGGCCTCGCCCTTGATCCTGACTTTGCCAACACGCGCTATGTCTATTTACTCTTTGCTACGGGAACAGATCAGCGTCTGATCCGCCTGACCGCCAATGAGGCCTTCACGGCGGCGACCCCGGGCTCCGAAACGATTCTTCTGAGCGGCTTGCCAAACGCCAACACCGTCCACAAAGCAGGCGACATCGCGTTTCATCCCAATGATCCCAACAGCATCACCATTATGCTGGGTGATGACGGAGAGCGGTTTCTCGTTTCGAACCTCGACAACTATTACGGCAAGATTCTTAGAGTCAGCGCGGCGGACGGCAAGGGGCTGCCCGCGAATCCTTTTTACGACGGCGACCCCAACTCCGTTCGTTCCCGCGTGTGGTCGTTTGCGTATCGTAATCCCTATCGTTTCGCCTTCGACCCCGCTCCACCCGCCGCTGATGTTCTCTATATTTCGGAAAATGGCGATGGCACCGACCGGGTCGCGCGGATTGCCAAAGGCGCGGATGGTGCCTGGCCGACTTCGAACTACCTGGTGGATTCCGTGGATGGAAAACGCAGAATACTCCAAACTTCCGGCCCGTCAAAAACCGGCATTGCCATCGTGCGTTCGGGTCCGTTTGCACCGGGCGGCAATCCGGTTCTTTATAACGCGCGTTACGGCGGCGGCGACCGCAACGAAGTCCAACGCTGGAGATTGACGGGGGCAAACCTCGACACCCTCACCGCACTTCCCGAAGACGCGGGCAATCCGTTTTACCTCGGATTCACCGATCACGGCATCGTCAGTTTCACCCCCGGCCCCGACGGCAGTCTCTATTACACGGACAGCGGCCAGGGAGCGTCCACCGGCGCGACCTGGCGGTTGGGCCGCATTCGATTTGTGGGGGGCACGGCACCGGCCGCGGGCTTTACGACCGACGTCATCACCGGGCAGTCTCCGCTCAACGTTTCCTTCACCGATACCTCGACGGCGCCAGCCAGTTCCATTGTCTCGTGGAGTTGGAATTTCGGCGACGGCGCTAGCTCCGCCCTCCAAAGCCCTTCCCATACCTACGCGCAGCCGGGGATTTATCGAGCGACGCTCCTTGTGACGAACGCCCAGGGCCTCACGAGTGAGACCGAACAAACGATCACCGCTTATCATTCCACGGGGGTCACGCTCAGCGGCTCGGTCTTCGACGGGCGATCTGGTGTTGCGGAGGCCCTCACGGTTCCCACAGAACTGAGATTTTATCAGGCGAATGGCGTAACGCCACTGCCCATCGCCGGCGGCGCGGGGACATCCGGCAACATGATCTCCGTTCCCGTCGGTGGCACGATCTCGGTTTCAACAGTGGCCGAGATCACCGGGCCGGGAATGGTGGTGTCGGCCGGGGAGGCGGAAGGCGACGGATTGCAACCTGCGCTGGTGGGTATTCCGCTGTCCACGTCGGCGACGAGCCAGACAGTTAGTGCGAATTTTTACCTCTCAGACACGATGCTGCGAGGCCGGATCACAGATACTAAGGGCACGGTCGCACGAGTGGATTTGGGACTCTCTAGGGGGGCGGCCGGAGCCTATTATGGGTATGCGGGAGGACGGGATTTTCTGGCCGGATCAGGCATCACCGCCAGTGGGATCAAACACCGCACCGTTCCGGACGCGCTGGGCTTTTTTCACCTGCCGATTCGCTCCGGCGGAGGAGGTGCGACATTTCACCTTGATACCTCGCGGGACACGCTGGCGGCATCCCATGGCCGGGTGGCAAAGACTGTTGTTATGGCGGCCGGAACTGACACCGTGCAGAATCTCACAATCGGACTTTACGATGGCGGAATCGGGGAAATGGACCTTTCGGGAATTCCCATAACGCCGAACGTCAACTACGCCGCGCAGATCCAGCCCATCTTTAATGTCAACTGCGTGGCCTGCCACACCGAACTCGCCACCAATAGTGGCGGGCTCGATTTGGATCCCGCCGACTCTTATGGCGAACTGGTGGATCAGCAAAGCGTGGAGGCACCCGGTGTGAGACTTGTCGAATCCGGTTCGCCGGAGCGCAGTTATCTGATGGAAAAAGTCAACTCGACCCATCCGCAGGTCGGCACCGCCATGCGGCCGGGCGACCCGATGTCCCCCGCGGATCGTGCCCTGATCCGCGACTGGATTAGCCAGCTCGCGAACAATCCCAGGGTGGAATTTGCCGCCCCGGTTTTTTCGGGCGTTGAAGGGACCGCCGCGCAGATCACGGTCCGACGGAACGGCGACCTTTCGACCCCAATTACGGTGACCGCTTCCACCGGCACCGGAGGCAGTGCGACAGCCGGAGCGGACTATACGACGACCACAACGCTGCTTTCCTGGGCCGCTCATGATGGCGCAAATAAAATCATCGAAGTGCCGCTTCTAGCCGACTCCGCCCTGGACGGAAACGAGACCGTCATCCTGCAACTTAGTGCGCCGACCGGGGCCACGTTGGGCTCGCAGTTGGCTGCCACGCTGACAATCCTCGAAAGCCCGTACAACACCTGGCGGATTCAGCAGTTCGGAACGGAGGCGGAAAATCCAGAAGCCGGGGCAACGGCGGACTTTGACAAAGACGGCGCCAGCAATCTGATGGAATATGCTCTGAATTCCGATCCCAAGGCCCCTCAATCCACCGGCCTCGCCACAGTCCAACCCGGTGGCGCCGGAAAACTGCAGATTTCCTTTTCGGAAAATCCCCATGCCACGGACCTCACTTATACCGTGCAAGGTCGGGACCTGCTCGAGTCGGGAACCTGGCAAACTCTGGCCACCAAAACCCATGGAGGAGTCTGGGCGGCAGAACCCGGCGTGACCGTGGAAGGGGAAGCGGAAGTGGTGGTGACCGATAGTGAACCCATTGCCAGCAAGCTCAGACGTTTCCTGCGCCTGCGGGTCGCACTCACCGACGAGTAAGATTTCCTGCCTTCGGAGGTGGGCCTGCGGTAATGCCACCACACCGTGCATCCGTCTTGAGAACCGATTTTTTTTCCAGCCCCCAAAAATCGGTGGCATCCGCGATCCAGTCGGTTACCGTAATGAAGTCGCGATGCAGAGCCCGATGAAGAATTTGCTTCTCTCCCTCCTTCTGGCGTTTTCCGCAGCGGAAGCGGCCTCAGGCGAAGAGCCGTCCGGCGAATATGTCGAATTGCATGCCTGCGAAGTTTACACCGGTGGCTGCACGGCCTCGGCTCAAGCCACCCTCGGGGGCCGGTCGGTCCTACGGGTTTGGAATTTTCAGTCAGGAAAGCAGGAGAACGTTGAACTCGCCGGACTGACCGTTGTTGCTCTGGAAATCGCAGAAGAAAATCTGGCCATGCCCGGCATAAAAGCTGCGGAGTCGGTCGCCTACCTTCCGGACAATGCCACCCCGGAACAGCGTGACGGCTTGCTCTCCTGGCTGGCAAGTCAAGGCGTGACGACTCGGGAATCTCGCATTCTGCCGGTGGCATACCATCGGGAGGGGGCAAGGATATTTGTTAACGCTGGCCCAGACCTCCGATTGAGCACCAGGGCGTTGGAGGCTTGTGATGCCGGCGGATGCGGCGAGCAACTTTGGTATGAACCCCGGGGCACGACCGGGGGTTTCACGGTTCTCGTTAATGACCATTCCCAAGTGATCGAACCCCTTTTGAAACTCACCTGGAAAGACCACTCCGCGAAGAGCGTGTTTTTTGGGAGATTCGGATTAAAAATGCATCGCGGTTTTCACCTGGCCGGTATTCTTTAACCTATGCCTTCCGATCCCCCGTCACCCGGCTCCTTCTCCCGCCGCAGTTTTTTTAAGGGCTTGGGCGTCACGGCCGTCGCCACAGCCACTCAGCACGCCAATGTGGTGGCTGAGGAGTTACAAAAGTTTAACGCGGAGAAAATCCAGGGTCCCGGGCCGGTGCCGGTTACTCTTTCGATCAATGGCAAAAAACAGACACTCGATCTGGAGCCCCGCGTCACTCTGCTCGATGTCTTGCGTAATCACCTGCCCCTCACAGGAGCCAAAGAGGTCTGTGACCGGGCGACCTGCGGCGCATGCACGGTTTGGATAAATGGGGAGCCGGTCTACGCCTGCATGGTGCTGGCCATCGAAGCCCAGGGCACGGAGATCACCACGATCGAAGGCATTTCCCAGGATGGAAAACTTTCCCAACTCCAGGAAGCTTTCATCGCCTGTGATGGCCTGCAATGCGGTTATTGCACACCGGGATTTGTCATGAGCCTCTCTGCGCTGCTCAAACGCAAGCCCCAACCTACGGAGGCCGACGTGCGTAAAGCCTGCTCGGGAAACCTCTGCCGCTGTGGCAGTTATCCGCGGGTCTTCGAGGCCGCCCTCCAAGCCGCCGGGGTGAAAACGGCCTCTCAATGCGAGGTGATCCGCCATGTCTAACTGGCCCACCCAAACCGAGTTTCTCGGCAAAAACACGCCTCGCCTCGAAGGAGCTGCCAAAGTCACTGGAGCCGCCAAATATTCTTCCGACCAACAGCCCGAAGGATGGCTCTACGCCATGATCCTCCGTTCAAAGTGGCCATCGGCCATCATCCGCTCGATCAACCTCGAAAAGGCGAAGGCCTCCGCGGGCATCAAGGCGGTCGCTGCCGTCAAGGACGGTGAGCGCCACGTGCGCTACTATGGCGAGGAATTGGCGGCCGTCGCGGGCACCAGCAAACAGGCCTGCCTCGACGCCCTGCGTCTCATTGAAGTGGATGCCACTCCGCAGCCCTTTGTGGTGGATCCCGTGGAGGCGATTAAACCCGACGCCCCAAAAGTGTTTTCCGATGCGCCAAATTTAGGCGAAGCCAAGCTGAAGGAGGAGGGCGACATTGCGGCAGCTTTTGCCAAGTGCGACGTCATCGTGGAAGGAGAGTTTTCCACGCAGGTGCAAATCCATCACCCGCTGGAAACGCATGGGAATACTATCCACGTCAAAGACGACGCCTGCACGGCCTGGGCTTCCACGCAGGGAATCTTCAGCGTGCGCGACGGGCTCTCCGGCAATTTGAACATCCCTCAAAACCGCGTGCGCGTGATCACCGAGTTCATGGGCGGAGGGTTTGGCGCCAAATTTGGTCCCGGCGTCGAAGGATCACTTGCCGCAAAGCTTTCCCGCGAAACCGGGCTGCCCGTCAAGCTGATGCTCACCCGTTTTGACGAGTCTCTCGCGGTGGGCAACCGCCCGTCTTCCTACCAGAAGATCAAGCTTGGCTCCGACAAAGAGGGCAAGCTCCTCGCCTTCGACCTCGACGCTTTTGGCAGTGCGGGATTTGCCAGCGGGGGCAGTTCGGCCGGCGGCGGCGGTGGCGCGGGATTTCCCGCTCCCTACATTTACAAAATCCCTAACATTCGCGCCAAACACGCGGGCGTCGCCATCAATGCCGGTTCGTCGCGGGCCTTCCGCGCCCCGGGTCACCCCCAGGGATCGTTCGGCATGGAATCGATTCTCGACGACTTGGCGGTGAAACTCGGCCTGGATCCCGTGGACATCCGTCTGAAAAACGACCCGTTCGAAATTCGTCAGAAAGAATACGCGATCGGCCGCGAGAAATTCGGCTGGGCGCAAAAGTATCGCAAGCCCGGCAGTTCACCCGGCCCGATCAAAACCGGCGTGGGTGTCGCGGGTGCCACCTGGGGCGGCGGCGGCAAAGGCACCAAGGCCCAAGCCACGATCAATCCCGACGGCACGGTGGAAGTCCGCTGCGGCACGCAGGATCTTGGAACCGGGGCGAAAACCGTCGTCGCATTGGTCGCGGCCGAAGTGTTCGGTATCCCACCGGAAAAGATCGCCGCCAAAATCGGAGACACCGACTTCCCCGCCTCCGGGGGCAGTGGCGGCAGCACCACGACGGCTTCGGTTTCACCGGCCATTTTTGACGTCTGCACCAAAGCCCTCAAGGAACTCCAGACCTTGAGTGGAGTCGCCGATGCGCGAGGAGCAAATTTTGAAAGCGCCTGCCGCAAACTCGGCATGCAGCCCGTGGTGATGCAGGGAGAATGGATCGAGGGGTTGTCATCGAGCGGAGCGGGTGGTGTCCAGTTCGCCGAGGTCGAGGTGGACACGGAAACCGGTTTTGTGAAGGTGAAAAAAATCCTCGTCGTTCAGGACTGCGGGCTCGTGGTCAACCGGCTCACCGCGGAGAGCCAGGTGAACGGTGGCGTGATCACGGGACTCGGTTATGCCCTTTACGAGCAGCGCGTGATGGATGCGCAAACCGGAGTCTGCCTCAATCCTAATTTTGAAACCTATAAGTTACCCGGCGCGGCCGATATTCCCGACATCGAGATCGTCCTGCTCGACATGCCGGAACGCGGCGTGATCGGGCTCGGCGAACCTGTTGTCATACCAACAGCGTCCGCCGTCGCGAATGCGGTGGCCAACGCCATTGGCGTGCGGATCAACAGCCTCCCCATTACACCGGACAAAGTTCTGGCGGCTCTTGGCTTGGTTCCGCCACGTGCGGCCTCGGTTTCAGAGGATCTCGAAACCTCCTTTGCCGCGGTCGAGGACGCCCACGCCGTAGCCGGAGACTTCACCGAGGATGTGCCCGTATGAAAAATTTTGAATACATCACCGCCCAATCACCGGCCTCCGCTGCCGCGCTGCTGGGGGAAAATGGACGGTATCTCGCGGGCGGCGTTGACCTGCTCGGAGAGATGAAAGAATACATCGTCTCCCCTCCCCGGGTGGTGAACGTGAAAACCATCCCGGGCTCGGCCGGGGAATCCCTCCGCGACGGCTCCCTCCGGCTCGGGGCCAACACCACGCTGGCCGCCATCGCAGCCTCGGAACGTATTCAGGAACTTGCCCCCGCCGTGGCCGAGGCCGCTGCGGAAGTGGGCTCCCCGCAGATTCGCAACGTCGCGACACTTGGCGGTAATCTCGCCCAACATTCGCGATGCTGGTATTATCGTCAGCGGGATGTCACCTGCCTGAAAAAAGGGGGCAACACCTGCTACGGACGCGAGGGGGAAAACAAATATCTCAGCATCTTCTCGGGCAATCCCTGCGTCAGTCCCATCGTATCCAATCTCGCAGTCGCTCTGGCGGCCATCGACGCCCGGGTTTCCGTCTATCGCAAAAACCGAGAGACCGAACTGACCATCCCGGAACTGTATGAAGACGCCTGGGACAATCCGCTGGCACAAAATTCTCTAAAGCCGGGAGATTTGATCACCTCGGTGACCATCCCCTCCGGCCCGGGCAAAAGCACCTACCTGCAAATGAGTGAGAAAAGCGACTTCGATTGGGCATTGGTCAGTTGCGCCGTGTTTTCAAAATTCCAGGACGGCAAAGTTTCGGGAGCCCGCATCGCGCTTGGGTGCATCGCTCCGGTCCCCTTGATCGCGGAGGAAGCGGGCCGGTTCTTGGAAGGGAAAGTGCTCGACGAATCCACCGCAGCGCAGGCCGCCGAACTGGCATTGGCCAAGGCGACCCCGCTGGCCCACAACGGCTACAAGGTCCCCATCGCGAAGGCCCTCATCCGCCGCTCGCTCCTGAAACTCCGCGCATGACTTCCGAGCGCTGCCGGTTTTTTCGCAACAAATCCATGTGCGTTTCCGGCCTGCGTCCGGAGGCGGACGAAAACGAGGAGAGCGGCGCGGCAGGCTACTGCTGGTGCAATCACACCATGACGGAAATCGGCGAGGACGACCGGCTGGTCAACTCGGCGGCCTGCGCCAATCCCGCCCGCGCGTGTTACCAGCCCTTTTAGCTCCGTCTTGACGCCCGCCACAACGGCGGCATGCTTCCTCTTGTGAACCTGCCCTTGCGTCCCCGGCGACTCCGTCGCACCGCTGCCATCCGGAGTCTCGTGCGCGAAACCCGCGTCACCGCCGACGATTTGATTTATCCGCTGTTCGTTCATGAGGATTCGCAAAATGAGGAAATCGCCTCCATGCCCGGAGTCGTGCGCCATTCGCTCGAATCGCTCCTGCGGGAATGCGAGGCCGCGTTCACGGCCGGGATCTCCGGCGTGGCAGTATTTCCCTCCATCCGCCCCGAGCTGAAAGATGCTTCCGGCTCGCACGGCCTGGCCGAAGGCAACTTGCTTTATCGGGCGATCTCCCGCCTGAAGACCGCCCTGCCGGACCTGGCGATCATCACCGACGTGGCGCTGGATCCTTATACCTCTCACGGCCACGACGGCATCCTCTCCCCAGATGGACACGACGTGGACAACGACGCCACGGTGGAAATTCTCTGCCGTCTCGCGGTCGCGGAAGCACGCGCCGGGGCCGACATCGTTGCGCCGTCGGACATGATGGATGGCCGCGTGGGAGCCATTCGCGCCGCGTTGGATGCGGCAGGATTTGCGCAGACGATTATCATGTCGTACGCCGCAAAATATGCGTCCGCCTTTTACGGACCCTTCCGCGACGCCGTGGGCAGCAAACTCGGGAAGGATGGGATCAGCAAAGCATCCTATCAGATGGATCCCGCCAATACCCGGGAAGCCATTCGGGAAATCTCACTCGACGAAGACGAAGGCGCGGACATCGTGATGGTGAAACCCGCGGGAGCTTACCTCGATGTGATTCGCGCGGTCAAAGATGCGACGCTTTTACCCGTCGCCGCTTATCAGGTGAGCGGCGAGTACGCCCAGATTCACGCCGCCGCGCGACTGGGGTGGCTCGACTACGAACGCACCCGCGACGAATCGCTGCTCGCCATTAAACGCGCCGGCGCGGATATGATCCTGACCTATTTCGCCCGCGAAGTGGCGGAACGCCCAAACCGCTAAGCCACCGTTGCCACGGCGCTGCGGCGATCCGGAAGAATCGGGATGAGGGATTTAAAACCGGAAATATCGAACACCTCGAGCACGTTGCGCGAAAGGGAGCAGATGGCGAATTTCCCGCCGAGGGCGTTCACCTTTTTGAGCGCCTGGAGGACGCTGCGCAGTCCCGCGCTGCTCACATAATTGAGCCGGGAAAAATCCCAGACAAAATTGCGGGCCCCATCGGCCAGAGCTGCCGCAAAGGCCTGGTCAATAAAAGTGACCGTGTTGGCGTCGAGACGGCCATCGAGCGCCAGAATCGTGACGCCATTTTCTTCGCAATGCTCAATGTTCATGGCAGGGAGAGGATGGAAGGATTTCCCGGGGGGCGTCAAAGCCAAAACCACGTTGACACCCCCGGTCGTCCCGCCCATCGTTTGCCCGTGCCGATTACCCTGAACTCCGAAACGTCGCGTGGCGTGTCCGTCATCAAACTGGAGGGGCGCCTCGACGCGCACGGCGCCAACGAGGTCGATCCCGCCCTGCCTGTTGGGAGGGCCGGTGAGACGGTGGTTCTCGACCTTGCCGGCGTCAATTATCTCAGCAGCGCAGGGGTGAGAGTTTTTGTCGCCCTGCACAAACGACTCCACGCCGCGGGAGGCCGGATGTTTCTGGCGACGGTCCAACCTTATTGCCGCGAGGTTCTGCGGATCTCGGGTCTGGAGCAGGTCTTCGCCATTTTCGAAACGCGGGAGGCCGCCCTGGCGGAAGCCCGCGGCGGTGCCGAGAAGCTGTCCCATGTCTGCGGGAGTTTTGCCTTTCATGCCGGTTCGTCCGAAAGCGGCGCCATTGAGGTACTGGGCAACATCGAGGACGTTCTGGCCTCCCGCATCACGGAAGATCAGGTGGTCCCCCGGAAATTTTCCGCGATGGAATATTCGCTTGGGCTCGGTGCTCTCGGCCCCGACGCAGCGTCCGTCATGCCCTACATCGGCGAGATGATGACGATTGGCGGCACGATGGTGTGGTTGCCGACGGATGGCAACGACACGCCGGACTTTCTCGTCCCCCACCAAGACAGCGACGCCGTGGTGATTCGCACGGGTTTTAACGCGTCAATCGCGGGCGATTTCAACGAATACGTGGAGTTCGAAGCGTCGTCGCCGGAAGGAGCCACGTTGGCCGAGATCTACAACGCGTTGTTTGATTTTGCGAAAAACCGTCGGCCCGACTATCGCGGGGCAATCGCTCTCGCCATGCGGGCGGAGGTGGCGGGCGTTCTCGGCTGCGGAGTGGTGAAATCGCCCGTCGCCGCCCACGCCCCGGCCAATGGCAAATGGATCACCGACCCATCAAACTACCCGTCCTGGTTTGAAGTGGACGAAACACCCCGCCATCGCAACGTGACCGGGTTGATCTGCGGCATCGGCCTGGATCTGGAAGCGGATCTCTCAGTGTTTGACCAAAAGCACCTCAGCGCGACGTTCTACATTAATCCCGGAAATCAGGGCGGAGAGACGCGCGAAAAACTCCATAACCACGGCGTGTTTTTTGAGCCCCTCGCCGCAAACAAAAACCCGTCGAGCCTTGAAGCCGAAATCCAGAGTGTGGTGGAAGACGGGACGTTTGTGGACATGCGCCATCTCTTTGATCGGACCACCATCAAGCAGGCGCTCATCGGCGTGGTGTACGCTCAGGAATTCCGGCCCGAGCAGGCCTGAAACTCGTCCGTCCCCGACATTTCCAACCATTGCCTCGGTCACCGCAACCCAAAAATTCCCCGGCACAAGTCCGACCTGATCGAGCAGGCGGGTTTTGCCCCCCGCTCAACCCTTCACTCCCCCGAGCTGGATGCCCGAGATAAGCTGTTTTTGCATGACGACAAAAAGAATGATCAGGGGAACGACATTCATGACGGTGGCCGCCATGATCAGTTCCGTTTGCTGACCGTATTGCCCTTGGAAACTGAGCAGTCCGACCGGAATGGTCCGCATGGCGTCGTCTTTCACCATCACCAGCGGCCAGAAGAACGACTGGAAGTTTCCGAGAAAAGTGAAGATGCCAAGAGCAATCAGGCCCGGTCGGGCCATGGGCAGAATGACATCCAGGAAAGTCTGAAGGTGCGTGGCCCCATCGATCTCCGCGGCTTCGTCGTAACTGCGAGGAATGCCGATCATAAACTGCCGCAGCAAAAACGTGCCAAAAGCGGAAAAGGCGGCAGGAATAATCAGGCCCTGGTACGTATTGACGAAATTCAACCCGACCATGATCTGATAGTTCGGAAGCATGGTCACCATGCCGGGAATCATCATCGTACCAAGATACAGCAGGAACACTTTGTCCCGGCCCGGCCATTGCAGGCGGGCGAAGGCATAAGCCGCCAACGAGCTGGTCAGCACTTGAAGGACGGTGACCCAACTGGCGATAAAGATGCTATTGAAATACCACTTCGGGAAATCCAGATCGAGGTATTTGCCGGTATAAGGATCCGGCTTCTGGCGCAACACGATCGCGTAGTTCTCGGGCTGCGGATTGGTGGGGACCAGACTCATTTCCTCCACCTCATGGTGGGGTTTGATACTGGTGCCCAGCATCCAGAGAAACGGGACGGTCATGGTGATCGCGATAAGGATCAACCCGGCGTGTTTAAGGAGAGAGCGGATTTCCATGAAAATTACTCCGAAGCCGTGTTGCCATACTTCCAGTTGAAGAGCGTCACCGCCATGATGATGATGAAAAGAACCCACGAAACCGCCGCCCCGTATCCGAGATCGAGACGTTCAAAACCCTGGGTGTAGATGTAATAACTCAGCGTGGTGGTTGTGCCGGCGGGACCACCCTCGGTCATCAGCCGGGCTTGCTCAAAACCGCCCTGCAGTCCGCCGATGATGCCCATGACGACAATAAAAAACGTCGTCGGCGCGAGCTGGGGGAACGTAATGAAACGAAACCGCTGCCAGCCGCTGGCTCCGTCAATATCCGAAGCCTCATACAGTTCGGGAGGGATGTTGGAAATGCCCGCGAGATAGAGCACCATCGTATTGCCGCCGACGGAACCCCAGATGCCCATGATCATGATTGCCTCACGGGCCCCCAGACCAAATCCCCCGTTGTTAAAATGTTCCGGAAAGGGAAGAAATCCGAGGAGGGACTTCGTGCTGGTGAGCCACCCCGGCGGATCAATCTGCCAGCCGACCAGATTCCCAAAAGCGACGAGCGATTGATTGATCAAGCCGAAGTTCGGATTGTAAAGCTGCATCCAGAGCAGAATGGTTCCGGCTCCCGCCGTGAAATGCGGGAGATAATAAAAGGTGCGGTAACCGATGGAGCCGAAATAGACCCCCACGGCAGTAATCAGGCCCAACGCGCCCAGAATGAGGGCCATGGTGCCCGAACCGGTCAACGCCAGAAGGATACAGAGGATCACCGTAAAAATGACCGTTCCGATGGCCAACCGCTGAGCGGCCCGGGGACCGCGAAAATCCAGCTTCTGACTGAGAAAAACGGCCAGCGCAAGGGAACCGGCGATGCCAATGGGCATGGCCAGCAGCAAATACAGGGTGTTGTAGAAGTAAAAGTAGAAATTCGGATCGAAAAACAGGTCGATGTAGTTTTGGAGTCCAATGAATTTCAGGGGAACCGAGGGCCGAAGACTCCAGGTGGTGAAACTTCCCAGAAGACTGATGATGATCGGGCCCAGGGTGAAGACCAGGAATCCGGCAAGATTCGGCGCCAGAAAAAGCAGCGCGATGAAGATGTTGCGACGATGGGCGGGAGTTGTCATCAGAGGGCTTTGTAGGCAGCTTCCCCGAAACGCTCGATGTAGAGCTTTTTGAGGTCGGGACTTCGTTCCAGATTGCGACGGAGCAAGGTTTGCAACTCATCCCCGGCGGTTTGCAACAGGGCATCCACCGGCAGATTGGGATCGCTTTCCATCCGGCTAATTTGAGCTCTCAGCACGCGGATGACGTCGCTGGAAAGAATAAACGGGCTGTCCCGCGGAGCGTAGCCGCTGGCCATCGCAATCTCGGTGGTCTTTTGCAACTCCAACCGCGCCAGGTCGGGGGGACCGGGGTCCACGCCAAGGTTGGCAAACTCGGGATTTCCCGGGAGCCAGTCGGCGCTTTCGTTAAGCAATTTGGAATAGACCGGGCCCGCGAGGTATTGAAGAAACGCCAGAGCCTCTTCACGGCGCGGACTTTTCGCGTTGATTCCGGCCACCCGGCTGCCCACCCGGTTGATTGGCGGTTTACCAGCGAAATGGGGGACCAGCACCGCCCCCAGGCGAAGGGGCCTTTCCAGCGGGTTTTTGATGTCTTCGATCTTGATTCCTTGACGCTCGAAATTCTCCACCTGCTTTTGATAGGCCCGGCCGAACGCGATGAGAGACCAATGCCCGGTGACGACCATGGCATAACGATTGGCCGCCACTTGATTGAGGTTGCCCGACCCCCACCCGCCCTGGCCGCTCATCTGTTTGGCCTCCACCGTGCTGGGCATCAGACGGTGCTTGTAAATAAAGTCGTGATGCATCTGGAAGGCCGTCATCAAATCGGGCGAGTTCGCGATGCGCAGTGCGCCCTTTTCATCAAAGAACTCGCCGCCCAGGGTGTCGAAAAAGGTCCGCCAGTCGAATCCCGTACAGGCAAAAATCGCCGGGCCTTCCGATTTCTCCGTAGTGGCAGAGTTCACCTTCTGGGCAAGCTCCACCAGAGCATCCCAAGTCATGAGACCGGATGGGTAGGGAATCCCAAAGTGGTCAAAAACGTTTTTATTGTAGATCAGGATGCTCGATCCGGTGTTGCAGGGGAACCCATATTGGCGTCCCTCCTGCGTGTAGGTCATACTGCCATTGGGCCAACCGGATTTCTCCGCGGAAAATCCCATTTTGGCCGCAGCCTCGGTGACATCCCACACCACGCCCGCTTCGACATAGGTGCCAATGTCCTCGCTGCCGAAATCAAAGATGTCCGGGCCGACCCCGCTGGCCGATTGAAGGATGATTTTCTGAGCGCCGGAACTCCCGTAGTCCAGGCTGAGCTGGAGATTGGGATGAAGTTCGTTGAAGGCCTCGATCTGCGCTGTCCTCGCGGGATTGTTGTCGCTCACCCAGACTAGAGGCGTCTTTCCGTCCAGTTTCTGATCAGGCCGCCAGATCGCGGCGAGGCCGCTGAGGGCAATCAGCGCGGCAAAGACAATCAGAAGTAATTTCGACGTGGTCATGCGGGCAGTGCGCGAAAAATGTTGGCGGTTGGGAAGAGGGGCGTGGGTGGAGCCGGTGATCTTTGCCGGAATCGCCGCGCTTGTTAATGAGAAAAATCAATTTTTTGCAACATCCCTCGATCGCCCGGAAGACGCACGGAGAATCAGTTGCGGCCGGATCAAAACCGGCCGGGACGCAGAGGCCGGCGGGACGTCCAGCAAACGAACCGCATTTTCAATCAGCTCGATCACCTGGGGATCAATGGTGCTCAGCCCCGGAGCGGCAAACGGACTGAAGTCGGCGTTGTCGTAACCAATGATCGAGACATCGTCCGGAACCATCCGACCGCCCGCTTGAATGACCCGCATCATGCCAATGGCTACACGGTCATTAATGGCGAGGACGGAGGAAGCCGGGTTGGGCAATCTGAGATATTGCGCCCCAAACTGGGTCCCCGCGTCAAAATCACTGGCCGATTCCGCCGGGGTCAAAAGGACGACGTCGCGCTCGAAATTCCAGCCCAGGGAACGGCAGCCGTCCTTTAATCCAGCGATACGCTGACGGCCGTACGAACTGCTCCCGCAAAAGCCCGCGGCCACAAGTCGACGGTGACCGTCGGCATGCAGCGCAGCCATCGCCTCGGCAATTCCGCGCCGCCGGTCAGTGGAAACGGATTGTTTCACCCTCGCTTGCAGAGGATCGATGCGCACGTAGGGAATTGCCTGCGTTTCAAGCATTCGCACTCCCGGGTCGGAATCCCTCATCCGGGAGGCAATCAGGACCACGCCCGCGCAACGCATGGCCGCGAAACGTCCGACGGCCGCGTTCTCATCCGCCTCGTCCGCGATGACCTGCACCAAAGGGTGCAACCCTTTCCGACGCAGGGCCTCCTGCAACAGACTGATCTTGGTGGTGAGAAAATAGTCCACCAGATCCGGCAGGCAGATGCCCACGAGATTCGTCCGGCCCGAACGCAGCCCACTGCCCAACAGGCTGGGCGAAAATCCCGCCTGGCGGGCCGCTTCCGTGATGCGCTCCACCGTTCTGGGGTCCACTCCGGAATGACCATTGAGTGCCCGCGACACCGTCCAGCGCGAGAGCCCGAGCAGTCGCGCAAGCTGGGAGGTGGAGGAAACCGGGGATTTCATTTGACGCAAAACGTTTCCTCACCTAACACGTGTGTGGTTATTCTGTCATTTTCTTTTTCTCTCCCACTCGATTTATGAAGGAACTTCGTCTCGGAATTGTCGGCCTTGGAAACATGGGCCGCACCCACGCAAATGTCATCCTGGCCGGCCAGGTCCCGCGCTGTCGGCTGACGGCGGTCTGCGATGAAAGTCCTGAGCGGCTGAAGGGATGGGAGAATCTGGCAAACTTCAACACCGCCGCCGAGATCATCGCCTCCGGAGAAGTTGATGCCATCCTCATTGCCACGCCGCATTATGCCCACACGACAATTGGAATCGCGGCGCTGCGGGCGGGTCTTCATGTCCTGGTGGAAAAGCCCATCTCGGTGCACAAGGCAGACTGCCAGCGACTGATCGCGGCGCACAAATCGAAGAAGCAAGTCTTTGCCGCGATGTTCAACCAGCGGACGGACACATTTTATCAGAAGATCCGCGAACTGGTCCGCGACGGCACCCTTGGCGACATCCGGCGTGTGACCTGGACAATCACGGATTGGTTTCGCACCGAGGCCTACTACGCGTCGGGTGGATGGCGGGCGACCTGGGCAGGCGAGGGTGGCGGGGTGTTATTAAATCAATGTCCGCACAATCTCGACCTCTACCAATGGATCTTTGGCATGCCGGACAAGGTGCGGGGATTCTGTCAGATCGGCCGACACCACGACATTGAAGTCGAGGACGATGTGACGGCGTATTTTGAATACAAAAACGGCATGACCGCCGTCTTCATCACCTCCACTGGAGAGGCCCCCGGAGCCAACCGCCTGGAGATCACCGGTGAGAATGGCCGTCTGGTGTATGAACAAGGCACTCTGGCTTTTGTCCGAAACGAGGTGCCCATGACCAAGTTCAGCCGCACGACCACGGAAAGTTTCAGCCGTCCTCCGGTCTGGAACGTGGAGATTCCGCTGCAACAGAAGGGGGAGCAGCATTTGGGCATCATGAAAAACTTCACCAACGCCGTATTGGACGGGGAAAAGCTCATTGCCCCTGCGGCCGAAGGCATCCACTCCGTCGAACTTGGCAACGCCATCCTGCTCTCCTCGCTGGAAGGAAAAACCGTGGAGATGCCCATGTCCGCGCCCAAATACGAGGCGCGGCTGAAGAAGCTCATCACCACGTCCCGCTTCAAAAAGAAGGTCGTCAAAAAAGCCGGGCCAGCCACCGATTTTTCCCAATCCTTTGCGCGCTAAGCTTGTCGCGCGTCATTGCGAGTCGCAAGCTGCCTGTCCATGAAATCCCCCACCCTCGTTGGTCCGGTTCGTCTGGGAATCGTGGGCTTGGGGGCAATG
Organism: Terrimicrobiaceae bacterium; assembly: GCA_041752695.1. GTDB lineage: Bacteria > Verrucomicrobiota > Verrucomicrobiia > Chthoniobacterales > Terrimicrobiaceae > CALCJD01. The sequence goes on from JBGSVZ010000113.1 coordinate 89,954, forward strand.
GGTTCCCATCACGCGCGCACGGTGCAGGAGGGGCTGGTGCCCGGCGGTGAACTCGCCGCAGTCTGCGACCTCGATCCCTCGTGTCTGGAGCCCTTCGAGGGCATCCCGGCTTTTTCCTCCGACAAGGCTTTGTTCCGCTCTGGGGCGGTCGATGCGGTCCTCATTGCCACGCCGCATTTTGCTCACACGACCATCGGCATCGCCGCTTTGAAGGCAGGGCTGCACGTGCTAGTGGAGAAACCCATTTCCGTCCATCTGGCCGACGCCGTGCGGCTGGTCAGGGCACACACCGATCCTAAGCAGGTTTTTGCCGCAATGTTTAACCAGCGCACCGACCCCGCGTTCCAGAAGATCCGCGGCATAGTCCACGGGGGGGAATTGGGGACGGTGCGACGGATCCAGTGGACCATCACCGACTGGTTCCGAAGTCAGGCTTATTATGACTCGGGAGGTTGGAGGGCAACCTGGGCCGGGGAAGGCGGAGGAGTCTTGCTCAATCAAGGGGTCCACAACATTGACCTCCTCCACTGGATTTTCGGTCCCCCGCAGCGTGTGCGGGCCATTTGCAAACTGGGCGCACACCATGAGATCGAAGTCGAGGACGACGTGAGCGCCCTCTGGGAATATCCCGGCGGGGCCACAGGCGTCTTTGTCACCTCGACCGGTGAAGCCCCGGGGATCAACCGCCTGGAAATCTCCGGAGAACGCGGACGTCTGACATTCGAAAAGGGACGGCTCTCTTTCCTGCGCAACGAAGTCGAAACCCGCGGCTACAGCGACACCACACCCGAGGCTTATCAGCCGCCGGGGTGTTGGGAGGTGGAAATTCCGGTCCAACGAGACCTGCCACCTGGCGGCCAGCACGGAGCCATCCTCCGGAATTTTGTCAATGCCATCCGCACCGGTGAGCCGCTCGTCGCGCCCGCGGCGGAAGGACTCGGATCGGTCGAACTCATCAATGCCATGCTGCTCTCTGCCGCTGAGGACCGCACGGTGACTCTCCCGCTTTCGGCCGCGCGCTACACCACATTTTTGCGCAAGCGCATTGCCGAATCCCAAACAAAAAAACGTGTGGTTCCCTACCGCGGAGCCGTCGGAAACTACCTCACCTAAACACCCATGAAACTGAATCAAGTTGCCGCCCAACTTTATACCTGCCGGGATCTTCTCAAGACTCCCTCCGAGATCGCCACCACCCTGCGCCGCCTTCGCGAGGTGGGTTACACCGCCGTCCAAGTCAGCGGCATGGGCCCCATCCCCGAGGAAGAACTCAACACCATTCTCGATGGCGAAGGCCTGGTATGCTGCGCCACCCACGAGGGTTCCGACCTCATCCTCAACGATACCCCCAAGGTCATTGAGCGCCTGCAAAAACTCCATTGCGCTTACACCGCGTATCCGTTCCCCGCGGGCATAAACCTGAATAGCGAGGCTGAAGTGGACGGCCTCATTGCCAAACTGGACGCCGCCGGTGCCGCCATGGCCGCCGCCGGAATGACGCTTTGTTATCACAATCACAACCACGAGCTCCGCAAGCTCGGCGGCAAGACCATCCTCGATCGCATCTACGACAACACCAATCCCCGGCACCTCCAGGGCGAGCCCGATACGTTTTGGATTCACTATGGGGGAGCCGAAAATGTGGAGTGGTGCGAAAAACTGGCAGGCCGCCTGCCCCTCATTCATCTCAAGGACTATGAAACGACTCCGGAAAACACCCACGCCCTCTGCGAAATCGGCAAAGGCAACTTGAATTTCCCAAAAATCATCGCGGCCGCCGAGCAGTCCGGCTGCCAATGGTTCATCGTCGAACAGGACACCTGTCCCGGCGACCCGGTCGATTCCCTGCGTCAGAGTTTCGAATACATTAAAGCCAACCTCATTAGCTAACACGCCATGTCAAAATCCGACGGAATGAACTATGCCCCACAGGGCAAACCGGCGCCGGTTTGCCAGACGGGGGACTTTGTCTTCGCCGCCACCCACCTCGACCACGGCCACATCAATGGGCAGTGCAATGGCCTGATCGAAGCCGGCGGGCAGCTCCGCTGGGTCTATGATGCCGACCCCGAGCGTCTGGCCAATTTTTGCCGCAACTATCCCGGTGCAAAACCCGCGCCCAGCCTGGAGGCCATCCTGGACGATCCGGCTGTTCAACTCGTCGCCGCCGCCGCCATTCCCAATCTGCGCGGTGCGCTGGGTTGCCGCGTGATGGAAGCGGGCAAAGACTACTTCACCGATAAAACCCCCTTCACGACCCTCGCCCAACTCGCCACCGCAAGGGAAACCGCCGCCCGCACCGGGAAGAAATACATGGTCTATTACAGCGAACGGCTGCACGTGGAATGCGCCGTCATGGCCGGCCAGCTTGTCGAACAAGGTGCCATCGGCCGCGTGGTCCAGACCATGGGCACCGGACCACATCGCCTGAACGCCCCCTCACGTCCGGCGTGGTTTTTCGACCCTGCCCAATACGGGGGCATCCTTTGCGACATCGGCAGCCATCAGAGCGAACAGTTCCTTCATTTCACCGGGGCAAAAGACGCGACGGTCAATTTTGCCGCCGTGGCCAATTTCGCGAACCCCGCCCATCCCGGACTGGAGGATTTCGGCGAAGCTTCGCTCACCGCCGACAACGGGGCTTCCGGGTATTACCGCGTGGACTGGTTCACCCCGGACGGCCTGCGTTCCTGGGGCGACGGACGGACGGTCATCCTCGGCACCAAGGGATACATCGAACTTCGCAAATACATCCAGGTCGGGGCGGAAGATCCGCAAGGGGAACACCTCTACCTTGTGGATGGCGAAAAAGAACACCACATCCCCTGCGCTGGCAGAGTCGGGTATCCGTTCTTTGGCCAGTTGATTCTCGACTGCCTCAATCGCACGGAAACTGCCATGACCCAAGCGCATGCCTTCAAGGCCGCCGAGCTTTGCCTCCAGGCCCAGACCATGGCCCGAGTGCTGAAATCCTAGAGGCGCCCCAGGACCTTGGCCAGACGGTGGATGGTCCACGCGGCCATGCTGAAATCTTCAAAAAGCGCGGTGTCGGTCAGCGACTCGGAGGAGAGCTCGTTTTGCACCGCCATCAGGGCCTCTCCCTTCAGGCGCGTGCTGGCGTGCAATTCGGTCAGCACAGCGGGATCGGCGTGCTCCGCCGCGCGGGTCGCTAGAGCGAGAAGCGCATTCAGCTTTTCCCGCAGGAGGGGCGGCCCGGTCTGTCGGTGGAATGCTTCGGAAAAATAGCGCACGCCCTCCTCAATGTGACGGATGATGCTCAATTCCACCCGCCGCAGATGCAGTCGCGAGGCCAGCCGGGCATCGAGCGTATTGCGCGAGGCGAGTTTCGCTGCAAAGTCTTCGATGGCCAGTGCGAGCTTTTCGAAAGCGGGTGGAGAAGCCTCCGAGTCGACTCTTTTCTCCGGGGGATTTTCCGGCACGTTGACCGTCCCCAACAACCGGGCGAGCTCCCGCTCCATCAGATCGAGCGCGCTGGAGGGATCATCGAGCGCGTGGGATCGAAGATAGCGCGGCCGGGCGGGATCATCCGCCAGCTCGCGGTCCGGCCAGAAACGCAGCAACAGGGCCTCGGTTCTTCCCGGAGCCAGCGAAAGCAACAGGGCCGGCAGAAGATTGGAGAGGAGAAAAACCACCGCCAATTGCGTCGCCATCGACGCGGGCAAAGCCCCGACTCCCGCCGCGACGAGCGGAACCCCCGCCTGCTCCACGGCATAAAGCGCCACCATGACCACGCCGCTCACAACACAAAAAAAGTCCTCCAGCCGCACCAACCGGAGCTGCGCCCCCCTCAAACCCGAGGCGAGAAACCAACGTAGTCCGATCGCTCCGAGGTTGGTTCCGTAAATCAGCAGCATGGCGGGGGTCAGGCCAATTAACCCGCCCGTGGCAAAGGTGATGACGAGCATCGCCGCGCCGGTGTTGGATTGGAGGAGGGCGGCCGCCGCGATCCCTGCCAGAAACGTCCAGACCGGAGAAGAGAGGGCAGCATTGAGCGCCTCGCGAAACCACGCGGCATCTTTCAGCGGAGCAGCCCCCTGCCCCATCTGCTCCAGGCCGACCAAAATCAACCCCATTCCCAGCAACGCACCCGCCAGCGTCTGCCAGAACGGAATGCGGATGGTTCCCAAGACGATGCCAGCACCGCCGACGACAAAAGCCACCAGCGGATGGATGTTCAACGTCGCAATAAAGGCCAGCGAAGTGAGCCCGACATTGCACCAGATCACAATCGGGGCCGCGGCCCGCGGCTTGAGCAAGCCGGTATCGGTCATGCTAACCAGAATAAAGGTCACCGCCGTGGCGCTCTGCATCAGGGCCCCGGCCACGAAACCCAACACGCCCCCGGCCAGTGGAGAATGGGTCCCCTGTTTGATCAGCGTGCGGAAGCCCGATCCACTAAGCCGACGAAGATTTTCTCCGACAAGCCGCAGACCGAGAAAAAACAGCCCAAGTCCGAAAATGAGGCCGTTGAGCGGAGACATCCAGGCAATCCGGGGTCAGCCCGCTTTCACGGAACGACAAAATCCGGGTTCACCAGCCACATTTCGGGCTCGTAGGAATTGGTGGTCAAAAACTTGGCCGATCCGTCGGCGAACAAATACACCGATCCGTTGCCGTACAGTTTCAAGTCGAGGACATCCTGATGGTTGCCGTTCGTCCCCTCCAACATATCCATATAAAAATGGCCACTGCCCGGCCGCGGGGTGCCCAGCAAAATCACACTTCCCGGGCGATCGAGCTGGTTGATCCGAACCTCAGCCGCGGCATTGGTGAACGCTCCAATGTCGTTGTAACCGTTCATGATATAGCTGGTGTTGTTCTTCGCATCGTCGAGCGGATCCAGCTTCCGAAAAATATAATTACTCCGATCTCCCACCGCCGCATAAACGCGCACGTCGCCCAGGTAGTCTCCGATCAGGCGGGGCCATTTCGCGCCGTCGTTGGTGCCCTGCACCCGCCGGGGCAGCCGCATTTCGTTTTCCCCGGCATAGGTAAAAAACGCCGCTCCGATCTGCCGCAGATTGCTAAGCGAGGCCGTCCTCTGGGAATAGAGTTTCAAGTTTTGCCAGTTCGCCGCCACCGTCACGGCGAGCACCCCGATGATGGCAATGACGACCAGAAGCTCGATCAGCGTGAAGCCACGCCAGCTGCGTTGCAGGGAAGTCTTCACGGCCTCGTTTCCCTACAAACTTCCCACGTAGATCGCCGTGTGAGGGCCGAACCGCGCCGGCACGCCCTTCGCAGGCGGGGTCACCACGATATACCCGTCCATGCCGACAATCTTCGCCGTCTTCGCATCCCAGATCACCACACAGAGGGCCGTTTCGGGGGCGGGAATTTTTCCGCCCAGGGAAGCGACCTGCTCCGGATTCAGGCCGAGGGTCTTGACCGCGAGTTGAGGCGAAGTGGACTTGAGAAACTGGGTGCGTTTCTCCTCGCTCCAGCGCTCGTAAATGGATGCCCCCCGGTGTTTGCCCAGGAGAAGCTGCTCTGCCGAGGCCGTCACCGTCGTCACCGCGGAATCCACTACCACCGGCTTTTCGGGAGTCGCACATCCCGCCATCAGAATCGCCCCGGCCAGGAGAAACGCGCGAACGGTCGCTTTCATCAAAATGTTCCCACGTATTGGGCGGAGTAGGTGTCGAACCGCACATCCGCCCCGGGCGTCGGGAGCTTCAAGACGGCGTAACAATCGGTCCCCACCACCTCCCGCGTTTGAGTGTCCCAGATCATCACACAATACACCTTCTTCGGAGCGCTGGGCGTCGTCGCGCCATACGGGCCCGACGCGGCCGCCGGTTTTGCCATTTCGCGGCGAATCTCAACCATCTGCGCCGGCGTGGGATCTTCGGTGCGCACCGCCAGATACCGCGTCCCCGAGTCCTTCAGAGTCTTCTTTTTTTCGGTCGGCATCTTTTCGTAAGCCTCGGAAGCCCGCCGGTCCGCCACCTGGATCTGCCTCGTCGTGGCGCGGTAAACCCCCACCGCCCAATCCCCGGCAAAACTCCACAATTTTCCCGCGGTCGCACACCCCGAGAGCAGCAGAACCGCCCCGAGGAAAAATGTCTGCAGTCTGATTTTCATGGCGCGTTGACCCTAGAGCCGGGAGATCAAAAGCTCACGCTGAAAAATCAGTTCCTTCGGCAGGCTGGAATACAGTTTGAAAAACAATTCATCCTGCATCAGCAGCTCCCGCTGCCATTCCTCGGCATCGATTTTTTGCATACCGTCAAATTTCTCCGCCGTGATTTCTCCCTCGATTCCCTTCATGTCGAGGTCCTCATACTGCGGCACCCAGCCGACGGACGTTTCCAATGCATGAGCGCCGAATCCGCAACGCTGGACGATCCACTTGAGCACGCGCATGTTTTCGCCGAACCCTGGCCAGAGAAACTTGCCTTCGTCGCTCTTGCGGAACCAGTTCACGTGGAAAATCCGGGGCAGATGCTTCACTTTGCCGCGCATCTCCAGCCAATGGGCAAAATAATCCCCCATGTTATATCCGCAAAACGGCAGCATGGCCATCGGGTCACGGCGCACTTGACCGACCGTTCCCGCCGCTGCGGCCGTCATCTCCGAGCCCATCGTGGCTCCCAGATAGACTCCATGAATCCAGTTGAAGGCCTGGAAAATCAACGGCATCGTCGTGGCCCGGCGGCCCCCGAAGATCATGGCACTCACCCGCACGCCGTCTGGATTTTCCCAGTCGGGGTCAATGATCGGACAATTTTTTGCCGGGGCGGTGAAACGGCTGTTGGGATGACTCGAGAGCACCGGCTTGCCCTCGGCGTCCCTCTGTCCGGGCGTCCAGTCCTTGCCCTTCCAGTCAATCAGGTGAGCAGGAGGCTCCTTGGTCATGCCCTCCCACCACACATCCCCGTCGTCCGTCAGGGCAACGTTGGTAAAGATGGTGTCCTTCCGGGCCGAGTCCATCGCCATGGGATTGCTGTCGTAAGATGTCCCGGGAGCGACGCCGAAAAATCCCGCCTCAGGATTGATGGCGTGCAACCACCCGTCGGGGCCGGGTTTGATCCAGGCAATATCGTCCCCAACACAGGTCACTTCCCAACCCTGTTCTTTGAGCTCCTTCGGCGGAATGAGCATGGCGAAATTCGTTTTCCCGCAGGCGCTCGGAAACGCGGCGGTCACGCAGGTCTTTTTGCCGTCCGGGGCTTTCACCGCCAGAATCAACATGTGCTCGGCCATCCAACCTTCATCGCGGCCCATCACCGAGGCAATGCGCAGGGCGAAACATTTTTTCCCAAGCAGCGCGTTGCCGCCGTAACCAGAACCGAAACTCATGATGAGACGGTCTTCGGGAAAATGGGTGATGTAGGTGTTGGCGGGATCACAGGGCCAGGCGACATCCGCCCGGCCGTCCAAGGGGTATCCCACCGAATGCAGGCATTTCACAAAGGTCTCTTCGCCGCCGATCTGATCGTAAACTTTCGCACCCATCCGGGTCATGATCCGCATATTCGCCACCACGTAGGGGCTGTCGGAAATTTCGATGCCGTATTGGGAAATCGGCGAGCCCACCGGGCCCATGCAAAAGGGAACCACGTAAAGAGTGCGACCCTTCATGCAGCCTTTGAAAAGGCCCTCCAGCCGGGCCTTCATCGCGCGGGGATCCTCCCAGTTATTGGTCGGACCGGCATCCTTGGGCGACTGGGAACAGATGAAGGTGCGCTGCTCGACTCGGGCCACGTCCCGGGGATCACTGCGCACCAGCAGGCAATTCGGACGTTTTACCGGGTCCAGCCAGAGCGCGGCCCCCGACTCCACGAGGCGCTGACGCATCAATTGGTCCTCCTCTTCCGACCCATCACACCAGAAAATGGCGTCGGGAGTGGCAAGGTCGGCAATCGATTGAACCCACTCGAGAACAGCGGGATTGGCGGGTTTATTCTGTCCGAGGGCGGAAAGGGCTTTCATAGGAGTGAATTGGTAGGAATTGGGAGAGGAAAACGCCGAGCCTAAACAGAAGTTCCCCCAAAGGAAAGTTTCCTTGTTTCGCCGCCGACCCGGAGTACAGTGAGAATCTGTCGATGATCGCGAACCGGAACTCCGAGCAATGCTATCCGCTAACGTGGGTCGGGCGGGTACCGGTGTACCTTGCCACCGTGCTGGCAGCCGTTCAGGCGGTTTCGATGATTCTAACCTCGCTGGCCATGGCCGGGGGCGGACCCATGGCAGGCGGAAACAGCCTCCTGGCACCGTTGGTCTTTTCTTATCCGACCGCCATCGGTGATCTCGCCGTCTGGCAGTTCGTCACCTACGCGTTCATCAACCCGCCGGATCTGTTTTTTGTCATCCAGCTTTTCATGTTCGCTTGGTTCGGCAGCGAGGTGGAAAAATTTCTCGGCCGGAAATCGTTCGCGTGGCTTTGCGGACTCCTCCTCATCGCCATGCCGGCCCTCCTCGCAGTTTTCGGAGTTTTCGGAGTCATTCTCCCCTATCAGGGAGCCGGTGCGCTCAATTTTTCCATCTTCCTCGCGTTTGTCCTCATCTATCCCCGGGCCCAGATCTTCTTCGGCATCGAAGCGCGCTGGATCGCCATGATTCTCATGGCTGTCAACTCCCTGCAGAGCCTCGCTTATAACGCCTGGGCGCAACTCATCATGCTCTGGTGGGGCCTGGCTGTCGTGGCTATCTGGCTGAAATTCGAAGGCCTCGCCAGCTTGGAGACGCCGTCGGTTTCAGGCTTTCTCAAACGCAAACACTCCGAAGGCAAACTCAAGGTCGTGCGCGAGGAAAAGCCGAAACCCAAAGTCGAGGAACCCGGCGTCCACGACTCCATCGACCCTATTTTGGAAAAAATCGCCCGGCAGGGCATCGGCAGCCTGTCGCGCGCCGAGCGTGAGAAGTTGGAGCGCGCCCGGACCGCCCTCCTGGAGAAGGAGCGCGGACATTGACGACTGAGACTCCTCCGCCCGAGATCCCCCGCAACGACACCTCGGGCATGCCCCTGCCCAGCCTGAAGGACGCGTGTTACGTCAACGCGATGATCCATTTTTATCGCGGTGAACTTGGCCGCATCATGATCTGGCGTCAGCGCCTCGACGTCACGACCACCTGGGCCATTACCAGCACCACTTCCATCATCACGGTGGCGTTTTCCTTCCCGAACGTCCCGCATATCGTCTTCTTCTTTAATCTGGCCTTTATCTGGATGCTCCTCTGGATCGAAGCGCGGCGCTATCGCTTTTACGATGCCTTCCGCGGACGCGTGCGCATGCTGGAGTCCCACTTCCTCGTTCCCATGATCTCGCAAAGCCAGAACCTGCTGGACGGGGAATGGCGCCGCCTCGTCTGCGAAGACCTCATCCTGCCCTCTTTCAAAATCAGCAAGCTTGAGGCGGTGGCGCGGCGATTGAAACGCAATTACGTCTTTATTTTTGCCATCATCATGATCGCCTGGACGCTGAAGGTCTTCGTTCACGCGACCGAGCCCATCAATACTCCGATGGCCTTTTACCGCTCCCTCTCCGTCCATGCCCTGCCGGCCTGGTTCGCATGCATCGTCTATCTCGGAACCATCGTCATCGTCACGGCCCTCATGATCTACGTCTCCCGCAAGTCCACCGAAGAAGTCGGAGAATTCGGTTCCAGCAACAGTTCTCTTTGGAAAATATGAGCGACGTCTCCCGCCTCAAAGAGATCGTCGCCCGCCTGCGCGCGCCGGATGGCTGTCCGTGGGACCGCGAACAAACCCACGAGAGTCTGCGCGCCGCCCTCGTCGAGGAATGTTACGAGGCCGTTGAAGCCATCGAGAAAGCGGACGACGTCAATCTTCGCGAGGAACTCGGCGACCTCTTGCTTCATGTGGTGATGCATGCCCACATGGCTGGCGAACGCCAGGCCTTCAGCTTCGAGGAAGTTGTGGAAGGCATCTGCGAGAAACTCATCCGCCGCCATCCGCATGTGTTTAGCGATGGCGCGGCGGAAGACACCACTGAAGTCCTACGCCAGTGGGAACAAATCAAACGGGCTGAAAAAGGGGACCGCGCCTCCATCATGGACGGACTTCCCACCTCGTTGCCCGGCCTCATGCGCGCGCAAAATGCCCAGAAGAAAGCCGCCCGCGTCGGCTTCGACTGGGACGATGCTTCCGGCGTGTTCGCCAAGCTGGAAGAAGAAATCGCCGAACTTAAGGAAGCCGTCGCCAGCGGCAACGCCCGCCACACCGAAGAGGAACTTGGCGACCTGTTTTTCAGCATGGTCAATCTCGCCCGCAAACTCCACATCGACAGCGAAACCGCCATCGCCGGTTCCACGCGGAAATTCATCCGGCGGTTCCGCGAGGTCGAAGCCGCCATCACCGCGCGCGGCGGCAAGGTCGAGGACAGCACCCCGACGGAAATGAACGCGCTCTGGGACGAAGCGAAACGCAACGGACAGTGAATGTCCTCAATCCCGGCGGACGCGATCCCGCGCAGCTTTTCCCCGCCGGCGCAGGCACCCCGCTCGACCCCGGACACCCGCCCGTCAACTACCACGCCTACGCCGCCTGCTGCCACGGCGGATTTTTTCGGAAGACGAAGGAGATTCCCGCCGAGGCGAAAGACATCGTCGTCCTGCTCCGCCGCACCGGCCTCGATGACGCCCTCCGCGCCATTCGCGAACTGAAAAAGTCCGGCCGCCGCGCCTTCATCTCCTGGAAAGAATCCGGCCTCCATCAAGTCGCCGAGGCCCTCTCCGACGCGAAACGCCACGAGGCCTTCCGTGCTATCTGCCGGGAGGCCGATGGATTTCTTTCCAGCACGCCCGAACTCGTCCCCCTCTACAGCGCCGCAGGCTGCAAGGCCGGTGCCTTTGTGCCCACCCCGTATCCAGTTGATTACGAGAAGTGGGATTTTTCGCGAAACATCGAGGAGCGTGTCGGCATCTTCATCGGCACCCGGGAGTTCACCGTCCCCTCGCGCAATCACCTCCTGGCGATCACCACCGCCTGCACCCTCGGTCCCGTGACCGTGATCAACACCGACGGCGGCAACGGGGAACGTCTCCTGCGCAGCATTTCGCCAGAGATTCGCATCATTTCCGGCACGCTGCCCTACCCGGAATACCTGCGCCTGATGGCCTCGCACCGCATCGTTTTCCAACTCGACCGCAGTGCCGTCCCCGGACAGGTCGCCGGCGATGCCCTCCTCGCGCGCGTCCCCTGCCTGGGCGGCGATGGAGCCGTGGACCGCATCGCTTTCGAAAGACTTTCCGGCCCGCAAATCGACGCGGTCGAACTCGCCCAGGAACTCCTCACCGACGACGACTCCTACCGCCGCGAAATCGACCGCAGCCAGCGCGCCGCCTCGGAGCACCTCAGTTTTTCTGCAGTCGCGGAGCGCCTGAGGGAGGTCCTCGGCTAAGAATTCTTTTCGGCGAGAGAATTCCAGAGTTGGAGTCCAGCCTTTAGGCTGTCCTGGGAAGGCACACGCTAAAGCGTGAACTCCAACACAGGGTCCAAACCGGCACCACCATAGAGAACCCGAAACGCAGACCCCTGGTCAGTCAATCGTCTCCCCGCGCAGTTCCAGCACCCGCCGAATCGTATCCTCGATCAGGTTATTCGGACAACTCGCTCCTGCCGTCACCCCAACCGTGAGCAAATCCTTGGCAGGCAGCCAATCCTGGCTGGTGACCTGAACTTTACGATGGATGTCGAAGTGCTGGATTTCCTGGTCGGAGAGAAGGCATTCCGAATTCCGCACAAACCATGTGGGCAGCTTGCGTTCGCCGATTTCCACCAGATGGGTCGTGTTGGAGCTGTTGTAGCCACCGACAACGAGAAGCAAATCGAGGGATTCGTCGAGGAGGCCGAAGAGGGCGTCCTGACGCTCCTGGGTGGCTCCGCAGATGGTGTCGAAATAGCGGAAATTTTCTGTGCTGCCTCCGTCCCGCGTCGCGATGGCCTCCCGGATCATGCCCTGAATCTGCTCGGTCTCACTGCGCAGCATGGTGGTCTGATTGGCCACGCCCACGCGCTGCAAGTGAACATCGGGATCAAATCCAGGCGAGTGCGCATTGGGAAACCTCGCCAGCAACGTTTCCTTGTCCCCGCCGTCGCGCAGGTAGTCGCAGACAATCTTGGTTTCTTCGAGATCGAGCACGATCAGGTAATGCCCCTGCCCGTCGGGCCCAAGGGCGCGGGAGGCGGTGGCACGGGTTTCCTCATGGGCGGATTTGCCGTGAATGATGCTGGTGGCTTTTTCCACGGCGTTCTGCCGCACGCGTTTCCACACACTCATCACGTCGCCGCAGGTCGTATCCACGATCTGGCAGCCATGGGCCTTCACCGCGTCGACGATCGGCACCTCGGCACCAAACGCCGGGACAATCACGACGTCCTCGGGGGTCAGATTGTCGATATCGGCGTCCGAAGGGTGCGCCGCCATGTGGTGGATGCCCATGGCGGAAAGCTGGGCGTTCACGTCGGGGTTGTGAATGATCTCACCGAGCAGAAAAATGCGACGCTCGGGAAACACCTTCCGCGCGGCGTAGGCCAGGTCAATGGCACGCTCGACGCCGTAGCAAAAGCCAAACTGCTTCGCGAGGCGAACCACCGTATTTCCCTGCCGCAACACTCCTCCCTGGCCGCGGACGCGCTCGACGAGCTGACTCCGGTAGTGCCCCTCCACCTCCGCCTGCACGCGCGCCATCACATCAGGCGTACGGAGATTGACCCGGGGACGGACGGCAGGCGCGCTCACGAGGAAGAAGACGTCGCAACGTTGGAAAATCGAACCATCCGATAAAGAGGGCGAAAACTCCCCCAGTTGTCAAACCCCCAGACTTCTGTTGCGTCCGGCGGCCCGCTCCGTATTATCCTCGGATGATCGAAGAGCACGATTTTCACTACGCGATGGAAAACACGCGCGTGGTGGTGCAGCCGAAAAATCTCATCGAGACCTTCGGCACAACGAGTTTCCGGTTTCTCCTTGTCAGCGAACTGATGGACGAGTCCAACGCCGTCCGCATCCGCGGCGGCCGTATCGAGGCTGAGCGGCCGCGCATCATGTCGCCCCACCATTTCAGCAAGCTGCTTCTCGATGGTTTCGGCGAATCCGGGCAGGAATACGCCGACTGGGCCGAACAAAACGCCCATGCCTTCAAGATCCTGCGCTACGGCTTTCAACTTCGCAAAACCGATCTGGAGCACAATACGGTGAAAGATTCCATGGAAGTCGTGCTCGGACGACTGGAGGAGGAAATGACCACCAAAAACGATCCTATGTCTGCGCTCATCGCGGGCGTGGAGGACGGCTGGGAGGTCTGCCTGCTGAAGTTCACCATGGACATCATCCAGCGCTCTGCGGGCGAAAACATCGGCGAGTGGAAAAAACGCGGATTGATTTGATTCGCAGTCTTCCGCGGAAGCACGATACCCTTGGCAGTATGAGAGAGTCGCTGCCATGAGGATTCTGCGTGCCCTCATTCTTCTCGGCCTCACCGCCGCCATTCTGGGCGGATCGGCCTTCTTTGCCTACGAGCTCTATTGGAAACCGCGCCAGCTCGACATCGCCGACAAACGCGAGTTTAAGACCAGCACCCCCTCCCCTCCCCCAGACTTCAGCCTCCCGGCCTTCGACAAGGCCATGACCCTGCAGAAGTCCGGCGACACGGACGGGTTCCGCGCCGCTCTCACCGAGTTTATCGCCAGCTACCCCGACTCACCGAACCTCGCGAAGGCAAAGGACATCCTCGGCGCGATGAATTCCGAGGCCCTCTTTTCCCCCACAATCTCCACGGACAAAACCGCCTACACGGTCTCGTCGGGCGATTCGTTGGTGAAGATCGCCTCCAAGCTCAAGGCCAACGCCGAGTTGATCTACCGCGCCAACAACCTGGACTCGATCAATCTGAAAATCGGCCAGCAACTCCTTGTTCCCCAGGTTGACACCCGCATCACCATCGACCGGAAGGCGGAGACGCTCACGCTTTACAACCGGGGGGGATTTTTCAAAGAATATCAGGTCATGTCCCTGAAAACCCCCGGCGTGCCCAGCTCCAAACCCCTGGAGACCAAGGTGGCCGACAAGATCGCGCTGAAAGGCTCGAACCGCGTGGCTTTTGGCGACAAGAGCTACCCCGAAGCAGAACGCTGGGTGATGCTTAATACTTCTGCCCTGGCCATCCGCCCGCAGGTCGAGGGTGCCCCGACCCCTCCCGGCATCGTCGTTTCCCCCACCGCCATGGACGAAATTTTTCTCCTCGTCTCCCGCGGCACGCCCGTCACCATCCACTGAATCTTTCCATGAAGCCGAAAAGTCTCGAATTCGAAAAACCCATCGCCGACCTCGAACAAAAACTCGACGAGGTCAAACGCCACGTTCAGGGCCAGGATATTGACCTCGCTCCCGAGGTGAAAGTGATGGAGGAAAAAATCGAGGCCACGCGGCGCGACATCTATTCCAACCTGACCGCCTGGCAGCGCGTGCAAATCGCCCGCCACACCGCCCGGCCGTTTTTCCTCGATTATGTCGAGCAATCGTTCACGGATTTTCTGGAACTCAAGGGCGACCGGCTCTTTGGCGACGACGCCTCCATGCCCGGCGGATTGGCGAAAATTGACGGCATCCGCTGCGTTGTGGTCGGTCAGCAAAAAGGACGCGACACAAAGGAAAACCTGCTGCGCAACTTCGGCAGCCCGCACCCGGAGGGCTACCGCAAGGCGCTTCGCCTGATGCGGATGGGCGAAAAGTTTAAACTCCCCGTGGTGGCGCTGATCGACACCCCCGGGGCCTACCCCGGCATTGGAGCAGAGGAACGCCACATCGCCGAAGCCATTGCCGTCAATCTGCGCGAAATGATGATTCTTCGCACCCCCATCGTGGCCATCGTGATCGGCGAAGGCGGCTCCGGCGGTGCCCTCGGCATCGGCGTGGCTGACCACGTCCTCATGCTGGAAAACGCCTACTATTCCGTGATCAGCCCGGAAGGCTGCGCCGCAATCCTCTGGAAACACCGCAAACACGCCCCCGAGGCGGCCGAGGCGCTGAAACTTAACGCTCCCGAATTGCTCAAGCTCGGCCTGATCGACGAAGTCGTCCCAGAACCCATGGGCGGCGCCCACCGGGACCCGGCCCTGGCGGCCAAAAATCTGCAGACCGCCATCGTCACGTCCTTGAAAAAGCTCACCAAAATCCCGACCGAAAAACTCCTCCAGGCGCGGTACGACAAGTTCCGCAAGATGGGGCGGTTTTTGGAGAGTTAATTCTTCCGATCTGCGTTTTGCTCCCGTTCCGACATCTCTCGGTACCAAGGGGCACCGGAGTGGTCCGATGCGCGACCGCTAAAACGCCCAACGGCATTGCCCCGATCAATCTGCTTGCGGCTTCGCTCCACCCGTGCATTATTTCCTTGATTAGAACGGGAAGTGGTTTCCACCTCCCTAAAACAGTCGGGCCGTGGCTCAGCTTGGTAGAGCGCCTCGTTCGGGACGAGGAGGCCGCGGGTTCGAATCCCGCCGGCCCGACCACAAAAACCCTGTATTTATCAGGGTTTTCAGGCGGCAGAGGTTCGCCTGAATTTTAGGTGTATTAAAAAAAGTGTATTATCCCGCCCCGTTCGCCCCTCGAATTCGCCTTCACGGGCAGAAATCAGGGACCGAAGATCACCCCGATGGGCCGAACATAGAGGACGAAAAGAACCCAGACGACCGGTTCGGGTAGCTGATCAACCCACCGGCTCCCATAGACGATATCGAGCCCGAGAAGCAATCCTCCCAGCAGATATAGCCCAACCACTCCTGCTAAGACATACAACCCGACCAGAACGCCGCTGGAGGCCTTTTTCATGGAGCGACGGTCAGTGTGTGCAGGGAGCTGGTTCCGGCCATAGATCCATTGCGAAGAACACCTCCTTGTAGGCTATAATCAACGCATCCCCAAGCAGGGAAGGCATACCTCCCACCACCGGG
Organism: Terrimicrobiaceae bacterium; assembly: GCA_041752695.1. Lineage (GTDB taxonomy): Bacteria > Verrucomicrobiota > Verrucomicrobiia > Chthoniobacterales > Terrimicrobiaceae > CALCJD01. Next base: position 105,891 of record JBGSVZ010000113.1, read on the forward strand.
AATCCGCGCCGAGAATCAATGTACAACGCAACGCCACCCAGCAGATACAACCCCACCACTCCGCTGAGCACGTACAGCCCGATCTGAACGCCGCTGGAGGATATTTTCACGTTGCAATATGAAGCCTGGGGCAATTACCCCATCGGAAAAAAACTGGGATTCAAACCAGAAATTGCACTGAAGACGGGCATGTATGCAAAAAGCACCGCCTCCTGCACGAACTTGGGAGCCGCAGAAAGAACCGGGTATCCACGCCACAAATCTACGTACACCAGGACGCCAACACCAAGATACAGCCCAATCGCGATCCCCAAACCCCACATGGCGCTTTCAGCAGAAGTGGACAGCTTCTTCACCCCATCCTCCCGATCTCATCCCGAATCGCCTTCAAATCCGCTTCGTCGAGTGCGTCTTGCAAGTATGACTCGTCCCGGTTGATCGCCTCCGCAAAAAGACTCTTTGCCTCCCTGGTTCGCCCCATCACACAGGTGTAACACGCGAGATGGTAGTAAATCAGGGCATCCTCAGGAAAACGGACGAGGGCTTGAATCAGGATCTTTTCCGCCGCCTCAACAGATACCGACCTCCGTGTCGCAAACGCCCAGGCGCACCACCATCCAGATTGATCGGACCACACACGGGTTAAGTGCTTTGCGCAGACCTCGGCGGCTTCCCATTTCTCCAGCTTCAAGAAAACACCCAGTCGAGTGGCGTAAACCTCAGGCCGGTAGCGATCCTCTGCCGGCATTCGTTCCAACTCATCGTGAGCCTCCTCGAACATCCCAAGCTCAAGGAAGCCCTCGGCGGCGTTGAGATAGATTTCCCAGATCACCCCATCCTCCCGATCTCATCCCATACGGGCATCAGATCCACGTCATTGACCGCGAGAGCCTTGGCATCCGGTTCATACCCGATGGCCTTGGCGAGCAATACCGTCGCTTTTGCGACGTCCCCGGCAATGCAGGCGTAACAGGCAAGATTGTAAAAAATCATCCCATCCTCGGGGTGGAGTCTCCGGGCCTCCAAAAGGATCCCCTCCGCCTCCTCGATTTCTCCCTGGCGACGCCGACAGGCCGCCCAGGCAATCCACAGTGCCGGTTGTTCCGGGCAGGTCTTCACCAGATGCTGCGCGACAACCTCACCAGCCTCCCATCGCCCCGTCACCACGTAAATTTGCAGGCGGACCGCATACACTTCAGGGCGGCAACGATCCTCGGGAGGCATCCGCTCCAGTTCGTCGTTGGCATCCTCGACCATGCCGAGTTCGAGATACCCGGTAGCTGATTCAAGGTGGGTCTGCCAGTTCATCTCTGTTGATAACCCAGGACAAACAGAGTCGCGATGGCCGCCGCCAACAGGCAAAAGAGGGCGAAGCCCAAAACAGTCAACACGGGCGAGACTCGTATGAGGGTCAACGAAACGATTGGCAGGGCCAAGATCTGCCCGAAAAGCAAGAAGCCAAAAAGATCCAAAGGTTGCCAATATCCCCAGTTCTCCCAACCCATATAAAATAGCAGCACATCGCAGAACGGATAAACGGCTCCAGCCGCGCAGAAACAGAAAAGAACCGTCCGAACATTGACGGGAATCTGCCGCAAAAAGAACTCCCTCATTGCCCCCACCCGCCCCTTTTCTCAGCAATGGCCTTCGCCTTCAACTCCGCCAACTTCTCCAGGTAGGTCCTGGAATCCGTCCCATCCGGCAGTTGGATGCGTGTCCCGTAGATCCTGGCCAACCCGTTTTCGACCAACATGGAAGACAACCATCTGCCATCGACCTCCACCATGGCGTAGAACCGCTTGCGCTTGCTTGAGCCCAGGGCATCGCGCCAGAGCGTCCAGATCGTAAAGGGTTTCGCCCCCAAAGTTTTCGCTGTGAATCTCGCTGCCTCGTCACCCACTTGAAACGCTCTCTCCTGGGAGACACCGAAATACGCAGCTTGTTCGGCAACCCGTTCGGGAAATCTTTTGTCCGACCCATCTTCAGGAGTATCCACGAAATACAGCCGGAAAATCCTGAATGTCTTTGGGGCAACCCGGACGGTGAAGGAATCCCCGTCCTGCCATTCACCTGGGACCAGCGTGCATCCCTCGATCTTCTCCCACTTGTATTCTGGTGCCGCTTGCAGGGCGGTGGCGAACAGGAGAGCAAGCAGGAGGGAACGGAACGGCATGGCGGTTTCAAATTATCCCCATCCCGTGAGGATCAGCGAAAGGTAAATTGCTCCTAAAAAAAGAATCCCGTAAACAAAGAGCGCCCCAAGCGAGATGATTAAGCGAGCATGGACAGGGATGTGGGACAAAAATGGTGAGACTAGGCAGAGAACGAAGCTCAACCCAACCAAGGGAAGGAAGAGCGGGTCGAACCACGAACGCCCATAAAGCCCGACGGGATTCAAAATTGCGCTGGCGATAAACGCTGACAAAAGCAACACGACGCCGCCGAGAAACGTCGCATATGTCCGAAGACCAAGTTTTTGATTTTGCTGGTCGCTCATCATCTACCCGCAAGCGGAGTCGGAGGGTTTTCTCCCACATTCAGTCTGGGCAGTGAAGAAGATTCACCGCAGTTTCGTCCCGGTAATTTCGTCATCCCGTATCCTGTTGGAACGGAATCCAACGGTGGATTCTCACAGTCGACCATGATAGGCTGTCCCCATGTGCGGCCGATACGCCTGCGAACTCACAGACCAAGAACTGTTCGACATGTTCCGCCTCCCCGCCGGGGAATTTCTCCCGAAGGAGCGATTCGACGTTCGTCCTGGCACCAAGGTGCCGACGATTCGACTCGGGAAGAACGGGGGCCGGGAAATGGTTGGACTCGATTGGATGTGGGTTCATGAGAAATTCCGCCATCCCAACGCCAAAGGGGAGAACGTCCGACGTTACCCGGCATATCGGGAGAGTTTCGCCCACCGTCGTTGCCTTGTCCCGGCCACGGGATATTACGAGTGGAAATTGATCCAGAAGCCGCACAAGCAGCGGTACTACATCGAGCGCAAGGATGGTAAGCCCATGGCGTTCGCTGGCCTGTTCAGCGTGGATGATGGAATGATGGCGACCATCACGATGCCGCCAAATGCGGAAATATCTGCCGTCCATGACCGAGTCCCGATCTTCATTGAGGAGGCTGATTGGGAACGATACCTGGATCCTGAACCGCTCACCGATGAGGAGAAACGCCGAATGATTGCGACTCCACCCGATGATTTTTTTAGATACTGGCCGGTGGCGAACAATGCGGTGGGACCGGATCTCCTGAAGGAGGTTCCTCCGATGATTATTCCAACGGCGGACGCGCCCCTCCCACGAAGGCCTACGAAAAGACCTCCAGTTTCCGATTCGGCCCAAGGAGATCTCTTTGGCTGAACCGCCGCTGCCTCGGGCCGCACGTTTCATTCATGAATCCCAAATCTGCCCGCATTTCCGGCAGCACATGTATTCTCCTGCGTAATTGTCATCCAGGTCGAAGTATTCTTCCTTCTCCCAATCATGGGCTGAACCATCCGGGCAGTGAGGGGCTTTCCAATTGGGGAAGAGAGTTATTGGCGGCTCCTCACCAATTTTCCGGGGCATCCAACCATAAACAGCTTGGATGTCTTTTGTCCCATCGGTCTCATTCCACTGGTGCCCTTTTGGGTTTTCCACGGAAAGTTCAAAGAATGCTGGGATCGCGCCAACCGAGTTAAATATCGATACCCAAACCATCGCTCCATCCATCTCAGGCAACTCTCTGTGGCAAAATCGCCACCTTCCTCCATCCCGCAGCGGGTTAAGTGTCTTCCCGCATTTCTCGCAGGCATATGTAGATCCGAGAACTTTCCCCTCGTCGGTTACGAAGGGCACTTCACGTGAGAAATAATGCTCATCGTCTGGGCACTCTGGCGGCGGGGGTATCAACGGCTGAATTGGCCCCTCGTCGTCTGGTTCTCGATTAGAATCTCCCCCGAAATTGAAACGCATGGTCAAAATATTCACCGTCCCGCCAGTCGCTGCGAGTTGTAACACGAATAACGCATGGTGTTTGCCGTCGGCTCGGCAGGTCGAAAATTTGTTTCCTTACCATTCTGACACGCGCTATCCAACCACAGGAAGCGATCATAGTTGAATGTCCGAATCTGAAAAACCACTCGATTGGTGCAGGGTTGTCTTGGATGAATACCCGCCAGAGGGCGTAGTTGTTTGGACCACAGACGGCGAGACGGTAGCTCAGGGTGTTTGGTGCTGCGACGACCCCGGCATTCCCTTTGAAGAATCCACTTGGGAGGATCTTGAAGGCAATTCTTTAAAAGTCACGCAATGGCTGCCGTTGGAGGAGAGCCCTGATTCTCCTCCACAAGCACCCACAAGCTGAAAATTGAGGTGAATGGCTTGAACCACCGTTAAAGGAATTCGAGATGAACAAGCCGCTCTTCTGCCAAGTCTATTCCGACAAACCCGCCCACACCGGTGAGGGCGTCCAAACTCGATACACCGTCCAGTTCCTCTGCAAGGACTGGGAGGACGAGCGCGCCACCAAGGAAACCGAAGCTTTAATCTACGCTCTTCCCGACGAGGGTCATCAGTCCAGCCTTACCATCATCATCCGCAGGCATCCTTTTACCCCATCCGGCGCTTTAATGGCCGATGAGGTCGACTACAAAATCTGGCGAGAATAACTTTCCCCGCCTTGAATCTCGACGGAGTTGATGCCCATCTCCGGAACCTACCGCGTAGTGTCCGCGACTTACCCCTTCCAAGAGATCCCATATTGAGGAGATCAGCCAGTCCGCAAAATCGGCAACCGTCGGCGCAGGGCTAGAAGGACGACCATTCCGAGGCCAAGCAGCGCCACCATGCCAGGCTCGGGCACAACGCTGGTGTCCTGATATTGGTGCAGGCCGGTCTGGGCGTCGTAGACGAAGATGTTCCCTCTGGCGTCGGTGTTGATGAAGGACTGTCCCGTGTAGGGGGTGCCTTCCGTGCCTTCCGGCAACATGAATACGCCCTCAAACTCGCCAAGGCTGTTGTAGTACGAGCCGCCCCCCAGACCATCAGACAGGTAGAAACTGCCATTGATGCCGATGGCAAATTGTTCGTTGGCTGTGATCGTGCCAGGGTCGCTGTTCAGATTGAAGTTGTTCACCGGAGCAAATGCGTTATCCGGATCAAAGCTGGCAATCCGCTCATTGCCGTAGTCGAGCACGTAGAGCAGGCCATCTGCACCGTAGGCCATGAAATGCGTGGTGGCTGTATCCACACCAGAGAGCGGAGCAGCATTCACAGTGCCGGTTATACGATCAATCGTGTGGTGCCCTAAGTCCGTGATCATGGAGATCGGAGTATCAAGGCTGAATGGCGCGATGGAATGGACGACGGAGCCGAAGTTCCCGGCGAGTGGTGCATCCCAAGTTATCGCTTGGAAAGTAATGTTGTAAGTCAGGATCGTCCCAAGCGAAGTGATCGCGAGCACATGCGCATTCGATGTAGCACCGCCGCCCATCCACGCCAGCCGAGAGTCGGGAGAAAGCCTGACCTCTATCTGCCAATCGGCCCCCCAGTCAAACTCGCCTGTGCTCGTATTGAGGGCGAAGTAGGCTTGCTCCTTCGTGAGGTACGGACGGGTGTAGGGACCGACGGACTCAAAAGGAGATTGCGAAGTCCCGAGGACACTGCGCCAACCGGATGGGACCTCAATCTCCCGCACGTACTCCACCTGAGCGAATGCACTGGATGCGATTCCAGACAGTGTAACCAGAGCCGCTACAGCCCAACGTGAAACGGGTTTCATGCCGGGAAGGTAGCAGACCCAACCTGAGGAGAGCATTAAATTCTTGCCCTCCGATCTCGATGAGGAATATCGTGTAATTCCACGATATGACACCAATGGCACGGCCATACGAAGATGAGCAGCGATCAGATCGCTTCATCTCCATTGATGCCGATGCCATCCAGCTTCCCCGGAATGCCAGGACGTTCGCCCTCAAGGTGTCCGGGGATTCCATGATCGGTGCCGGGATCCTGGACGGGGACATGGTCATTCTGGAGCATGGCATTCCCGCCAACCACGGCGACATCGTTGCCGCTGCGATTGATGGCGAGATGACACTCAAACGCTTGGTCGTCAAAGACCGGAAACCCTTTCTGAAAGCCGAGAACCCGAAGTACAAGACCCTCACCCCAGCATACGAGCTGGTGATTGAGGGGGTGTTTCGGGCACTTATCCGGCTCAACAAGAAAGTGGCATGAGGAGGACTGGCGATGATTGTCCATCTCGATGCCGATGCGTTTTATGCCTCGGTTGAACAAGCGACGGACCCAAGATTGCGGGGAAGACCTGTGGCAGTGGGCGGACAGAAAAGAGGCATCGTTGCCAGCGCCAGCTACGAGGCCAGAAAGCTCGGAGTCTATACCCCCATGCCCACCGCCAAGGCCCGGAAGATTTGCCCCAATCTTATCGTGGTTTCAGGGGACTTCGACCGATACGAGCGTTTCAGCCGATGGATGTTCAGCTACGCCCTCGACCATACCCCCTTCGTAGAGGTCGCCTCGATTGATGAGGGATACTTCGACCTCAAGGGGAACAGATCCAAATCACCCAGGGAGGTTGCCCAGATCATCCGCACCGCCATTCGGCAATCGATGCGGATCTCGGTTTCGGAAGGGATTGCCAGCAACAAACTGGTCAGTGCGGTGGCGAGTAAGCTGAAAAAGCCATCCTGCTTCTTGGAAATTTATCCAGGTGGCGAAAGGGATTTCCTCTCCCCTTTAGAAAACAAATGGCTCCCCGGCGTCGGTCCGGTCATGGCCAAGACGCTCAACCAAGCCGGCTTGGCACGGATCGGACAAATCGCTGAAGTTCCTCCCCAACAACTGAGCTTGTTCGTTGGTAAGGGAGCCAGGCAGATGTGGGAGTTTGCCCAGGGGATTGATGATCGTCCCGTCGTGACAGATTCCCCCGCTGCCAAAAGCTGGGGTGAACAGGAAACCTTCGGGGAGGATGTGACCGATGAAGATTGGATCCTGGCCAAGCTTCGCAGCATCGCGGACCGCCTTTTTGCCAAGGTGCGAGCGGAACAACGAACCGTCCGCACCATTGAGGTCAGGATCCGGTACAACGATTTTGAGGACTGTCGGCGGAGCGAAAGCCTGGACGAACCAACCGACCTGGAGACCGACTCCTATCCCCTCCTCCGCCGTCTGCTAAAAAAAGCATGGGAGCGGAGGGTTTCCCTCCGTTTGGTGTCGGTGAAGTTGAGCGGGGTCTATGGGGCAGTATTCCAAGCGGGACTCAACCTGATCGATGCCGGGGTGGATTCTGCCCTTCGAAGGAAGCTTTCCCCTGTGCTGGACGTGTTGAAAAGCAGGTACGGGAATAACGCTATCATGCGTGGCCACGACCTGTTCCTACAGAGCTACGGCAATACGGCCGAACAGACTCCCGCAGGACCCAACATCATCACCCCGACCCGCAGAATCGAATGGGGACCCTTGAATTTCAAATCCTCGTACTCCTTCATGGATTCCCTGCTGAACGCACGGGATGTCGTGACCTTGGCGCTGGAAAACGGATGTCGCTCCGTTGCGGTGACCGACCCTAACCTTCACGGAGCCGTAGATTTCTTCATCACAGCGAAGGAAGCCGGAATCAAACCCATCATCGCGGCAGAGGTTGTTTTCCGCGGTACCCCCTCTCTTGCCTACGTCCGGGATGCCGTGGGTTATAGGAACATTTGTTCCACCCTGTCGTCACCCGAACGGGAACTGCACCCAGACTGCACCGAGGGATTGATTCTGAGGCCAGTGGGTTGGCTCCCGGAGATTCGGTACTCCGACCCCACCGAACGCCCCATGTTCGAGATTCTCCAGAGCATCCGAACACTTTCCCTCCTGGCCGAACGCAATCCCCAGAAGCGGAAGGGACGGTTCCATTTCCCCACCGCCCCGGAATTGTTGAACTACCAGACGGCCTGGAGGGATTCCTTGGAAATCGCGGAACAGTGCGAATTCGAATTCGAGTTGGGTGGCCTGAGATTCCCCCGCTACTTCCCTGCGGATGGCACCACCGCCCATGAATTCCTCCGTTGTCTAACCATGAAGGGCGTACAACGCAGATACGCCAACAAGCGTACGATGCTTCCTCGGGTGGAAAGCCAGATTGAGGAGGAACTCGGGATCATCAGTGAGGTGGGGTACGAGGAATACTTCCTCCTGACATGGGAGATTCTTCAGGACTGCAAGGCGGAGGGCATCGAGTGGATCACCCGGGGCAGCGCGGCCGACAGCCTGGTCTGCTATTGCCTCGGTATTTCAGATGTCTGTCCGATCCGGTTCGAGCTGTATTTCCGACGCTTTCTCAATCGGGACCGGATGGTGCTCAACAAGCTGCCTGACATCGATATCGACTTCGCCCATGACAGGAAGGATGACGTGGTTGACCTGATCTTCAAACGGTACGGCGAACATGCCGCAATCGTCGGGGGATTCTCGACCTACCGCGGCAGAAGTGCGTTTGCCGACATCGCCAAGGTCATGGGGGTTTCTGAATACCAGATCCGAAGGATGACGGAGCGGCTCCCATCAACCGGCGCGTCGAAGGTTCAGGAAGCTGTGGCGGAGAGCCAGGAATGCCGGGACTTGGATTTCACCGAGGATCCCTACCAGACAGCGTTGCGATTGGCGCACCGCTTGGATGGATTCCCCAAGAATCCCAAGATGCATCCATGCGGGGTGGTGTTGTCACGCCTCCCCATCACTCACCTGACACCTGTCTTCCAGAGCGCCAAGGGATACCCGACCACTCACCTGGATATGGAACAGGTAGAAGCCATCGGGTTGATCAAAATGGACATCCTCGCTCAGGGTGGACTGGCGGTAATGCGGGATACCCGGGAGATGCTGGCTGATCGGGGAATATCGGTGGATCTGAAAGCGTTGGAACCATGGGAGGATCCTGAGGTTTGGAAGATGATTTCCGCAGGCGACGGCCGAGGTGTCCACCACATCGAATCACCCGCCATGTGTACGTTGCAGCGAATGGTGAAGGCAGACAACATTGATGACCTCATCGCCATCGTGAGCGTCATTCGGCCCGGAGCAGCCAACAACTTGAAGAAGGAGCAGTTCGCTCTTCGAGCACAGAGTTTGGAGCCGGTTGACTACGTCCACCCTTCCTTGGAATCGGCCCTTCGATCCACCTACGGGGTTGTGGCCTACGAGGAACACATCCTCCAGATCTGCGAGGATTTTGCCGGCCTACCAGCGGGACGAGCCGACATCCTCCGCCGTGCCTTGGTGAAATCCCAAGAGGAGAAAATCAACGAAATTGGGAAGGAGTTCGAAGCTGCCGCAAAAGCGATAGGGCGTACTCCCGAAGAAATTAAAGCAGTCTGGGATCTCGTTTACGGCTTCCAAGGATACGCGTTTTGTAGGGCGCACTCCACTGCCTACGGGGTCGAGGCGTACGAGGCTGCATCACTCAAGAAATACCATCCTGCCGAATTCCTCGCGGCAGTTCTTACCAATGGTAAGGGGTTTTACTCCAAGCTGGTTTACTCGATTGAGTGCCGGCGTCTTGGCATCGGGTTTCTGTCCCCAGACGTGAACCACTCCCGTGACCACTTTTTTCCTGTCGATGGCTCAATTCGCGTCCCACTTTCCCAAATCAACGGCCTATCCACCAAAGCCCTCCAACGGTGGGATACGGGCAAACCATATAGTTCCATGAGAGACTTTTACCTGCGTGTCCTGCCATCTACCGAAGAAATGAACCGGCTCATCCGTGTAGGTGCCTTCGACAGTTTGGGCCAACTTCGAACGGAGCAGTTCTGGCAGTTTCGGGAATTGGCTCAATGGCCAGCGGTTGCCGGACAAGGCATGCTCCTCACAGGTTCGGAAAAACCCGACATTCCCCCCATCCCGTTGGTCGAGCCATCCCGGATCGAACGCCTCCGCGATGAACGGGAGATTCTGGGATTCCCCGTGACTGATCATCCGTTGGCGATGTTCCCCGGTGTGAATTGGCATTCCTACTGCCCCATCGCTGCCCTCAAGGACAACCACGGCGAGCGGGTATCCATCGCCGGGATGATCATCGAAGACCGGCTGCACCGCCAGGACAACGGAGGGATGATGAAATTCATCTCCATCTGTGACAACACCGGCATCATCGAGTGTGAGTTGTTTGCCGAAGCCTACCGACGGTACGGCACCGAGACCGTCCGGTATCCCGTGGTTGAAGTGACAGTGAGGTGGACCCCAAAAATCGGACCAGTGGTTAAGCTATAGATTTTGCGGGAATCGGGAGGGAGGGATACAAGGAAAAAGCCGATGAAAGGAAAACGCAGAAGACACGAGCCGGAGTTCAAAGCCCGAGTGGCGCTGGA